>NZ_JBHSRV010000008.1:0-325945 GCF_042659105.1 Paenibacillus allorhizosphaerae | reverse complement strand
CCCCCCTCAAGATGAGATTTCCCAATTCGTAAGACCCCTTGTAGACGACGAGGTAGATAGGTTCGGGGTGGAAGCGCGGTAACGCGTGCAGCTGACGAATACTAATCGGTCGAGGGCTTATCCTAAGCGCTTTTCGAAGAAAAGCTAGCTTCGGAAGCATTAGCTAAAAGATTCAGCATTAAGCATTTTGTTGCAGCGAAGATTTATCTTTTTGAAGTGACCTTTGTGCGAAGCACAACGGAACGATAAAAGATAAATCGGAGCCTCGTTTCGATCCAGTTTTCAGGGTACAAGCGACCTTGAATAAAAGTAATAGATGTTTCCTGGCAGAAACATCAACCGTTTGGTGATGATGGCGGAAGGGAACCACGCGTACCCATCCCGAACACGAACGTTAAGCCTTCCAGCGTCGATGGTACTTGGACCGCAGGGTCCTGGGAGAGTAGAACGTCGCCAAGCAACAAGAAGAGCCTCATTGGAGAAATCCGATGGGGCTCTTTTTATGTTGCATTTGGCTGTGTCAGCAGCAATCATTGGCTCCCAAACGTTATTCGTCGAAATCCGATACTTGGAGATAAAAGAGGCACCTGAATGAAAGTTGTTCGAAAGCCGTAAACTAAGGCGTAACTCATCCACGGAGGTGAAGCCTGTTATGAATGAAACCCAAAAGAACAGTCCGAATGAGGAGCTTGGCCAGCTGGGTACGCATGCTAGCGGAGCGACGGATCTGCACAAGACACGTACGACAAGTATGCCTGTACAAATTGATCCGCCGGTTTCGCCGAATCCGGGCGCGATCGATAACCGGGATCGCCGTTTCGATAATAAAAAGAACGGCCAGCCCATCTAAACATCATTACGGGAGAGAAAGAGCGGAACAATTCTGCTCTTTTTTTATTCATCAAGAAAAAGCTCCCTCAGCATCCGCTCCCGATTGTTCAGAAATTGCTTCGTAATGATATAATGGTCCGTTTCATCTAACCGGGTGTGTTGAATGCCATCGGCGGTAAGCTGATATAAAGCGGAATCAGGATAAGCCATCAATATGGGAGAATGGGTCGAAATAATGAATTGCGAGTTTTTATTCACCAAGGTATGGATACGGGAGAGCATAGACAGTTGTTTGAAAGGTGAGAGCGCCGCTTCCGGCTCATCCAGGATGTAAAGTCCGTTGCCGCCGAATCGATGCATAAATGCGGAAAAGAACGATTCTCCATGCGACTGCTCATGCAGCGACTTGCCTCCGTAAGAATCGATGATCTTCCCTCCCGATCCAGGCTCCCGATCCATTTGATCAATATTGGTGGCAAGGTTATAGTACGTTTCGGCTCGGAAAAAGAAACCGTCACGCGGCTTATTAATACCGCGCACGATCCGAATATATTGATGCAGCGTAGAGTGCGACTCCTGCGTGGAGAAGTTGAAATTCATGGTTCCGCCTTCCGGATTGAAGCCCCAGGCAACGGCCAGCGCTTCCAACAGCGTAGATTTCCCCATGCCGTTCTCACCCACGATATAAGTGACTTTCGGATGAAGCGTAAGATTGTGCAGTTCTCCCAGTGCTGGGAGATTGAACGGATATTGCGCAAACGACGGGACCTTTTCCCGCAGCAGAGCGAAGCTTCGGATGAAAGGGTCTTTTTCAGCAAGAACCACGGCAATACCTCCTTATTATGAAGATATTATAGTTGAATTTCGCAGCCGGAGCCATTCCCGTGTATAACGAAAACATGGCTGCGCTTCTTCGGCAATCCGGCATTGGGAAGAAGAAGGACTGCTATGGCCAGAGCGCGATCCGGAAAACGGTTTATTTTATGCAAAATACAAAAAATGAAGGAAATCTTACAGGCAGTTGAGCATCGTAGCATTAATAAAGCAAAAAAAGAGATCGAAGGCGCACTATCAAGCATTCATTGGTGCAACCGCCAACAGTTGTACTGCGTTTATATATTGGTAGAGCTTTGCAATGAGGTCGGGTTTATGGAATAAGCTCTTGCCGCCGGGGCAAGAGCGCTGAAAATGCTCATTTTCGCGTCTTAGCGATGAGATCAGATACGGTAAGAAAGCGGTAGCCGCGCTGCTGAAGCTCCGGCAGGATGCGTTTGAGCGCCTCTACGGTTTGGCTACAATCTCCTTCAAGATCGTGGAACAAAATGATGTCACCGTTGTGAACATTGTTTAGCACCGTTTGAACGATTTTGTCGGCGCCAGGCTTCTTCCAGTCTTTCGTATCCTGATACCAGGACCACATGACGACCGTCAGCTTGTCCTCCTTCATGGATTGGAGCAGCGCATCGTTGTAAAATCCGCCTGGGGGCCGAAAGACGCTCGGCATTTGCTCGGTAATATCGAAGATGACTTCCTGGGTTTGCCGAATTTCCTCGACGATTCGTTCGGGAGGGTAGTTTTTCAGAAAATGATGGTCAAACGTATGATTGGCAATCTCATGGCCTTCATTTACTTCACGGATCGCAATGGCCGGATACATTTTCACGCGTTTGCCGAGCACGAAAAAAGTCGCCTTAGCCTGATACTGATGAAGTAAATCCAGTATTTGCGGGGTATATACCGGATTAGGACCATCATCAAACGTTAAGGCGATAAGCTTCTGGTCCGTCTGCACGTTCCATACAACCTCGCTGCCGAGCGGAGGCGCCGCGGTAGTCGTAATCGGAATCATCAGCGAAACAATGAGCAGGAGCGTTACTACGGTTTTTGTTTTCGTCAACGGGCTTCACCTCGGCATCTAAAGTACCTTAGTTAGGGTGGGCCAACGGATGAAAAGTATTCGGAAGCGGCGGCATGCAAAAAAAAACAGCCGCCCTAAAGAGGACGACTGTTTTTGCCATTGGATGAGTCCAGACTGCTGTAGAGATGTAGTTAGGAACCTAATACGTAAATTTTAACTTGCTGTACGCCGAACATCCTTGCTTTTGAGCGGCTTTCGGGCAAGAAAATATCAATTTTATTGCCTTTAATGGCACCGCCGATATCACTGGCCGTAGCGTACAAGCCACCGGACGGCAAGCCGTCGTAATTATAGCCCTCGATATATACTTTCGTGCCGAGCGGGATCACGTTCGGGTCGACGGCGATCGTTCCGAGCTGCAATGGATTTCCCATATAATCGACTGGGCCGTTGCCGCCATTCTCGCTCGGAGAAGCCGTATACGCCGTTGCTTTCGCTTCGATGAGTTTGCTGTACGAAGGGATCGCACTGCTGCTCAATGTCGAAACGGCGGCTGGCTGTTCTTTTGGCTTGTACCATGCCGGAGCATAATATTTACCGTCCGTACCCAAAATGGCGATACGGTTCGAGTTGTCCCACTGGCTGTTATACCCGAACGTATCGGAGAGCAGCCGGAAAGGAACATAGACTTTCCCGTCGATCAGTTCTGCTGGTGTTGCGATTTCGGTTGATTTGCCGTCGACCGAAATATGGTTATCGCCCGTCGTAAGCGAAATGCTCTTTTTTCCATTCGCCAAAGTGACTTTTATTTGCGAGCCCGCCGGTTCCCATTGTACTTGAACTCCAAGCTTGTCTGCGACGACGCGGGCAGGCACCCGCAACTTATGATTCTCATCCAGGAAAGGCTGTGCGTCCGGAAAATGGACCAGACTGTCGTTGACTTGCACCTTCACGTCTTCCGCCAAGCGTTGAGGCTCGGCCGCTTCCGCTTTTTGGCATACCGGCAAAACGGCAGGCAAGGCGAACAAACATGCGAGGAACATGCCCTTAATATTCAATTGCATTCATTTCCCTCCTATGAATGCCTCCGAGGTTAGTTGTCGGGTTCGGGAAGAGGATGCTCCCTAGTATTGCAGCCGTCGCCTTAAATCGTGACGATGCCGAAATGCATTCACCCCATGTGTTTCATCCCCCGTACGCGCACGGCAAAAAAATGCGCGATTCGGCTTTTAGTAATTTACCATAGCGTACGTACCGGTTCAATGCATAAAATTATCCAGTCATTTCCGATTAATGGAAGCCCCCTTTTTCCTCCCGGGCAGAAATGGGGTACAATGAAAATAAATTCGTGCAAGAGTAGAAGTTTATGACCGTCAGGGCAGGGGAGGAGAAGCACAATGTATAGACGAGACTATATTTTGGGACTGATTGAGAAGGCAGCCGTTGCGGTATATAAAGTGGCCGCGGCCAGAAGAAACGCGCAATTTGAAGAGGCGATGGCGCTGTTGAATCAAGCGATGAAACAACTGCTCGGTATGAATTCGAAGCTGATCGGAGCGCTGTCGGTGAAAGATTTGCTCGCCATGTTTTCTCAGGACGGCGGGATTGATCAAGGGAAAGTGCTGGCGGCGGGCGATCTGCTTCATGCGGAAGCGTCCGTATGGAAAGAGGCGGGTAACGAGACCGCGGCCCGGCAGACGGCACTCAAATGCGTTGAAATGCTGCTGACGGCGATGGAACTGGATGCCCGGTCCGAGCTGAAGAATGAATTCGACGAGCGTTTGAACCATGCGCTGGACATGGCCGGGCGTGCTCCCAAAAGCGCCGAGCTATTGGAAAAGCTGATTCCTTATTGCAATGAGGCGGGCAAGCTGGCCGATGCGGAAGACGTGTTGTTTCAATGGTTGGACGAGCTGGAGAAATCCGGACAATGGGAGCGGAGACTTAAGGCGATCGATGAAGGGATTCGAATGTGCGAGCAATGGCTTCAATTAGATGAAGGGAAAATATCGGCAGGCGGATTGAGTTCGGCCGAAATCCATAGCACATTGCAGGATTTGATAAAAATGAAAGCGAATTCGCAAACTTAAACGGCATATCGCTGAAGATCATTCAATAAATGCGAACTATTTTTTGTTTGAATTTATTTAATGTTCGTCTTTTATAGTTGACATGCGCTGTTAAAGGCTGTTAAACTGAGAGGGTAATAACAAGATGGAACAAACGAATTTTTGGAGAATAAAGTCGAATAATCTCGTATAAAGTCGGGAATATGGCCCGAAAGTTTCTACCCAAAAACCATAAATTTTTGGACTACGAGTGAACGAACGATAAGGAAGGTCGGCATGTTTGTGCCCGGCCTTAGCTTGCGCTTCGGGCTATTTGTCGTCCAGTGGATAGAACGCATCGGTATGCGCCCTATCAGCCGGACGTTTTTTTATACATCAGAAGCTTAACTTAAACACGAATGGATCTTCACCGATCAAAAGCGCTATGTGCATTGCAGTGTATGTTGCTAATTTAATCTATAATATCGGAGGTTCAGCCAGTGTCCGTACTTGTTGGCGTCATCATGGGAAGTCAGTCCGACTGGGAAACGATGAAGCACGCCTGTGACGTGCTCGAGGAATTAGGCGTTCCGTATGAGAAGAAAGTCGTTTCCGCGCACCGTACCCCGGATTTAATGTTCGAATATGCGGCTTCAGCGGTGGAACGGGGGTTAAAGGTTATCATCGCGGGCGCCGGAGGCGCGGCGCATTTGCCGGGGATGGTCGCCTCCAAGACGGTGCTGCCGGTGATCGGCGTGCCGGTGAAAACGTCTACCTTGAACGGACTCGATTCCTTGCTCTCGATCGTACAGATGCCTGGCGGCATTCCGGTTGCGACGGTAGCGATCGGGCATGCCGGTGCAACGAACGCAGGTCTGCTCGCTGCGCAGCTGCTCGGTGCTTTTGACGAAGAGCTTCAGCGGAAAGTTGCGGCGCGCCGCGAGCGGATTGCGCAAACCGTGATGGAAAAGAGCGTGCTCGAATGACAGCGGCGGCAGAAGGCAAGGCGTACGACCCCGGCAAAGTGATTGCTCCGGGCGCAACGATCGGCGTGCTTGGCGGAGGACAGCTCGGTCGAATGCTGGCACTGGCCGGACGGGCCATGGGCTACCGCTTCGTCACGCTCGATCCGACGCCGGATGCGCCTTGCGGCCAAGTGGCGGACCGGCAAATCGTCGCGGCATATCATGACGTAGCAGCCGCGCGTCAGCTGGCGGAGCAGGCGGATGTCATCACATACGAATTCGAGAATGTGGACGCAGGCGTGACGTCACTGCTGATGGCAGAATCTTATGTGCCGCAAGGAAGCCGCCTGCTCTACACGACGCAGCACCGGCTGCGCGAGAAGCGGGCGATCGAAGCCGCGGGCGTCAAGGTTGCGCCGTATGCGGAGATTGGCAGCGTGGAAGAGCTGCGTCAAGCGGTGCAGCGTTTCGGCACGCCCTGCGTGCTGAAGACGGCGACCGGCGGCTACGACGGCAAAGGACAATGGGTCATCCGGTCGCAGGAAGAAATCGAAGCGGCATACGCGGAGCTCAGCAAGGCGGGAACGGAGCTTGTGCTGGAGCAGTTCATCCGCTTCGCCAAGGAAATATCGGTCATTGCGGCGCGCAGCCCGCAAGGGGAGGCGAAAGCTTTTCCTGTTGCGGAAAATGTGCACGTAAACAATATTTTGCACTTATCGATCGTCCCTGCACGTGCCGCGGACGAAGTGCTTCGCGAAGCGGAGACGATGGCGCTGCGCATTGCGAAGGCGCTGGATGTGATCGGTCTCATTGCGGTGGAGATGTTCCTTACGGCGGACGGCGAGTTATATGTCAACGAGCTTGCACCGCGGCCGCATAATTCCGGCCACTACACGATGGAAGCGTGCCGCACTTCGCAGTTCGAGCAACATGTGCGCGCGATTTGCAATTTGCCGCTCGGCGATCCCGGGTTGCTGACGCCGGTCGTGATGGTCAATGTGCTCGGCGAGCATGTGCAGCCGCTGTTGGACTGGATCGTTCGGCCCGAGTCGGAACAGGTGCCAGGCGTTACGGCGAAGGTGCATCTGTACGGCAAGCAGGAGGCGAAGAAAGGCCGCAAGATGGGGCATGTCAATCTGCTGTCGAATTCGCCGGAGCAGGCGCTTCGTTGGATAGAGGCTTCTACTATATGGGACGCTAAACACGAATGACTTTAACGGAAAATAACGGAGGATGGGGAAACCATGATTGATCGTTACACAAGACCCGAAATGGGACGCATTTGGACGGAAGAAAATAAATTCAAGGCTTGGCTCGAAGTGGAAATATTGTCCTGCGAAGCTTGGGCGGAGCTTGGCGTCATTCCGAAGGAAGACGTAGTGGAATTACGGAAGAACGCTGGATTCAACATTGACCGCATTTACGAAATCGAGCAGGAGACCCGTCACGATGTGATCGCCTTCACCCGTGCCGTCTCGGAAACGGTAGGTCCGGAACGAAAGTGGGTACATTACGGCTTGACATCGACGGACGTCGTCGATACGGCGCTCGGGTACTTGCTGAAGCAAGCGAACGAAATATTGGAGCGCGATTTGCTCAACTTTATCGAAATCGTCCGGAACAAAGCGATCGCGTATAAAGATACGCCGATGATGGGACGGACGCACGGCGTGCATGCGGAACCGACGACGTTCGGCTTGAAGATGGCGCTGTGGTATGAAGAAATGAAGCGCAATCTGGAGCGTTTCCGCTTCGCGGCGGACGGCGTGCAGTTCGGCAAAATTTCCGGCGCCGTCGGCACGTATGCCAATATCGATCCGTTCGTGGAAGAGTATGTGTGCGGCAAGCTCGGCACGAAGCCTGCACCGATCTCGACCCAGACGCTGCAGCGCGACCGCCACGCCGAGTATATGGCAACGCTCGCCTTGATCGCAACCTCGCTCGACAAGTTCGCGACCGAAATTCGCGGGCTGCAAAAGAGCGAGTTCCGCGAAGTGGAGGAGCCGTTCGCCAAAGGCCAGAAAGGCTCGTCGGCGATGCCACATAAGCGCAATCCGATCGGCTGCGAAAGCATTTCGGGTCTGGCTCGCGTCATTCGCGGCCATATGGTTTCCGCGTACGAGAACGTCACGCTCTGGCATGAGCGCGACATCTCGCACTCCTCGGTGGAGCGGATCATTTTGCCGGATGCGACGATTTTGCTCAACTACATGCTGAACCGTCTCGGCAATATCGTGAAAAACTTGACGGTGTTCCCGGAAAACATGAAGCGCAACATGCAAAGCACGTATGGCGTACCGTTCTCCGGCCGCGTCATGACGAAGCTGATCGACAAAGGCTTCAGCCGCGAACAAGCCTACGACACGGTTCAGCCTAGAGCGATGCAGGCGTGGGAGGAGCAGCGTTCGTTCCGCGAGATTGTGGAAAATACGCCGGCGATCCGCGAATACTTGTCGCTTGAAGAGATCGAGGATGCTTTTAATCCAAGCTGGCATTTGAAGCATGTCGATACGATATTTAAACGGCTCGGCTTGAGCTAATCTAAACGGAAGGACGGCTGAAGGATGAACGGGGAAACTAAACCGAAAGCCATATCAAGCGCGGAGCCGTACGTAAAGGCGCCGCTGCTGTACAAAGGCAAAGTGCGGGAGCTATACGATCTGGGCGAGCATTTTCTCATTGCGGTAACCGACCGCATCTCGGCATTCGACTGGGTGCTTAGCCCGGCGGTGCCGGACAAGGGCAACGTGCTGAACAGCTTGAGCGCGTTCTGGTTCGAGCAAACGGCGGCGGTCCAACCGAACCATGTCGTACATACCGACGTGGAACGGCTCGGCGATTTGATCACGGACCGCGAGGTCATGAAAAACCGCTTCATGGTTACAAAAAAAGCGAAGCGAATCGATATCGAGTGCGTGGTGCGCGGCTACATTACCGGCGGCGGCTGGCGGCAGTATCAGAAGACCGGCGAAGTGAACGGACACAAGCTGCCTGAAGGTTTGCGCAAAAATGACCGCCTGGAGAAGCCGCTGTTTACACCCGCAGCTAAAAACGACGTAGGGCATGACGAAGATATTTCGATTGAACGGATGAAAGAGCTGGTCGGCGCGGAACTGACGGAGCAGCTGCAGGAGAAGAGCATTCATCTGTACGAGTTCGCAAGAGCGTTTTGCGAGCAGCGGGGCATCATTTTGGCGGATACGAAATTCGAGTTCGGACTTATCGACGGCGAGATCATCCTGATTGACGAAATTTTTACGCCGGATTCGTCGCGCTTCTGGGCTAAGGAAAAATACGCGCTCGACATCGAGATTGACAGCATGGACAAAGAGCCGGTGAGAGCATATTTGTCGGGAACGGACTGGGACAAAAACAGCGAGCCCGACCCGCTGCCGGCGGGAGTGGTGGAAGAAACGTCGCGGCGCTACCGCGATATTTATAACCGATTGGTGAACGGATAGGCACGGTTTTTAAGGCTGCGGGGATGAAGCGGCTGCCTGCCGCAGCGCAGCGGTAAAGATAGATAAGGTAACAGGGGAAATCGAACGGACAAAGAGAGAAGAGACGAATGGCGGATGGTGGCAGCATAGATCGGCACCGAGGGCGGAACGAAGCGCGATATCGGCCAAACATACGAGAACGGCGATCGCGGCAAATCAGTGCAATCAGCGAACTTTATTGAGGATCCGAAGGGAGATTATTATTCCGATGTTAAAAGCGACCGTTTATGTAACGATTAAGCAAAGCGTATTGGATGTTCAGGGGACGGCGGTGCAGGGCGCGCTTCACTCGATGGGGTTTGACGAGGTAGGCAAAGTGCGGATCGGCAAATATTTGGAATTGGAGCTGGATACGAACGACCGCGCGGTAGCGGAAGAGCGTGTAAAAGCGATGTGCGAAAAGCTGCTTGCCAATACCGTGATCGAGGATTACCGTTACGAGCTGGCGTAAGGCCAAGAAAAGGAGGAGCGTAAATGAATTTCGCAGTACTGGTATTTCCCGGCTCCAACTGTGACATCGACTGCTACAAAGCGGTAGAAGATACGATCGGACAGCCTGTGGATTACGTGTGGCATACGGAAACCGATTTGTCGAAATACGATTGCATCCTGGTTCCCGGCGGTTTTTCGTACGGCGACTACTTGCGCTGCGGCGCGATTGCGCGTTTTGCCCCGGTGATGGGCGCGCTTGTCAAAGCGGCGGAAGAGGGCAAGTATATACTTGGCATTTGCAACGGGTTTCAAATTTTGACGGAAGCGGGTCTTCTACCCGGAGCGCTCATGCGCAACAATTCGCTCAAATTCCGCTGCCATCAGGCGCTGCTTAAAGTGGAAAACGCGAATACGCCCTTTACATCGGAATATAAACAAGGCGAGCTGATTCATGTCCCGATCGCTCACGGAGAAGGCAACTACTATTGCGACGAGGAAACACTGACCGAAATGAAAGCCAACGGTCAAATCGTATTCCGCTACGAAGCGGGCAATAATCCGAACGGTTCCGTAGAAGACATCGCGGGCGTAAGCAATAAAGCGGGCAACGTGCTCGGCATGATGCCGCACCCGGAACGGGCGGTCAGCGAACTGCTCGGATCGGCGGACGGCAAACGGATGTTTACATCGATACTGAGCACTTGGAGGGAGAAACATGGCGCAGCTGTTATCGGCTAAGGAACCAACGGCGGAACAAATCGCGGAGCAAAAAATATACAAGCAATTCGGCGTGACGGACGAAGAGTACGAGAAGGTATGCGGATTTTTGGGACGGAAGCCGAATTACGTCGAGATCGGCGTGTTCAGCGTCATGTGGTCGGAGCACTGCTCGTACAAAAACTCCAAGGCGGTATTGCGCAAGTTCCCGACCAGCGGACCTCGCGTTCTGATGGGCCCAGGGGAAGGCGCGGGCATCGTCGATATCGGCGATAACCAAGCCGTCGTGTTCAAAATCGAAAGCCATAATCACCCTTCCGCCGTCGAGCCTTACCAAGGCGCGGCAACAGGGGTCGGCGGTATCATCCGCGATATTTTCTCCATGGGCGCACGTCCTGTGGCCGTGCTCAATTCGCTGCGTTTCGGCCGCTTGGAAAGCGACCGGGTCAAATATTTGTTCGAACACGTCGTATCGGGGATTGCCGGCTACGGCAACTGCATCGGCATTCCGACCGTCGGCGGCGAAGTGATGTTCGATGAAAGCTACGAAGGCAATCCGCTCGTCAATGCGATGTGCGTGGGCCTGATCGATCACGATAAAATCCAGAAGGGCGTAGCCAAAGGCGTGGGCAACCCAGTGTTCTATGTCGGGCCGGCGACCGGCCGCGACGGCATCCACGGCGCAACGTTCGCGTCGGAAGACTTGACGGCCGAATCGGAAGCAAAGCGTTCGGCCGTGCAGGTTGGCGACCCGTTCATGGAGAAGCTCGTGCTGGAAGCTTGCCTGGAGCTGATCAATTCGGGCATCGTCGTCGGCATACAAGATATGGGCGCGGCGGGTTTGACCTGTTCCAGTTCGGAAATGGCAAGCAAAGCGGGCAACGGGATGGAGCTGTATCTCGATGAAGTGCCGCAGCGCGAAGAGGGCATGACGCCGTACGAAATGATGCTGTCGGAGTCTCAGGAGCGGATGCTGTTCGTCGTCAAGCCGGAGCATGAGGCGCAGGCGAAGGCAATCTTCGAACGCTGGGGATTGCACTGCGCAAAGGTCGGCAAAGTGACAGACGACGGCAATCTGAAGCTGTACCATAAAGGCGAGCTTGTCGGAGACATGCCGGTTACGGCGCTGGTCGACGAGTGCCCGATGTACCATAAGCCGTCCACGGTGCCGGCATACTATGAAGCGAATGCGAACGTGGATACGCTGCGTTATCCGGAAGTGGCGGATTTGAACGATGCGCTGCAGAAGGTGCTTGCTTCGCCGACGGTAGCGAGCAAAGAGTGGGTGTATAACCAATACGATTACATGGTGCGCACCAGCACGGCGGTACGGCCGGGATCGGATTCGGCGGTTGTGACGATCCACGGATCGCGCAAAGCTCTGTCCATGTCGACGGACTGCAACGGCCGGTTCGTTTATCTCGATCCGGAAGTAGGCGGCAAGATCGCCGTAGCCGAGGCTGCACGCAATAACGTATGTACCGGCGCAGAGCCGCTGGCGATTACGGACAACCTGAACTTCGGCAGCCCGGAGAAGCCGGAAATTTTTTGGCAGCTGGAAAAAGCGGTCGACGGCATGGCCGAAGCTTGCCGCAAGCTGAACACGCCGGTCATCGGCGGCAACGTCAGCCTGTACAACGAAAATGCGAAGGGCGCGATTTATCCGACGCCGGTCGTCGGTATGGTCGGTCTCGTTCACGATACGGATCACATTACAACGCAAAGCTTCAAGAACGAAGGCGACATCATCCTGCTGCTCGGCGACACGAAAGCGGAGCTCGGCGGCAGCGAATTCCAGTACGTGCTGCACGGATTGACGGAAGGACGTCCGCCGCAAATCGATCTGGATGTCGAGCAAAAGCTGCTTGGCGCGGTTTTGGGCGCGATTCAGCAAGGGCTTGTCGCTTCGGCGCATGACTTGTCCGAGGGCGGTCTCGCCGTTGCACTGGCGGAGAGCTGCATGAGCGGCCGTCTCGGTGCGAAAGTCGATTTCGCTGCCTCCGGTTTGCGCAACGACGTTGCGCTGTTCAGCGAAAGCCAATCGCGCATCTTGCTCAGCGCTTCGCCGGACAAAGCGGACGCGCTCAAGCAATATGTATCCGCGCAAGGCGTTCCGGTTCAAGTACTCGGAACGGTTGGCGGGGAGACGCTCAACATATCGGTTAACGGGCAATCCGCTATTGATGCATCTGTTGCACAGCTAGAAAAGGTCTGGAAGGATGCGATTCCATGTCTGATGCAATAAAAGTCGGCGGACAAGGAGTAAAGCTAGCGACTCCGCGTCTTTGGACGGGAGATTACTATAACGAAGGCGTTGCGGCTCACAACGGCTTGTTCGACAAGCTGGGCGAGGAGTGTGGGGTATTCGGCGTGTTCGGTCACGCCGAAGCAGCCTCTATGTCGTATTACGGGCTGCACGCGCTGCAGCATCGCGGTCAGGAAAGCGCAGGCATCTGCGTTGCCGGAGGCGGCGAAGAATTCAAGTATCACCGGGGCATGGGACTCGTCAAAGAAGTGTTCGACAACGATATTCTCGGTCCGATGACCGGTTCTACGGCAATCGGTCATGTGCGTTACTCCACTTCCGGTGAAAGCAAGCTGGCCAATGCCCAGCCGCTCGTTTTCAAGTATCGCGAAGGCGACCTGGCGATCGCGACGAACGGCAACCTGACCAACGCGCCGCAGATTAAGAAGGATTTGGAGAAACAAGGGTCGATCTTCCAGACGACGAGCGACACGGAGGTCGTAGCGCATCTGATCGCGCGCTCCAAGCACGACGATATCGTGTTCGCCGTCAAGGAAGCGCTGCTCAAGGTGGAGGGCGCTTATGCGTTCCTGTTCATGGCCCAAGACAAATTGATCGTAGCGCGCGATCCGCACGGCTTGCGCCCGTTCGTAGCCGGCAGGCTTGGCACCGCCTGGCTGTTCGCTTCGGAATCATGCGCCTTCGATACGGTGGGTGCGCAGTATTACCGTGACATCGAGCCGGGCGAACTGCTTGTGCTCGATATGAAAACCGGACGCGTAACGGAAGACCGGTTCTCGCCGATCAAGCAGCGCGCCGTATGCGCGATGGAGTATATTTACTTCGCGCGTCCGGACAGCGATATCGATGCGGTGAACATCCACTCCGCGCGCAAACGGATGGGCCGTCAGCTCGCGATGGAATCGTTCGTGGATGCGGATGTCGTCACCGGCGTGCCGGACTCGAGCATTTCGGCGGCTATCGGCTATGCCGAGCAGACGGGCATCCCTTACGAGCTCGGGCTGATCAAAAACCGCTACACCGGCCGGACGTTCATTCAGCCGAGCCAGGAGCTGCGCGAGCAGGGCGTGAAGATGAAGCTGTCCGCCGTGCGCAGCATCGTGGCCGGCAAACGCGTCGTCATTATCGACGACTCGATCGTACGCGGCACGACGTCGCTGCGGATCGTCAATCTACTCCGCGATGCGGGAGCGAAGGAAGTGCACATGCGCATCAGCTCGCCGCCGTTCGCGAACCCGTGCTTCTACGGCATCGATACGCCAAGCCGCGAGGAACTGATCGCCTCCGTGAAATCGATTGAAGAAATTCGCCAGGCGATCAATGCCGATTCGCTGCACTTCTTAAGCAAGGACGGATTGCTCGCCGCCATCGGCCAGACGAATTCGGAAGCGACTCGCGGCTATTGCACCGCCTGTTTCGACAACCGCTATCCGACGCCGGTTCCGGACGAAGCGGCACTCGGCTGCGGCTGCGATTGATTTGACGGGACGAGCCATTATCGCTATACAGATATGACATGCAAGCTTGACGATTAGCAAGCGATGAATGTCATCGCTACCATCATTACGGCGGCCCGCGCACAGCGACCGCCTTCCTTTTACCAACGCAGGTTGATCCTTGCGTTGTCACTTTTTAGCGAAGCCCGATATGCGGAGGATCGTGTGTCAGACGGACAGTTTACGTGCCGCCTTTGAAAATGAGTTCTTACCGCCAGGTAAGTTCCTTGGAACTCATTTTCAAGAGCGGCCGAAGTCTGACAGCACGAAATTCCGGAGCTCGCTCAGGCGCAGCTAACCAAATTTAGGGAGGAAAAACCAAGTGTCCGATGCATATAAAAAAGCCGGAGTCGATATCGCGGCCGGCAATGAAGCGGTAGAGCGCATGAAAAAACACGTCAAGACGACGTTCCGTCCCGAAGTGCTTACCGATCTTGGCGGCTTCGGCGCGCTGTTTGGCTTGAATAAGGAGAAATACGAGGAGCCGGTGCTCGTCTCCGGTACCGACGGCGTCGGCACAAAGCTGAAAATCGCCTTTGCCATGGATAAACACGACACGATCGGTATCGACGCCGTTGCGATGTGCGTCAACGATATTGTAGTTCAGGGTGCGGAGCCGCTTTTCTTCCTCGACTATCTGGCTTGCGATAAAGTCGTTCCGGAGAAGATCGAAGCGATTATCAAGGGCATCAGCGACGGCTGCGTGCAATCGGGCTGCGCGCTGATCGGCGGAGAAACGGCGGAAATGCCGGGCATGTACAGCGAGGGCGAATACGATATCGCAGGCTTTACCGTCGGCATTGTCGACAAGAAAAAAATCATCGACGGTTCGACGATTCGTCCAGGCAACGTTGTGCTCGGTCTTGCCTCTAGCGGCGTGCACAGCAACGGGTTCTCGCTTGTGCGCAAGCTGCTGCTTGAGGAAAAAGGATACGGCCTTCACGATCAAGTCGAAGCCCTCGGCGGACGTCTAGGCGACGTGCTGCTCGCGCCGACAAAGCTGTATGTGAAGCCGGTACTTGCCGTTCTGGAGCAGGTAGCGATCAAGGGCATGGCACACATTACGGGCGGCGGATTCCTTGAGAACATTCCGCGCGTGCTTCCGGATGGCGTGAATGCGGACATCAATTACGGCTCATGGCCGATCCTGCCGATCTTCGAGCTGATGCAGCGCGAAGGCGGGATCAGCAACAACGACATGTTCCGGACGTTCAACATGGGCATCGGAATGGTCGTCATCGTAGCCGAAGCGGATGCGGCGAAGGCGATCGAGCTGTTCGAACGGCAAGGTGAGAAAGCCTATACGCTCGGCCGCATCACTGCCGGAGAGCGCATCGTTACCTTTAACGGGGCGGTCGTATGAGAACAAAGCCTTTGCGTATCGCCGTCTTTGCTTCCGGTAGCGGGACCAACTTCCAGGCGATAGCAAATGCCGTGCAGGAAGGACGGCTCGATGCGCGCATCGAGCTGCTCGTTTGCGACCGGCCGCAAGCGGAAGTCGTCGAACGCGCTTTGAATGCCGGCATACCGGTGCATGCGTTCAAACCGAAAGATTATCCTTCCCGCGAAGCGTATGAGCAGGAAATTTTATCGATGCTGCAGGAAAAAGGTGTCGAACTCGTTGTGCTTGCCGGTTACATGCGGATTATAACGAGCGTTCTGGTGGATGCGTACTGGGGACGGATGATCAACATCCACCCTTCGCTGCTGCCGTCCTTTCCCGGTCTTCACGCCGTACGTCAGGCGCTCGAACACGGAGTGAAGGTAACCGGCGTCACTGTCCATTTGGTGGACGGCGGGCTCGACAGCGGGCCGATTCTCGCCCAGCGTACCGTCGATATTGAGCCGGAAGATACGGAGCAATCGTTAAGCGAGAAAATACATCCGATTGAGCACGTGCTGTACCCTCAAGTCATTCAAGCCATTGCCGAAGGAGCTATCGACCTGAAGCAAGCGGCTCATCATAAAACGAAAGATGGGATGATCGTACAATGAGCCAGACCGCGAACCAAACGAACGTACTCGAGCTTCGTTACGGCATGAACCCGCATCAAAAGCAAGCCAAACTGATGAATGACGGCCCGCTGCCGATCAAAGTGCTGAACGGCGATCCGGGCTTCATCAACTTGCTCGATGCGCTGAACGGCTTTCAGCTCGCACGCGAGCTGCGCCGCGCAACCGGACTGCCGGCAGCCGCATCGTTCAAGCATGTCAGTCCTGCAGGAGCCGCCGTTGCAGCGCCGCTGACGCCGGAGCTGAAGAAAGCTTACTTCGTGGAAGGGCTCGAATTGTCGCCGCTTGCGACCGCCTACGCACGGGCGAGAGGCGCCGACCGCATGTCTTCATTCGGCGACGCCGCAGCGCTTAGCGATATCGTCGACGCTTCGACGGCGCAGCTGTTGAAGCGCGAAGTATCCGATCTGGTCGTGGCACCGGGTTATTCGGACGAAGCGCTGGAGATTTTGAAAGCGAAAAAGAACGGCGGATACCTTATCCTGCAAATCGATCCGGATTATGTGGCAGACCCGGTAGAAACGCGCACCCTATTCGGTCTTACTTTACAACAGGAGCGGAATGACGCGGTTATTGACGCAAGCGCGCTGGAGAAGATCGTGACCGAGAACAAGGAGCTTCCGGAGAATGCCAAGAGGGACCTGCTCATCGCGCTCGTGACGCTGAAATATACGCAATCGAACTCGATCTGCTACACGTTGGACGGACAGACGATCGGCATCGGCGCCGGTCAACAGTCGCGCATCCACTGTACGCGCTTGGCCGGCGACAAAGCCGACCGCTGGTTCCTTCGCCAGCATCCGGCAGCACTCAGCATGAAGTTCCGCCAAGGCCTCTCCCGTGCGGAGCAAAACAACGCCATCGATTTGTGGCTCGAAGAGGAGCTTACCCCGGTGGAGCAAGCCGCTTGGGAAGCTTGCTTCGACGAAGTGCCGGCCAAGCTGACGCGGGAGCAAAAGCGCGAATGGCTGGGTAAGCTGCAAGGCGTTTCCTACGGTTCGGACGCGTTCCTGCCGTTCCGGGACAACCTGGACCGCGCCAGCCGCAGCGGCGTCAAATACGTTGTCCAAGCGGGCAGCTCCATGCGCGACGAGGAAGTCGTCCAAGCCGCGAACGATTACGGCATGGTGATGGTGTATTCCGGCGTGCGTTTGTTCCATCACTAATATAAGGGGGAGACAACCTGTGACGACGACCAGAACCGCGCAAGCGGAACAATATTTGAATAGCCTGCGGGAGAACGTATATCCGGGACGCGGCATTATTCTCGGGTTAACGCCGGACGGCACGCGCCTTGTTCAAGTGTATTGGATCATGGGGCGCAGCGAGAACAGCCGTAACCGGGTATTCATTCAGGAAGCGAACGGCTTCCTGCGAACGGAAGCGAAAGACCCGGCCAGGCTGACGGACCCGTCCTTAATTATTTATTATCCGGTCAAGCATTTGAACGGTGCCCATATCGTTACGAACGGCGATCAAACCGACACGATTCATGAAGCGCTGCAAGCCGGCGGTTCGTTCGAATCGGCGCTTGCTACCCGGACCTATGAGCCGGACGCACCAAACTTCACGCCGCGCATCAGCGGGATTGTCGATCTGCGCGATGAGCAGTTTGCGTACAAGCTTTCGATTTTGAAGTCGAGCGGCAACACCGAGGATCAGACGCTGCGCCACACGTATTCGTATGAGAAGGCGCTGCCCGGCCTCGGACATTGTATCCACACGTATGCGGGAGACGGAAACCCGCTGCCGTCGTTTCAAGGCGAGCCGGCGCTCGTACCGCTGTTCGACGATGCGCAGCAAATTGCCGATACGTACTGGAATGCGCTGAACGATGAGAATAAAATTGCGCTGCTGGTCAAAACGATTCGTCTGGCGGACGGAGCGGCCGAGCTGCTCGTCGTAAACAAGAATTAGGGGGAGCTGAAGTCGTGCGGATATTGGTAGTAGGCGGCGGCGGCCGCGAGCATGCGATTTGCTGGGCATTGCGCAAAAGCCCGAAGGTACAGGAGTTGTACTGCGCACCGGGTAACGGCGGTATCGCGTCGGTTGCGGAATGTGTGCCGATTCAGGTGAATCAATTCGAGGAGATCGCACAGTTCGCGCTGGATCATACGATCGATCTGGTCGTGATCGGCCCGGACGATCCGTTGTCGGAAGGGATTGTCGATCATCTGGAGGCCAAAAACATCACAGTGTTCGGCCCTCGCCAAAATGCGGCGATCATCGAGGGCAGCAAAGTGTTTACGAAGCAGCTGCTGAGAAAATACAATATTCCGACGGCGGCCTACGAGTCATTCGAGCAATATGACGAGGCTGTGGCGTATTTGCGCAAGCAGCAGGCGCCGATCGTCATTAAAGCGGATGGGCTTGCTGCGGGAAAAGGCGTTGTCGTAGCCCAGACGCTCAAAGAAGCGGAAGAAGCGCTGCATGATATTATGGTGGCGAAGATTTTCGGCGATTCCGGCAATCAGGTGGTCATTGAGGAATTTTTGACGGGGCAGGAAATGTCGATCCTCTCCTTCGTCGATGGAGAGACGGTATGTCCGATGGTGCCTGCTCAGGATCACAAGGCTGTGTTCGACGGCGACAAAGGTCCGAATACCGGCGGCATGGGGACGTATACGCCGCTGCCGCATATTCCGCAATCGGTGATCGAGGAATCTATCGAAACGATCATTAAGCCGACGGCGAAAGCGATGGTAGCGGAAGGAAGGCCGTTCCGCGGCGTGCTGTTCGCCGGCTTGATGCTGACGCCGAACGGGCCGAAAACGATCGAGTTCAACGCCCGTTTCGGCGATCCGGAAACGCAGGTCGTGCTGCCGCGGCTGAAAACCGATTTGCTCGATATTTTTCTTGCGGCCATTAACGGACGGCTCGATCAAATGAACATCGAATGGAGCGATGAAGCGGCGGTATGCGTCATTCTCGCATCCGAAGGCTATCCGGGCTCTTATCCGAGAGGGCTGCCGATCGAGGGGCTCGATCAGGTACAGAACGCCATCGTCTTCCATGCCGGTACGGCCGTGAAGGATGGCGCAATCGTAACGAACGGCGGCCGCGTTCTGGGCGTTACCGCGCTCGGCAAAGACATCGCTGAAGCACGGGCTAAAGCGTATGCGGATGCGGACCGCATTCGTTTTCAAGGAAAGCATTACCGCACCGATATCGCCAAAAAAGCGCTTGTATAACGTTGTAATAGGCAAACAACGTTATCGCAGCGAACAACAAGCGGGCAGGGAAGAACCATTCCGTTCTTCTCTACCTGCTTGTTTTCGTTTGCAGCAATGAGTCATTTTCGCCCGCTGCCTTTGATCACGATTTTGTCCCAGTTTTTATATACGAAGAATATGGCAAGAAGCGCGCCAATTACAAGAATAACGGAAAGCCCGTAATGTTCGAAGAAAACTTGTACACGATTCATAGCAGCGAGTGCCTCCTGTTCACCAATCGTTGCTAGCTAGCATTCCCTGCACAGCGCGATTTATTACCTGGATCACTGCGGCCCGGCTTAGGAGGACTGATTCGGCGATGTGTTTCGGAACCTGCCCGGAGTTATCGTATGGTCCAGACCTTACGAAATGTGCAGTGCGTTGTGTTGCACATATGAGAGAACGATCCAATGCAAAAAAAGAACCTTTGGTCCCCATTGCTGTATATGGGACCGAAGGTTCTTTCGTATATCGTTTGAAAATCGATCATTCAAAAAGAGGCAGCGTTGTACGATATCTAAATCGCAGCAGCGGTGTTTACGACAGAAGCGGCAGGCGCTTTCGCCGGTGATTTGCCTTTGCCGTAAGGCACGACCATCGGTGTAAAGAACAACGGATCTTCGATGACACGGCATTCCAGATCGAATACGTCGCGGATCAGCTGTTCCGTTACGACTTCGCTCGGCGGGCCTTCGGACCACACTTTCCGGTCTTTGACGGCGACAATGTTATGAGCGTAACGGCAAGCCAGATTAATATCGTGAAGCACCATCACGATGGTGCGGTTCTCGTGAACGTTCAGCTCGTGCAGCAGATCGAGCACTTCGATTTGATGAGCCAAATCGAGATACGTTGTCGGCTCGTCGAGAAGAATCGTCGGCGTCTCCTGCGCCAGTGTCATGGCGATCCAGGCACGCTGCCGCTGGCCGCCGGATAGTGAATCGACGGACCGCTCTGCGAGATCGGTCATATGGGTAAGCTCAAGCGCTTTGCGCACCATGCGTTCATCTTTCTCGGACCATTGCTGCAGCCAGTTCTGGTAAGGGTAACGGCCCTGCTTGACCAGTTGAAGCACCGTGAGGCCTTCCGGAGCCGATGGACCTTGCGGCAAAATGGCGAGCCGCCGTGCAACATCCTTGGTGGAGAGAGACGAGATATCGCTGCCGTCCAAAATGATTTCCCCGCTGTGAGGCTTCAGCAGCCGGGCGAGCGACCGCAGCAGCGTCGACTTGCCGCAGCCGTTGCTGCCGATGAATACGGTCACTTTCCCTTGAGGAATGCAGAGGTTCAGCTCTTGAAATATCGTCGTTTCTCCATAACGGAGGCATAATCCGTTGGAACGGATCGAGTGGCAGTCTGCGCATTGTAAGTTCATGTAGAAGTCCTCCCCGGTTCAGATAGGCTGTAGACCATAGGTTACGTTCGATTTCGGCTGCGGTACAGCAAGTAGACAAAGAACGGCGCGCCGATCGCTGCGGTGAACACGCCGGCAGGGATATCCAGCGGCGGGATCAGCGCGCGCCCGGCCAGATCGGCTAGCAGCAGTACAATGGCGCCGATCAGCGCCGAGACAGGCAGCAGCCCGCCGAAAGCGGGGCCGACCAGCTTGCGCGCCATATGCGGCGCCATCAGGCTGATGAAGCCGATCGCTCCGCCAATCGCGACCGCCGCACCGGCCAAGGCGACACTGAGAAGCAGCAAAATCCACCGCTCCTTTTCGACTCTGCTGCCGACGCCGCGAGCCACATCGTCGCCGAGCTCCTGATTATCAAGCTGTCTGGCTAAGAGAAATACGAGCGGCAGCAAGATGAGCACCCATGGAAGCAGCGGCAGTACGTCTTTTTCCCACGAGACGCCATAGATGCTTCCGGTCATAAACGTAAGCGACTGATTGGCAAGAATGATCGGTCCCGAGATCATCATCATATAAGATAGCGAGCTGGTGGCAGCCGAGAACCCGATGCCGATCAGCACCAGGCGCAGCGGCGTGATTCCTCCCTGCTTCCAAGCCAGCAAATAAACGATGGTCGACGCCGCGAAAGCGCCGATGATGGCGCATACCGGCAGCCAGGAGATGCTCGCCTTTTCAGAGAAAAAGAAGAAGAACGAGACGGCGCCGAGCGTCGCTCCTCCGGTCATGCCGATCGTATCGGGAGACGCAAGCGGATTACGCACGACCCCTTGCAAAATCGCTCCGGCTACGGCCAGAGAAGCTCCGACCAGAATCGCCGCCACTTCCCGCGGAAGCCGCAGCGATCGAATGATAAGGCCGCTCGTATCGGACCCTTTTCCGATGATGGAAAGGACGACTTCCTTCGGGCTAATAAAGACGCTGCCGATGCCCGTGCTGACGATAAATATAGCTGCCATAGCTATGGCGAGCAGGAACGCGACGGTCAGCGTTTTGCGATTGAGAAGAAACGAATACCGGGGACCGCGGATCGTTATGTAACGGCTTTGTTTCCGTTTCATTTCTGCTGTCCCCCTTTGCGCGCGATGTAGACGAAGAACGGAACGCCGATCAACGCCGTCGTCACGCCAACGGGTACTTCCTTGGGCATCGCGATGAATCGTGCGCCAAGATCGGCGCTTACGAGCAGCAGCGCCCCCAGCACGGCGCAATAAGGTAAAATCCAGCGATAGTCGCCGCCGACGAGAAATCGGACCATGTGAGGCACAATGATGCCGACGAAGACGACAGGTCCGGCTACGGCCACCGAGCCGCCGGCCAGCGCGACGATGACGATGGCAGCCAATGCCTTAATAAGGATCGTTCGCTGGCCGAGGCCTTTGGCCACATCGTCCCCGAGCGCCATAATATTAATGTGAGGCGAGAGGAACATCGCTGCGACAATGGCAGTCGCCATATAGGGAAGCACCGCGAGCAGCATATCCATCGTGCGTCCGGCAACCGAGCCGACGAGCCAAAACAACACCTGGTCGAACGCTTTGCCGTTGCCGAGCAAGATACCTTGCGTCAGCGAGGAAAAGAATGCGGTTAACGCCGAACCGGCGAGCGTGATCTTGATCGGTGTAAGGCCGTCCCGGCCGATCGAGCCGAGAAAGTAGACGCCTCCGGCGCTAATCGCCGCTCCCGCAAACGCGATCCATGTGAACGCCGTCAAACCGGAAATATCGAAAAAAGTAACCATGAGTACGATTGCGAATGCCGCTCCCGCATTGACGCCGAATATGCTGGGCGAAGCAAGCGGGTTTCGCGTGATGGCCTGCATCAAAGCGCCGGCGACCGCAAGACTCCCGCCGACGATGGCGGCGATGCATGCGCGGGGGACGCGCGAAGTTTGAATAATAAGATGACTGTTCGATCCGTCAAATGCGGTGTAGGCCGACAGGACGGTGCGCCAGGAATAGTTGGTAACACCGAGCATGACGCTGCCCGCCATTGCGATAAGAAGCAGCAAGAGCGCCACGATTATACCTGTCCATTTGAAGGAGCGGCGTTGCAAAACACTTTGCATGCAAATAAACCTGCTTCCGCTACTTAGTTGAAGAATAATGTATAAAACTAATTGTAGGGTAACGAAATTCGCGTGTCAATGATTTTGAGAATCATTATCAAATAATTGTTGACATCATTCGTGCGAGCCATTACGATAGCAGTGTGATTGATAATCATTATCAATTGTGGCGTGAGATTCGTGCGAGTATGATGATGATTTGACGTACGATCGCGGCTGCACGATACATAGGGGGAATTGGGGAAATATGCACTCTTTATCATTCCGTTGGAAGATGCCCGCTTTGCTTGCTTTAATCTTGACATTGTCTGTATGGCTGGCAGGTTGCGGATCGTCGCCAGGCAATTCTAATCCTGCATCATCACCTAGCAACGGTTCTGCAGCGGGAGCCGCTTCCGGAAAGTCCGAAGGGACACGCAAAATCAAGCACGCAATGGGCGAATCGGATGTACCGGCGAGCCCGAAGAAAGTCGTCATTTTGACGAATGAAGGGACCGAGGCGCTTCTCTCTCTGGGCATGAAGCCGGTCGGCGCCGTGAAGTCGTTTACGGGTAACCCTTGGTACGATCATATTAAGGCCGATATGCAAGGCGTACAGCCGCTTGGCGAGGAATCGCAGCCGAACCTGGAATTAATCGCCTCGCTGAAGCCCGATCTGATCATCGGCAACAAGCTGCGTCAGGAGAAAATATACGAACAGCTCAAAGCGATTGCGCCGACGGTCATGTCGGAGACGCTTCGCGGCGAATGGAAGACGAATTACTTGCTGTACGCCGATGCGCTTAACAAAAAAGCGGAAGGCGAGAAAGTGATCGCCGCATTCGACAAGCGGATCGACGACTTTAAGCAAAAAGCGGGCGACAAGTTGAACCAAACCGTATCGGTCGTTCGGTTCATGGCGGGGAAAACCCGTATCTACAAGCAAGATACGTTTACCGGGGTTATTTTCAACCAGATCGGGATCAAACGCCCGGCATCGCCGAGCAAAGAGACGTTCGCCGATGAAATCAATAAGGAACGTTTGCCGGAAGCGGACGCCGATATGCTGTTCTACTTTACTTACGAAACCGGAGACGGCAACGGGTCCAAGCAGGAGCAGGAATGGCTGAACGATCCGTTGTGGAAAAACTTGAAAGTGGTTAAGAACAACAAAGTGTACAAAGTGAACGATGCGATCTGGAATACGGCCGGCGGCGTCAAAGCGGCGAACCTGATGCTGGACGAATTGTTTCAATTTTACGGGGTTAAAGCTTAATCTCATAAAACATACAGCATTGAAAGAGTCGGCCCGAAAGGGCGGCTCTTTTTCCATCATAAGTGAGGCGTACAGCCTATGAGAATCATTTTCAAACAATGGTTGACAAGATGCGCTGAAGCCTTTACTATTATCAACGTAAATGATAATCATTATCAATGGAGTTGGTTTCGGTCACTCAGGCTGACCCGGCATCACTTCACGCGAAACTATCGGTTGTCGTTTTGAAGACGGTACGATACATAGGGGGAATATACAACATGTTTTTATCAGGTCGATCGTTACGAATTAAAGGAGCGGCCTTGCTGGCTGTCGTCATGCTGCTGTCCGTTTGGCTGACTGCTTGCGGGTCGTCCCAGGGCAATCCGTCGCCATCGGCAGGTGCCGCTCAGAGCGCCGGAAAGTCGGAAGGCACGCATAAAGTCAAGCATGCCATGGGAGAGTCCGATGTCCCGTCTAACCCGAAGCGCGTCGTTATTCTAACGAACGAAGGAACGGAAGCTCTCCTTTCCTTGGGAGTAAAGCCGGTTGGCGCCGTAAAATCGTTTACCGGCAATCCATGGTTTGATCACTTGAAGGCGGATTTGGAAGGCGTTCAAGTGCTTGGCGAAGAATCGCAGCCAAATCTGGAGCTGATCGCTTCGCTGAAGCCGGACCTCATTATCGGCAACAAGATGCGCCAAGAAAAAATTTACGATCAATTAAAAGCGATTGCGCCTACCGTGTTCTCCGAAACGCTTCGCGGCGAGTGGAAGAACAACTTTAACCTTTATGCCGAAGCGCTAGGCAAAAAGCAGGAAGGCGAGAAAGTGATCGCCGCGTTCGATAAACGCATTGAGGACTTCAAGCAAAAAGCGGGAGACAAAATCAAGCAGGAGAAAGTGGCCGTTGTACGGTTTATGGGCGGCAAAACAAGATACTACTACGGGGATATGTTCTCGGGCGTCATCTTCAAGCAGATCGGCTTCCCGCGTTCGGATCCGAAAAGCGATGAAAAATCGTTTGAGGATATTTCCAAGGAACGATTGACCGAACTCGAAGCGGCTGACAAAATATTTTACTTCACGTATGAAACCGGTGACGGCAAAGGGACGAAGCAGGAGCAGGAATGGCTCAATGACCCGATCTGGAAAAACATTAAGGCCGTTAAAAACAACAAGCTGGTGAAAGTAAACGACGTGACATGGAATACGGCGGGCGGCGTCAAGGCGGCTAACTTGATGCTTGACGACCTGTTCAAGATGTATGACGTGAAACCGTAATTTCGCTGCATAAGGGGAGTATGCTTTAAGCAAAATAGGATGGGCTTATAAGTCCAAACTTATTTTCTTGAGGAGGATCCGATTCGTGATCAATAACATCGACGGGCAAATTGCCGCATGCCAGCAAACGATACAACAGTTGATGCAGCAAACGCAGCAAGCTAGCCAAATGTACCAGCAAATGCTTCAGCAGGAACAGCAAAACGCGCAGCAGCTGGAAATATTGGCACAGCGTGAGCGTCAGGCGGCTCAAGTGATCCAAACGGCGCTGCAAGGCCATCAGGCAGCTATGCAGCAAATGCAGCATATTGCGCAAGTATGCGGCCAATTGGAGCAAACCGTAGCGCAAATGTCGATTGCCGGCCGTCAGGCGCAGCAAGGACAATTCGCCCGTAATGCTTATTTCCAATAAGAACGGATTACAAAGGAGTCGGTCCTGCAAAGGCACCGGCTCTTTTTTGGCTTCGGTTATATATTTAAATGGTCATCTATTGTTGACAAAATCAACTGTAATGCATATAATTACAGTAAGCGAACCGGAAGAAGGGAGACACCAGAGATGAACAGCGAATTTACGATTGCCGTCCACAGTCTGGTGCTTTTGGCTTATCGACCGGATCATATGGCGACAAGCGATATGATCGCTCACAATGTAAGCACCCATCCGGCGCGAGTGCGTAAAGTGATGGGATGCCTGCGCAAGATGGGTTACGTCACAACCAAGGAAGGCAGCGGCGGAGGATTCATTCTATGCTGCGATCCGGCCGAAGTCACTTTGGCCGAAATTTACAAGACCACATCAATCGGTTCGATCAAACCGGGCTGGTGCTCGGGCGATACGGGACAAGATTGCATGGTTGCTTGCAACATGGCCGATGTAATGGAACAAATTTTCACGGAAGCGGAAATGCAACTGCTTGCCTACTTTGATAAGCTAACCATACAGCAGGTGCTTGAGCGCCTTCGGGAAGCGCAGCAAGACAAAGTGTGATTTTTTTTAAACGAACTGTTATGTTTTCAGTTTCAGTTCTTGTCCATATTGAACAGAGAGGGTGAACGAAATGACGAATGTAAAGCGCAACGGCATCGCTGAAGGGGATTGGGTAACAGGCAATTCGCTGGAAGATGAAAAATTCATAGGCTATGTGGAATCGATCGACCTGGGCGGCATCGCGAAAGTATACGTTACTCAGAGCGACCGCGAAGAGGCCGTCGGGCGTACGGTGGAAGGCCGTCTGGCGAAGCTTGAACGCCTCCCGGACTATGCGCCTACCGAACCGGCGGATTTGCAAAGCTTGATCGATCTGGCTTTGATGACCCGGGACCGGGCGTGGTTCGAGCAGCTTCGCGCCGAGCAAGCGATCGCAGCGTTCGCTTCGTCCAAAGGCTCTCAGCAAAGCCCGAAGCTTCGTGGCGTTTCGAACATGGGAACAAGACGCGTAAACATCGATTAATACCCATACTATAAATAAGGAGTGGAGCATCATGGCTATTGTAAATGTACAAGACGCAAATTTTGGAGAAACGATCAAAGAGGGCGTAGTCCTCGCGGACTTCTGGGCCCCCTGGTGCGGTCCTTGCAAAATGATCGCGCCCGTGCTTGAGGAGCTCAGCCAAAAGCTCGGCGAATCGGTAACGATCGCAAAGATCAACGTGGACGATAATCCGGAGACGGCAGGGCAATATGGCGTAATGAGCATCCCGACGTTGAAGCTGTTCAAGGACGGCAAAGACGTTGGAACGTTCGTAGGCTTCCGTCCTCTTGCTGATCTGGAAGCTTTGGTACAGCCGCATCTATAATATCATGTCAGAGGGCAGTCCTTTCGGGGCTGCTTTTTCTGTTTGGCAGGCATTTGACCCCGGTTGTGGAACGTATAATACGTGGAAGTGTGCATTCCCTGTGCCATGTTGGCGGAGCGGATATAACGAAGGAGGTGGCATAACGATGTTTCCCGCGTTTTTTGTGTCGCATGGCGTACCGAACCTTGTTACGGATCATAATGCTTTTACGAGATTTCTTGCGTACCTCGGCTCAAGAATTCCAAAGCCGAACGGCATCGTCCTTTTCAGCTCACAGTGGGCGAGTCCCGTTCAGAAGGTGACCGGCGCTCAGCGGCTTAGGACGATAAAAGACGATTGGGGATTACCCGATGAACTGTTCGCGTTCGAGTACCCGGCTCACGGGGACATCATTCTCGCGCATGATGTGCAGCAATTGCTTGCCGCCGAAGGGATTCGCTGCGAAGCCGACGACGGGCGGGGGCTTGATCACGGCGGGTGGACGGTGTTGTCGCTCATGTACCCGGATGCGGACATTCCCATCATCGCGGCATCGATTAATCCGAGGTCCGTGCCCGAGGACAGTTACCGGATCGGAAAGGCGATAACCGATCTAAGGAAGAACAACTGTTTGATCATCGGCAGCGGCGGGACGGTGCGTAATTTGCGCAAAATGAACTGGGATCACGATAAAGTGGAGCGCTGGGCCGTTCGATTTGATCGCTGGCTTGACGAGAAAATCCAGGTATGGGACCTGGAAAGCTTGTACGATTACGAGAACAGGGCACCTTACGCCAAAGATGCCGTTCCCGGAAAAGAACATTTGCTGCCGCTGTTCGTCAGTATGGGGGCGTGCGACGGCAACCGGAAGGCCAAATTGCTGCATCAGCAGTATCAATACGGCACATTAAGCTTAAATTGTTGGATGTTCAGTTAAAAAAATGCGGATAAATATCCCGTCCTCCGAAACAATAATAGTTGTGGCTGTTTTTCGAAACGAGAGGAGGGTTTCCTGATGGACGCAATGACGTTTGTTTTATTTGGAGCGACGGGCGATTTGGCGAAAAGAAAAATTTTTCCTGCGCTTTATCGTTTATATATCGATGGAAAGACGCCCGAACGGTTTTCGATCGTAGGCAGCGGCCGGCGGGAGATGAACGATGCTGCATTTCGCCAGCAGGTGGAGCAATCGCTAACCGCCTATTCGCGGCGGCCGGCGGATGACCGCAGCAAGGTGGATGCATTTCTCGAGTTGTTTCGCTACTGTGCGGCCGACGCGTCCGTTGGGACGGATTATCGCAAGCTGCTCGAGCTAGTCGAGAAGCGGGAGGGCGAACAGAACATCCCGCAGAACCGGTTGTTTTATTTGTCGGTTGCGCCGGACTTTTTTGACGTGATCGCGCTGCATATCGCAGAGAGCGGGTTAGGGAAAGGGAGCGGCTGGAAGCGGCTGATCATCGAAAAGCCGTTCGGGCACGATCTGAAATCGGCCCGTCGGTTGAACGAGAAATTAAGCCAAGCTTTCGAGGAAGACGAAGTGTACCGCATCGATCATTATCTTGGCAAGCCGATGGTGCAAAATTTGGAGGCGCTGGAATACGCCAATCCCGTCATTCAAGCGCTGTGGAACAACCATTATATCGCCAACGTGCAAATTACGGCGAGCGAAATCGTCGGCGTGGAGGAAAGAGCCGGTTACTACGATACGTCCGGAGCGATTCGCGACATGTTTCAGAATCATATGCTGCAGCTTCTGATGATGATCGCCATGCATTTGCCGCATATGACCGAGCGAGACGTACGGGCCGGAAAACGAAGAATTGTGGAATCGATCAGGTGCGTCTCCCCGGAAGAGGCCGGCAGCAGCGTCGTGCGCGGACAATACGTTGCCGGGGAAGTTCAGGGCAAAGCCGTTCCCGGTTATACGGACGAGCCCGGCGTGGCGCCATCGTCCCAAACCGATACTTTCGTAGCTGCGCGGCTGTGGCTGGACGATCCTTTTTGGGAAGGCGTGCCGTTCTACATCCGGACCGGCAAGAGGCTGAAAGAGAAGTCGACCCGCATTGTGCTTGAATTTAAAAACCCGCGCGGCGCCATGCATTTATGCGGGACGGAACAATGCGATCCGAACCTGATGATCATCGAGATCAGTCCGAACGTCGGCGTCGTTCTGCGGCTGAACAGCAAAAATTTGCTGCAGGAAGGCAAGCTCGAACCGATCATGGTCGATTTTTGCGCCAATGGCAAAGATATTCCTGAGGCATATGAAATTCTTTTGTCCGACGCGCTGCAAGGGGACGCGACGTTCTTCGCGCATTGGAACGAAGTGGAGCAGTCTTGGAAATGGGTACAGCCGGTGCTGGAGGCATTTGAACGAAATCTCGTCCCACTGTACTCGTATCCGGCGGGCTCGAACGGACCGGAAGCAGCGGGCCGTTTGCTGGAGCAGGACGGGTTTACCTGGTGGTAAGCCAGCAGCGGGAGCTTGCGAAATTACATACGGAAAGGAGATCGACGCATGAAGGTTGGTTTAATCGGTCTTGGTAAAATGGGCTTCCATTTGGCCCAAAATTTATTGGATCATCGGCATGAAGTTATCGCTTACGATGTGAACGCTCAGACGGTGGCGGAGCTGTCGGCGTTCGGCGCGAAAGGGACAAGCAGCGTGCAGCAGCTGGCCCAATCGCTGGACAAGCCTAGCGTGGTATGGATCATGGTTCCGCATGGCGTGGTCGATTCGGTGCTTGACGAGCTCGCCCCCCACTTATCGGAGGGCGACATTGTCATCGACGGCGGCAACTCGCACTACAAAGAATCGATTCGCCGTTCTGAGCGGTTGAAGGAACAAGGCATTCACTTCCTTGACGCCGGTACCTCCGGAGGAACGGCCGGTGCCCGTCACGGCGCTTGCTACATGGTCGGCGGCGATCCGGAAGGCTGGCGCGTGGCGGAGCCGCTATTCCGGGATACGGCGGTGGAGAACGGCTATCTGTACGCAGGGAAGTCTGGCAGCGGCCATTTCTTGAAGATGGTGCATAACGGCATCGAATACGGGATGATGGCTTCGATCGGAGAAGGCTTTGAAATACTGGAGAAAAGCGAATTCGACTTCCATTACGAGTCGGTGGCGCGCGTCTGGAACAACGGTTCGGTCATTCGCTCGTGGCTGATGGATTTGACGGAGCGCGCGTTCGCCAAGGATGCCACTCTTGAGGAAATCAAAGGCGTAATGCACTCGTCCGGCGAAGGAAAATGGACGGTAGAGACCGCGCTTGATCTTCAGACGGCAACGCCCGTCATCGCGATGTCGTTAATTATGCGCTACCGTTCGCTCGATATCGATACGTTCACAGGGAAAGTTGTCGCCGCGCTGCGCAGCGAATTCGGGGGACATGCCGTGGAAAAAACGGGCGAAACGGTCAAAGTGTAACCGCTGCGTTGAGCCCATAGGGGACGGTAGGGACCGCAAGGCTAAGCGGTTACGGCCGCACTTTCCCGACGCCCAAAGCAAAATGCTCCCAGAAAATTTCTTCGACCAGCTGCAATTGCTTCGCATCGGCGCATTTCACCGTGACGAATACTTCCGTCGCTTTCTCGTTGTAAATTTTGCTTCGCTTTTTTACACGCTTCATATGCAAATAATCGATGCAAAAGCCGAATAGCAGTCCGAACACCAGACCAATGAGCCCCCACAAGATGGGGCCCCATGTCAGGACGAAGCCGTAGATCGTCCCGAGCAGCATACAGATCACGCCCCAAATGCAGGCCACATCCAGCAAGCTTTTTCCGTCCGACCGGTGAATCGTATCGAACAGCTTGGATTCCTCGATTCTCCGGTCGAGCGGAACCGCTACGATATTTTCTTTTCCAATCCCTTTTTGTTCGAGTTTTTGCAGCGCCATCTCGAGCGACGTTGAATATTCAAAAGCGGCTACGACATGCATTGGTTCTCCTTCCCGTACAGCTCGTCCAAACTTCCTTGCTGATACGTTTGCTTCAGAAACCGGGACAGTTCGATTTCAAATATCAAGTTGTTCTCTACGGTTTTCGTATAAGAGTCGTACAATGAAAAACCGTAGATCGAAGGGATGTACAACAGCCACTGGAAATCGAGAATCGATTTCGCTTGGGCAAACTGGCCGAGAGCGGTGTAATGGACGCCTTCCAGCACGTGTGAGCAGTGGAGAATGGTCCCCCACCATATAAACGAAAATAGCGCGGCTGGAATCCGCTGCAAATAAATATACCCGAGCGGAGGGAGTAAGAACGACCAGATTAGCGCCAGACCCGGCTTCTTTTTCTCCAGAAAGTTGAGCTCGAGCGAAGTGAAATGAAAAGGTTTAATCGCAGGCGAATCGCGATAAGCGAGCTGATACACTTTGTTCAGATCGACGCATCGGCGGTAGCTGTCCCACATCGCAAACACATAAACCGTGCTGTACACCAAAAAATATCTCCATTCAATGATGTCTTTGGCCGTTTCAAACTGTCCGGTCATCGTGAAGTAAATGGCGGAATTGATTTTGGACAACGTATTCGCGGTATACTCGAACACCATAAGAAAAAAGCCCCATATATAGCTGTTGACGAGAATATGCCCGAAGCCCGGAAACGCCGCCGACCACCAAAAAACGATCCACGGGCTTTTAAAGCTTAGCGTATTGCTTGAAAAAGGGCTGGAACTGACAATATTTCTGCGTGTTTGCTTCATGCCGTCTCCTATTTTGGCAAACCCAATCTTGACAAGATTCGGTAGTCATATGGAAAAAATATACATACCGCTTTAAACAGGTATTTCCAGATTTTTGAAATTGTAAACGAGGTGTTCGTTCGCATTTGCCGCTGGCCTCGTTCAGCGCCCGCCTATCGCCGCGAGTTCTATGCCGCAAATTTAGTGAAGCTCCGAGCGTCTTGCAGCCGTTTCGTATCGTGAACAAGATCGGTGAAAGGCAGTAATAAGGCTTTATGTTCACGTGAACAATTTTAATGACGCGACGCTGCGCGGCCTGTTATAATCGGAGTGATACAACCTATTTTTACATACCGGAACGGAGGATCATCCCTATGAAATTGTCCGTATTTAGCGTTGTCACGCCGGACTTGACCCCGGAAGAGCTGGCGGTTGCCGCGAAGGAAGCGGGACTGGACGGGATCGAATGGCGGTATAAGGAAACTCCCGAAGAACTGAAAAACGAGAAGCCGTCGTTTTGGCGGAACAATCTGTGCTCCATCGATCCGGGAGCGGACGACGCCGAGCTGGAACGGTTCGTCCGCATCACCCGGGACAACGGGCTGGAGCTGCTCAGCCTGACGCCTTATTTGAACGCTTGCGATCTGGATGAGACGGAGCATGCTTTGAAGGCGGCGAGCAAGCTTGGCGCGAAGATGATCCGCGTTGGCGTGCCCGGCTATAACCGGAAGCAGCATTACAACGAGCTGTTTGACCGTGCGGTTACGTATTTGGCAGGCGTGGAGGAGATGGCGAAGCAGTACGGCGTCAAATGCCTTATCGAGACGCACCATATGACGATCGCGCCGAGCGCCGGTCTTGCGCATCGTTTGGTCAGCCGGTACAATCCGGATCATATCGGTGTACTGTTTGATCCAGGCAACATGATTCACGAAGGCTATGAGAATTTCCGCATGGGCCTTGAGCTGCTCGGTCCTTACTTGGCGCATGTGCATATTAAAAATGCGGGCTACAAGAAATCCGAGCTTCGTTCGAACGGTTCGCAGGCATGGACTTCTTATTGGGAACCGATCGCCGAAGGGATTGTAGATTGGAAGCAGGTGCTGACCGATCTGCAATCGGCCGGGTATGACGGATATCTCGGGGTGGAAGATTTCAGCGGCAAATACGAGTCCAAGGAGCTGCTCAAGGTATACGCGCAGCAAATTCGCGGTTTGCTTGCCGAGCTGTAAGTTGACATGATGAACGAGCAACAACAAAGAGATGCCCGTAAATAGGGCATTTTTTTGTTGCGTCCGAACATCGGGTTTATGAGGGCAGTGCTGTAATGCTGCCATTCCAAAATCGCAGGATGCCTCTTTCGTTTTCATTTGATAGAAATCCGACTTCTAATTGGGCCGCTGCTAGAATATAGATTAGTAGAAGCACAAGGATGAGGTGATGGTACAGATGAGAAGAAGACAAAGCTGGAAGCAGTTGTGGCGCAAGCTGCGGAGGCGGGGGACGCTCGCCCTGCTCGCTAGCGGTCTGGTGTGCACGGCGGCGGCTTGCCAGCCGGTGAAGCAGGGAGCTGCGGGGCATCCTGCAGCCGAAGCCCCGGCGTCGGCGCCGGTCCAGCCGGTCAGCGGCGTGCAGGAACCGGCGGCGTCGTCCACGCCGTCCGCACCTGTATACCGTGCGCCGCTGACGGGAATGGAGCTGCCGCAAAAAGCGGATAACCGCCCCGTCATGGTGATGGTCAATAACCATCCGTCGGCGCGTCCGCAAAGCGGGCTGTCTCAGGCGGACTTGCTGTACGAAAGCTTGGCGGAAGGGGAGATCACGCGGCTCGTCGCGGTATTCCAGAGCCGAAGCTTCACGGATCCGATTGGTCCGGTGCGAAGCATCCGTCCGTACTTTATCGAGCTCGGGAAAGGGCTAGGCGCGATTCAGGTGCATGCCGGCGGCAGCCCGGACGCCTACACGCAGCTGGACAGGGAGAAAATCGCCGACTTGGACGAAATTACGAATGCCGGGCCGTTCTTTTGGCGGGAGTCGTTCCGCAAGGCTCCCCATAATCTATACACCAACCTGGACAAGATTCGGGCGGGTGCCGAGAAGCGCGGGCTGAACCGGAGCGTTCCGGACGCCGCGGTATTCCGCTTTATCCCGAACGGGGACGAGGCGGTGCAAACGCTCGGAACGGACAAGGCGCCGAGGTATGGGGCGGAAACGCCGGCTGCGGCGGAGGCGCAGAAGGTGGACGTCACTTTTTTGCTCAAAAGCTATAAAGTATCCTACGAATTCGACGCAGCCTCCCGCTTGTACAAGCGATTTATTAACGGCGTTAAGCATATCGATCTGAACAACAGCGAGCAGTTGACGGCGTCGAACGTGATTGTGATGGGGACCGACCATCGGGTACTCGACAGCGAAGGCCGGCAAGAGGTGAGGCTAACCGGAACGGGACGCGCGATGGTGTTTCAGCAAGGAAAGATGCGTCAGGTCGAATGGAGGCGGGATAAAGAAAACGACCCGATCCGCTATTTCGATCAAGGCCGTGAAGTGTCCCTGATGCCGGGACAGACGCATATTCTCATTGTTCCCGTGAAGCCGTCGTTCGAAAGCCATGTCGCTTACGGGCCGTTATCCTAACTATTCATTGTCCAAATACATTTTGGCCTGCTGTTTCCATTGCTCGACGTAGTCCCCGACGGCCCATTGCACCATCACAACCGATTCGTTGCGTCCCAGATTAAAGGACAAGAGGGGCGAAGCGATCAGCCGGTTCTGATACGGGTAAATGACAACGTCGCGCTCCGACACGACGGCGACCATATCTTCCGTCGGCGAGGAAAAAGCATCGTTTGCACTTGGGCGCAGACGCTTGATTTCCTGCCAGCCCGCCACAAGCCGGTCGTGCGACACAACGGATTCCGGCAGAGAGGCCGGAAAGTCCTTGAGCTCATAGCGGTGCTCCTTGGACGACGGCTGAGCGGAGTAGTCCGCCACTTGCGGCACCCATTGCCCTTGCTTGCGGGTGATCGTCCAGCTTTCTCCCGCCGTATCCGCAGCCGCCGCTGCGGCTGTGCGAGAAGCCGGCTCGCCCGGCTGAACGGGCAACGCGGGCTGCAGCTTCCGCATCGCAGGATCGGCGGTATCGGCGCCGTATATGCTGCGGAGCGTTACGTGCGGCTCCCGCAGAGGAGCCATCGTCAGTTTATCGCGTCCTGTTATCTGACCCAGTTCTTTCACCCACACATATTCGTATTTTGACGCGGCCTCTTTCGTCGAACGATCGTTTAATGTTTGCTCCACGGCCATGTACCGGTTCCCGGCGAACAGCAGCTTCTCCGATTGGGTCAGCGGTTTCACCGGCGGGGCTACGAGCTGGCGGGTGGCGGTCTTGCTGTTGCTGGTCAAATAAGCGGACAGCGTACGGGTTTCTTCGTGCGCCGATTCGCGGCGTTCGTTCACGATTTTCCAAAAACTCATCTTGTAAGGCATTAAAATGCCCGAGCCTTCGGCGATCGTCTGCAGGCGATTTTGCTCCGGCGCGATCAATAACGTCCGATAGGTGCTGAACTGTTCGCCGATCTGCGGACTTTGCTGATCCGTGCGAAGTCCGATGAGCAGTGCGGATTGAAGCGGGACGGCCTGCTGGTCGTCGGCATAATATTGGATGTCTGCGATGGGCTGGGCCGTCTCCGCCGCCGTATTCATCGCTTGATGAGGCAGCAAACTTTGCCAATCGCCAACCAGGAGACAAGCCGCTGCCGCAAGTACGACGCAAGTCCCCGCAAACCAGGGCATTCGGGATCGGCGAGGCTTGACCTTTTCCTCGATCCGCCTCTCGATTCGTTTCCTTAAGCTATCCGAAAACCCGTCCTGATGGCCGAACGGGCCGTTGGTCAACCCTTCCTTTAGCTCCTTGTCAATCGGATCCACGGGACTTACTCTCCTTCAGCTTCGAAATTTTGCTTCGTGCGTGAAAAAGCCTCGATTTCACCGTTCCTTCGCTAACGCCGAGCACCTCGGCCATTTCTTTCATCGACAGCTGATAATGCGCGTACAAAATAAGCACCTCCCGATACTTTGCGGGCAGCTTCATCACCAGATTCCACATTTCGCCCACGGCGAGCTTCTCCATGACCTGCGTCTCCGCTCCGGCCACGCTTTTCCCGTTCTCGGCCGATGTGTGCAAGAAGCCGGTCAGTGTGACTTTGCGCAAAAACGCCGAACGGCGGTAATCAAGCGCCATGTTGCGGGTAATGGCGAGCAGCCACGTCTTCACGGACGATTCGCTGCGAAACGTGTACAGGTTGCGGAACACTTTGATAAACACTTCCTGCGTAATGTCGTCCGCCTGATCCCGCTTGTGCGTAATGCTATATGCGTAGTTCCATACGTCTTTTCCGTAGGCGGTCATGAGCTCCGAGACGATCGCCTTCTTATCGGAAGTTTCCGTCAAGTATTTCAAATATTCGAAGTTTGCTTCGGATTCCAACGGGGCCACCTCTAATCCTTTTGACGAACCAAGTCCATAGTCAGTTCAATGTTATGTAAAAAGTGATGATGAAAAAAGCCGGACCCCCGATAGCAAAAGGAGTTCCGGCGCTGATAGGTTATCTTAAGTGTAACCCGCGGGCGGCGATTAGGAAAGTGATAAATAAGCAACATTTTGCTGATAGCTGCGCTGTCGCAAGGTTCGGCGGTTGTGGCGTTGTTCCGCCTTCCATAAAATGGACGGAACAAAGGGAGAGTCATTGCTCACTTTTCGATTAGCTTGCTCAGCGGCTTATACACCGCATCCACCAACTGGGTCGGGCCGGGCAGCTCCGGATAGATGACGAGCAGCAGCGTTATCACCCATCCAAACGCGAGCAGTACCGAAAAAGCAAGCTTATCTTTCCCCGAATACCGCCCCATTTGCGGATTTTCAAACAAAATCATCATCAATGCGGCCAAAGTAATTACGATGAATGTACCCCACTTCATTTGTTCATCTTCTCTCTTTCCAAATTGATCACGCCGGATGAGGACAAGCCGGTCCGCAATATTTTAACCTTGGACTCGATATGGACGGTTACATGGGGAAAGATGTCGTCCCACTGCGTTTTGGCCCGCTTCCATTCTTTCGGGTACGCTCTGCGAAATGCCTCGGCGAAATCGAAAATGTCCGCGTTCCACTGCTTTTGCGGTTTGACCAGCACCGCCCGTATTCGGGCTTCGATCGCTTCGGCGAGCTGCCGTTCCATACTGTGGGACAGCTTGGGATCGGACAAATCCAGTATCGTCGTATTCTGAATGATATCGTCTTCCGTATAGATTTTGACCGTCATGCTCCACACGCCGTTCTCGATCCGCGGAACGAGTTCCGTCCGGGCGCGAAGCAGGGAGAGCGACACGCGACCTTCCGCTTCTTTCGGCTCGATCGTGACCGTGGCCGTCTTCACTTCATTGCGGAGCCACAGCAAACCTCGGGTCAGGCGATCGTCAATCCAGCCGACCATGCGGTTTTGTTTTAATATGGCGGAGCCGTTAATGAATCCGATCGATTGCAAAGGGGGCGCTTCAGGCTCAGGCGGCACGATGTCAATCCAGGGTAGCACAGAAGCGTCAGAGCCTCCGATCATCATTTGAGCATAATCTTTGATCGTTACGCTCAGTCCGGTTTGCGCTTTGGCCAGCTCTCTTAATACTTCGGCCGAACTTCGTTCCAAAGGAGGGAGAAGTCTTAAGATGTTTTTGGCCGTGCCTTTGCTGATAAACAGGTTGGCGCGTTCGCGGGGCCCTGGCGCCCGCGCGAGGAAATCGATATGCTCGCTAAGCCCTTCCTTGGCGATCTGTTCGCCGAAAATGAAAATTTCGGCATGGCCCCAAAAGATGATGCGCGGCAGCTTTTCCTGCAGCTTGGATATGGCGTCAGCCAGCGTATATCCTTCAGCCGCTCGAACCAGCGTCTGGCCGGTTCCGCCCGCACTGGAAGCGGAGGCCAGCTCTTCGCCACCGGTTTTGGATGATTTTGGAACAAATACTTGGACGGAGAGCTCCACCGTCTTTTCCGTCTTTTTATCCAACCCCGCTGCCATGATGATTGCCAAATCGTTAACCTCCGTGCGGTCCCAGCAGCCGGTTAACAGCAGGACGGAACATGCGTAGGGAATCAGGAGGAGAAACTTGAGCTTTGTTGTAATGGTGGCTGGCGTCATGTTGCATATCTCCTCGAAGGGTTCATTAGCGCTCACTATCTTGTTTTGCTACCGGGCACAGGCCGGGAACGGAATTTATGCCTTACCAGTGCCACCGCGCATAGCAGCGCAGGCAGCAGCGCTTTGACGGATAAACTGTAAAACAAGCCGGAGGAATCGAAAAACTTGGCCATCACTTGCATGTTTGGCGTGACCCAAATCCCCAGCGCCACAATGCAGATTCCGACCGGAAATACGAGGAGCCGGTAATCCGAGAGCTTCAGCCATTGGGCGGTGCCGAGCACGAATACATAGTAGTAGATGCACATTTTGATAAAGATGACAAGTACCCATATCGCCATCGTTATGGCTTCCAGATGCTCCACGAAATCCGCGAGGCCGATATAACGGGACGCGACCATGAACGGATAATTAAAGCCGGCCGTTAAATCGCCGAATAACATCAGGATAGCGATGTTCGTGATCACCATCGTCAGCATAATGGAAACGACCGCAATGATTCCCCATTTGCGTCCTTTATTTGGATCCGACACGGCGGGTAGCAAAAAGGTGAGCATGACAAAATCGCTGAACCAGCTATTAACCGTGAGTGAGCCTCTTAAGGAACGGCCGATCCCGTTCTCCAGCATGGGCAGCATATTATGAGGGTCGTATTCCGGCCCGAGCAGCAGCATAAGCAGCAGCAGCAACAATATGAACACGGGGACGAACAACTGAGCACACCTGGCAATGACCTCCACCCCGCTGCGGACGGCAAAGGCGCATACCAACACCAGACTGCCCATGACCATGACGACCGGGGTACGCGAAAGGAAGTTGCCAATGACAAATTCTCCGTATTCCCGGATGACAAACCCCGTATCGTGCAATTGCATCATAAGAAATAGGAGCCCGCAGCATTTGCCCAGTATACGTCCGAACACCCGCTCGCTGTATTGAATCAGGCTTTGACCCGGATACAGCTTATGAAGCTGATAGGTGATGTATGTTAGAGCAAACCCAACAAAAGAACCCCAAATCGGCGAAATCCACATATCCCGCTCAGCATGCTTGATGGTGATGGAAGGTACGACGAGAATGGCCGTAGCCATTATCGTCGGGTACATCAGGATTCCCATTTGGAGCGCGGATATTTTACCCTTCTCGAGCATCATGATTCATTTCCTTGCTCCGGTCCCGGCTTCAATCCGGAAGCCTGCCGGTACAAATTATTTTGACCTGTCTGAAGCGGACGCGAATCTCTTGACCATAGCGGCATCTTCGATAAGACCCGGCCTAGCCGCGGATGGAGGGGTGCCAGCGGGGCCAAGTACGGAACGCCGAAGGAGCGCAGCGCGCTTAAGTGGACAAATATCGTAATGAGCCCAAGCATGAGCCCAAGCAGCCCCAGCATACCGGACAAGAACATAAGGGGGAACCTCAAGATTCTTACGGAAATGCCGAGAGCGTATCTGGGAATCGTAAAGGAGGCGATGCCGGTAATGGCGACGACCATGACCATCGGAGCGGAGACAAGCCCGGCCGATATGGCCGCTTGGCCGATAACGAGAGCGCCGACGATGCTGACCGCGGCGCCGACCTGCTTGGGCAGGCGAACCCCCGCCTCGCGCAGCGCCTCGAACGTCACTTCCATCACGAGCGCTTCGACAAGGGCCGGAAACGGAATTTCTTCCCTCGATTTCGCTACGCTGAGCAGAAGCGACGTCGGGATCATCTCCTGATGATACGTTAGAACCGCTACATAAGCCGAAGGGACGACAAGTGCGATCATAAAGAAGAAATACCGCAGCCAGCGAATGACCGAACCGGCCCAAAATCGTTCGTAATAATCTTCCGGCGATTGCAATAAGGAGAAAATATTGATCGGCGCAACCAAAGCAAACGGCGTACCGTCCACAAGAATCGCCGCCCGGCCCTCCAGCAAATTGGCGCTTACGACATCGGGACGTTCGGTCGAGATCAGCTGCGGAAACACCGAATATGGATTGTCTTCGATAAGCTCTTCGATATAGGAGCTCTCCAATATGCCATCGATGTCGATTCGGCGCAAGCGGGTTTCCATTTCTTCGATCAATGCGCGGTCCGCGATCCCGTCGATGAAGGCAATCATCGTTTGCGTTTGCGTATAGCGGCCGATTTTGACCGACTTCATCTTGAGCGCCGGGCTTTTGATGATTTTGCGAAGCAATGTCGTGTTGATGCCGATCGACTCCGTAAAGCCTTCCCGGGGCCCGCGGACTACAGACTCGGCGGTAGGCTCTTCGATCGAACGCTTCGTGATGCTGGCGAGGCCGACAGAGACGGCATAAGGATTCCCTTGCACGAGAAGGACAGGATTCCCGATCGTCAGATTTTCTACAATATCGGCGTATGTTACGATCTCTTTCGTATGGGAGGAGGATATGGAATTCATGACCGCCGTGCGGACATCTTCTCCGGGTATTTCCTGCGGCCGCAGAAGCGGGGCCACAATGTGCTCATTGGTCAGCTCCGTATTGGACATGCCTTCAAAATAAATAAGAACGGCGTTGAGGCGGTGGAACGCTTGAAAACGGTGGAAAACGATATCCGCGCATTCGGTAAAAAGGCCTTCCAGTTTTTTTATATTTTGATTAAAATCCGAGGACAGCATCTGCGCATCGGTGATGAAGGTTTCGTTCATCGCCAGACGCTGGCGTTTGGATCGAAACAACAAGCGGCTTATAGATTTGAATAAGTCCATCGCGCAGCCTCTTCCTTTTTTTTTCATTTTCCCCAAAAGAAGCTGTTTTATCCAAGGTATCGCTATGTCTAAACCGCTTCTTCGCTCAGATGGGGCGGATTCCGGCAGGGCAAAGCATAATAAGGATTGACACTTTGCCCAAGAGCCGAGCCTGCTTGAGCTGTTTCGGCAATGCGCGGGAGGATGGTGTCCTTCGCGAGGAGGTCGATGTGGAAACGGCGGTGAAAGCGTTGTTCACTATATTTTACGGCGCGTTTCAGTCCGCTCATCTGTACGGGGAAAAGGATGTTATGCGTTTTTATGAAGTACATTTGGCGCTGCTGGAAAGCGGGAGAACATAAACAATGGAGGAGGCAAGGCATGGCAAAAGTGGTTCTCGGCCGGTTTACGGCTCAGCTCGAAGGTGATTTTGTCGTGTTCGTCATTGGCATGCGCATTCATAAGCGATGTGCCGGCAACCGGTTCGCGAGAACGGCGCGGCAGCGGCTGGGTAGGGAAGAAACCGGTCATCGCATGCCATGACGTTGCGCCATCTATAGTGAGTGGCGATAATGGTTAGGCGAGACGCCGACGAATTTTTTGAACAGGCGGGAGAAGTAGAAGGCATCGCCGTAGCCTAAGGCGGATGCGATTTCTTTGACCGATTGGTCGGTGTTGAGCAATATATTTTTCGCCTCGGCGATTTTGAGCCGATGGATATACTCGTTCAAGGGATAGCCGGTATATTTCGCAACCGATCGTCTGAGCGTGGAGGCGGAAATATGATGCTTTTCGCATAACGCTTTGGCTTCGAACGGCCGATATAAGCAGTCGGCGATATCTTCCATGAGATCGTTTTTGCTTTCGGCTTCGGCTGATTGGGGTGCAAGCCGCGAGCTTAGCGCGAGGTCGAACAGCAACGATTCCAGCAGCAGCGCCGCCTGATCGATATGGCCCGGGATACCGCTGGCCATGAGCAGGCCGATCCGGGTTATTTTGGCGTGATGATCGCCCGTCGTTTGTTTGACCTTGCCGGGTTCGATCAACCCTGTATCCAGCCATTCTTGAATCCGCGTACCTTCAATCGTAAAATAATGCTCATCCCATGATTCGCCCGCCCCCGGTCCGTAATGGAACGTGCCGTCCGGCGAGAAAACGAACATGCTTCCTTTCCTCACCAACTGCGGCTCGCAGTCGTTGTACCGGTAGCTACCCGAGCCTTCGGCAATGTATACGATCGCCCAATATTGAAAATGCGCCTGCTCCCGGTAGTGGATCCGCTCGGGAATATGTCCGACGTTGAGAATGGTCAGCGATTTCAGCATGAGCCTGCTTGGATCCACTTTCAGGTCAACGATTCGCGTCGGCCTGTTGCTGATATGGCGGTTCTCTACGATGCGGACCGGCTGTCCGGTCCAATCTTCCTTCCGTGAGGGCATGACCTATGTTCCTTCCGTTGGGTTAGTTCCGTTTCATCGCTTCCGTCCGGCAGCTCCACTGCGTTTAGAATAACATGAATCGAATGCATTGCCTACGTGCCAGCAGGCCGTACAAGCCGTTGGACAGTCCGGCGCACGCATCGTTTTTTTGAAAATACAAGTTGTAAAAAAACATGGACTCCCTTATGATTAACGTATGGTTTTTTCGGGAACCTGGTTATGAGATAAGGAACATAGTAGTGCTCAATAATGGATATGAAGAGGTTGTAGCGATGCCGGATGAAATAAAAGTGAAGTCGTTGTATAAAGCGCTCAGAGTGCTTGATTGTTTTACCGTCAATCAGCCGGAGCTAGGCATTACCGAAATTAGCGGGATGCTCGGACTGTATAAAAGCAACGTGCACAACATCGTCGATACGTTCGTCAAAGCGGGCTATTTGGAGCAAAATCCGGAAAACGAAAAGTACAGGCTCGGCATGAAAATATTGGAGCTGGGACATGTGATTTCCAGCAACATCAATCTGCGGAAGCTGATATTGCCATATATGCAGGAGCTGGCGGACTTCACCAACGAGACTGTCTATTTGGGAATCCCGAACGAGGGAGAAGTGATTTATCTCGATTCTTCCTCGCCGAAGCATCAGCTTTCCACAAGATCGATGCTTGGGGTAAAGGCTCCACTGTACTGCACCGGGATCGGAAAAGCGATGCTGGCCTACTTGCCGGAGGAAGTGCTGCATTCGATTATCGCCAAAGGGCTCCGGAAGTTCACGGATCATACGATCACGGAGCCGGATAGGCTGCTTAAGGAAATCTCGGAGATTCGAACCCGAGGCTATTCCATTGACAACATGGAGCACGAATTCGGCATTAAATGCGTCGGGATGCCGATCTTGAACAAGAAGAAGCAGGTTGTCGCGGGAATCAGCATGTCCGGTCCGTCGTTACGCTACGATGACGACAAGATTAAGGAATATGCGGCTCGTCTGAAAGAAATCGTTCATATGTTGGAAGACAAAGTATAGGCCCGATACCGCAATACAATCGAAACTGCCGATCCGGCTTTTGCCGGGTTTGCGTTTTTTTGTTGTATTGGCAAGGCTGCGGCATGCTCTAAAGTCGACTCGGGCCAAACTGACGCTATAGTCCATGCAACTGATCATTAAGTGCATTCCTTCCTCGGGGAAGTCGTGGTAATTTGACGATATAGTACATAGCTTTGACATTATCCGGAGGTGGCTTTTTGCATGGAGAAATTGAACATCGGCGTCATCGGAGCAGGTTCCATTTCGGAGCATCATCTGCTGTCTTATCAAAAAAACGCGCAAGCGACCATTTATGCGATCTGCGATTTGAATGAAGCGAGAGCGCAGGCGAAGGCCGCCAAATACGGTGCAACCAAAGTATATACCGACTACCATGAGCTGCTGGCCGATCCGGACGTGGATGCCGTCAGCATTTGTACATGGAACAATACGCACGCGGAGATCAGTATCGCCGCACTGCGTGCCGGCAAAAACGTGCTGGTGGAAAAGCCGCTGTGCCGGACGGTGGAGGAAGCGCTCAAAGTGCAGCAGGCGGTGCGGGAGACGGGGAACATTCTGCAGGTCGGCTTTGTGCGCAGATACGACGCCAACGCCCAGCTCATGCGGCAGTTTATCGAGAGCGGCGACCTTGGCGAAATTTATTATGCCAAAGCCAGCAGCATCCGCAGGCTGGGCAATCCCGGCGGCTGGTTCGCGGACCAGGACCGCTCCGGCGGCGGCCCGCTGATCGATATCGGCGTGCATGTGATCGATTTGTGCTGGTACTTGATGGGCCGGCCGAAAGTCGCATCCATCACCGGAAATACATACCGGAAGGTTGGAAACCGTTCCAACGTGAAAAATTTGTCGTTCTATAAAGCGGCCGATTACGATGCCAGCAAAAATACGGTAGAGGATATGGCCAACGCGGTCATTCGTTTCGAGAACGGCGCGTCGCTCTTGGTAGACGTCAGCTTTACGCTGCATGCGAAGCAGGACGAGACGGTCGTCAAGCTGTTCGGCGAAAAAGGCGGAGTCGAGCTGGAGCCGGCGGTGACGATCGTTGCGGAGAAGCATAATACGATCTTGAACGTTGTGCCGCAAACCGATCATAAATCGCTGAACGTGACAGCCGCATTCCAAAATGAGATCAATCATTTCGTCGAATGCTGCCAGACCGGCAATGCGCCGCTTAGCCCGGTAGAGGATGGGCTTGAAATCATGAAAATATTGTGCGGAATTTACGAATCGGCCGAGAAAGGCATCGAGATCCGGTTCGACGGTTCCCGTCAGGAGGTCGTGTCCCAATGAAGCTCGGTTTAAGCTCCTACAGTCTCGTTCGTGCGTTAAGATCGGGGGAAATGGACATTCTTGGCGTCATCGACTGGATCGTCGAGCACGGAGGCGAGCATGTTGAAATTGTGCCTCTAGGTTTTAGCTTGGTAGACAATCCCGAACTGATCGATGCGATTCGGGAAAAGGCGGCTGCCGTCGGAATCGATGTGTCTAACTATGCGATCGGGGCCAATTTCATTAAAGATACGCAGGAGGAATACGAAGCGGAGATCGAGCGGGTGAAGCGGGAGGTAGACATCGCGAGCCGTCTGGGCGTCAAGCGGATGCGGCACGACGTCGCTTCGCGCAAGGATACTTCCATTGCCCGCTTTCACGAGGACTTGGAGAAGCTCGCCGCGGCCTGCAGGCAAATCGCCGACTACGCTGCGCAGTACGGCATCGTCACGAGCATGGAAAACCACGGCTACTACATTCAGGCAAGCGACCGCGTTCAAGCGCTCATTCACGCGGTAGACCGCGACAATTTCAGAACGACGCTCGATGTCGGCAACTTCCTGTGCGTAGACGAAGACCCGGTATCCGCCGTGAAAAAAAATATCGCCTATGCCTCGATGGTGCATATTAAAGACTTTTACCGCCGTCCGTCGGACCGCAATCCGGGAACCGGGTGGTTCCAGACGGCGTCAGGCAACTATTTGCGCGGAGCGATCGTCGGCAACGGGGATATTGAGATGCGGCAGGTGCTCAGCGTGATTAAACAATCCGGTTATGACGGGTACGTGTCCATCGAATTCGAAGGAATGGAAGAGTGCAAGACGGGTGCCAAGCTCGGGCTTGAGAATGTGCGCCGTTTGTGGGATGAAGTGTAGAGATGGCGAATTTTAACGCTGCATAAAATAGTGAAGCCACCAATATTTTATTGGTGGCTTCGTTTTTTTTCTACATGATAGCTATGTGTCAAAAATATCTAGAACAGAGATTGTATTCTTACTACTTATTCGGTCAGCTCTACAGTGATGCTAGGACCCCCGAACACGAGAACCAATCTATAGGTAAGCGCTGGCAGATTGGAAGTGTCGATTTCATACTCTTGAGCGCTGCCATCGCCGGTCAAGCTGACTTTCCGTCCGAATCCCTTGGCAACTTGCTCGTCGAATTTGGGTCTGTCCAAACTGGAATAGCCGCTTGCGATCATGTCATTCAGCAGCAAGTACACGGTGTCTTGTCTGTTTGATTCTTGTTTCGAGACGCTGTTGGAGCTTGCTTTGAATTTCAAAACGGTCCCCACTTTGGCGGTTACTTTTTTGCAAACCAATCCCGGAGAGACCATTTCCAAGGTTCCGCTTGTCGACAGATTTGTAATATCGAGAGCTATGGACTTGAAGTTCCCATCCAACGTCTGCACAATCCCGGAAGCGATGCGGTAACCAAATTGTTTGCTGGCAACCGGCTGTTTCGGGCGCAAAATCAGTTTGTTTCGATCAATGGTGATTTCGCTCATATCGAGATAGCGGTCAGGCTTGCCATAGGCAGAAAACGTTACGGTTTCAGCCGGATTCTTCCCAGGAACGAACATGATGTCACGGTTATATAAGATTGTTACGGATTTGTAGCCTGCAGTAGAACTAATGGAAGAGGTCAACATAGAAAGCGGTGTTTTTCCGTCAGCCAAAACAACAATGTTGGTAACGGTACTGGAAACCTGCATATTTTTATCGATAACAAAAAGCCTATAGTAAATGTTTGAATTGCTATTGATCATAGAGGCCGTTGTTTCAAACCACGTGCGCACGCCTGTCTGAACCGTCGCTTTCTTGGCCGCTCCGGCCGCAACCGCAGCATCGAGGTACGGGATTTGTTCTGCCACGCCTTTGTCGTCATTCGCAGCAGGAACCTTTATGCTATATGGAACAAGATACATCACTCCATCGCGGGGGCTTGTTGCATAAACGGCCTCACCTACGTTTACCACAAGATTTTCGACGGTAGGCCTGAAGGCAACTGTATTTTCGCATCCCCCGATGTTTATTGGCGTATCGATCGGTACGTCGTTCCCTACAGTCATATTCGTTGGAGCTTTATCCATCGTTACTCCTGCAGCGTTAATCGTTGCGTCTTTGATTGTGCCCTGTCCCAAAATGCTGACCGCTGCATTCAATATCATCTTTACGATGGTGCTTTCGCTAGACGTTTGCATTACGGTGCCGCCCGCATTGCTAGCGACATTTACATTTTGAATGCTGCCCGACGGAAGTTCGATTTTTATGCCGCTTGCGTTTACATTGACCGTTTCGAATCCTCCGGACAACGTAATGCGCGTACCCGATGGAAGCTCGTTAGACAACGTCACGTTATTAATACTCGTACCATTATTCGTTTCCACTTTTGCTCCTGTTTGCAGCACCATTTCTTGCACAACCGTTTTTCCACTGGCTACCAGACGAACCGTGCCATCTTTCTTATCAACAATAACGGTTAGCATTACTGCGTTTTCCAAATGAATGCTATTCTCGCCGCCGCCATAAACATATGTTTTACCTTTAACGGTTACATTCTTTAAGTATACTTCGCCATTGCCAACACTTTTGCTAATGATGAGGTCGCCAGCGATCACCATATCCGATAATGTAACGCCCGGTTCGTTAATGGTAACATTATCGCCGTCGGTAACCACGCTGGGTAAACGAAGATCCGAACTGTCTGATCCGGAGTCAGAACTGCTGCCCCCGCTGACCGGCGCCGCAACCCCAAACACCGTTTTCCCTGTATCTTTGCCTTTATAAAATAATTTATATTTTACGTTCTCCATTTGGGCGGTCGTGGTCAACAGAACAGCGCTTTTGTCGCCAGCATCTATATCTGCCTGCGTTACATTCAAACCGTTATCAAATGTAAAGTCAGCTTTATCAGCGGATTCGACAGATTTGCCGAAGGTAACCTCTACACTCGTGTTGTCTACCGCCAAAATATTGCTTACAGTCGGAAGTTCGGTTGCAGTAACAGCTTCTTCGGTACTTGTTGCTTTTTTATCCCCGGATTCTCTTACCCTATCAACAAATTTTGCTTTGTTTATGCTGATTTCATAAGCCAATCGCGCCAAGGCTTGTCTCTCCGCATTGTTCTTAGGATCAAACCTCAAAGTTCCATCGCTATTTTCGATCCCGTTCGCTAGACCTAATTGAAACGCCAATAAAACGTCGGCCTTTGCCCATGAAGATATGTAAGCTATATCCGACAGATTCAGCTCAACCGCAGCTTGATTGGCTGCGTTTTCTAACCCTAACGCTCTAATAAAGAAAACAACAAGCTCTTCACGGGTCACTTTCGCATCAGGAGAAAAAGAGGTCTCGGAAGTTCCTTGAGCGATGCCGTGTTCGACCAATGACCCTACATATCCCGCGTACCAACTTGTTGCATCAACGTCCTTGAACATTACGGCTTTATTCGCATTTTCCTTTAATCCCATAGTTAATGCGATAATTTTAGCCAGCTCTGCACGAGTCATTTCTTTGCGTGGTTGGAAGTACCCGTCTTCATAACCAGAAATAATACCGGCCTCAGCCAAAGACATAATTTCTCGTTGAGCGTAAGATTCGGCGATGTCTTTGAACTCGGCTTCAGCACCGGATGCCAGAACCGGCAAAAAGGTGCTCGCGAGCATTGAAAAAATTAAAAATGCGCTGATCTTGCTGCGTACTGACTTGAAAAGCATTACATTCTCTCCTACTCTCTTTTTAGTATAATATCCAAAAGTATAAGCGAAAAGACCTATAAAAATGGACAACGGATATGATTATACAATATTTTACTTCTGCGTACTAGATCTAATTTCATAGTTTTTAGTTTGAAAAGCTTTCGCATCATTTGAGAGCTATGTGATTCATGTTGAATTGCCCTCATCCTCCCTTGAATCCTAAAGCGATGAAAACGTGGCACCATTCCTTACTCTCCTGATTCACCGTTCTGTCTTTAAGGTTACATAAATTAAATAAAGTCGTTATAATTAATTATTAGGCACGTACCGCCGGCGGTCTTTCAGGGCCGTACAGCCAATAGAGCGGGGAGCGACAACAAGCATGAATATTGCCATTGTAGACGACAATCCGGTCAATCTTATCGTGATAGAAAAAATATTAAAAAGCGCGGGCTACGATTCCTTCTGGAAGTTCGCATCCGCCGGGGATTTGCTGAACCGGCTGCAGGAGCATGCCGAGGCAGGCAGCATCCCAGTCGACCTTATACTCATGGACATGATGATGCCCGAATTGGACGGCATTGAAGCATGCCGGCGCATACAGCAGGACGAGCGGCTGAAGGATATCCCTGTCATTATCGTTACGGCCGTGGGGGATTCCATCAAGCTCGCGGAGGCGCTGGAGGCGGGTGCCAGCGATTACGTGATGAAGCCGGTCAACAAAGTCGAGCTGATCGCTCGCATTCGCGTCGCATTGCGGCTCAAATACGAGAAAGACTGGCACAAAGAATACGAAGCGAGGCTGCGCGGCGAGCTGGAGCTGGCGAAGCAAGTGCAGTCGAGCGTGCTGAGTCCGCCTCTTCAAAGGGATCGGCTAGAAATACGCGCCGCCTATTATCCGTCCTCCGAGCTGGCGGGCGATTTATATGCTTGGTACCGGATCGACGAGGATCGGTACGGCGTTATTTTGCTCGATATGATGGGGCACGGCATTTCGTCCTCGCTTGTATGCATGTTCATCTCCTCCGTCATGCAGGACACGATCATCCGCTTCGTATCTCCGGAATTCGTCATTGCGGAGCTGAACCGCTATATGAACCAATTAAATCGCAAAAAACCTTCCGTCAACTATTATTTTACGGCCATTTACTTGCTCATCGACACGAAACGAAAAAAAGTCGAATACGTGAATGCCGGACATCCCCCCGGACTGCTTTTCGAAGAGGGGAAAGCACCGGTATTGCTAAGCCAAGGCAGCTGTGCCGTCGGTTTTTTCGATCAGATGGATATTACGAGCAGCAGCTTCACATACGATAACCCGATTCGCATTGCGCTTTATACCGATGGGCTGCTCGAATCGATCCCGCTGTCCGATGATCATCCGGACGAGGTGCCGGAATACGACGTGCTTGCGGAGCGGCTGCGCGATAACGTATACCGGGAGCCTGATCCGAACGTGCTCGTCGATCAACTGCTCCCGGTGCATACAAGAGAAGCGCAGAGCGATGACATTTGCATGGTGCTGATCAAAGCGACATAGGGCGGGATCGGCATATGCGACCGGACCCATCGGTTATGGTCCGAGTTTTTTCTTGTGGCAAGGAGTGGACAAAAACGTATGAAAATTAAAACCAAGCTGATTATGGGATTCAGCATTATGCTGATTTTGCTGTTTGTGCTTGCGGGTATTGGCGTGAACCGTTTGACGGGCAGCGATGCCTCCATTCAAGATATTTACGAAAATCGGTATAAGAAAGTGAAGCTGACGGCGCAGATGCGCAGCGATGCCGCCGATTTGACGAGAGCCGTCGGAAACTTGCTCTTGGCCAATAACTTAGACAGCGAGAAAAAAAATTCGGACTTGATCCGCAGCCTGAGCAAAAAAGTGACAACCCAGATGAGCCAAATCGAGACGTCGTTTCAAGACAGCGAAGAAAAGAGGCTCGCCGTCGAATTGATGAATACCGGCAAAAAATATTTGGAATTCAAGGATCAAGCTGTCAGTCTGCATCAGGAAGGAAAACGGGAGGAGGCGAACTTGCTTCGCAATACGACCGGCGCCTTGCTGCTGGAAGATTTTATGAGCAGCATGACCGCAATCAGCGTATACCAAGAGGATGCGATGGACAAGGCCATTGCGGATACGCAGAACGACAATAAGCGGACGACGAACTACGTCCTCCTATTGGCCGTTCCCGGGGTGCTGCTCGGTATCGCCCTTATCCTTTGGATTCTCGCGAGCCTGACGCGCGGGTTGTCGTCGTTGTCGGATATGATGAACCATTTTACCAGCGGGGACTGGGAGGATAACGCATACCGTTATCAGGTAAAATCAAACGACGAGCTCGGCCAGCTCGGTGTATTGTTCAATCAGCTCGCAGACGACTTGCAAGCCACGCGCAAAAAGGAAGAGGCGCTTGTTCGGATCAATGAAGATACGATCTGGCTGCAATCCAAGTCGGCCAGCGTCTGGTTCCAAATGCAAGAGACCGAGTCGATCGAGGAAATGACTACGATTTTCATAAGCGAGCTTTCCCGCATTGTAGGCGCTCAAAGCGGCGCGTTCTACGTTGCCGGAAAATCTGCCAGGGAACAACAATTGTACCTGACGGGAACGTATGCTTACGCAGAGGCGAATCCCATCCCGCAGTTCAAGATCGGTGAAGGTCTTGCCGGCCAATGCGCCAAGGATGGCAAGCCGATTCGCGTCGAGGTTCCGTCGGGCGATTACGCCAAGATTCGTTCCGCCTACGGCGACATCGAGCCGCTTATGATTACGATACAGCCGATCCTTTATACCGATGACGTGTTGGGCGTGTTCGAGCTCGTCTCGGTGAAACCCATATCCGAGCTTGAGCAAAAACTGATCGATCAAATGAGCGATACGTTTGGTACGCTGCTCAATGCGCTGCAAAGCCGACTGCACAATGAGGAATTGCTGCGCATCCACCAAGCGTTGACCGAAGAGCTGCAGAGCCAATCCGAGGAGCTGCTGTCGCAGCAGGATGAGCTGAAGGCGTCCAATGAAAAGCTGGAGGAGCAGACGAGGGTCCTCCAGGCTTCGGAAGAGCTGCTGCAGCGGCAGCAGGAGGAGCTGGAGCAGGCCAACGACGCCTTGATGCGCAAGACCGCCGAGCTGGAGGTGCAGGTTCGCGAGACGGAGGAAATCAACAGCCAGCTTGAGATTACAAAGGAATCGCTCGAGAAACATGCGCTCGAACTGGCGGTGGCTTCACGGTACAAAACCGAGTTTTTGGCCAACATGTCGCATGAGCTGCGCACGCCGCTTAACAGCCTGCTGATACTGTCGCAGCTGATGAAAGAGAATAAAGACGGCAATCTAACCGGCAAACAGGTGGAATATGCCGATACGATCTATTCCTCCGGCTGCGATCTGCTGAAGCTGATCGATGATGTGCTTGATTTGGCGAAAGTGGAATCGGGACGGATGGAAATTCGTCAGGAGCAGGTGGGCGTTGCGGAGATCGTCGAATACGCCAACAGATCGTTCGAACCGCTTGCCCAGAACAAAGCGCTTGACTTTGAAATACACGTGGAGAACGGCGTGCCGCTCCATATTCATACGGATAGCTCACGACTGATGCAAATATTGAAGAACTTGCTTTCCAACGCGTTCAAATTTACGCAGAGCGGCGGAGTTCGCCTTGCCGTGCGGCTTGTCACCGATCCCAGGCCGATGATCGCTTTTGTCGTAGAAGATACCGGGATCGGCATTCCGCCGGAGAAGCAGCAAATGATTTTCGAAGCGTTCCAGCAAGCGGACGGCACGACGAGCCGCAAATACGGAGGGACCGGCCTAGGTCTGTCCGTCAGCCGCCAGCTTGCCGCTTTAATGGGCGGCACGATCGAGCTTGAAAGCGAAGAAGGCAAAGGCAGCGTGTTCACACTCTGGCTGCCGATGAGCTTTTCTCCCGCCTCCCGCGAGGCGGCGACGGCGCTTGTACAGCTGCCGTCTGCTCTGGAATCCCCGCTGCCCAATGAGGCGGTACGGGTGCGGCCGGAACCGGCGCTGGCGATTCCCGGTACGACGCCTCCCGCCGGGAAGGCGGCATCGCTTGCGGATGACCGCGATTCGGTTGCCGAGGGCGACAAAGTGCTGCTTATCATTGAAGATGACCCGCATTTTGCGACCATTTTGCTCGATATGGCGCGAAGCCGGGGCTTTAAAGCGATCGTCGCGCTGCAGGGCGATACGGGTCTTCGACTGGCGAAAGAACGGCTGCCGGACGCGATTCTGCTCGATATTCAGCTGCCCGTCATCGACGGCTGGTCCGTGCTCGTGCAGCTCAAGAACAATGCGGCGACCCGACATATCCCGGTTCACATTATTTCGGTTGTCGACGAAATCCACCAGGGGCTTTCGCTCGGAGCGATCGCTTGGCTGCAAAAGCCGACAAGCAAAGAGAGCTTGGAGGAAGCGTTTGTCCATATCCAGAAATTCCTTGACCGGCATATCGGCAATTTGCTGATCGTCCAGCCGGACGAAGCGCAGCGAAGCCGGTTGACCGAGCTGATCGCTCACGACGATGTGAGCATTACGGCGGCGGCCGGCGGGGCCGAGGCGCTTGCGCGGCTGGCGGAACAGCCGTACGACTGTATCGTGCTCGACTACGGGCTGACCGATATTCCGATCTACGAGATGCTCGACCGGATCAAGGCGGATGAAACTTTGCGCCGCATTCCGATCATTTTGTACACCGGAACGACGCTTGGCAAAAACGAGCAGCTGCGGCTGAAAAAATACGCCGAGTCGATCATTATCAAAGATGTGAAGTCGCCGGAGCGGCTTCTTGACGAGACCGCTCTGTTCCTCCACCGGGTGGAAGAGCGGCTGCCGGAAGAGAAGAAGCAGCTGCTGCAAAAGCTGCACAGCATCGAAGCCGACTTCTCGGGACGCAAAGTGCTGCTCGTCGACGATGATATTCGCAATGTGTTCGCGCTGTCCAATCTGCTCGAAGGTCTCGGCATGCAGGTGGCCTTCGCCGAGACGGGCCGGCAGGCGTTGGAATTGCTGGACGGGGAGCCGGGCTTCGATCTCGTGCTGATGGACATCATGATGCCGGAGATGGACGGCTACGAAGCGATGCAGGCGATTCGCGCGGACGAACGGTTCGATAAGCTGCCGATCATTGCGCTGACGGCTAAGGCGATGAAGGAAGACCGCGAGAAATGCATCCAGGCCGGAGCATCGGACTATATTACAAAGCCGGTTCATACGGAACAACTGCTTTCGCTGATGAGGGTTTGGCTGTGCAAATAAACGGTGAATATAACATCGAAGAGAAATATAGGGGCACCGGCCCAAAGGGGCAGTTCGCTAAAATGGATATGGATATGGGGTTGGAGCCGGAAGGTAGCAAGGAATGGATGGAGGAGGAGCGCGAGCGGCTCGAAATTCAGCTTCTGCTTGAGGGGCTTTATCGGTTTTACGGGTACGATTTCCGCAATTATGCTTATCCCTCGCTGCGGCGGCGCATTTGGCACCGCATTTACGCCGAGAAGCTGCAGAGCGTCTCCGGGTTGCTGGAGCGCATCTTGCATGATCGACGCTGCATGAAACGGCTGATCGGCGATTTGGTCATTCACGTAACCGAGATGTACCGCGATCCGTCGATGTTCGCCGCGTTCCGCGAGCGAGTGGTGCCGCTGCTGAAGCACGTGCCTTCCATACGCATCTGGCATGCTGGCTGCTCGACCGGGGAGGAAGTATATTCCATGGCGATCTTGCTCTATGAGGAAGGACTGTATGAGCGGTCCACGATTTATGCGACCGATATTAACGAAGAGGTGCTGCATACAGCCGAACAGGCGTCGTATCCGCTCAAGAAAATGCAGGAATATACCAAAAACTATATTTCGGCGGGGGGAAAAGAGGCATTTTCCGAATATTACGGCGCATCCGGAGATACGGCGGTGTTTCATCCGATGCTGAGGGAACATATTGTGTTTGCCCAGCACAACCTGGTAACCGACCGGTCGTTTAACGAATTTCACGTGATTTTTTGCCGGAATGTGCTGATCTATTTCGACGCGACGCTGCAAAACCAGGTACACGGGCTGTTCTACGAAAGCTTGACGCCAAGCGGCTATCTTGTGCTCGGGTCCAAGGAATCGATTACGTTTACGAAGCATGCCGATTGTTATGAATCAATTGATGTACACGAGAAAATATTTCGCAAGATAAAGTGAGGAGGGTTGGTATGGAACAACCGATCCGCATACTGCTGGTCGACGACCAACCGGAAAATTTGCTTGCGCTGGAAGCGGTACTGGAGGACCAAAACTATGATTTGGTCAAAGCAGCCTCCGGGGAGGAAGCGCTGCGCTGTTTGCTGAAGCATGATTTTGCGGTCATCGTGCTCGATGTGCAAATGCCGGGTATGAACGGCTTCGAAACCGCCCAATGGATTAAGTCGCGCGAACGAACGAAAGCCGTGCCGATCATATTTGTGACGGCGGCGCCGGATGAACAGGACTACTTCACCGCCTACTCGGTGGGGGCGATCGATTATATCGTGAAGCCGTTCTCGCCGCGAACGCTGAAATCGAAGATTCAGGGATTCGTCAGCATCCACGTAGCGCAAATCAAGCTCCGGGAGCAGACGGCGCTGCTCAACGAAAGAACGCGTGAGCTGGAGAAGGCGAAAGAAGCGGCGGAGCAAGCGGCGCTCGCCAAAGCGCAGTTTCTGGCCATCATGAGCCACGAGATTCGCACGCCGCTGAATGGGGTGCTGGCCATGGCCGATTTGCTGCTGGAGACGCGGCTGAGCCCGGAACAGCAGGAATACGCCGACACGATTCGCCGGAGCGGGGCGGCGCTGCTGTATATCATTAACGATATATTGGACTTGTCCAAGATCGAATCGGGGAAAATGGAGATCAAGGAAGAACCGTTTGATCTTCGCGCCTGCTTGCTGGAAACGATTGAGATTTTCATGCCGGAGTGCCGCTGCAAATCGCTGGAAATTACATCTGATATCGAAGCGGCCATTCCCGATTGCATTACGGGCGACGAGTCCCGGCTGCGGCAAATCTTGATTAATTTGATCGGCAACGCCGTCAAATTTACGGAGAAGGGCGGCGTCCATGTAACGGTGTCGCAGCAGAAGCTCCCGGCGCATCGCTTGTCGCTCGAATTTCGTGTAATCGATACGGGCATCGGCATTCCGCAGGAGAAGCGCAGCATGCTGTTTCAGCCATTTACGCAAGTGGATTCCTCGCTGGCGCGCAAATACGGGGGGACAGGCCTTGGCCTTGCGATTTGCAAAAATCTGGTGCAGCTGATGGGCGGAGCGATTGCGCTGGCAGACTCGAACGGACAAGGAGCGGAGTTTGTTTTTACGATTCAGGCAAAAGCTTGCGAAGAGCAGCTTTGTCTGGTGGCATTGGAATAAAACAGCCGATTGCGGTGGTGTTCAATAGGGGAGAGAGCGCTGAACTCATTCCATTAGTAAGAGGTGCTGAGGACTCAACGTTGCATTTCATATTTCCAACAATTAGAGGCTGTGTCGTTGGCGGAAAAGTCGCTAATGATGCAGCCTCTTGATGGTTTACGCGGTTAATGGATAATGCCGCGAATCGTTTATATCGCCGGAGCGGCCATCCCGAAGGCGGCCCATTCTTCTTTGGTTGGGCCGTAAACGCCGGTGAACTGCAGTCCGGCCTGGCGCATCAAAACGGTCAACTGCCCGCGGTGATGAATTTCATGCCGCAAGAAAATCGACAGCGTCAGTCCGTTTTTCCATGGGTTTTCGTATACACGGTTTGTTTCTTGAAGGGTTTCGTCCGTCCACTGTGTCCGTACCGCTTCGATCAGCGACCGAGTCGTAAAGCGGTATGATTGCGCGATGATATCGGCCGATGCCGGCGGCTCATTGCGCGCCGCGGGTACTTCAAACCGCAAGCCGGCTTGATCCAGCATGCTGCCGTTCGGCACAAGGTGCCACGCCAGGTGGCCGAGCGTTCGGTAACCGAGAGCCACCTCCTGCCGGAGGGATTCATCCGTCAATGCGTCTAATAGCCTTTGCGTGGCCATGGATTCGTTCTCGTAATCTTCAATAAAACTTTGTACCGTTAAATACATCATCATATAACCTCCATTAGTCGTAAGTAGTGGGGAAACGCCAACCATTCGGAATCGCAATGAATGACTTCATGTCATTACTGTATATCAGGAACGCTGACAACAGCGTGTCAGTGTTCAATCGGTCCTTTTCCTGTTTTTTTATAATCGGTCTTTGCTTATGAAGCAACCGGACCGAACGGTTGTTTTCCAGTTTACTTTTTAATACAGGCTGCGTCCAATTTGAAAATCGTTGTCCGCGCGAGCAACAAAGAGAAATCCCAGTCCCGGGAAATGCGGTTTCCTTATATTGTAAAGTTCCGGCCGGAATGGGGACGCTTCAAAACAACGTTTTTTGACGGTTGACGGGGGAACGTACGTTTTGTAATTTCAGAAAAAGGGGTGGAATTGTAGAGGAGGAACGGCCGTGAATCCATTATCGGACAAGAGACACCGTTTCGAGCTGCTGATGGGACGGGCAGCTATTTCCGCCGACATGGCGGAGACCTTTTTTGCGGGCGGGTTTATCGATCAAGTCGAAGTGAACCGGATAAGTCGCGAGTGGGTGATTCATCTGTGTATGATGAAGCTGCTCCCGATTGCCGTATACCGTACCTTTTGCGAGAAAATTCAAGCGGCATTCCGGTCGGTAGCCGACATCCGCCTTGTTGTCCGCTATGCCGAAGTGGAAATGGAAGCGATCGTTCATGAATATTGGGAGCTGGTGAAGGATGCCATTGTCCATGACCGCATATCCGCCAATGGATGGATCAAAACGGTCGAGCTAAAAGCTGCGGGACGTGGCGTTACGCTGCTTTTTTTGGACCGGATCAGCTTGGAAGTGGCAAAGAAGAAACAGCTGGATCAGCGCGTGCGGCAATTTTACCGCGATTCCTTTTCCCTTGACTTCACGGTACGACTTAGCTTGAATGAAGCGGGGGTGCGGCAATTCGACCGGTTTGGCATGCAAATACGGGAAGAAGCGGCGACCCTGACGCGGGACATGATGACGCTCCATGCTGCGCAGCCGCTGCGAGAAGACGAGCCGAATGCATCCGGTTCCCTATCGGCCCCAAAGACGAAGCTGCTTGCCGGAAGTCCCATCGCCGAACGGCCCGTTCCGCTGCAGGAGATCAAGGAAGAAGAACCGAGAATCACGGTGCAAGGCCAAATCTTCGGCTTGCAGGCAAAAGAGCTGAAGACGGGCTCGACGCTGTTCCTTTTCAACGTAACGGATTATACGGATTCCATCATGGTGAAGATATTCGCCAAATCGAAGGAAGACAAACAAGCTTACAGCCTTTTGGCCGACGGAGCATGGGTATTGCTGCGGGGCAAAGTCGAATACGACCGGTTCTCCCAGCCGCCGGAGCTGATGCTGGTGCCGCATGACGTATGCGAGCTCGCTCCGCCCCCCGAACGGGCCGATGAGGCCGCAGAAAAGCGGGTGGAATTTCACTTGCATACGGCGATGAGCGTAATGGACGGCATAACGCCGATCGAAGCGTATATCGAAACGGCGGCGATGTGGGGACACAAAGCGATTGCGGTCACCGATCACGGCAACGTGCAGTCGTTTCCCGAAGCGAACAAGGCGTCCAAAAAGCACGGAATCAAGATGATTTACGGCGTCGAGGCCAACGTTGTTAACGATGCCGTACCGATCGTGATGAACCCGGTCGATGCCGCATTGGCGGAAGCGACCTACGTTGTGTTCGATATTGAAACGACGGGCTTATCCGTAACGTCGAATAAAATCATTGAAATTGCCGGCGTAAAAATGCGTAGCGGCAAAGTTGTCGACAAGTTCGCAGCGTTCGTCGATCCGCAAGAGAGCATTCCGTATGCGATCAGCCAACTGACGAACATTACGGATGAAATGGTGCAAGGACAGCCGGATATCGCCGACGTGCTCCCCTGCTTCGTCGATTTCGCACGAAATTCTGTACTCGTCGCCCATAACGCCAGATTCGACGTAGGGTTTCTGCAGGCGAATCTGAGAGCATGCGGCGTGGAGGAGCTTGAACATCCGGTGCTGGATACGCTGGAGCTGTCCCGGCTGTTATACCCGACTTTGAAAAATCATCGGCTGAACACGATCGCCGCCAAATTCAAGGTGGCCCTCGATAACCATCACCGTGCCGTAGACGATGCGGAGGCGCTAGGTTATGTGCTTTTTCATATGATAAAGGACGCTGCGGAACGTCACATCGTGAACCTGAATCAACTCCATCATGACGTCTGCCGGCAATGGCACCACTCGCGGCCGTTTCACTGCTGCATTTACGCAACGAATGCCGTCGGAAAAAAGAATTTGTACAAGCTTATTTCGCTTTCCCATACGGAATATTTCAACAAAGTGCCCTGCATTCCCAAAAGCAAGCTGGCCGAGCTGCGCGAGGGTCTCTTGGTCACATCCGGCTGCGAGAAGGGCGAGTTGTTCGAGGCGGTGCTGAACAAATCACCGGATGAAGCGGAGCGAACGGCACAGTTTTACGATGTGCTGGAGATTCAGCCGATGAACGTGTACATGCATTTGGCGGAGAAGGAGCTGGTCGGCGGTCGGGACGCGCTGGAGCGGGCCGTTCGCTGCATATGCGACATCGGGGAGAAGCAGAACAAGCCGGTCATCGCTACCGGCAACGTCCATTATTTGCATCCCCGGGACCGCATTTGCCGGGAGATTACGATTCAAGGCATTACCGGGTTCAGCCCTTTGAAGGAGATCTGTCTGCCGGACGTCCATTTCCGTACAACGGAAGAAATGCTGCAGGAATTCGCATTCCTGGGCGAAGCGAAGGCGCATGAGGTGGTCATCGCCAATACGAGCCGGCTTGCCGATGCTTTTGAAGAGATCCAGCTGTTTCCGAAAAAGCTGTTTTCCCCGGTCCTGGAAGGCGCCGAGCAAGAAATTCAGCAAAAATGCTTCATGCGGGCAAAGCAGCTGTATGGAGATCCGCTGCCGTGCCTTATTTCGGAACGGCTGGATCGGGAATTAAAGCCAATCATTGAGAACGGATTTTCCGCGAACATCCTCATTTCCGAACGGCTCGTGCGCAAATCGAATGAGGACGGCTACCTTGTCGGCTCGCGAGGCTCGGTCGGCTCCTTGTTTGTCGCCCATATGCTGGGCATTTCGGAAGTGAATCCGCTGCCTGCACACTACTTGTGCGCTGCTTGCAGGCATAGCGAATTTTTCACGGACGGGTCGGTCGCCTCCGGCTTCGACTTGCCGGATAAGCGCTGCCCGAGCTGCGGCGAGCTGATGCACGGCGAAGGGCAGGACATTCCTTGCGAGACGTTCATGGGATTTACGGGGGAGAAGGTGCCGGACATCGATCTGAATTTTTCCGGCGAGTACCAGCCGATAGCTCACGACTACACGAAAGTGCTGTTCAGCGAGAAAAACGTGTTTCGCGCCGGAACGATCGGGACCGTTGCCGCCAAAACCGCGTTCGGCTTTGTGAAAAAGTACGAAGAGCAGAAAGGATCGGCATGGCGCAGCGCCGAGGTTGCCCGTCTGGCCGAAGGATGCACCGGTGTCAAACGCAGCACGGGGCAGCATCCCGGCGGCATTGTGGTCGTGCCGGATTACATCGAGATCGAAGATATTACACCCGTGCAATACCCGGCGGACGATACGGGCTCCGAGTGGAAAACGACCCATTTTGACTACCATGCCTTCGACGAAAACTTGCTCAAGCTCGATATTCTCGGCCATACCGATCCGACGATGATGAAGCTGCTGCATGAGCTTACGGGCGTCGATCCGCTGCGCATTCCGATGAACGATCCGAAGGTGCTCAGCCTGTTTCATTCCACCGAGGCGATGGGGGTGACGCCGGAGCAAATTCGTACGGAGGTCGGGACGTACGGGCTTCCCGATTTCGGCTCGAGGTTCACGAGGCAAATGTTAAGCGAAACGAAGCCGTCCGCGTTCTCGGACCTGCTGCAAATATCCGGCCTGTCGCACGGAACCGGCGTATGGCTCGGCAATGCACAGGAGCTCATCCGGCAAGGCATATGTACGATCAAGACGGTCATCGGGTGCCGCGATAACATCATGTTGTACTTGATTTACCGCGGAATGGACGCTGCGCTCGCGTTTCAAATTACGGAAAGCGTGCGAAAGGGCAAAGGACTGACCGGGGCATGGATCGAAGCGATGAGGCGGCATGGCGTGCCGAATTGGTACATTGATTCGTGCGAGAAAATCGAGTACATGTTTCCGAGGGCGCATGCGGCGGCCTACTGCACATCGGCGGTTCGGACCGCTTATTACAAATTGTATTATCCGATTGAATTTTACGCCGTATCGTTTACGGTCGATGGAGGCGACGGCTTCGATAGCGACCTGTGCTGCAGAGGGTACGAGGCGATTTTGAAAAAGTACGACGAGATCGAAGCGAAAGGCATGCAGGCTGCGCCGAAAGAAAAAAGCATGCTTTCCCTGCTGGAGCTTGCGCTGGAAATGACGGCACGCGGATTTGCATTCAAGCCGCTTCAGCTTTACCGCTCCGATGCGCACCGATTTCTTATCGACGGTCACGCGATCGTTCCACCGTTTTCGGCTGTTCCCGGCATCGGGCTGAACGCAGCGAGGCAAATCGCTGCCGCCGTGAGCGAAGGGAGCATTCTGTCCGTTGAAGATTTCCAGCAGCGGTCGAAAGTATCCAAGGCGGTCATCGATATTTTGTCGTCCATGGGCTGCTTTCGCGACTTGCCGGAATCCAATCAGATGTCGCTGTTTTGACCCACAATGAAAAGCCTCCAAAACCGCTTCTAAGAACGGAACTGGAGGCTTTCAAATTTGCATGAATCTTTTCGAAGAAAACCGCGCCGTTCGAGGCAGCTACTCCTTCTTCAAATAACGGAGCAGCCTGGAAGGGGCGTCCGTCTGGATGAGCTGAACCCCTTTGCCGATGCTCCAATCCCACGTGGTCTCGACGTCTTTCATGCCCGCGATCTGCGACGGCATCATCGTATTGACCCATAGCTTCGCGCCGGATTTGCGGATTTTCGTTAACGTCTCATCCGCAATCACCTTCGCGTCCTTTGAACCGAACACGAGCTCGAACGCGTCCGGCTTGGCGCCTTGGAGCAGCGCGTCCAGCTTATCCAGGTGGCTGTCGAGCATCACCTGAACATAGAGCGGTCTCGGCGACTTGGACTTCAGCCAGCTCTCCACTTCCAGATTGTTGGCTGCGCTTTTGAAAATACCGTGATCGGACGTGCCGGTTTGCACGAGAACGTCCCACATCGCGTCGCGGTAAACCCAGCCTTTATCGAGGTTGACCATCACTTTGCCTTTGGCCAGCTCCATTGCTTCCTTCAGCGTAGGCACCCGCTCGCTCGTCATAGGCTCGTTGTCGCCGCCTTGCCGCTGCTTCAAATACAGCGATTTAATTTCGGCTAGCGTCATATCGGCCACTTTCCCGGTTCCGTTCGTCGTTTTGTCCACGGTTTCGTCGTGCATCAGAATCGGCACGTGATCTTTCGTCAGCTGCACGTCGACCTCGACAATATGTACGCCCATATCAATGGCGCCTTGGATGCCGCTTAACGAATTGGCGGAATGATTGCGCCAATCCGACATGTGCGCAACAACCCACACGCCGCTGTTTTTGTCCGTAAAGGCGGCCCGGCCGATTCGTTGCGGTTTGCCGTTCGCCTGATCGGCGTTTGTTTTAGCGGGAAGGGAAGAGGAAGACGCACAGCCGACCCCGAGCGATAGCAAAAGTACCGTAAGCGTACATCCGAGGGAACGAATCGCACGTCTGTTCAAAGCCATTTCCACCTTTCTATCCACAAGCGCTTGTTATTTGCCGGTTTCCTTTGCCTGCTGCACGGCGGCATTCGCTTTTTCCTCCGCCGTACGAAGCGCCGTATTGATATCCGTCTTTCCATCGAACACGTCCTGGAATGCGTTTTTGATCGGGGCTCGGACAAGACCGTTATACTTATGCTGCAGCGTGAATGCCGACGGCTGGCTTTTGAATATGCCCTGCATGTTTTTGCCCTGCGTATACGGCAGGTCGGCGGCAAACTGCTTCTTCACTTCCGGACTGTTGATTGCCGCCATACGGCCTGCTCTCGACAGCGCGATTTGGGTATCTTCCGCGGTTGCCGCCATAATGACCTGCATCGCCTGTTCCTTATATTTGCTCGTCTTCGATACGACGAGAATGTGGGAATCGACCTGGTAATATTTGTTCGGCGCATCCTTATGGCTGGGCGCTTGAACAACATCCCAGTTCAAGCCTTTGGCTGTCGCATCCTTGAACGACGATAAAATGTTAAATGAAGGAATCATCGCCAGCGTCATATCTTTCGTGAACACGGAGTTCAATTGGTTGTCGACCAATTTGGCCGGCTTATTGCCGGGGATGTTATACACCTTCATCATCGTTTCGAATACGTACTTCCATTTGTCCGAAATGATCGGCTTTTCCGTCTTCGGATCGATGAGCGGCAAGGACAGCGCCGACGAGAAATTAAAATAGCTGTTCGGGTCGATTCCCCGATATTGCACGCCGTCGACATTGCGGGTTACCTGCTTGGCCAGCTCGATCGTGTCTTCCCACGTCATGCCGTCTTTCGGGTAAGGTACGCCGAACTTATCGAAAATGTCCTTGTTGTACCATAAAGCGTAAAACTGCGAAGTAACCGGGACGCCAAGCAGCTTGCCTTCCGGCGAATACGAACGGATTGCATCCAAATAGACTTTATCGATTTTGTTCAAGTCATATTGCGATTGCTTGATCAGATCATCCAGGGTGAGCGGAATGTCGGCTTCGATCAACTCTTCGATATACGGCTTGAAGAAAAACATGTCTGGAATCGTCCCGGCCGCGATCAGGTCGGCGAGCTGCGTGCCTTTCCCGGGATAAATGATATCGAGCGTAATATGCGGAAACTTCTTTTTCACCGGCTCGATAAAGATCCGTTCCATCTCTTCCTTGCTGTACAGCTGCTGGTTATAGAGGACGATCGTGGCCGGTTCCGTGCTCAAGGCTTTCGGTGCCGCCGCATTCGGAGCGTCCTGCGTTTGGTTCGTTGCCGCATTTTGCTTGCCGCAGGCTGCGAGCATAACGGCTAGCATGACGATCAAAGCTATCGATTTTTTTGGACTGCGCAACATAGAGTAACCCTCCTTATTTATATACCATCATGCGATTCCGCTTCATAAGATCTTTATGATTTATGGGTTTTAAGCGGTTTCAGTTTTATCTTATAATAGAAACAGTAGAAAAGTTTATGCGCGATTTGGTTTACTTCCTACGCGATTTTGTGCAGGCGGCAAAGGAGACTTGGCATATTGGTCATTTATGACGAAGACAATCCATACCACGAAAAAATTTCATATGTCAATCCGCTCATCCCGCTAAAAATATTCATTCACAAAAAGGTTGACGGGTTTTGGAATATATGGCACTATCACAAGCAAATCGAACTGCTGTATATTTTGAAAGGGCGATTGGACGTATACGTCGATAAGGATATGTATCCGCTCGGAGACGGTGATATCGTTCTGATCGGTCCGAACCAGCTGCATCGGGATATGTCCCGGGTGGTGGAATACATCGTTTTCCAATTCGACTGCCATCAATATCTGGACCCGTCGACGCTGACGTACATGAAATTGTTCGAAAGAGTGAATGCGCCGCTCAGCCAGCTCAATTACATATTCAAGGAGAACAGCGCCGCCAAGGCGGAAATCGCCCGGAGCATACAAGACATTTTCGAAGAGGAAAAGCGGAAGTCGCCCGGCTACGAGATGGCCGTCAGCATGCTGATCCGCAAAATTTTGCTCACGCTGATCCGCAACGATACGCGTCAAGTGCTGCCGTTTAAAGACCACGCGGATATGATCCGTCTGAAGCCGGTGCTCGATTACATCAATAAAAACATCAGCGGCAAAATCGTCGTCAAAGAAGCGAGCCGAATGACCAATATCAGCTATCATCATTTTGTTAAATACTTTAAGAAAGTCATGGGGATGTCATTCGTCGACTACGTGAATTACAATAAGGTCAAAATGGCGGAGCGTATTTTACTGACGCAGGATTTGAGCATCGAGGAGATTGGGGAGAAGATCGGCATGACGAACATGGGACATTTTTATAAAATTTTCCGCAAGTTCAATCACTGCTCGCCGAAGGAGTTCCGCGAAAAGCAGCTGCAGTGGGGACGCGACTGACGGAGATCATATCCGCCACAAGCCGCCATATACGTTATAATGACAGTAAAGAATAAAGGAGATTTTGCACGATGAACAACAAGATCAAAAGAATCGCTATTCCGACCATTGCGTTAAGTTTCATGCTGATGCTTCCGGCCCGAGCGGTGGAACCGACCGTCGCAACCGGCGAACTGCGCGCACTGCCGGAGTCGATGGCTTTTCAGCTTCCAGTCAACAATTATTGCAGCCCGGAGGATTCGCTTGATTTCTCGTTTCAATTGTCGAATACGTCGGCTAACCCAGCCGATATTACGCTGTTCTTCTATAAGCTGGATGGCAGCAAATTTAATGTGGAAGGCTCGTCGTATCGCGAGATCAACTCCACGATCGTACCTGGCAAGCCGTTCTCGCTTGCAGGATACGCGACCGGTCTTTATCACATCAATTTCGGCAATCATATAAAGTGCAGCGATCGCGCGTACTTGGGGAGAATTATCGTCAATTCGGGGAAAGCATCGTTGATCGCGAGAGGGTGGGTCACGAAGAGCGAACAAATCGAACCTGTAGACGTTAACAACAATCATACATTTGAACTGATGTCCCCGCCTCTCACAAGCGAGACGATTAGATCCGAACCGTAATTTATTCCATGGAAAGGGGAGATGAATCGTGAAACTGGACGCGCAGAAGTTTCATGTGAAGGTGCTTTCCACGCCGGAGGCGCATATCGTGTTCATGACAGGCGAGCTCGATTTGGGGACGGCGGAGTTGTTCCAGTCGGCGGTTGAGACGATCGCTGCGCAGAAGGACGTGCCGCTCAAGCTGAACATGAGGGAGCTGACCTACATCGACAGCACCGGAATCGGTATTATCGTAACGCTGCTGAAGCAGAGGCAAGATTCGAACGGGCTGATAACCGCACAGGAGGTCCCTCCCAAAATTCGCAGGTTGTTCGATATGACCGGCTTATCCCAATTCTTGACCGTGGAAGGAGGAGGGGGATGAGCACGGAGAGCGACAAGGAAGTGCGGTTATCCGTCCCGGCCGACGCCGAGTATCTGGATACGATTCGGCTTTCATTATACGGGGTGGCCGTACGGATGGGATTTTCGTACGAATCGATCGAGGATTTGAAGGTGGCCGTAACAGAAGCTTGCAATCACGCGCTGATGCAGCTGGAAGACGGCGCGGAAGTCAGGCTTCTCATCGCGTACGCGATGAATGACAAGGCGCTCCGGGTACGGGTTGGCGCGGAGCAAGGCGCGTTAAAGTTCAGCCGGGCGATCGAAGATGCGGCGCCGATCGAGGACGGCGGCTTGGGCGGGGCGGACGCTTCGCAGCTCGGATTGTTTCTGATGCAGGCGCTAGTAGACGAGGTGAATGTCGTTCCGGCAGACAATGGCGAGGAAGAAATCGTATTGATTAAATACCGTGAGGCGCAGGCGGGCTGACAGTTCCTATGGGGAACGAGGCTTAATCAAGGGAAACGCAACGAAACCGTCAGGGAGGAGCCTGACGGTTTCGCCATGATTGGGAGGGGGGATTCAGGCGTGTTTGCGGTCTGCGGCAACCGTGCCGCTGCCTTTTACGTCCTCGTCTTCGTTCTTGCTCTCGGATACGAGCTCTCTGGCCGACGATTTGAATTCGTGCAGCGTTCGTCCGACCGCTCTGCCGAACTCCGGCAGCTTGGATGGCCCGAATAAAATCAACACGACAACGACAATGATCAGGAGGCCGGGCAGTCCGATATTTTGCAGCATAGGTCATTCCATCCTTTCTGTGCCAGTTCGTTATTGTGCGCTAGATTTCTTCGGATAAATGGCAACCGCTTCGATTTCGATGAGCCAATCGGCATTGACGAGACTGGCGACGCCGACCGTGGATCGCGCCGTCTTTACCGGATTCGCTTCCGTGTTGAAAAACTGGCCGTACGCTTCATTCCATCCGGCGTAATCGAACTTGTTGTCTTTGGCCGCGTCCGCGGTCAAGTACGCCCGCAAATAGATGACATCGTTCATCGTCAACCCTTTTTCCTTGAGCTGGTTCTCGATATTTTTGAGAACGCCGACCGCCTGGGTCTTCGTATCCCCATAACGCTCATATACCGTCTTGCCTTCCTTATTGAGCAGTGGTGGCGTTGTACCGCTCGTATATAAGTAGGAGGCCCCGCGGGGAACGGAGACGCCGCCGGAAATCGCCGAAGACGGATTGCCGTAAAATTCCGCTTCATGGATCGGCTCGGCCGGATACTTGTTCGGCTTGTCGGCGTCGTCCGCATAGACGCTAACCGCCAAAAAAGAGGAAAGTGCGCCGGCGGCCAGTATCGTTTTCAAAGACTTGAACTTGTTCATGTGTTCGCTCCTTCGCTATTCTTTCATGACGCGTTCGTGGATTTCCGTTACGACTTTGCGCGCCGAATCGATGCCCCCGGCCATCCAGGCGGGAATGTAGCTGATATGCTCGCCGCACAGATAAATGCGTCCGTCCGGCTTGCAGAGCGTCGGATAGATCGTTTTTCGTTCTTCCGCCGAGTAGGAGCCCCATGCGCCGACATTGTACTTGATGTTTTTCCAATGGATCGAAAAGGAAGCCTCAAACTCTTGATAAAATTGCGGATGAATTTTCGAGCCTTGGCTGAGCGCATAATTTTCACGCTCGGCAGTCGACATTTTGCCGATTTTGTCGGCATTGGCGCCGGTGACGTAATAGCCGAGGAGTACGCCCTTTTTCCCGAAATAGCCTGTCGGTGGATAATACATTTGCGCGATGTCCATATTCGTCAGCGAGCTGCCGCCGTAGATGTGCTCGTCTTCTTCCCAGAACCGGCGCTTGAATTGAAGGCCGATTTTACCTGCGGAAGCATACGTGACCTTCCCGATCGCATCCACCATTTCCGTGGAAAAGTCGGCGGGGATCGTTTTCAGCACAGAAAGTGGGATGGTGCATATGCAGTACTCACCGGCGATTTCTGTAGTCGTTCCGGTCTTCGTGTTCGTATACACGATGCGTACGCCGCTTTCGTTTTGCCGGATCTCCTTCACTTCCGAGTTGAATTCGATCGCGTGTCCGACGCGTTTCTCGAATGCCTGGGGAATGGCGTCGATGCCGCCGATGGGGTGGAACATCATCATTTGCTGGTCGTACGAGTATTCGCTCGCGAAAAAGTTGCCGAAGCCCGATGTGATGATGGACTTCATATCGAACGGGTCGCGCCTTACCCCGGCATCCAGCTTGCCGCCCGGCTCCTCGATATACCCGCCGCGTTCGGAGCCTTTATAGAACAGATCGGCATTCAGATCGCCTTCCCGCTTCAAGTAGTCGACCAACTTCAGCTTCTCGTCCGGCGTTAGCGGCAAATCGAGCGTGTTTTGGTTGACCGCCTTGGCGAGCATTTCGGCTACATAGCCGCGAACATCCGCTTTCGCCTCGCGTTTTCTCACTTTTTTACCGGACAGCGAACCGACGTTTTCATTGTAATAATAGCCGTGCTCGTTGACGTTATTGAACGGTTCGACGGCCACGCCGAATTTGCGGCAATAGTCCATCGTGGAGTGGAACTGCGGTATCCGCATCGGGCCGGCGTTCACGTACATCGATTCTCCTTCGTCGAACCTTGCGACCTGCTTGACGCCGCCGATCTCCGTCTCCGACGTGCCTCGTCTAACGGTCCAGATGCGTCCGCCCGAACGGGATCTTGCTTCGAGAATGGTGCAATCGTAGCCGGCTAATCCAAGCTCGTAGGCCGCTGTCATCCCGGCGATGCCGGCGCCGAGAATAATCACTTTTTTCCCTTTCCGGTGCGCGGAGGTTAAGTCTCCCTGATTCGGAGGGTTGAATTCGGCCGCCTTCAGCGTTTCGGGCGAGAGCAATCCGAGCGTGCCCATCATGCTGAATACGGCTGCGGTTCCGCCGATTTTCCCAACCTTCGTCAGAAACTGTCTTCGGGTCATTTCCATTACCGGTTCCTTTTTGTCCATTCGCCTCTGCTCCTTTACACCAAGTGTGGTCGCCTCATAACGTAAATCGTAGCAGAGATTTTATCGTTTGACTTCAAATGTGTAAGAATTCCTTACACGAAAATTTTGTCGAACGAAAATAATTGCTATTTTTATGCGTCTCTTGCTAAGATGAGGGGGTGGATACGAATCAAAAGCATCTCTTTTCATCGGATCGTTCGTCTTTAACTGTAAAATACATTACATATGAGGTGAATGGTATGGAAGAGAAAGTGATGAACATCGGGGTTGTACGGGAGTTGACCGGATTATCCGAGCGGCAAATTCGTTATTACGAGGAGCGCAAGCTCATTTTTCCCGAGCGGACGAAAGGTGGGGTTCGGAAATATTCGTTTGAAGACGTGAAGCGAATTCAGGAAATTCATCAAAAGCTGCAGGACGGATTCCGGACATTGGAATTGAAAAAGAAGCCGTTTGTAGGACAGCAAGTCCGGTTAAGCGGCAACGGCGGTTAAAGATTGGATGAAAGGGGGTATCCGGTAATGAGCGCGGCAGGATGGCCGTTCGTGTCGATCGCCGGGCGAGGATGCATTACGTCAATTCCTGTATCACACCGGAAATTGCGGCCGGATTGCATAGTGATCATAGAATGACCCCGCCGGGATGCGTTCCGGACGGGGTCATTCGTTTTAGGTCGTGATTTCCGCGAAAGCGCCTTGGTTCATTCGGCTTCGGGCCACTTTCACATACCCGAGCACGTTCTGCAGCTCGCTGTCCGGCACGAAGCGCAGCTTGATCGGACCGGCCGCTTCGAGCAAATAAGGCTTCAGCGCCGCCGCTCCGCCGCCGATGACGTAGAAGCACTGGATGTCAGGGCATTTTTTCCAACGCTTCTTGATCAGGTCGACAATGCGGACGGCCGCTCGGGAGAAATAAGTATCCACGATCGGCTTCATCGTGGCTTGCCCCTCGCCGATGCGCTGAATGACGTAATCCCGCTGCTTGATCCGCTGCGCCAGCTTGGCGCGGCTCGGAAACGTATACCCGAACTGATCCTCGACCTCGCGCATGATCGGGTCCAAATAATTGGCCAGCCCCATCTGTTCGCCGTAACTGAAATGGTTGTCGATGGCCATGCGCCGAATGACCGGCAGGTCCGTCGTAAGGGCGCCGATCTCGCAGACCCCGATCACCCCGCCGTAAATTTCCTCGTCGCGCACCTGTAAATTATCGTGTGTGGCGAGATTGAAAATCGCCGCGGCTCCCTCGATGGAGACGACCGCTTTGCGTATGCGGAGCTTCACTTTGCGGCCGCGCAGCTGCGGCGTCGAATGGAAGACGACTTCGTGCTCGCCGACCAGCCGCTGCTCGAACGACTCGCGGTATTTGGCATACGTGCGTACCGGCAGCCCCGTTCCGATGACCAGCTCGACCTCATCGGTCTGCGAATAGGTGGGGGGGCTGTAGGACGGGCCGGTGATTCCGGAGTACGCCAGCGCCGTCAGAGCGACGATCAGCGATTGATCGGACAGCGCCTTATTATCCGTTTCCTCCAGCTCGCTGTTGTCCTCCAGCTCCGTCGCCAGTTGGCCGACGAACCAGCGGCGGTTATTTAATGTCAGCGAGGGACTGTATACCGTAACATCCAGCGCTTTCTGCGGAGCGTCCTCTTCTTGAAAAATATGTCGATCATAGCCCGGCGTTACGATATTCGGTACCGTTATCGGCTCATTCGAGCCGTCATACGCGATTTTGATGCTGTCATTGCCCAAATCTATGCCAGCAAGCCTCATCATTTTGCTCCTCTCCAATGTCAAAAAAATGCCTCGATATACCTACTAATTTCGATTTTTACCGGTAGAATCCTCTGCTACTATTTTCCTATTTTTCGTTAGTTCGACAAAAAACGAAAGGGAATTTCGGGAAAATGGAGAATATGTGCAAGGAAAGAAGACATATTGGCAGTTATGCCCAAAGACAGAGGAGCTGTTATGAAACTCAATTGGGGAAAAAACAAACTCACATTTGTCATCATTCCTGACAATGCGCACCGCCCGGTCGTTCAATTGCGGTTTACCCCTCTCGTCCTATATGCTGCGGCAGTTCTGCTGTTCGGGGTGCTGCTTTGGTCGCTGTACGTGTACGGGCTTCGAATCGAAAGTCTGTCAGCGAATGAAATGCTGCAGACCGATTTGAACGGGAAAACGTCGCAGTTCACGCAGGAGATGGCGGTCAAAAATAAGACGATCGAACAGCTGCAAACCGAAGTCATCCGCTTATCCGAGCAGGCGAAAGAGGTCCAGACGAAGATTGAGGAGGTCAAGAAGCTTGAAGAAGACTTGCGCTCGATCACCGGCGGCGAACTGCCGCAAGGGGTCGCCTCGGCTACCACCGGTGAGAACCAGTATGCTTCGAAGGGACTAGGCCTCGGCGGGGAAATGATTCCGGTGAAGCCCGAAGATATCGTCAAGCTGTCGGAGGAAACGCTGGAGCAATTCGGGGGGCTGACGGAGCAAATGAGCGAACTGCAGGTTCATTTGGCCCAGACGCGCGAAGAAGTACTGCAAAAGCAGCAGCTGCAGCGGATTACGCCCGATATTTGGCCGATCGATTCCCGAACGATCACATCGCCATTCGGTTACCGCAAAGATCCGTTCACCTTCCGGCTGAGCTTTCATTCCGGGCTCGATATTGCCGAGCGCGAGAATACGAAAGTGAAGGTAACGGCGGACGGCGTCGTCGCCTCCACCGGATACGATAACAGCCGGGGCAACAACATTCTCATCGACCATTCGAACGGGATCAAGACATGGTACATGCATTTAAACAAAATATTGGTGTCGCAAGGCGACAAGGTGAAGAAGAGCGATTATATCGGCCTTGTCGGTTCCACCGGGAGAAGCACGGGAGCGCACCTGCATTACGAGGTGTTAAAACAGGGTCAAAGCGTCGATCCGCGGCCCTATTTGAAATAGTTCAATGAATGAAAGGGGATGACGTTAATGTTTAAGAAGAAACACATGATCAATCCGAATGCGACCGATACGTTAATCGGGGAAGGAACGGTGTTCGAAGGAAAGATCAATTCAGCCGCAGGCGTTCGGATCGAAGGACAGCTGACCGGCGACGTGCGCTGTGAAGGCGACGTGACTGTCGGGGAACAGGCGAAGGTCAACTCGCATATTGCCGCGCGCGACGTTGTTATTGCCGGCATCGTGCACGGCAATGTGACGGCCACAGGAAAGCTGACGATCACTTCCAAGGGCCAACTGTTCGGTAATGCGAACGCGGCATCGCTTATTATCGACGAGGGAGGCGTGTTCCAGGGCATCAGCAAAATGGAACAAGGCGCTCCTGCACAGGCCGGAGGCTCGTCCGGTACACCGGCATTGGCCTCGCAGCAATTGCAGCCGCCGCCGGCCGCTGCCGCACCACCCGCGGCGCCGGCGTTCGGAGGCAATCCGGTCGTGCTGTAGGCTTGCTTTAAGCAAACTTTAAGGCTCCTTTCAGCTTAGGGTCATATTTTCTTCATCTTGCTGTGCGATACTAGGCACAAACATAGAGAAGGATGGCCTGGAGAAATGAAACCGAAGCTGCAAATGATGCCGATTCAGGCGGCGCGAGGGATCGCCGTCATGCTCGTCATGCTTTTTCATGCATCGCAAATGGGACAGAAGTACTTTCAATACGATTTTCTCGGCGTCAGCTCGCTGGGGAAGTCCGGCGCATACACTTTCTTTTTTGCCTTGACCGGGTATTTGATGTATACCTTGTACCGGGACCGGTTTGGAAATCAGGCGGAGGCGGCGCCTTTTTTGCTCAAACGATTTTTGCGGATTTATCCGCTGTACTGGCTTATTATGGCGGCCGTCGTCCCGATCTACTTCATGTATCCGGCTTTCGGGCTCGGGTACGAACGGGAGCCTTCCGTCATCATCCGGTCGATGCTTTTATGGCCTCAGGCGCACGCTCCGATCTTGGGGGTAGCCTGGTCATTGAGCTACGTCATTTGTTTTTATCTCATATTCTCACTGTTGTTCGTATTGCGGGAGAAACTGGCGATCGCCGTGTTTTCCTCATGGCTGTCAATGATTGTGCTGCATGCGCTCGGATTCATTCAAGTGAAGGATACGCTGCTGCTTCAATTTTTGTTCAGTGAAATTCATCTGGAGTTTTTCTCTGGCGTCCTTGTCGCTTATGCGGCTCAGCGCAATAAAATAAGAGGAAGCAGCGTATTATGGCTCGCGTCGGGCGCGGCGTTGTATCCGGTGCTTTGGCTGCTGCGATTGAAATTTCCGAATTTTCCTTACGTCGACTTACTTTACACAGCAGGCTCCGCTCTCATCTTGACCGGGGTCGTTCAATGGAAGGCGGCTTACTCGCGGTTCTTAAAGCCGCTTGCCGCTTGCGGCGACGCCTCTTATTCGATTTTGCTCGCCAGCTTGCCTGCGCTATCCATTATGCTCAAGTTGGCAAGAGCCGCGCATCTGGCGGACTTTGTCGGCATACCGGCAACGGTCACCGTATGTTACGTCTTCGCATTGCTGTTCTGTCTCTTCGTATACCGCTGGATAGAGAAACCGCTGCATGCCCGGCTGAAGCAAACGATCGTTCCGAGATCGCTGCACAAGCTGAATTACGTCAAAGAAAAAGCCGCAACTCCGTAAGCTCACGGGGGTGCGGCTTTTCGCTTTCACCTGATGTACTTGCGACGCTGTTTGCATGCTAGGTCGCCGGATTATTTGCCCAAGTAAGACTTCAGCATCCACACATGCGTTTCGAGGCTGGTGCGCATGCCGAGCAGCATATCGGCCGTGCCGTCGTCCCCATGCTCCTCCGCAACCTGCATGGCGAGGCCCATTTCGTCGATCAGCAGCTCGTAATCGGCGGTAAGCTTCGCCACCATTTGTTCCGCGTCCAGCCCCGGCTTATCTTCCTTGATCGTTGCCGAAGCCAGAATCTCTTTCGTCGTGGACACCGGCGACCCGCCGAGCGCAAGGATGCGTTCCGCGATCTTATCCATATATTGATCCACTTCTTTGTACAGCTCCTCAAACTTTTGGTGCAGCGTGTAAAAATGCGGACCTTTCACATACCAGTGGTATTGGTGGATTTTTATGTACAGCATCGCCCAGTTCGCAACTTGTCCGTTCAGCAACTGCTGCAGATCAGCCTTTTTGATCGAAGCTTTCTCCATTGGTTTCGCCATTCTAAATCCCTCCCGTATATCGTGTTCAGTTTTATCATGCCTGGAGCGGACAGCCGGAACGGAATGTGCGTATCCGGCTTCCGCGTAAAGCAAGCGCCTGTGCGGTGCCTGCTTGTCATTCTTTTAACCATCGCACCCGGGGATGAAACAACGGCAGCAGACATCGCCTCGAAGGCAAGTTTCAGTTCTGTCCCGAGAGGGTAAAAAAGCGGACATTCCAATACTTCCAATACGATCAAGAAAGGATGTTAGCCATGCTTATTCAGATCAGTGCGGCTGTGGCCGCCATAGGGTTTATCGTTCTAGTCATCTGCTTGATTCGGACGCTGCGCACCGTGTCCAACATGCTTGCCCAGACCGGCGTGACGATCAAAGAGATGCAGCAGCAGCTCCATACGGTCGGTACGGAAGCGACCACGCTGCTGCGTCATACGAATGAGGTGGCGGTAGACGTGCGCAACAAACTGTACGCCTTCGATCCGGTCGTATATTCGGTCAAGCATATCGGCGATGCCGTGCAGGAAGTGACGTCTTCGATGAAGCAGGTTTCCGCCGCTGCGGCAGGCACGATTCGCCGGAAGGCGGAGAACGGCTCCGGACGGCCGGGGAGCAAAGCCGCTGCCCTGCTGCAAAGCGTCCCCGTCCTGCTCGATCTTTGGCATACGCTGCGGCCGAAAAAGGACAAGCCCGCGAATGGCCATCATCAGTCGCAAGCCCCAGCCGGCACCGCACCGAAGACGGCAAAAACGTAACTCGTATCGGAGGCGGTTGTTTCAATCCGCGGATCAACGGGTAATGAGAACAAAACGATAACGGATGCAGCCACGCGATAGTAACGAGACAGGCCGTATTCGGAGGAGGAATCACGATGACAAGGCGGGAGTCTTTTCAGATTGACATGATGCGCAAGGAAGGTCGGAATATGGTATGGATTACGGGGGAGCTCGATTTATCGAAGGTGGGGGAATTGCGCCGGACGCTGGATCCGCTCATTGCGGATACGGGCCGACAGCTCATCTTGAATTTGAAGAGATTGGAGTATATTGACAGCACAGGCATCGGTGTGATTGTATCGGTATTAAAAGCAAGAGATTTGCTGAACGCGCACTTTGCCGTAGAGGAAATCCCTTTGAAAATTAAGCGGCTGTTTGATTTGACGGGCATTACTCCGTTCTTGCAGCCTTCCGATACGTCGTTTGCTTCGAACAGCACGGCCCATTAATGCATAAAGAAAGGATAGAAGCGAAGAACATGAAACGTGAATCTCAAGTCGTTAGTCTCACTGTGCCGGCCGAGGCGGAATTCATCGATCTCGTTCGGCTGACGCTGTACGGTATTTGTTCGAAGCTCGGCTTTTCCTACGAGGAGATCGAGGATATGAAGGTGGCGGTTGCGGAAGCTTGCAACAACGCGGTTGTGCACGCCTACGATCCGGGCAGTCCCGGAGAGCTGGAGGTGCGGTTCGAACGGATCGAGGATGGCCTCCGCATTTCCGTGAAGGATTTCGGCCCAAGCTTCGATTTTGTGGAAAAAGCGCAGCAGGCGGAGCCGCTGCTGGGCAAAAGCTTGGATGAAGTTCGCGTGGGCGGGCTCGGCATTTACTTGATGCAGGCGCTCATGGATGACGTAGAAGTACACACCGGTGCCGGTACCGAAGTGGTCATGACCAAGCGGGTGTACAAAAGCGAGGAAATGGTATGAAAATCAATTCGGAGCGATTCGCAAACGTAAGCGCTGAGGAGCTTATCGTACAATATCAGCAAACCGGCTGCAACGAGATTGCCACCGTGCTGCTGCAGAAGTATGAGCCGATGGTGAAGATGGCCGCCGGCAAAATGTCCCGCAATCGCCCCGATCTATTTGAGGATTTATACCAGGTGGGGCAAATGTCGGTACTGAAGCTGCTGTCGCAATTCGATTTGTCGATCGGCGTGCAATTTGAAGCCTACATGATGAAAAGCGTCATCGGCCATATGAAAAATTATTTGCGGGATAAATCGTGGTACGTCCAGGTACCGCGGCGCATTAAGGAAAAAGGAAACCAAATCCAGCAGGTCATCGACACGTTGACGGTAAAGTTCGAACGCTCTCCCAACGTCGATGAAATTGCCGCCGAGATGGAGCTTTCCGTCGAGGAAACGATTGAAATCTTGGCCGGCCGCGATTATTACCATTATGTATCGCTCGATACGCCGCTGTCTGCGGAAGATAACGGCTCAACCATCGGCGATGTGATCGGAAGTACGAGCGATGCCTACGCTCAGGTGGAGAACCGGCTCGCGCTCCGGGGAGCGCTCGTGCACCTGAAGCCGGAGGAGCAGAAGGTGCTGCAGCTCGCTTATGTCGAGGGACAGTCGCAGCGCGTTATCGCACAGCAGCTGAACGTGTCGCAGATGAGCGTCTCTCGCATACAGAAGCGAGCGTTGGATAAACTGAAGCATTATTTTAAGGAAGAGGAAGGCTACGGCTGAAGGCGCGTCCAACGAGGGCGCGCTTTTTTGGTGCGTTTGCAGAGGTCGGCGCCGCGTGGATGAGGCTCGTTTTGCCATAGATGACAGTGCGTGGTATATTGTTGACTGAGGTGAGAAATCGTATGAAAAAAGCGGCATTGCTCGTGATTCTGGCAGCGACGCTCGTTAGCGCGTGCAGCCCGAAGGAACAAGCGCAGCAGCATCAACATAAAGCGCCGAACGGCGATTTGCGGGAACAAACGGCTTCCGCCGGCGTGCTGCCGGAATTTCTGAAGAATAAACCGGAGCCGATTCGGGTAGTCTACCAGGCGGCGGGACAAGCAACCGACCTTTTGCAGTGGATTCCTTGCTTTTGCGGCTGCGGCGAGAGCGCCGGCCATCAAAGCAATCTGAACTGCTTTATACAGAAGAAGAATGCGGACGGCTCCATCGTATGGGACGATCACGGTACACGCTGCGACGTATGCCTGGAAATTGCCGTGCAGTCGATTCGCATGAAACAGGATGGAAAGTCCGATCTTGAAATCCGCAAGTTCATCGAGCAAACGTACAAAACCGGGTATGCAAAGCCTACGCCTACTCCGATGCCTTCGGCATAGCGGGAACCATTCCGCCCATGCCGCATATCATATCGGTAAATGCAAAGCACGGAGGCTTAAGCCCGGTGCTTTTTTAAAAGGTGCATCTTTATTGCCCGAAAGTTGTATCCGGGCAAAAGTTTTCGCTGGTCCCATGTAGAGCGGAGGTGTTTTCATGAGTGAGGAAATGGCTGCGGGCGACGACAACCATGGCTGGCGCAAGGAGCGGAGCGGTAAAAGTTTGCCGGAAGTATACCGGTCGATGCGCATTCCGAAGCACGGCTCCTGGATCAAAAAGTTTCTGGCTTTTGCCGGTCCGGGTTATTTGGTGGCGGTCGGCTACATGGATCCCGGCAACTGGGCGACCGACCTGGCCGGAGGCTCCATGTTCGGCTATACGCTGCTGTCGGTCATACTGCTGTCCAGCTTGATGGCGATACTGCTGCAAGCGCTCGCCGGGAAGCTCGGTATCGTAACCGGAAGAGATTTGGCGCAAGCGTGCAGAGACCATTACAGCCGGCCTGTCGCCATGGGCTTATGGGTGCTCTGCGAGCTGGCGATCGCCGCATGCGATTTGGCGGAAGTGATCGGAACCGCCATCGCCCTCAATTTATTGTTCGGCATCCCGATTTTATACGGAGTCATCATCACCGTGATTGATGTACTCATCGTGCTGCTGCTGCAAAACAAAGGCTTCCGCTACATAGAAGCAATGGTTATTGCGTTGATTGCTACGATCGGCCTTTGTTTTCTGGCGGAAATCATCTGGTCGAAGCCGGATGTCGGCGGGGTGTTGAGAGGGTTTGTGCCGAGCTCGGAAATCGTCACGAACCCTGCTATGCTGTATATCGCCATCGCCATTCTCGGCGCAACGGTCATGCCGCACAACCTGTACCTCCACTCCTCCATCGTGCAGACGAGGCAGTTCGAGCTGACGCGGGAAGGAAAGAAGCAGGCGATCAAGTATGCGACATGGGATTCCAGCATCGCGTTGTTTTTCGCCCTGTTCATCAATGCGGCCATCCTGATCATTGCCGCGGCGACGTTTCATCAGACCGGGTATACCGGCGTAGCCGAGATCGGCGATGCGTTTCATCTACTTGCTCCGCTGCTCGGCACGACGATGGCCAGCATTTTGTTCGGGGTGGCACTGCTCGCCTCCGGACAAAATTCCACGCTAACCGGCACGCTCGCCGGTCAAATCGTGATGGAAGGCTTCCTGAACATACGGCTGCCTTCCTGGCTCCGACGGTTGATTACGCGGCTGATCGCGATTATTCCGGCGGTGATCGTCACCGCTATCGCCGGGGAGAGCGGGACGGCGCAGCTGCTCATCTTGAGTCAAGTCGTCCTGTCGCTGCAGCTGTCGTTTGCCGTCATTCCGCTTGTGATGTTCACCAGCGACCGGTCCAAAATGGGCGAGTTCGCCAATCCGCGCTGGCTCAAATGGTTAGCCTGGGTCGTCGGGGTGCTGATCGCGGTATTGAATTTGTATTTGCTGGTGCAAACCGTCATCGGCTGGTTCGCATAACCTTCACAAACAATGGTGGCTCGATCGCGCAAAGAGCAAATCGCCGCTATCCGAAACAAGGAACGTTTTTCGGAGAGCCTCGGTTTGTTCTTTTTTTGGAAAAATGAAACATTATTGGATGTGCTTGCGTTAGAATAAGCAGGATTCATACGTTACCGTAGTAGAGAAGCGACATTCGTCCGGGAAAATGCTCTTCGATATGAGGCCGGAGCAAATGAGAGAATCGTTGATAAAGGAATGAGGAGACGAATGCGAAACAAAAAAACGATCATGGCTTTATGTGTTTCGGCAAGCTTATTACTGAGTACGAGCGCCTTTGCCGCTTATACCCCCGACTTGGCCCGCTGGGCGATGCCGGATGAGGTGCACTTGGAAGGCTTCAATAGAGCGGATGTCATTCTGGACACGAATGCGGAGCTAAGTTGGACCGCCGACCAGCTTAGCGGATTTCCGGTAAAAGGTCAGCTTGGCGTCGGCCGGTTTCTCCCTTCGTTCGCCTATCAAGTAGACGAAGGAAGAGAACTGCAGCCGCAAGTGATGGTAAGCAATTTGCCGGGGGCGAAGTTTACAAGAACGCCTGCGGATAAGGACGGCGGCGACCGGATCAAAGTGTCTGTATTGGGAGCGGCGTATTTGCAGGCGGATATGGATTATACGTTTTATACGGGATGGCAGTTTTCGGGATCGAAAGAAGGCAAACCGAAGGTTACGCTGAGCTCGCTGCAAGAATTTGACCAAGGCGCGGGCGGGGGGATTCATGAGCAGACGGAGACGGAGCGGGCATTGTCCGGACTTCGCTGGAAACAATTTGAACAGAGCTCGACTCAACGCGATAAGGAAATAACCGCAGCGTTCAACCGGGATCCGTTTTACTTCACCAGAGAGCACGACGAAACCTTCGCGAATGATGCGATACTAAAGGGTTATTCTTCGATGGATTCGAAAGCAGCGCTCGATCAGTACAAAAGCGATGCGGCCAAACGGTTGAAAGCGGCGCAGGACTGCTGCAGCCCGGTTCGTTTTGCCATCACATTGAATAAATATGTCGGTTTTAATAAAGTAGCCGAGCTCGCTAAAGATTATCGGCTGAATATAACACAGTACTATGCGGCAGGAGAACGCATGGGAAGCTCTAGCAAGGATGAATATACGATCAGCTGGTTTGACCCGAAATGGGATCGCCCCTTTTCTTTGATCAGCAAGGCGGTTGGCGGGTTTGCGACTTTACAGGTTACGGAGCTGGAAGGTACGGCGAGAGTGGATGATTTGAAACGAATCAGCTCGATTCCGGAAGTGAATGTCGTGGATATGGAAGATCGGGGAAAACGGCCGACCGGCGTCTATTGGCTGAACAAACGTTTCTCCGAGTCGAAATAAGCGGCAGGCCGATTCTCAGTTGGTTCCGCCAAGAAATAGGCAAGGGGCTGCGCTTCAAAAATGCGGAAAGATAGCATACCGGTAAGTAACGGTGGCTATCTTTTTCATATTTTCCTGCAAAGCCACAGGGCGGCAGGTTAATCTGCCCGCTTAACCGCCTCTACGGCGATGAAAATATGGCCCATACAAGATTGCGTCTTCACGATGTCGAGTCCCTCGGAACGAAGCAGCCGCATCGTGTCGCGGTTCAGATGACAGCCGTCGCACAGACGCTTCCATGCCGGCGTCAATGCATCCTGCAGCCGCCCCCATACCGGATGATCGAGCCGGACATGCTCGAACAGCAGCAGCGTGCCGCCCGGACGGCACACGCGCTTCATCTCGCGAACCGCCTGCACCGCGTCCGGAACCGTGCACAGCACGAGCGTTCCGACCACCGTATCGAAGACGTCCGGTTCAAACGGCAGCCGCTCGGCCGTGCCGGGAATGACGGTGATCGGCACGGACGCCTGGCGGACGCGAGCCGTGGATTGTTCCCGCATGAGCGCGGACGGCTCGACGGCCGTCACGTGAACGTCGCGGTACAGCGGGAAATTGATGCCGGTACCGGAACCGATTTCGAGCACTTCCCCCTTCGCGCATGAGAGCAGGGAGGTGCGGATTGTGAGAAAGCGACGCCGCTCCAACGGCTCCATCAAACGGTCGTAATAGCGGTGAAACCAGCGGCTCATCGCCGTCATCTCCATTCCCTCCTTCATCTGGATTACCTCACCATTGTACCTTCAAATGAAGCAGCAAACAAAGAAGGCGTACCCGCAATTCTCGGATACACCTTCCATCTATGGGATAACAGTTCTGCTTAAAAGAATTTCTAAATGCAGCTATCCCTAATTTGAGACGAGAGCTTCTCTTCATCAGCTCGTCGATTTTAACGTACGCCCGGCTTCGTCGAGCGCATGGTGCGCAGCGTCCGCCGTTTTATCGATCGTGCGGTGCGCAGAGGCTTCCGTCTCGGCGACAGCGTCCGCGGTACGGCCGATCGCCTCATGAGTCGCTTCCGATGCGCGATCCGCGACGACATGCGCCTTGTCGATCAATCGCGTGCTCTGCTCTTTGTATACTTGGGCTGCATTCCCCGCCGCTTCTTTTGCAGTATGCAGCCATTCCTGCCCTTTGGACTGCAGCGTTTGCGCCTTGTCTTTCAGGCCGCTCCGCAGCGCTTTGCCCGATTTGGGCGCGAGCAGCAGGGCGGCGAGCGAGCCGGCTGCCGCTCCGATCATGATTCCAAGCAATACGCCGCTTCGTACGGGTTGTTCCGTTGTCGTGGACATCGTATCCGTTGTTGTCATCATCGTCACTCCATTCGTATTTAGTTCATTCGTCTTATGCAATGAGACATTCCGCCAGGACAAATCCATCCGCAACGATCGTTCGCCGGCCGTATCAGGTGGCGCGTCCGCGGAACGCTTTAGCAAGCAGGCCGATCAGGAAAATAAACAAGGCGGCGCCCACAATGGCCGGGATGACGGCAAAACCGCCGATCACCGGACCCCATGAGCCAAGCAGCAAAGCGCCAAGCCACGCTCCGGCAAAGCCGGCGATCATCGATCCGATGATTCCTCCGGGCATCGCGCCGGGGGCGATGGCGGAACCGATGGCGCCAATGACAATAGCCATAATAATCGTAATCAGCAAGCTTACCATGTTCATCACGCTCCTTTTCATGAAGCTGGTCTTGCTTGTCCTTTATTTACCCTAAGAACGGCAGAATGAAACGCAAGCGGCGATTCCCGGTGAGACCGTGGGGCGTTAGTCACTTGAATCTCATCTTTTTTTTCGGGGAAGGGAACCTTTCCGCGCCCGTTTCGTCCAATGATTGTGAGGTGAACCCGGGTGACCTTTGAATATTTGAAAAGCTTGACCGGCGGTCTGGATAAAAACGCCGTCTTATCTGAAATTATGCAGGCGTATGGTGAGGATGTGTGGAATTACGCTTTTTTTCTCACGCGCCAAACCGCGCTGGCTGACGATATAACCCAGGATGTGTTTGTCCGGGTGTATGAAAAGCTGTATACGTTCCGCGGCGAGGCGGGTATGCGGACGTGGCTGCTTACGATTACGCGCAATCTGGTGCGCGACCATTGGCGGTCGGCCTGGATTCGGCGCGTCATTCCGTTCGGCGCGCTGGAACGGAGCGACATCGGGCCATCGGCGGAATCGCTGGCCTTGAGCGGACTATATGCCGAGGAAATTTGGAATACGGTGCTCGGCCTGCCCTTCAAGCTGCGCGAAGTGCTGCTTCTTCATGCGCATCACCAGCTGCCGCATACGGAAATTGCAAGACTGCTCGGCATTTCGGAAGGAACGGTCAAATCGCGTCTTTTCCGGGCGCGGGCGAAAGTATCGGAGAAGCTCGGAAGAAAGGGGGAGGAGACGCTATGAAGCGAGTAGAGCCGGAGCATTGGGAGAAGCATTTGGCCAAGCTGCCTTTACGGCAGGGGGGCTTCTCACAGGAATTGATGCAGAAGGTAAAAGACCGGGTGGAAGCGGGGCCGCCGCAGCGGCGCCAAAGCCGGTGGCTATGGTGGAGTCCGGCGGCCGCCTTGGTTGTCGCGGCTGCGATAGGCGTCGCGACGCAAACCGACGCGCTGACGGATGCGGTATCGAAGCTGTCCAAAGTGCGGCAGCCGGCATCGCTGGAAGCGATGGACCCGGACAAAAAGATCACGCTCAAGGTTGGCAACATCGATGACATATCGTTTGCGTCCCGCTATGGAACTGCGTTCATGGCGCGTTACCCGAACATTACCCTTCAAACGGATGCTCCGGGAGGGCTTGCGTTGTGGAGCAGTAAGGCCCGCGTGGAGCTCGAAGAATGGCTTGCCCAGGAGAAGCCGGACGTGCTCATCCTTACGCCGGATCAATACGAACGTCTGGCCAAAAGCGGGAAGCTGTATGCGCTGGACAACGCGATCAAGCAAGATGGCTTCGATCTGCAAAATATACATGCGGGTGTCGTAGAGCAATTGCGTTCGCCAGGCGGCGGAACGCTGTACGGATTATCGCCGCAGTATGAGCAGCTTGCATTGTACTATAACAAGAATATGTTCGACCGGTACAATGTGAGTTATCCGAAGAACGGGATGAGCTGGGACGAACTGCTGAAACTTGCCGGGGCGTTCGCTGCGCACGGGAAAGCGAAAGAGAAATTATACGGCCTGACGGTTCCTGCCGGCATGAGTCCGTTCGAGCTTGTACAGATGGCGGGCAAAGCCCGCGGACTGCGACTGACGGATGCGGATGGGAGACGGGCGACGATCGATACGCCGCAGTGGAAGCAGCTGTGGGGTCAAGCGCTGGAAGCATACCGCAATGGCGTCATTTACCAGCCGCCGTCAGCGACGTCTTCCACTGCTGCGGCTGAGGTTGCCCGCTCGAATCCATTTATTTCGGGTCAGGCGGCGATGACGCTGCAAAGCTTCAGCTTTACGCACGAATTGACGGAGGCACGGCAGCAGCATACGCTGCCCTGGTTTACGTGGCAGACCGTTACCGAGCCGACCGATCCGGGCAAGCCGGGGCGCTCCGCCTCTTTCTCGCTCGGCGCGGTCTACGCGGTAAATGCGGATTCAAGCCAGCTGCGCGCGGCGTGGGAGCTTGTCAAGTTCGTCAACAGCGAGGAGTCGGCACGGACCGCACTATCTGCTTCGCCGAGCGGATTCAATCCTTCGCGTCTGCCGAGTGTTACTTCGTCCGGACTGACCGGCACGGGCAAAGGGCTGGAAGCTTTCTACATGCTGCTTCCTGCAGAGACGTCTCGTTCGGTGACCGAGCCTCCGGCTTCCTTTTACCGGGACGTAGAGCAACTGGCACTGCAACAGTCCGAAGCAGTGCTGAGCGGGAAGAAGACGCTGGATGCGGCGCTTCAGGAGCTGCAGGTGCAGGGACAGCAGGCGCTGACGCAAGGAAGGAACGACATGTCGAAGCGGTAGCTATATGGATGTGTCTTTAACAAATTCGGAAAAATAACCACGAACGAATTGTCGTTAGTGGTTATTTTTTATGAACATCACGTGTTTACAAGTCCCACGATTTGTTCTTCTTGTCGTCAAATTTCTCTTGCGTGATCATGCCGGAATCTTTGAGCCGGGCAAGCTTTGCAAGGTGCTTAAGGCAATTGTGCCTTCGCAGCCGATACGATATTGCTGATCTTGCTTTCCAGGTTAAAAACAGTTTGCTTCTCTTTCACGATTTGGCGAGAAAGCGAGACAAGAGAGGCGAGGGTGTCCGAGACTCGGCTCACGTCCCCGTTTTTCAGTGCTTGCTTAAGTGCGTTCAACGCTTGAGCGGCTTCGGATTCGGCGTTTTTTATCGTATTTTTTGAAGTTTTGATCTGTGCGTTGGCCGAGTCGATACCGGTTAAGGTACCGCGAATGTCTTTCATTTTATTGGCCGCAGCGTCCTTGGCTTCCCGCAAAGTGGATTCCTTTATTTGAACGTCCAACCGCGCGAACTGTACGGGTATTTTTAAAGTGTTGGCCTGCAACCGGAGCATGCTGGAGAGTTCTTTGTTTTTCAGCTTCCCAGCTTCCGAGATCTGTTTGTTCAACGACGTATAATGGGCAATCAACGGTTTGTACCTTTCCTTTGCTTGTGCCAGCACCTCCTCCAATGGCGCTATCTTATCGCTGTCGATTTGCTTGATTTGTTTATTCACCTCGGTTAACGTTTTCTGATTTTCGGCGTGGAGCGATTTGATTTTTGCGTCCCAATCCTTTTCCTCACTTTGCAGCGCGAGTAATTCGTTGTACCGCGTACGGACTTGATCTGCCTGCGCATGATCCGACTTTGCGATTTTGTCGAGCGATGTTTTAACGGAAGCGGTGATGGTGGCCTGTGCGGCGGTTGCTGTTCCTGAAATAGGGGAAGCAAGCATAAAAGCGACGAGCGAAGCCGTGATCCATTTGTAGTTCTTCATTGTATTCCTCCCTTGAACGAATAATCATGGACGGCTTCCAACAAAAAAGCACCCGTAAGAAAGGCGTGAGGCCTTCTCTTACGGGTGCTTCCGTCGTAAGCGTCCAAATGGAATTATATTCCTTAATATACAAGACGCCGCATGGGGTGTCAAATCCACGAATGAGGTGCTGACGACTTACAGCCCCATACGCGTCAAAGCGCCTTCGAACGATACGTCTACGCGTTTGTCGCCGGTCAAATAACGCCAGAACTTGGCGATTTGAATCTGGTTCACGCGGGCTTCATCTCCGGCCCATGCATGATGGCCCGCTTTGCGGATATAGCTTTCGATTTCCGGGTTGTTATAGCCTTCGGTATTGAACAGCGCGCGCTGCTCTTGTCCCGGCCGCATGCGAAGCTTGAAGACGTAGCGGGTCGTATCCGTAAAGTTCGGCTGCGCGCAGTGCCAAATGGCATGATGCAGAAATGCGATCGTACCGGCTTTCGAGACGAGTCTGCGCTGGCCGACGATATTTTTGTAGCGGGCGATGCTGCCGTTGCTCACTTTACGCAAATGCGAGCCGGGCAATACGAGTGTCGGCCCCATTTCGTCCGGCGCGTCGTGGGAGAAGTAGAACGCCTGAATGTCGTAGCCGAACGGCCGGGTATCGATCACGGAGTCGGCATGATAAAACTGCCCCTTGTGGTGCTGCGCCCAGACGACGTGCAGGAACGAGTGGTCATATACCGGACTCGTGCCGACGAAGCTTTGCATCGCGCCTTTCACCTCGGGCAAGCCAAAAATCTCTTGAATGACGCCGGATTCATGCCAGTAGCTTCCGCCGCCGCCGGTGAATTCGCGCATTTCTTTGGCCGCTCGCTCGTTGTACTCCTGAGGTACGACCTCGTTTAACACCAAAAATCCGTTTACGGCAAAATCGGCCATCTGCTTTGCCGTGAGAAGATGCTGCATTTTTACGGAACCGCCGCTCATTCGACCGTCACCTTTCTTTCCAGCACATATTCATAGGGCAAGTGCCCCTGTTCAAATTCGTGTCCGCTCAAAAAGACCGGCATCGTCGGCAGCTGCATGACGAACCAGCCGTCGCGCATGGCGTCGAGCACCGATTCATAAGGCGGGACATTGGAATCTCCCGTCTGCATTTGCAGCTCCCCCTTCGGCTTGCTGCTGTCATACAACGCCCACGCAACCGTCCTCGATTCAAGATCCGGCTGCGCCAGGTGCAGGATCAAAATTTGCTGGCGTAAAGCGCTCATCCGTCGTTCATCCTCCCATATTGCAACTGTTATTCCGGCGAAGCTGCGGAATCAGTTGTCAATGTGATATTGCAACTGTTATTCCGGCGAAGCGGAATCAGTTGTCAATGAAATATTGCAACTGTTATTCCGGCATGGCTCCAACAATCCGTTGTCCATGTCAATTGCCGCTGTGATCCCCGCAAGCTGCGGAACCTGTTGTCCATGTGATATGGAAACATTTTGTTCACTCGAACCTATTGTAGTATGCAAGGATGCCTTTGAGGATGTATGATAGTAGCAAAAGTTTGCATAATCCTAAGTTGTTTTTGGTCTAATAGGAGTAACGCGGATGGGGCAAAGGGGGACTTGAAGCATGGACGGGCAGCAATTGCAGATTATGCGCAGCTATTTGGAAAACACGCAGATTACGCTGGAAACGGCGCACTATACGAAAGTCAACGCAAGCTGGAAGTTCGATATCAACATTACCGACGTGAACCGGCTCTATTATATCCGCGAAGGCGAAGGGTGGATCCGGGTACGCAACAAGCTGTACCATCCGAAGCCGGGACAGCTGCTGCTGCTTCCCGCCGGCGTGCGGCTGGCGTTCGGGCGGCTTAACGACAACGGGTTCGGAAAATATTGGTGCCATTTTACGGCGACGGTGGGGGAAGTCAACCTGTTTCAGATGCTCGATCTGCCTTATTGCATCGACGTGCAAGATGAGCCGGCGCTGGAGAAGAAGTTTCAAACGCTCATTGCGCTGTACCAAAACCCGTCGTCGCTTACCGTACCGCTGCGCATCAAATCGCTGCTGCTGGAGCTCGTCTCGGATTATGTGGAAGCCTCTCTCGGTCCGGACCAAGGGCTTAGGCTGGCGCCTACGGCGGAGACCGGCAAAATCAACACGGTGCTCGAATACATCGAGGAGCATTTACAGGAGCAGATGACCGTGGAGGAACTGGCCAGGCTGGTGCATTTTCACCCGAACTATTTTATGCAATATTTCAAAACGATGCTCGGCCTCTCGCCGATCGCTTACATTAACCGCAAACGGATGGACAAAGCGAAGGAGCTGCTGATGTCGACCGGGTTGTCGGTAACGGACGTGGCGGAAAAGATCGGACTGGAGCTGTACTATTTCTCCCGATTGTTCAAAAAGCAGAGCGGCTTGTCCCCGACTGAGTACCGTAAATATACGGAAAGACGCAATGGGCAGGAAGCGGAAGATTGACGCGCCGTGCGATGACGGTATGGGACAAGAGGCGGCTTGTGTATGCGGAACGACAGGTGAGGCACATCCATCCATTCAGGACGGGTGCAAACGGAACTTACTCCAGAGACGCGTCTTTTCCCCTCATGTCCGACCGGGTGCCGCATTCGGCTGCCGTTTGAAGCGGTTCGGCGTCATGCCGACATGCTTTTTGAACAGCTGGCAAAAGTAGGAGAAGTTGCCGAGCCCGACCGCTTGTCCGATGTCCTGCACGGACATATCGCCCGATTTGAGCAGCCAACACGCTTGCCGGATGCGCCGGGCCGCTAAATATTCGGTGATGCTGCTGCCGACCGATTGGCGGAACACGGCGGACACATGGTTCGGCGACAAATGCACCTCCTGCGCGAGCAGATCGAGCGAGAACGGTTCCATGTAATGAGCCTCGACCCAGGCCATCACTTTCTCCGCGGTGGAGGAAGCTTTGAGCGGAGCGGGGCTGCTCTGCATCGACAAGTCGGCTACCGTCTTCCAGTGGTGCACGAATGCTGTGAGAAACAGCAGCTGCTCTTCCAGCAGCAGCTCGGCCGACGGCTGCGCAAGCAGCGGCAAGTACGTGCGAAGCAGCGCTTCCGTCTTCTCCGGCTCGGGGCTGCGGAAAAGCTGCGGGGCGAGCGGATCTTTCCAGAGCGTACCCAAAAAAGCCCGCAGCGCAGGGAACGGCGCGAACGCTTCATCCAGGACGGTCGGCTCGAAGACGAACAGCGAGCGGATATACGGCTTCCCGGCCTCGGCATTAATGCGGATGCGGTGCAGCTGAAACGGCTTGAAGTAGATTAAAGTGCCCGGAGACATCTCGAAAATTTGTTGTTCTACAATGGCGGTTCCATAGCCATCATGCACATAGAGCAGTTCCATCCCCTGATGCGCATGGTAAATCTCGACAAATTCATTCGTACGGTCTTTGTAAAACGAAAGCTGCACCGGATGCTGGTTCAAATTCAAATAGTTCATCAGCTTCACGAGGGATTCATTCCTTTCTGGCTGACCGTAATATAACAACATTTTATCATAAGAGCGCCAAACTATGCGGGCGTTTTTTTTGTTATGCTTATTAGTATTGCGGAGGCGCTCAAGGAAGCTTGTTTCAAGCGCCGCCGGCCGTATTTTGCAATAACTGAACGAACAATCATCTTCTGACATGTTAAGCATAAAAGGAGCGAATATCCCGATGTTGAAGCGGCGGTTAAACGATCAATGGGAACACTATACGGGCAGTCTCGGCGGTCCATGGGAAGTATGGCGCGCGGACAAGCTGAAAAACCATTACAATGTGCCGTGGCACGCGGTGGAGCTGCCGCACTGCTACAACGGGCTCGACGTGATGGACCCGGACAGCAAATATTATCAGGGACAAGGCTGGTACCGTACGAGATTGGCGGTCGACAATCCGTACCCGAACGGGCGGACGCTGCTGCATTTTGAAGGCGCGGGACAGCGGACCGATGTATACGTTTACACGAACAAGGTCGGTTCCCACCTCGGGGGCTATGACGAGTTCACCGTCGATATAACCGAAGCGGCGGCGGAAGCGGCTAAAATCGAGCGGTATAAAGGCCTGATACCGGTAGCGGTCGCCTGCGACAACAGCCGCGAGCTGGAGACGATTCCGTCCGATGCGAGCGATTTTAACTTGAACGGGGGCATCTACCGTTACTTGAACCTGGTTTACGTGCCGGCGGTATCGCTTGCGCAGGTGCATGTGGTGACCGATACGGCCAAGCTGGAGGCAGGAACGCCGGCGTGCGGTGTAACGGTGAAAGCGAAGTTGTACAATCCGGCAGCCGCGAGCGACAGCTTGACGCTGACGATCCGGATCAAGGATGCGAGTGGCGCCGTGATTGCGGAATCGGCCGTTAACTCCGCGCCATGGGAAGGTGAGAAGGAGCTGGCGGTGTATGAGCTGGCGAATCCGCAGTTGTGGACGACTGACGCGCCGTACTTGTATACATGCGAGGTTACGCTTAGCAGCGTGCATGGCGAAACATCCTTGTCCGAGCGGTTCGGCGTACGCTACTTCGAGTTCGTGCAGCACGGTCCGTTCAAGCTGAACGGCGAGCGGCTGCTGCTTCGCGGCACGCACCGTCACGAAGATCACGCCGGCGTCGGTCCGGCGATGACTGAGGACATGATCCGCTATGAAATGCAGCTGATCAAGGACATGGGGGCCAACTTCATTCGTCTGGGCCACTACCAGCAGTCCCGCATCGTGCTGGAGCTGTGCGACGAGCTCGGCATTCTCGTGTGGGAGGAAATTCCTTGGTGCCGCGGCGGCCTTGGCGGCGAGATGTACCGCCAGCAGTGCCGCGATATGCTGACGGCGATGATCGAGCAGCATTACAACCATCCGTCCGTCATCCTGTGGGGACTCGGCAACGAGAACGACTGGGAGTGCGACTTCGACTATTTTGACCAGCAGGAAATTCGCGCGTTCATGAAAGAGCTGCACGACCTGTCGCATCGTCTCGACCCAAGCCGGCTGACTGCCATTCGCCGCTGCGAATTTTGCAAAGACATTATCGATGTGTACTCCCCGTCGATCTGGGCGGGTTGGTACCGCGGCATTTATACCGACTACGAATCCAGCTCCCGCAGCGCGTTCGAGAACGTCGGATCGTTCTTCCATATGGAATGGGGCGCGGACAACTTGGCGACCCGCCATGTCGAGAAGACGTTCACCGGCTTTGAATTCATCCCGCGAGGCGAAGGCGCGACGGACGAGCGCGACGGCGACTACCTGCTGACGGGCGGCGAGCCGCGCGTATCCCGCGACGGCGACTGGTCGGAGACGTATTTCTGCGAGATGATCGACTGGTATTTGAAAAGCCAGGAGAATATGGATTGGCTGACCGGTGCCGCGCAGTGGGCGTTCAAAGATTTCTCCACGCCGGTGCGTCCCGATTCGCCGATTCCGTACTTGAACATGAAGGGTATCATCGAGCGGGATTTCAGTAAAAAAGAAGCGTACTACGTGTTCCAATCGTACTGGGGCAAAGCGCCAATGGCGCGCATTTACGGCCATACGATGCCGGTTCGCTGGGGAGCGGCAGACGAGCGCAAATCGATAAAAGTATATTCGAACTGCCCCGAGGCGGAGCTGTTCCTGAACGGCGTCAGCCTCGGCGTGAAGCAGCGCGACTCGCAAAACTTCCCGGCAGCCGGGCTGCGTTGGGATGCTGTATTCCAGCCGGGAGTGAACCATGTGAAGGTGGTTGCTCAGAAAGACGGCGTTACGGTTGAGGATGAATTGACATTTGAATACCAGACGGAAACGTGGGGAGCGCCGGCAAGCCTCAAGCTTTCGGCGGAGAAGCAGGAAGACGGCCGAGTCTACGTGGAAGCTCGCGCTTACGACGAGCACGGTGTGTTTTGCCCGGATGCGGCAGGTTTTGTCCGCTTCGGACTTGCGGGCGACGGCCGCCTGATCGATAACCTCGGCACGATTCGCGGATCCCGTCTCGTGCAGCTCGCTTCCGGTCGCGCCGGTATCTACATCGATCCGTACGGCGGGCTTCCGGCCGGCATTTCCGTGACGGACTTCGTCTCCGCAGGCGGCCCCGCGGCTTCGCTGAGTGGAGGCACAAGCGTATCCGGCTACTTGCCGGTGTCGGTGGTCAGCGCGGCAGGCGAAGGCATGCCGACGGCGTTCTTTACGCTGACGCTGTAATAGTCTATAGACCGTATTTGAGCAACCAGAATTATTTTCATATAAATAGGCTTTGCTTTTAAAAAGATTGATGCGTGTAAATGAATCGAAACGAAGGAGGCGTAACGATGACAACGAAAGTGGATACAAGCAAATGGGATCAAGCGGCAAGCCTGCAGGAGGCGCTCCCGGCGATCTGGGAGGCGCTGCAGGGCAAGGTCGACCGGATGATCGGGCAATTGGGGAACAAATCGCCGCATGTCGCCAAGGCGGACGGGATTTACGACGATATGCGCCTGGATTGGTGGACGGCTGGTTTTTGGCCGGGCATTTTGTGGATTATGCACGAAATGACGGGTAAGGACCACTACAAGGAAGCCGCATGGGGCTGGGACGAGAAGTTCGAGCAAAAAACGATTCAGGACAACAACTTCCACCATGATGTAGGGTTTCAATTTTTGCCGACATCGGTCATCAAATACAAGCTGACCGGCGATAAAGACGGGAAACGCCGCGGTCTGGCCGCAGCGAACTTCCTAGCGGGCCGTTTCAACATTGCGGGATCGTTCCTGCGCGCATGGAACCAGGAGAAGATCGGCTGGTCGATCGTCGACTCCTCGATGAACTTGTCCATCTTGTTCTGGGCTGCGCAAGAAATTAACGACCCGCGGTTCGAACTGATCGCCCGTGCGCATGCCGATACGGTAGTCGACAAGTTCATCCGCGAGGACGGCTCGGTCAACCATATTCTCAGCTTCAACCCGCGCACCGGCGAGCTGATCGAATCGCTCGGCGGCCAAGGCGCCGGACCGCACTCTTCGTGGAGCCGCGGCGCCGCTTGGGCGCTGCACGGCATGGCGAACACGTACCGCTACACCGGCGATACGCGCTACTTGCGCGCTGCGCAGCGGGTCGCGCATTATTTTCTGTCGTGCTTGCCGGAGGACTACGTCGCGCACTGGGACTTCCGCGCCGCCGATCCGCTGGACGGCGAGCCGCGCGACACGTCGGCGGCTTCCTGCGCCGCTTCCGGCCTGCTCGAGCTCGCGGACGCGCTCCCGGGCATCGAGGGCGCGATGTACCGCCGCGCCGCCGAGCGCATGCTGCTCGCGCTGACGAAGCATTACGGCACGTGGGATAATCCCGCGCACGAAGGCATCCTGATCGGCGGCACCGGCAACAAGCCGGCCGGGCAAAACGTCGACGTCTCCTTGATCTACGGCGACTATTACTACGTCGAAGCGCTGGCCAAGCTGCTCGGCTGGAAAAGCCGCATTTTCTAAGGCGCTCCTCATACAAACGGCAAACGGCTATCTTCCCGAGTGGGAGGATAGCCGTTTTTTTCTCTAACCCTACATAATCATGCCGGAGCCGCTGATCCCGGCTTCGCTGCCCATGCGCTGCTTGAATTCCTTCGGCGAGCAGTGGTTATGGCGCTTGAACAGCTTGTAAAACTGCGCCATATTCGGTATGCCTGCCTCGAATCCGACCTCCATGATGCTCAAATCCTGGGTCAGCAGAAGGCGCTCCGCTTTTTTAATACGGCGGTAGTTGACATAATCGATGAAGGAAATGCCCATCGCTTTTTTGAAAAACTTAATGAAGTAATGGTAGCTCAAATTGATCAGGCCGCATACGTCCTCGACGGCAATTTTTTCGCCAAGATGCCATTCGATGTAGTCGAACACCGGACGAAGCCGCTGCAGATCCGATTCCTCCGAACCCGATCCGCCGAGAACGCCCTGGGTGTCGTTGCGCATGAGCAGCAGCATCAGTCGCTTAATCGACGAGCTGATTGCCAGCTCGTAGCCGCGGACGCGCGATTTCGATTCTTCGAATATATCCATAATGATGGAACAAGCTTCGCGGCGGGCTTGCGCATTGTCGCGCAAAATATAATTCAAATTGCCCAAAGGCTGTGTCAGTTCGGAAAAGCAATGCAGGTACGGCATCGTGCTGGCATCGAAATGCTTATGTAGATCGACCTGAAACACGACGTAGCGCAGGTCGCCTTCTTTCAGCTTGCGTGTCCGATGAAGTTGAGAGGAACCAAGCACGAGGACGTCTCCCGGTCCAAGCGAATAATAGTTGTGCTTCGTCTGCACGCCGAGCCAGCCTTCTTCGATCGCCAGAAACTCGACCTCCTTGTGGTAATGCCAGTTGGAAGGCCAGAGCGGATTCGGAGGGTGGGAAGCCCGGATTTCCCATATTTTTAGAAAAAGCAGCGGGTTTTGATACTTCACTTTTTCCTCGCTTACCGTTTCTTTCGGAGATGGAAGCGGCAGTTCCACATCGGCGGCAGCAGTCATCTCTCATCGCACCTCGATCGTTTGTGAATAATTGGATATACCATTTTTGAAGAGCAACCTATCGGAAAAAACAAGGCGTTGTATAAATTCAGTATATCATGAAACCTATCCGATGACAGTATTGAATAAAGATGAAACAGGATTGAGAATATCTTTTCGGCTGCGGAACAACTATACTCTTAGTAACGATATTGTCAATAACTTACTGATGGAGGAATACATATGAGCCAGAAGCTGAGAGTTACGGTATGGAACGAGTTTCGCCATGAAAAAGAAAACGAGAAAGTACGCTCCGTTTATCCGAACGGCATTCATACGGTTATTGGCGAAGGACTGGGAACGGATTTTGAAGTGTCTTACGCGACGCTGGATGAGCCGGAACACGGGCTGACCGAAGAGAAGCTGAACAATACCGACGTATTGATCTGGTGGGGCCATAAGGCGCACAAAGCGGTGGAGGATGCCATCGTCGAACGCGTTCACAAGCGCGTACTGCAAGGGATGGGCCTCATCGTGCTTCACTCCGGCCACTTCTCCAAAGTGTTCAAAAAGCTGATGGGCACGAGCTGCGATCTCAAATGGCGTGAAGCGAACGAGAAGGAGCGTCTGTGGGTCGTATCGCCGGGACATCCGATCGTCGAAGGCATCGGCGAGTACTTCGAGCTGGAAGCGGAAGAAATGTACGGCGAGCACTTCGATATTCCGGCGCCGGATGAGGTGATTCTCGTCAGCTGGTTCGAAGGCGGAGAAGTGTTCCGCAGCGGCTGCACGTTCTATCGCGGCAGCGGCAAAATCTTTTATTTCCGTCCGGGTCACGAAACGTACCCGACGTACTACAACGAAAATGTGCGCCGCATTATCCGCAATGGCGTGCAGTGGGCCGCTCCGACGACGCGGGAATACCCGAAATACGGCAATCATAAGCCGCTCGAACCGATCAAAGGGGCCACGATTAAAGCTTAATATCGATCGGAAGCAACTGCAAAAGGATAAGGCTCGGCGGGATGATAGCCGGTGCGCAATCCTTGAATAAAAAATAAGCGCCTTACAACCGCATACCGCGGTGTGAGGCGCTTATTTGCGTGAAAAGGGAGAATTCATCCGGCCGTCAAACGTCCCAGCCGCGCTTATATTGCTTCGGCGCTTCAAGCTGGACGCCAAGCTTTTTGGCGGCGGTTCGCGGCCAAAACGGGTCGCGCAGCAGCTCGCGGGCAAGCAGCACAAGGTCGGCGCGTCCGTTGTGCAGGATCTCCTCGGCCATATCCGGGTCGCTGATCAAGCCGACCGCGCCGGTCGCGATGCTGGCTCCGTGGCGAATCGTCTCGGAAAAGGGCACCTGGTACCCCGGGTACACTTTCGGCGGTCCGGTTACGACCGCGCCGGAGCTTACGTCGATCAAGTCAATGCCCTGTTCTTTCATCAGGCCGGCGTAATACACATAATCCTCCGGCGTGCAGCCTTCCGGATGGTAATCATGCGCCGATACGCGGACGAACAGGGGGCCGTCCCACACGGTTTTCACGCCGTCGATCACTTCGCGCAGGAAACGGTAACGGCGGTCGCGGTCGCCGCCGTATTCGTCTTCGCGGCGGTTGGATAGAGGCGACAAAAACTCGTTGATCAGGTAGCCGTGGGCCCCGTGGATCTCGATTACGTCGAAGCCGGCTTCCTTCGCTCGCCGGGCTCCGGCAACGAACGCTTCAATCGTTTCTCCGATCTGCTGCACCGTCATGGCTTCCGGCGTCTTCGACTTTTCGTTGAAAGGGATGGCCGACGGGGCGATAATCGGTCCGTCCAGTACGGCCTTGCGTCCGGCATGGGCGATCTGGATGCCGATGTGGGCGCCTTGCCCGTGAACGAGCGCGGTCAGCTCCTTCAAGCCTTGCACATGCTCGTCGCTCCAAATGCCGAGATCGTACGGCGAGATTCGCCCCTGCGGCGTCACCGCCGTCGCCTCTACGATGATCAGCCCGACCTGGCCTACGGCTCGCATCGGGTAATGGATTTTGTGCCAATCCTGCACGCGTCCCGATTGATCGGTACATGAGTACATGCACATCGGCGACATGACGATCCGGTTTTTGAGCGTTACATTTTTTATGGAGTAAGGGGTAAACAGCATAAATGCTTCACGTCCTTTATCTTTAATGAGGTGAATCCTTTTGTAGGGTGCCCACTATATTAATTTTAGCAATGCAAAAAGAATAAGGCAAAATTGCATATACGACTATGTCTGTGTGCGATCGACCAGCCGGTCCAACCGCGCGCGAATTCCTGGTGACCGTTTTGGCTCTGCGAGGCTATCGGTCGAACCCCAAGCTTCTTCGTAGCGGCGAACACGGACCTTAAATTGGCCTGTTTTGCACTTTGAAAAGAGAGCAGCGCTTCCAATCGTGAATGGTTGTTGGCACTGGTTAGGCAGTCGGGCGAAGATAGAGGGGGTGTCCAGACCACGTGTATTTTAGCCTGCGTTTAGCGCCTGAACGGCATGCTTCTTCAGGCAGCGGAAAGGCTGGATGGGGCTGTCGCTTGTAGACTGTTCTGGAACCTGTCATGACAGCATCGCTGCTTGTCCGGTTTCCCTACATAAAAAAAGACCGGTCCCTGCGCAAGGCATTGCCTTGTTCTGAGGAACCGGTCTTGCTGCATTGTCTAGCGGGCGGTCGAGGCCGCAGGCGTTTAACGGCGCCGCTTCCTGCGGCGTGCATTTGGAGCGTTTTTGCGCTTCCGCCTTCTTCTGCCGATCGGAGCGAGCCCGTCGCCGTCTTCGTCGTTGTCCGCGGCTTTTTTCCCTTTGCCGAAGGTGCCGAGCAGCAGTTTAATCATGGGGGCCATCTGCTGCACGCCCGCCACCATCTTTTGCACTTTGCCGAATGTATCGACGATGCCTTCGATGCCGCCCAGGCGGTCCACTACGGTTTTCAGCTGAGCCAGGTTAAAGCTGCTTCCCGAAGCGCCGCTTGCCGCGGAGCTTCCCCCGAACAGGGACGCGAGTCCGCTTAATGCGCCGCCACCGCCGCTGCCTGCCTGTGTTGCAAATGTGGTCTGCGACGGCAAGGCCGCCGGCAAGTTGGCGCCGAGCTGTGAAGAAAGCTGGCTTCCCCCCAGGCCCGGGTAACCGGAAAAGGAGCTGGACTGAACATACTCAGGATTTGCGTAGCCGCGGTAATACGGATAAGCGTGCGTTCTGGCCTGGTACTGCCGCGGCCTAGGCACCCCTTGATTGCCGATGGTTTGCTTGCTATGGTTCATGGTCTCACGATCCTTTGTTCAGATTTCAATCATTTCATTCATTGAATAAAAGTTTAGCGCGCCGGATGAATTGCAGGAAAGCGTCACTGCAGGGCGAAAATACTGTTTCCGAAAGCATCCCGATCCGAAGCTTTTCTGATCATTTTTCGCCGTCTGAACACGTTCCGGGCTTTCATCTACAGTCATTTACCTAGTATACTGTATGACATAGGCATGCGCGTGGATTGGACTCCTGTCACGGGTTCGCCCGATTTGCCCGACATTTTACTTCATCACCGCATAAAAATAGTAACGTTTCGCAAATCTAAAGGGAGGATTTCGCTCCCTAACGTCGAACTATACATTTGAGTATGTGATTAGCAGACCATCAAGGGGTTGAATATTCCTATGCAATTGAAAAAACTTAACGATAAAGCAATCGACCAACTGTTTGAAGCAATATTGACGCTCAAGGATATTGAAGAATGCTACGTGTTTTTTGACGATTTGTGCACGGTGAACGAAATTCAGTCGCTATCCCAGCGGCTTGAAGTGGCTCGCATGCTGCGCAAGGGCAACACGTACAACCAGATCGAAGCGGAGACCGGCGCCAGCACAGCGACCATTTCGCGGGTGAAGCGTTGTCTGAATTACGGTAACGACGGTTACAAAATGACGCTGGAGCGGCTCGGCCGCTAACCGCTGCTGCATGGGGCGCTCAACGAGTGGCAATACGCGACAAAAATCCTTCTTGGCTTTTTTGGCTGAGCGGGATTTTTCATGTTATGATGGGTATACGGTTTCAAAGTTCGTTTCAGCGCCGCAACGTCTACAGTTGGCGCCTTTAGGAGCCGGCTGCTTTTTGCAAGGAGGGATAGGCGGTGGTAAAATACGGCATATTAGTCATAAGCCACGGATCGCGGAGCGCGGATTGGGTGCGTCTTGTCGACGAGGCAGTGGCGGCCGTCCGGCTGCCTGAATCGGTTCCGATCTACTCCGCTTATCTCGAAATCGTGGAAGGGCGCCTCATTCAGGACGGCATTACGCAGCTCGAAACGCTCGGTGTAACGGATATTGTCGTGGTTCCCCTGTTCGTTTCGTCGGGGAGCACGCACATTGATGAGATCAGCTACGCGCTTGGCGTTAAGAAGCAGCCGCTGCTGCCGACGGACATGAAGCCGTTCGCGGTACGGGCGCGCATCCACTGGACATCGCCGATCGACGACGATCCGGTCATCGCCGAGATCGTGTATGGCAAATTGCGCAGCTTGTCGGTGCAGCCATCGCGCGAAATCGTCATGCTCGTCGGCCACGGAAGCATCGAGAAGGGATTTCATCTTCTGTGGCGAAAAGGTTTGGAACGCCTTGCGGCCCGCGTACGGGAGCTCGGCGGCTTCGATGAAGCCGATGCGGCCATGTTATTGCCGGATCAGCTGCCCCGCAAGATGAACGATTGGAAGGTCCGCAAGCCGGACCATACCGTGATTGTAGCACCGCTCTTTTTGAGCGAAGGCTATTTTACAAGACAGGTCATACCGGCACGGCTTACCGGATTTGATTACCGCTACGGCGGGGAAGCCTTGCTGCCCCACCCCTACATTTCCCGGTGGATCGAACATCAAATCAGGCCTTATATTCCCGCGATAGCGGAATTGGACTTATAACGCAGAACGAGATTGAGCTTCGGAAGGAAGCTTTTACAATATAAAATGTCGTACAGGCATCAGACGTACTTGCAGCGGATCTGATGTACATTGTAATTACGTAATTTACATAGGCGAACGGGTGAGTGAAAGAATGACGGCTAGGGCCAAAAGGGCTAGGTTGATCTATAATCCTTCCTCCGGCAGGGAGGAAGCAAAGAAGCGGCTGCCGGAAATATTGCAGCGGCTGGAGCGCGGCGGACTGGAGACGAGCACGCATGCGACGATCGGTGAAGGGGATGCAACCCTTGCCGCGGCGGATGCGATTGAACGCGGCTTCGATATTATTATCGCGGCCGGCGGCGACGGGACGCTATACGAGGTCATCAACGGCATGGCGGAGAAAGAGTTCCGTCCGCAGCTCGGCATTTTGCCGCTCGGGACGACGAACGATTTTGCCAGGGCGCTTAATATTCCGCGCAGCTGGGACGCCGCCGTCGACGTCATTCTCGCGCAGCATTCACAGGCGATCGACCTGGGAAAAGTAAATCAGCGGTATTTCATCAACATTGCCGGAGGCGGCTCGATGACGGAGCTGACTTACGAAGTGCCGAGCAAGCTCAAGACGATGATCGGCCAATTGGCTTATTATATGAAAGGCATCGAGAAACTGCCCCGTCTGCGTCCGATCGAGCTGTACATCCAGACGGCGGAGATCGAGCTGCATGAGGAAGTGATGCTGTTCCTCATCTCGAACAGCAACTCGGTCGGCGGCTTCGAGCGGCTTGCTCCTGACGCGTCGCTCAGTGACGGACTGTTTGATGTGCTCATCCTGCGCAAGTGCAATCTCGCGGAATTTATCCGCGTCGTGACGCTGGCGCTGCGCGGCGAGCATCTGGCCGACCCGAACGTCATCTATTTGCAGACGAGGCAAATTCAGGTGACGTCCCCGGACTACGTGCAGATCAACCTGGACGGCGAATTCGGCGGCACGCTGCCTTGTGTGTTCACGAACTTGCAGCAGCACTTGCATATCTTCGTGGACGAGACCGGGCAATCGACCTACAAGGCACCGCCGCTGAATTTGCACCTGATGAAGCTGCCTTGGAAAAACAAAGCTGGAGTGGACGAACATGAGCAGGAAGAGCAATAAGCGCGGCTTCGGCGGACGGGCCGGACAAGCCGCCGCGGGTACGGCAACGGCCGATCTCAGCGGACTGCCCGTCGCGAAGAACGAAGAATATATCGCAGATGTCATCGGCATCGGACATGACGGAGAAGGGGTAGGCCGTGTGAACGGCTTTACCCTTTTTATTCAGGGCGCCTTGCCGGGCGAGCGGGTGCGGGCGAAGGTGCTCAAGCTCAAAAGGCAGTACGGCTACGCCAAGCTGCTGGAAGTGGTGGAAGCGAGCCCGGACCGCGTGGACGCGCCGTGCCCGATCTATAAGCAGTGCGGCGGCTGCCAGCTGCAGCACATGAGCTACGACGCGCAGCTGCGCTGGAAGCGGCAGCTCGTCGTGGACAGCCTGGAGCGGATCGGGAAGCTGCAGGTTGCGGGAGCGGCTGGATTGGCGGAGCAGGAGCGTGCGGACGAGGCGTTGGCTTCGCGGACGGAAGCGAGGGTGGCGGTTAGCGACGAGTTCGGTGGGCGGCAAGGCGGCGAGTCGGGCGTTGGCCATGGCGACGGAGCGAACGGTACAGGTATCGTCGTCCATCCGACGCTCGGCATGAGCGATCCTTGGCGCTACCGCAACAAGGCGCAGGTTCCGATCGGCCTCGGCTCAGAAGAGGGTGGCCTGATCGGCGGCTTTTATGCGCAGGGCAGCCACCGCATCATCGACATGGAGGCGTGCCTCATCCAGCACGAGCACAACGATAACGTCGTTGCGGCCGTGAAGCACATCGCCCGGGAACTCGGCATCCGCCCGTACGACGAAGCGAGCGGCAAAGGTCTGCTGCGCCATGTCATCGCACGTTACGGCTTCAACACCGGCGAGATCATGATCGTGCTTGTCACGAATGGCACGAATATTTCCCACGCGGATGAGCTTGTAGGGCTCATTCGGGAAGCGATCCCTGATGTGTGCAGCATTTGCCAGAACATTAACCGCGAGCGGACGAATGTCATTTTCGGCGACGAGACGCGGGTGCTCTGGGGCAGCGACGTGATCTACGATACGATCGGAGACATCCGTTTCGCCATCTCGGCGCGCTCGTTCTATCAAGTGAACCCGGTACAGACCGAGGTGCTGTACGGCAAAGCACTCGACTACGCCGGGCTAAGCGGCGAAGAAACCGTGATCGATGCCTACTGCGGCATCGGCACGATCTCTTTGTTCCTCGCGCAAAGCGCGCGCGAGGTGTACGGCGTCGAGATCGTCCGCGAAGCGATTGACGATGCTCGGCGCAATGCACTGCTGAACGGGATGCGTAACGTTCAGTTCGAGGTCGGCGCGGCGGAGGAGGTCATCCCCGCGTGGAAGCGTCAGGGCATCGCCCCTGACGTCATCGTCGTCGACCCGCCGCGGAAGGGCTGCGACGCGGCGCTGCTCGAGACGATCCTTGAGATGCGACCCGCTCGCGTGGTGTACGTGTCGTGCAACCCGGCGACACTCGCACGCGATCTGCGCGTCCTCGAGGACGGCGGGTATCGCACCGTAGAGGTGCAGCCGGTGGATATGTTTCCGCATACGGTGCATGTGGAATGCTGTGTGTCGCTCGTAAGGAAGTAGTTGTAGACAGCAAAAATAGTCTGCCACTGAACACTTAAAGTCTGGCACTAAGCAAAATATGTTTGCCGCTGAGCCGGCGGCCGGAATCAGGCATTTGCCCTGACTTTCGCTCGGCTTTTCTTGTTTCTCAAGCGATCTCCCAGACTGACAAATCTATCTTCCGCCGCGGGAACATAAAGCCACGATTTTTCCTCATATGTCTCAACCTGACGAGGGCAAGTCCAAGCCATTCCCAATCAAAAAAACCTTGCCACGCCTACGTTTTTACCCATATTAGCCTTTTCAAATGCTTTTTCAGGCATTTACCAATCCGATCCCCAATCACTCTTCTCAAGCTGTTTGAATGCTCTTTCCAATCGGTTTAACTCAATGAATTTCCCTCCCAACCTTGGTCTTCCCCTGTATTTTTCCCTGCCCTTTACATCAAACTTATTTTGCATTTTTTGTGCTGTTTTCTGGTAATTTTTCTGGATTTTATCCTGTAGATCTCCGGTTTCAGCGGCAAACTTATTTTGCAACTACGGGTTGAGGAATAGGAGAGGAAAGGGGGGGAGAGCCATGTGGGGCAAGGAGTTTGGGGGATTTGAGGAGGGAGGGAGCGGCAAACTTATTTGAATGAGGACAAATGGAATCATGCCGAGTCTTTTCTTTTTAAAAAGAGGTCAGTTTCCGCAACGAAACTGACTTTTTTTATCGACAATTCCCGGTTTCTGTCGTATTATTCGATTACAGTCGGCATGGAATGGGTCCAATGAACTGTAAATATAGGTGTAATCTGTGGGTCTAAAGCACTCATTGTGATCACCGGGCTGCAGCACCATCGTTACTGCCCCCTAATTACATGTCTAGGGGATTAAGATTTGATTGCAAATAACCACAGCACTGGAGTGAGCTTCTTATGTACTTAAGTGAAGAACAGATCGATTCATTGCTCTCTTATGTAGGTTATGGTGATTTTTCAAGACCGGACATCATTTTTCTTGCAAATGAGGGTGGACTTGGCGACAGGTCTGTAGAAGCGAATATTATGGACATTTGCGGACCGTTTAAGGCCAAACCGGAGTGTTGGGTCAATGGGGATGGGGCGAATGGATATTGGAAGGTGGGAGAGTGGGAGCCCGGAAGCATCGAGAGGGTGCCCGTCAGTCCTTTTCTTAGATTATGTTCCCGAATGGTTTTGGCGTTGGAAGACAAGGATTCGTCGCCGCAAAAGTGGTTTCAACGCGGAGATCGTTCCGTAATCAATCATGTTAGGCGGTTCCTAAGCGAAGGTGGCCTGTATTCGAATCGCCCGGGTATCCGGACGGCTCTTTTGGACTGGAGACCGCTGCCGCGAAATAATGAAAGATCCCCTTTACCTTATGAGAATGTGGAACAAAATCTTTATTTAAAAGCATTCAACTTCTCCGACAACGGGTCTGATAATCCTTACATAAGCTGGAGAGAGAAACGAATTAAAATTTTTAACGATTTGTTTCACATTTACCCCGTGCCTTTGGTGCTCTGTGTCGGCGATATCCCGGCTAAGAAACGGCTTGCCGAGCATATATGGGGAATCCGGGAGTTCGATGAGATCGTATTGTCGCCCAGCGGCAAAAAGATATTCGTTTCAAAACAGAAGGTCGGTTTGGGGACGGAAATTGTCTTAAGTCCCTTTTTCGGTTATGAGCATATGGGCTACGCGGGAGTGCGCGACCTGACGGCATATATTAGGGAAAACCTGATGAACGAGAATCGTTCCTGATGACGATGCGGATAAAGCCGGATACAGTCCGGGGCTTTATCTTTTTTATGTAACTGCAGTGGAGCAACGAAGGGGCCTATCCTAGATGAACTCAATCACTCGTGTATTAACCATATGGAAGCAGTTGTCTTCGGGAATCTTTTTAAGCGTGGAACAGCTGTGTCATGAATACAATTGCAGCAAAGATACGATTCAGCGGGATATCCGGTATATCCGCGACGTGTTTGGCGTGTCGGTCGAATACGATTCCGTACGGAAGTCGTATGTGCTGACGGACAAAGAAAGCCTGCTTACCGTAGGCGAAGTCTTCTTCATTATCCTGATGCTGTACAACAGCCGAAGCTTGAACCGCGACGAGTGCACCGGGACGGTCGACCGTCTTATTCGAAGATTTTCTGCGGAAGAGCAGTCGAAATTACGAAGGTTCTTTAACAGCTTTAATTATTACTATGAAGAAGTAACGACCGTCCCTCTACTGAAGAGCATTCAGATCTTATTCGAAAGCATCATGAAGCAAACGAAGGTGACGTTTCGGTATCCGCACCCGGCGAACAGATGGCAGCTTGTATTAAGAGAGCTTTCCCCGGTCACGATCACCTACCATAAAGGCAGCTTTTTCTTGTTAGGCAAGCGGGAGGATCATATGTTGCGGCACTACCGGATCGATCGGATGACGGACCTGCGGAAGACCGAAACGAAGTTTTATGTCGAGCAAGGAGCGGATTTTTTCCGGGTCGGGGAGTACCACAATCGGTCGTTTAACATGTTCAGCGGGGAGGAGAAGAAGGTCCGGCTTCGCATTCCCTCTAACGTGGAGGAATATTTACGCCGAGAGTGTCCGGAGCTGCGGGTTGTTAGCCGGTCCGAGGACGGCGCTTCGCTCACGGTCGAGGTGACCGTTTTGGGCTATGAAGGCATTTTATTTTGGATCTTCTCACAGCAGGAATGGGTCGAGGTTCTCGCCCCGGAGGAGCTTCGGACGATCATGAGAGAGAAGCTTCGGCAAATGAATCATTTATATGAAAAATAATTATAGCAGCCGCATATGGTGCGGCACCCCCCTTCTATAATGAGTGAGTAAACAAACGACGTGGAAGGGGTTATGTGGATTGGATAAAAATTTGGTTGAGATTGTTGGGATGGTTCGGAAAGGGAAGATGGAGAGTTTGAACAGACTCATTGGATTCCGTAAAGACCGGCTCTACTATCAAAATCAAATGCTCCGCCATTTATCGCGAAAGCTGCAAGGGGAATTTTTATCCGAGCTCGGAGAGAAACCGTTCAATCAAAGGCTGCTTCAATCCGTTTATGACGTGATTATAGCATATTCGAAAGTTAATAGGGCAACGAATGAAATGCTGATTCGTGAAATCGAAATGCGGTTCAGAGCGTTTTGCTCGCTCAAAGCTTCATAGAGCGGTCTTCCGACCGCTCTTCTTCTCTTCACACCAATGGAAAGCGGGGAAACATAGATGACAAAACAATTGACGATTCGTCCGGCGGCTGTCGGGAAAGTAGAGGCCAATGTATACCTTAACCAGACCGCGAAGGGGTATTATGACAAGTCGGCCAAGCGGAGGCAGATGCTGATTGTGCTGCCCGGTTCGATGTTTACGGACAAGCATGCGGGCGGATGGATCCCGGACAATCTGGATGTGCTGACGCGCGAAGGATACCTTGAAAAGAAGGCCAACGGTTACCTGGTTCTGAAGCCGGTGTGCGGAAGTCCGAGCGGGACGGCAGCGGCCATACTGGGGAAAGACGGTCCTGGGAAGCCTAGCGGATTTTTGCTCTGGACATTCCCGGACGGCAGAACGATTGCGGAAGCCGGTGAAAAACCGAAATGAGCGCCCGCTATGAGCTTACGTGCGAATGCGGTTGGCATCGCAGCTATTGGCTGGGTGGGGACACATTCCTACGCGACGCCTACTCCGACCTTGAGCGGGAGCTGGCGTCTGAACAGCATCCCGAAGTAAGGCGGATGTGGGAAGCGCTCTTAAACAGCCCGCAGCTGCAATTGGAGAAGCAGCGCCCCGACCGGAGCAAGCCGTATGTTCCCGCATTCCTTCACGGGAGAAGGGGGCTGCAAGCTTCGAGCAAGCCTTATGTGTATTCTGGCTGGGAGCTGGGCGTTTGCCGGGAATGTGCGCAGGTCGAACGGTATCTGCACATTGTGACGGCCCAGACACCGGAGCAGGAGAAACTCCATCCTTCTTTATGCAGGGCGTGTGCGAATGAGGTGACGGTCGTATCTGTGAACGATGTTCATTGTCCTGCGTGTTCTCGCCCGGCCGCAAGCAGAAGAAAAGCGATTGAATAACAAATGTAAAGCATGCGCCGGAAACGGCGCTTTTTGTATCGCGATTTGCTATGACAGACGAACAGAGAAGGAGAGATCGATATATCCATTCACAATGGATTGAACGATGCGCTCCCCAGCCTTCTCACGAAGGCGGCGAGCGAAAGGCGTGTGGAGCTCGCCTCCAGGATGCTTGAGCATTCATCGGGGGATTTGACGGTGATGGTATGGGAAGCCATGCGCATGGCACCTTGGACGGATGCCGAAATGGTGCGGCTGCTTCGGCGGCTTCCTATCGATCTCAATCAACCGCTGCCCAATCGGGCAACTTGGCTGACGCTGGCTGCATCTCAAGGGAAGTACGAAGCCGCCAAATATATGCTGCGGCAACGGGCCGACCCCGAGCTTCCGAACGGACGCGGAGAAACGCCGCTGCTGAGCGCCATCCAAAGCAACAGCATCGAAATGATCGATATGCTGATTCGAAGCGGTGCGGACCCTAAGGCGAGGGATCGTCAAGGCCGGACGCCGCTCATGCTGGCGGCAGCCAGAGGAGCGCTAGCCCTTGTCCGATATTTTGCGGACATAGGCAATGGCCTGGAAGATCAAGACAAATTCCGGGGAACTCCATTAGCGCATGCAGCTAAAACGGCGAGTGTAGATACCGTGAAGTATTTGCTCGATAGGGGCTGCCGCCCCTGCGGCCTGCTGAAAGCATATATCATAAGACGGCGATACGACGCCATTCAGCTGCTGTTAGCGCGCGGCGCGGATCCGAATGAGCCCGACGACAAATCCAGTGGCACGCCGCTGATGTATGCTTGCTGCGAGGGGGATGCAAGGATCGTAACGCTGCTGCTCTTATACGGTGCCGATTCGCATTTTATAACGAAGGAAGGGCAAACGGCGCTAATGTGTGCGGCGGAATTCGGTCATGAAGCGGTCATCGATATATTGCTGTCGAATGGAATAGCGCTATCTGCGCGGGATTCCGAGGGAAAGACCGCCGTAGATTACGCCGAGATGCAAGGCCACGCCCCTATCAAACGAAAGCTGCAAGCGTTGGGAGCTCGAAAGGGTGACGAGCGAATCGTTTATTTTACGAGGAGATGAGCCTGCATGGGATATATGGTCTGGCGCGGCATGGAATGCTGTGCAACGTGCATTTATTGGGGCGGAAGAAGAAAGCTCGTACCGTACAACAAGGAGGAGGTTGAGGTTCAAGCGGAACAAGGCGCATGCAACGTGGATGGCGTCAATGGCCTGGCAGATACGTTCGCAAGCGCCTGCTGTACGTTCTGGGAGAAGATGTAGCTTTAGAACGATAGGGCGGAATCAATGCGCAGCTTACAACACTGCAACGTGGCAGGGACCCGAGGAGCCTGACGCTTTACGATAAAATCACATGAGAGGGGTTAGATGGATTTGAAAACAAACGGCCGGTTCGAGGTGCTGCATACGCTGGTGTTTTGGAAAAAAACATTGCATCGCCATGATTATCTGGGCTTTGTCTTAAAGGATCATAAAACTGGAGAAACCGCAGGTTATACGTTCGATGAAGCGTGGGAGAGGATCCGTTCGGAGGGGGGGACCAATGCGGTTGCCGAACAAACCGCTGACGGCAGCAACAAGCGGCTGGAGCCCCGTCAAGACCTTCCGATCCCGCCGCTTCTGCGATTTAACGACTCGTCGTGGCATCTTTTCGTGTTTACAGCCGATCTGCAGCATCCGTATCCATTCTCGGATCAGCTGAAGCAGGCCGTCGACCGGGCAGTGGACGCGGATATCCGGTGGAATCTGGAGGTGCGCAAACGGAGATGGAAGCAGCAGGAGCGGTATCTCTACGAGCATATGCATTCGGCGCCGGAGAAGGAGAAGCGGAACACGGCGAAGGATTGGATTCGAAATGCCGCCCATATTGTCGTTTTCACCGGTGCAGGAATAAGCACGGAATCCGGCGTACCGGACTTCCGCTCGGGAGCGGGCGCGATTTCGGCGAACCCGTCGTACCTTGTGACAATGAGCGCACCATACCGCGATGCGAATCCCGAGCGATTTTGGGAGAGCTTCACGCAACTATTAACGGATGCTATGGAAGAAATAATTCCAAACCATTCAAAAGCAGCGCTAACCCGGGCTATAGGCTTCATTCAGCCGAATGCCGGTCATACCTTTTTTTCGCGATTGGAGAATATGGGCAAGCAAATCTCCATCGTCACCCAAAATGTCGACGATCTGCACGAGAAATCAGGCAGCTTGGCCGTGATTCATCCGCACGGCGCCCTGCTGCGTTCCCGCTGTTCGGTGTGCGGCGCAGAAGCGAATACGCTCGATATCATGAACCAGCCCGATGCGCCGGGGCTTCACTTTCGCGAAGGAAAGCGCTGTGAGGGGATTCTTCTTCCGGATGTCGTGTTGTTCGGCGATCCGGTGAAGCACTGGGAGCATGTAAGCGAGCTGGCGGAAAGCGCCGATCTGCTGATCGTTGCCGGGACCTCGCTTCAAGTATCCCCGATGAACGAATTGCCGGGCCTTGCAAAGCATGCGAGGAAAATCATCATCAATCATGAACCGACGCCGCATGACGATCTATTTGATCTTGTCCTGAGAGGGCCGATCGGCGGCATATTGAAGGAGATCGAAGCGGCCATGGATCTGGAGTCAGGGCGCAAACCGGCGTCACTGACGTGCGCTGTTTGCCGGACGAACGCCGCAGAAGGGGTGTATTCGTCAAGGATCGCACCCGTCTCCGCAGCTTACTGCCAGCCGTGCATGAACCGCGGGGCGGAGCCCTATGGCATCCTCGTCACCAAGCTGGCCTTATTGCCGGATGCCGGGCGGAGTCCGAGACTAACGGCCGTTATCGAGGCGTCGCTTGAGATTGCGGGAAAAACGGGAGAACAACTCATGAACGACGTAATGCTGAGAAGGCAGCAAATGGAGAAAGAAAGGGACCGCAGCCATTGAAAAATAACAGATTCCAATCCAGGGTTATTTTGCCGCTTATGTATGACAGTCTTCAATTTCCAGGCGACGACGAGCTTCTGCTGGCCAAGCTCCATGATTTGTGGGGCTTCGTCAACCGAGATAACGAGGTGGTCATCCCCTTTCAGTTTGACGAAATCGAAGTCGCGCCCGGTGATACTTTTGTCCACGGGATGGTCCCCATTAGCAGGCATGGCAAGTGGGGGTTCATTAACCGCTTCGAGGAAACAATCATTCCGTTTCTGTACGACGAAGCCCGCTATCCGTTTGAAACCATGATATGCGCCAAACGGTCGGGTAAATGGGGAGCCATGGATTTGAACGGGAAACCGCTGGTTCCTTATTCCTATGACGATTTGGCGGAAAGTGGTTTGGCTGATTGCCTGGCGGCCGAGCTGAATGGAAAGCTGGGAGTGATTCATACCCGGGGTGAAGTCGTGATTCCGTTCGCTTATGACGAGCTTCGATTCGAGGAGAATATGACGGTCGGGACGGCCAAGCGTAACGGACGAAGCATGCTCGTGGATCGTTTCGGCCGGCCCATCGGCAGCAGCACGTTCGATGTGCTCGGTTATTTCAGCGAAGGACTTTGTCATGCCGCCCGGGACGGCCGATGGGGATATATCGACAGTAAGGGAGAGACGGTTCTGCCGTTCCAATACGATAAGGTGATGGGCGGATTTCATAACGGCTTTGCCAAGGTGATGCTCCAAGGCAAGTGGGGGATCGTCAATCCGTCGGGAGAACATATCCTATCCCCGATTTATGATGAAATCCGGTGGAACGACAAGGACGATCATATGGCGGCAAGGCTTCACGGGAAGTGGGGGGTGATCGACAGGCAAGCGAGGCCGATCCTTCCCTATAAGTATGATGCGGTCAGTCTCATCTATGATGGGATGGTTGCCGTCAAGCAGGAAGGGAAATACAGTCTGATCGATCTGCAAGGAAGCGAGCGGCTCCCGCAGAAATATGATCAGTTAGCCTTATTTCCGAATGGGTTATTGACCGCAAGCATTGGCGGCAAAACCGGTCTGATCGATACAACCGGGTATGAAATATTGCCTTGCGTCTACGATAACCTCTTCAGCCCGGGGCAAACCGTCATCGCCGCTATGGACATCCATTCCCGTCTGAAATATGGGGTGTTTGAGCTTTATTAAGAATTGCGAGGATCTCGGCCTATGATGGAGTTCCCGGTAAGTATGTGGGAAGTATGCTGCGATGCAGTTATAAAACATGGTTATCTACGAGGGAGGTAATGAGCTTGACAACGATCATCGTGAATCATGACGTTTTACCGAAGCCTAATACAGGGTTGATCAAGCTGGATGGCGAGTGCTACCGAATCGTCGATGAGAATTATGAGGATGAACTAGGGAGCGGCGCGCTGCTGGTACGCTGCTTGTCGGACAAGGATAAGTTGGATCGGAAAAGAACCGTATACCTGCTCCCGGAGGACTTACCCGAGTGGATTAGAGAAGGGGACCTTATACACTATATAGAGGGTGTTTGGTTGGTTGAAACCAATGCGCACGAAAACTTGTATGGCACATTTATCGCTTTGGTACCGATTGAGGATCCAGCATTTTATGAGCTCGAGCGTAAATGGCAAACAACGCCCGGCGTATCTCCGAATGAGGAGAATGGAAACGAAATCGTGAAGAGCCTTATGATCCAAGACCGAAGAGGCAATCCCAACGTAGTCGGTTACCTGTTGAAAAACAAGCAAACGGGAAAAGTAGAAGCCCTTTCTTACAGTGAAGCCTGGGACAAGGTCTATCAGGAGGGAACTGTGAACGCGTATGCAACCATCAGCAAGCTGGGGGCGTTTCAGACCAAGCTATTGGATTCGGCGGAAGGACTGCCTCCTTTTGACAGTAAGTTCTGGTTAACGGAGGCGCTCGATGCGAATGGATTGCCGAGATATGATTTTTCACAAAGTCTACAGATGGACATCAAAAAAATGATAAAAAAATAGCATCGCAGGCTAAATCCCTGACCGGTCCGGAAGTGGAACCAACGGGAATGCAATTTATGCATCGAGACGATTACAGCGCGGCTTAATGCCTTGGAGTTGAATTCATAACAATCATGGGGGGCCATCATATGAAATCTGTTCATGAGGATTTTATGAAGCTGATAGAAACGATTCTGGGTATTAAGGATGCCGGCGGTAGAGTGGACAATATTCGTGAACCGTTAATGAATGCGGTAGGCAAATTAAATAACCTATTAAAGCTATCAGGTAAGCCATCGGAATTCGTTGCCGAGACGGAGGGACAGATGATTGGTCCGTTGCCGTTTCATTCTACCGATCAGCCATTTCGCTTCGTCTTTTTCGGATTAAATCCGAAGTATGCAGGGGATGTCACTGTGCGAGAAAAGCGAGCAGCTAAGAATGAATGGACATCGTACACTCATTTTTACAATAACAATTCGAAGCCTGAACGGATCGCGCCGTTTCACCGAAACATAACAATGCTTATCAATACCATATTAAGCGAAAAATTTATCGGGTGGGGCGAATTTAAAAAGGGTCTGAATAAGGAAGATACGATTCGGCATTATGTGGAGTTTATTGGAAAATACCCTTTCGGTGTAGGCGAGTTTATTCCTTTTTACTCGAACAATACGGATGCTGTGAATTATGAGAGGCTGCAGGAAATATATAACGAAATGCCTGAACTGAAAGCGTATCATACGCTGCTAATTGAATCATTAAGTGCGCATATGGCGGATGATTGTTGCGTAGTGACGAATGGAAAAGGGATAACGGATATGTTTCTTAATGCTGAGGAAAAGAATTTGATTAAATTAGGTGGGGATAAAAAGCTAGGCTATACATTGCACAATTGGAGAGGTAGACCCTTAATCGCGCTGCATCAATTTCTACGTGTACAAGGTGGTCTATTAAATCGCTATGAGGACATAGCGCGAATGGTGGATAATGTTAGGGATACGTTCAAGGACAACGGTATAAGCTTGCCGCGGCTTTAGTAAGAATTGCCACTTTGATCTCCATAAATGACCGAGGTGCTACAATTGCTGATATTGTTACAAACAAGCGTTCTATGACAATGTATTGTCAAATCAATCCGCTATTATTATGAATAAATACTGAATTAATTGCGGAGGTATTCATGATTCATAAAATTGATAGGATACAACTCGACATTAGAAAAGCGATAGAGCAGTTACGTCTTAGTAACGCGTATTTTTCAGAAATAACCATGCAGCATATAGATTCGGTGAACAGAGGCTTACTTGAGGTAACAAGGAATGAAACCTCGCTTACTTATGCCAGTGACACTTTCGAAAGGTTTCTTCCATCTCTAGAAATAGAGGCATAAATGCAGCAACCGCCACATTCCTGTAAGAAAAGGACATGGCGGTTTCTTGCTTTTATCAAAAGATTATTTGAAGATCGTCGACAATTCCGTATGACATGATTCAGATCGTTCATTGGTCTGCTGTCTGCTCTTAATCGAATGACGGCTTAAAACACATTCGATCAGCTTAGACGTTTCGTAGGCGGCAAGGTAATCCACGGTCTCCCGGTCCGTGTGCTCGTTCATGTAACCCGCAGACAGGTTCACGGAAGGAATGCTGAACTTTTGCGACAAAATTTTGGCATCGCTGGAGCCGCCGGCGGTGACCTTCCAATCCGCCATGCCGGTTAGCCGACCCGCTTCCTCAAGCAACCGCCCGTAGTCTTCGGTGCAAAATGGTATGATGCCTGCGTAGGAGGTGACGATATCACGTGTTCCCCGGCGATCGACTACGATGGCGGCATCGACATCGGCAAGAAAGTAAGGATCCAACTTCTGCGAGCCGATAAGGCCGATTTCTTCTTTTACCGTAAAGGCGATCTTCAAGGTGCCGTTAAAGTTGGTCCGGTGAATTTCATTCGATATCTCCAGAATGATGGCAATGCCTGCCCGGTCGTCTGCACCGAGTATGCCTCGGGTTGAACGAAGGGTCGTTCCGTCCTGGACGATTATACGCCCTTCATCCAGCTCCTGATAAATATCCATGTGCGCCGACAGCAATACCGTAGAGCCTTCCCCGCAATAAATCACTGCGCACAAGTTACCTGCCCGATCGACGAACAGATCGTCTGCCGACAGCCGTAATTTGCTCAGCTTACTGGTGATCGCGCTAAGCTAGATGCTAAGGCGAACGAAACATATATTGTGTATAAGAATGCAGAAGGCCAGATAATTAAGGAATACAATAATGGTCATGTTATCCCAGTTACCGGACAGGATTCCTCTCATGCATAAACTGTCTCCGATCATGTACGTTTTTGCTGGGAACAATGGAAGTGGGAAAAGCACCATAAGAAACCTTATTGTTGATCGACTCGGAATAAGTGTTAATATCGACCCAGATGCTTTGGCAAGGAGTATCAGTTCACTTTACCCTGAGAGTAGAAAAGTGTCAGCAGGAAAAGAAGCCATAAAATTAGCGAAGGACTGTATTCGAAACAGACGTGATTTTCAGTAGAAACAACGTTGGCCGGTGGTAATGCTATTCGCCTCAAGCGTGATGCCAAAACCAATGGGTTCGAGATCACAATGTTTTATGTCGGAGGCGCCTATGAATTATGCAAAGAATGATCGAAAGAATGAAAGTTAAGCTATGAAAAATGGATTGAACAGATAACGGCCAATCCACGCCCGATTCGCAAGGGCATGGCGTACGGCTGGTATACCAACGAGCAGATCTTTAATGTTGACTTTAAAGATGCGGACAATGAAATCTCATATAAGCAGCGTTTCTCTTTTCGTACCGAATCTCATAGTTCAGGCTTCGTGGTTTGTCTGAGCTTGGTGAACACCGCTATGACCAGCTCATCAGGCGGCGGTCAGTGCGATGAATATGGTGGACTTGGTCGACGGCTGCCTTTTTTGAAGCGGTAAAGAAATGCAACGGTTACCTTTCATAATCCGGCGGAGGAGAGCGGCGGCATCAGAAATCGACTCACTTATTTGTCCAGGACAAATCAATGGTCGAGAAAGCTTATCAGCTCGATATTAACGGCAATGAATTAGACCAATGGAGCAAACGACTCCTATCCTCAAAGGCCTGTATATCTCTTTTGAATCAATTTCCCCCATCATTAGTACTAGGCTGACAATAATCGACAGACATTTTATATTCCCCGCTTCTATACTATATTTGTTCTGCGCAATTCCTCCCCTATGAAGAAAGACTACCTTGCTTGTAACACCCACACTTTACATACATGCTCAAAGAGACCCTGAAGGAGTGACGACCACCATGTCCTTGCAGGACAAGGAATCAAGTCCAAGTAAAGACGAGCATGCACTAACGGCGCCTTCGATCTCGCTGCCCAAAGGAGGCGGGGCGATCCGCAGCATCGGCGAGAAGTTCGCGTCCAATCCGGTCACGGGTACCGGTTCCATGACCGTTCCCATAGCCACCAGCCCAGGTCGCTCGGGCTTCGGCCCTCAGCTTTCCCTATCGTATGACTCCGGAGCGGGCAATGGGCCGTTTGGCATCGGATGGAGCTTGTCGCTTCCCTCCATCACGCGCAAAACCGATAAGGGGTTGCCTCGGTACCGGGATGACGGGGAGCCGGAGTCAGATGTGTTCATTTTGTCCGGTGCCGAAGATCTGGTGCCTATGCTCGAACAGGATGCGCAGGGAAGCTGGAAGCGCGAGGAGCTGCCGCCGCGTACGGTAGATGGGAAAAGCTACCTCATTCGCCGGTATCGCCCGCGTATCGAAGGACTGTTCGCCCGGATTGAGCGATGGACCAATGCGTCTGAGCCGGATGATGTCTTTTGGCGTTCCATCTCGAAGGATAACGTCACCACCTGGTACGGCAGAAGCGATCATTCGCGTATCGCCGATCTGGAGCATCCGGAACGCATTTTCAGCTGGCTCATCTGCGAGAGCTACGACGATAAGGGAAACGCGATCACGTATCGGTACAAATCGGAAAATGCAGAAAATATTGATCTTTCGCTAGCTCACCAGCGAAATCGCGGCGATCGCTTTGATCCTCGCCGTACCGTCAACAAATACCTCAAGAATATCCGCTACGGCAATCAAACGCCTTATTTTCCCAACCTCATGTCAGACCGATCGTGGCCGGACCCGCCGGACGATAATAATTGGTATTTTGAAATCGTGTTCGATTACGGCGAGCACGATGCGACCGCCCCCACACCTCAAGAGACCGGCATATGGTCGTCTCGCCCGGATCCCTTCTCAGTTTACCGCTCAACGTTCGAAATCCGTACCCACCGCCTATGTCAGCGCATACTGATGTTTCATCACATCCCGGATGATCCGGAAGGACAGAAAGGTTATGACGGTCTTGTTCGCTCGACGGATTTCACTTACCAGGCCGATAATGAACGTTCCGATTCACCTACACCGATATATTCCAAACTCATGAAAGTGACGCAAAAAAGCTATCAGCTTACGGCAGAGGGAAGCTATTTGACTGCGTCTCTGCCCCCGGTAGAGTTCACCTACAGCGAGGCCGTCATTCAGACGGAAGTGCATGAGATAGGCGACGGCAGCCTCGCAAATGTACCGGTCGGGATCGACGGCACCAACTATTTGTTCGTCGACCTCGACGGCGAAGGGATGTCCGGTGTACTTACCGAGCAGGCGAATGCCTGGTTCTACAAACGCAACCTCAGTCCAGCCAACCTGGTTGTCCGAGAGGATGGAGAACGCTTGGAGGCGAAGCTCGCGCCGATGGAGCTATTGCCGCTGAAGCCTGAGATGGCGTTGGCGGGGCAAGCACAGCTCCTCGATCTGGCAAGGGATGGCCGTCCGGACTTGGTGCAATATGCAGGCCCGACGCCAGGGTTTTACGAACGGACGATGGACGGGAAGTGGGAGCCGTTCGTACCGTTCGCCTCTATGCCCCATGTGAACTGGAGTGACCCGAATCTGAAGTTCATCGATCTGGACGGCGACGGGCAGGTGGATATCCTGATCAGCAAGGACGGCGCATTCGTGTGGCATCGCTCGCTCGGTGAAGAAGGCTTTGAAGCGGCGCAGCGCAAGAGCAGGCCGTGGGATGAAGAAAAGGGGCCGCACATCGTTTTTGCCGATGAAGAGCAATCCATCTATTTATCCGATATGTCGGGCGACGGACTCACCGATATTGTGCGTATTCGTAACAGGGAGGTGTGCTATTGGCCTAACCTCGGCTACGGCTGCTTCGGTGCGAAGGTGACGATGGATAACGCGCCCCGGTTTGACCATGACGATCAATTCGAACCTGTCCGCATCCGGCTGGCCGATATCGACGGCTCGGGGACGACGGACATTTTATACCTAGGTTCCGATGGAATTCATGTATATTTCAATCAATGCGGTAACGGCTGGAGCGATCCGACTATCATCGGACATTTCCTCGCGCCCGATCACTTCACTCAGGTGCAAGTGGCGGATCTTCTCGGCAACGGAACGGCGTGCCTCGTCTGGTCATCCTCTTTGCCGGGCGATGCGCGAAGTCCGCTGCGTTACCTTAACCTGATCGGCGGGCAAAAGCCGCACCTGCTTGTAAAAGCGATCAACAACCTGGGCGCGGAGACGACGGTGGAGTATGCGCCTTCGACCAAGTTTTACCTGCAGGACAAGCAGGCCGGGAAACCTTGGATCACCAAACTGCCCAGCGTAGTGCATTGCGTGGAGAAAGTGACGGTGCATGACAAGTGGCGCCAAGCCACATTCACAACCGCCTACAATTACCATCACGGATACTTTGACGGGCCGGAGCGCGAGTTTCGCGGTTTTGGCCGCGTGGAACAGGTCGATGTGGAGAGCTACGGCAAGTTTGCCGCGGGAAACGCAAGCAGTCCCTATATCACCGACGACCAGACGCTGTACCAGCCGCCTGTCAAAACCGTGACCTGGTATCATACCGGGGCTTTTTTCGAAAACAGACGCATACTTGAGCACTTTAAAGAAGAGTATTTTCCAAACGGCTTTCAAAATGAGCATACGGGTGCGCAAGTGCTCGGCACATTCCAAGAAAATGCGTTGCCAGAGCCCGACCTAGATGCACTGAACCTTCATGCCGACGAATGGCGCGAAGCGCTGCGCGCCTGCAAGGGCATGATGCTGCGGCAAGAGGTGTATGAGCTTGACGTGGACTTGCTGGCCGCCGGCACGCATAAGCCGGTCAAGCTTTTCACGGTTGCCTGTCACAACGCTCACATTCATCTCGTGCAGCCGAAAGCAGCCAACCCGCATGCAGTGTTTCACGTCATCGAGAGCGAAGCGATCACTTACCACTATGAGCTGGACATGCGCGATGAACAGCTGAAGCCGGATCCGCGCATCGTTCATACGCTCAACTTGAGCGTTGACGAATACGGCAACGTCCGGCAATCGGTCACGGAGGTCTATCCTCGCCTTGGTGAGTATGCGGATGCGGCGTTGAAGGCCGATGCGCTGGAGCTGATCCGGCACGTGCAGTCCGAACGGCATATGTCCTATACCGAGACGCGTTATACGAACGACGTGCTCGATCCGGACAGCTACCGGCTCCGCCTGCCCTGCGAGGTGATTACGTATGAGTTGACCGGCATCCCGGTCACGGATCGCTACTTTACGCCGGGCGAGCTGCGCGCCTGCAAACTAAGCGGCCACTACCAGGACAGCGGCATGGAAGTTGAAGAGACCGCCTACCACATACTGCCGGACGGCGTCTCGCCGCAAAAGCGCATTGTGGAGCATACCCGCACGCTGTTCTTTGACACTGCGCTGGATAGGCCGCTGATGCTGGGGCAGTTGAATGCGCTCGCTTTGACGTATGAAACCTACAAGCTCGCACATACCGATGAACTTCTCGGCGTCGTGTTTGGGGACAAGATCGGCACGGACGTTGTAGCGGCGCTGACGGACAAGAAGATAAGCGGCTATCTGAACGGTGCCGACCTGGTTGTACGTTTCGGCGAGAATTCGGCCGGTCAGTATTGGATGTGCTCGGGTGTGGCGGGCTTTCATGCAGACGCCCCACAGCACTTCTTTTTGCCTGAGCGGTTTACCGATCCCTTTGGGAATTTGACTACATTGACTTATGATTCGCGGGATCTCTACATCCAGTCCAGTGCCGATGCACTGGGCAGCCGGACCGAGGTTGTCGAGTTCGATTTTCGCGTGCTGGCCGCATGTCGGATGAAGGATGCGAACGATAATGTTTCGGAAGTGCAATTTGATATTTTGGGCATGCCCGCTGTGATGGCGGTAATGGGCAAGGGCATGGAAGCCGACACCATGAACGGCTTTGATGACGCATACCTGAATTTGGACCCGGATACCCGGCAAAAACTTTTCATCTTACAAGACTATGACGAGGCCGATGCGAAGAGCTTGCTGAAGCATGCAAGCATTCGGCATGTGTATGATTTCGGCGAAAGTGTCCAAAGCGGCACGGTCGTCTGGGGGCAGCATCCTGCCTGCGCCTGCACCATCCAGCGTGAGCGGCACGCGGCTGACGAGCCGGACAGCCCGGTGCAGTGCAACTTTGAGTACTCGGATGGGACGGGCAACGTGCTGGTGAACAAGGTGCAAGCCGAACCGGAACAGCCCGGCGGCCCTTTGCGGTGGGTCGCCAGCGGCAAAACGATCCTTAACAACAAAGGGAAGCCGGTTAAACAGTATGAGCCGTATTTCAGCCCGCCGGCGGTCGGGCATCGCTTCGAGGAACCGATAGAAGTAGGCGTGACACCGGTGATCTACTATGACGCGGTCGGAAGGGCGATACGTACGGAAGCGCCGGACGGCTCCTACAGCCGTGTTGAATTTTCACCGTGGCATGCGGCCCGCTACGACGCGAACGACACGGTAAAGGAAGCCGGCAACGCTTGGTTTATCGGAATGAGTGCGCCGACCGCCTCCGCGGAGGAGCGGCGCGCTGCCCGGCTCGCCGCTGAGCATGCGGATACGCCTGCGGTGACAGTGCTCGACAGCCTCGGGCGCGAGGTGGTCACGATTGCTCACAACCGGGTGGCATCAGTCGATGCGACGGTGGAAGAGAAATACGTGACGTTTACCAAGCTGGATGCCGAGGGCAAGCCGCTGTGGGTACAAGACGCACGAGGCAACCGTGTGATGCAATACGTTACGCCGCCGCTACAGGGCGGTTTTCACCCGTTCAATGACTCGAACAATTTGCATCCGCAAGGCTTTTCGCCGTGCTACGACTTGGCGGGCAACTTGCTGTTTCAACACAGCATGGATGCCGGCGACCGCTGGATGCTGAATGATGCGACGGGTAAGCCAATGTTCGCCTGGAACAGCCGCTTGTTCATGACCAGGATGACTTACGATGAATTGCAGCGTCCGATCGGCTCCTTTGTCACCGGCGCCGACCCGGCCGATCCTGCGCGGGAGATTCAATTTGCAAGGCTTGTGTACGGCGAAGGGCAGGAGAACGATAAGCAGCTCAACTTGCGCGGCAGGCAGTATAAGCAATACGACACGGCGGGCTTGGTTACCAGCGAGGCTTACGACTTCAAGGGGAATCCGCTGCGCATGGTGCGCCAGTTGACGGCGGATTACAAATCGACCCCGGACTGGTCGCGGAATCCGGCGTTGGAAGCGGAAGCGTTTGCTGCCGGCACCCGGTACGACGCGCTGAACCGGCCGGTCCAAATCATCGCGCCGCACAGTACAGCGACCCCTATGCAGCGCATCAACATCACCCAGCCGGTCTACAATGAGGCCGGGCTGCTGGAGCGGGTAGACGTGTGGCTTAACCAACCGGCCGAACCGGCAGCGCTGCTTGCCGCTCCGACGGCAAGCCAGCGACCGGTGAAGAATATAGCCTACAACGCCAAAGGGCAGCGTGTGCTTTTGCAATACGGCAACGGATCGGAAACCGGTTATGACTATGATACGAAGACCTTTCGGCTAAAACGGATGAAGACCGCTCGCGAGAGTGACGGCGTGCTTCTGCAGGACCTGAATTACACCTACGACCCGGTAGGCAACGTCACCCGGATTCGCGACAACGCCCAGGATCTTGTTTTTCATAACAACCAGTGTGTGCTTCCGGGGGCGGAATACCGCTACGATGCGCTATATAGGCTGATCGCGGCCAGCGGACGTGAACACAAGGGGAACGGCCGGCCATATGATGGGGACGATACCTCCCGCTTTGTGCCCAACCTGCCTAACGATTGTCAGGCGCTGCAGAATTACGTCGAGACGTATCGCTATGATGGGGTCGGCAACATCATGCAAATGGTTCATCGCGCAGGAAGCAGCCTCGAGCAGCCGGGTCAGGTGATTTGGAACCGGCGTTACCAATATGCATTGGATAGCAACCGCTTGCTTGCCACCAGTGTGCCTGACGATTCTGACAACTTGCCGGACTATGTTGCATCACCAGGCGGATACAGCGCTAAATATGCCTATGACTTGCATGGCAACATGACGGCGATGCCGCACTTGCAACAAATGAATTGGGACTTCAAAGACCAGTTAAGCTCAACGACGAGAATGGTTACCAGCGACAACCCGCCATCCGGTATCGTACCTGCAGCTACTTACTATGTCTATGATTCGACAGGCCAGCGCGTCCGCAAAGTGACCGAAACGCAAGCCGGCACACGAAGTAAGCAGCGCATTTATCTTGGCAGGTATGAGGTGTATCGCGAATACAGCGGCGGCACGGTTGAGCTCGAGCGAGAATCGCTGCATGTGATGGACGACAAGCAGCGAGTGGCGTTGATCGAGTCGCAGACGATTAAAGATCAGACTCCGATCGTTAGCCCACAGCCCCTTGTTCGCTACCAGCTCGGCAACCATCTCGGCTCCGCAAGCCTGGAACTGGATGAGCACGCTGCCGTGATCACCTATGAGGAGTACACGCCCTATGGCAGCACCGCTTACTGTGCCGGCCGCAGCGCAGCTGAAGTGAGCTTGAAGCGTTACCGCTACACCGGCAAGGAACGGGATGAGGAGACGGGGTTTAGCTATCACGGTGCGAGGTATTATGCTCCTTGGGTGGGGAGATGGACGAGCTGTGATCCGATTGGGATTAGGGACGGGACTAACATATACCAATACGTTCAGAGCAACCCTGTTCGATGGGTGGATTATAAAGGTACGCAAACGCAATCTAAGAGTGCCGAAAATTTCGCTGCCGGAAAGGCATGGGAGAAGAAAGTTTTGGACTTAGTCAAAGAGAGAATACCGACGGTAGAGCAAGTCACGGTCAAGGCTACAATTGACGGAAAGGAAGTCGAGTCCGTTCTTGACGGCCTCGGGTTAGATAAAAAAGGGTGGATCGTGATCGAATCGAAACTGAGTGCGGAAACGGAGCTTACCGAATCGCAGAAGAAGATAAGAGACCACCTGTTGTCCGGTAAGGCCGTAACCATATCGGCAACCGACAAAGCGAAGGTCGCTGAGATTGCAGATAAGCTCAAGGTAAGTCCGAATACTCAAATATCAACATCACGATATGAGATCATTCGTAGAGGGAATGTAGGTAAAGTCCTTTCGGAACTGGAAGTTATTCCGAAGGGATACGGAACCATTTTGCATTCTTCGGGAGAAGTATCCGTACATTCACAAGAGGAGATGCAAATCATAGCAACCGTAATGCGGAACCATCCCGGTATGGATACCAAAACCGCTGTCAAATTGGTGCAAAGGGCTATGAAAGAACAAGAGCTGGCAAACAACAACGTTAATCGTGTGCAGCAGATGCTTAAGACGAACATTAATCAGAATGCGGAAGCCCAGGCTCATGGCGAAGTAAGAATGAGTATAGCTGCAGGAGGCACCATCAATACGTTGGCCGCGTTCGGACAAATCCTTAATCTTGGGGGCGGTATGTTTTATGGTGCTTTCGGTGGGGCTGCTAAAGCTGGGGGGGCGACTGCAACTAACGGCGTAGGTACCACTGCATCGACCGGTGTACGCGTACGAATCGCTGAGGGAGTGGGTGTAGAAGCACCCGTTGTACGCGTAGGCAGTATACAAATCGCTGAGAGAGCGAGTGTAGAAGTGGTTGAGGAGGAAATTACGCAACAAGTGTTAAAACGCATGGTAATTCCACCTCCGCAATGACAGGAGCTTTGTAGCTAATATGGCCAATCCGGATACCCAACGTTAAAAAAAAACGGGTTAGGATAAAGCGGCACTGGATGAAAAATACAGGAACACAAGTGAGTGTACCAAGGAGGCCCATCCATGAACAAAATCACGTTCCCGTTCGATACGTGGAACAAAGAGCACGTAACCAATCTCCAGAATGGCTTGATCTGGCTGCTGGAGCGGAACATGTTTCGGTTCGATGAATCAGACCGCCGGTTTTACTTGGAAGGGCTGCGTTCCGAACAAGCGGAAAGCTCCTATTCGGATATAACCAAGAAGCTGGTCGCCATATTCCAGGAGGAACATGGTCTTCCAGGTTCGGGGACAGTGGATGAGCGTACGGCTATCATGCTGAACTCCGTATTGGAGGAAGCCGGGGCGTTTGACGAGAGTCAAGCTTATCAAACCGGGGGGCGCGTCACAAGCCATGTCAGTACCGCTGTTGGCGGGTTGAAGGTACAGATCGTGGACAAAAACGTCGGTCGTGACGATGTGCCGATTGTCGAGACGTTTACCGACGAGAACGGCAGCTATCAAGCCTCGTTCACGGAGGCGGATCTTCTCCGGCGCGATATCCGAAAATCGCTTCCCGATCTGCAAGCCAAGGTGTTTGGAGAAGGCGATGCGTTCCTCGCGGCTTCGGAAGTTCAGTACAATGTCGCCATCGCACAACAAGTGACGTTGGATGTGCACTTGGGTGATGAAGCCGTTTCCGCAATGAAGTCCGAATACGAGACGATGCTCCGGAGCTTATCCGGACACTTCGGCGGGCGGCTTCGAGATTTGAATGAAAAGGACGGCCGTCAGGATATTACGTATTTGGCGAATAAGACAGGCTGGGACGCCCGCGCGGTTGCGCTGGCCTCATTAGCCGACCAATTCAGCGCCGACACGGTGGAAGCGGATGCGCCTGCAATCGATCCTGCCTATTTCTACGCGCTCTTTCGGGCGGGAGTTCCGGCACAAGAGGAATCGATCTATCGGATCGGCTTATCGACGGTGGAACAGGTGTGGAAGCAGGCGTTATCCGAAGGCATGATCCCGAACTATTTGGAAGGACAATTGCCTACCGCGTTGGAGCGGTTTCAACAGTTGGCTCGGAACAAAATTCTGGACAGAAAGGCCTCGATCGGTCTATCTCCGTTAAAGGAAATCGTATCGGTTTCGCTCGGAACGGATGAGAGCCGATTGAACCAATTTGCAAGCCTTTACACAGAGCATTCGGGTGATGAGGAGCAGTTCTGGGAGTCTGTAAAAGCCGCCTTCGGGGAAACAATGGGGAAGCGGCTGAAGCTGGATGGACAATTGGCTGGCCTTGCCTATAACAACGCCCCGCTTATGCGTACATTGCACGAAACCGTTCATGCCGACAATGGAATCACCGACATCCGGCAGTTGATGGATCAAGGCTTCTATCGAAAGGATGCATGGATGAGTGCGATCGGGGACAGTCCGGTCCCTTCGGAAATTTCCGGAGAAGGCGAGCTCCAGCGCCGTGAACGATATGCCGAGCTGTTAGCGGTGAGGCTGCAAATGAGCTATCCGACAGCTGTCGTCGCCGGTATGGTCCGAAACGACGAAACGCCTTTGGCTGACATTCGGCTTAAGGATGAGATTCATGCCTTCTTTAACGAACAAGCGGGAAAATTCGAGCTTGCGCTGCATCCCATAGAGAAATATATCGAGCAGCACGATATTCGGCTTTCGGACGGTGCGACGAAGGAAATATTGCGTATACAGCGGGTCAATCGGATCGCGCCAACCTATGAATCGATGAATGCGATGCTGACCAAGGGACTCGATTCCGCCCATTCGGTCGTTCAATACAAAAAGGATGATTTTGTCCAAATGTTCATGAACGATTTGGGCGGCGAGCGGGACGCCCTGAAGATTTATGAAAGAGCGATGCAGGTAAATCATACGGTTGTGAACATGATATTATCTTATGCTACAACCCGGAATGCGCCCGGGATCGGCGTACACAGCGAGCCGCGATATATTAATCCGAATCCGAATGCATCCGATGTTCTTGCGTATCCTGCGCTGGAAGCTCTATTCGGCAATATGGATTATTTCGCTTGCGAGCAGTGCAGATCGATTCACGGTCCGGCCGCCTACTTGGTGGAGCTGCTGCGTTTTCTGGACCGTCCCGTTGTACCGGGCGGGTTCCACAATCCCCAGACGGTTCTGCTGGAACGCCGCCCGGAGATCGAACATATCCCGCTGGACTGCGAAAATACGAACACAACGATTCCGTATATCGATCTTGTCATTGAAACGCTGGAATTTTATATCGTACACGGACTGAATTTGACGGACTTTACTGGAAACGGTCCGCAAACGCAGATGATCAGCGACAAGGCCTATGAGATTGTGGCAGGCAAGCCTGTTCTTGAGGGTGGAGCAGCGCCGCTTCTCCCGCCTTCGCTGCCGTTCCATCAGCCTCTGGAAAATCTGCGCTGTCATTTGGAAAAGTTTGAGCTGTCGTTACAGGAAGTGATGGAAGCATTGCGGACAAGCGATAACCTGGAGCGTGCAGGTGCCGATGCATTCGGCTGGAGAGACATATGGATGGAAGAGCTTCGGCTATCCCGCGCGGAATATGCGCGCCTTACCGATCGTACTTTGTCGTTGAATCCGGACAATACGTTGAATTTGAGACTTCTGTACGGATATTCGGTGGCCATAACGGATCAGGAGATGATGGCGGAGCTGTCGAATCCGTTGCAATTTACGCGCCGGCTTGGTCTTACCTACGAAGAGCTGAACGAGCTGCTGATGTGCCGGTTTATTAATCCGTCTCTTGCGATCATCCCTAAGCTGGAGCGGCTGGGGGTTTCTTTTGACACTATAAAAAAGTTTAAGGAAGGGCTGCTTACGGACGATCAGTTCGAGCAGCAGTTGGCGCCGGCACTTGACGTATCCGAATATAGCGGCGATATCAAAGCATGGGTCCGTACCCATTACGATAGCATCATGGGACTGATTACGCTTATGAATGAAGAAGGCAAGGAAGATTTATCCGATTATGGTAAAATGGCGTTCCGATACACCGATCCCGGCAAACAGAAGATAACGGATTTCATCCGGCCGTTCGAATTTATCCGTATGATCCGGTTCATCCGGTTGTGGCGGAAGCTGGGCTGGTCGATCGAGCAGACGGATAAGGCGATTGCGGCGCTGTACCCGGCGAATTTGACGCCAAACGATCCAGATGACCTGCTGAATTTGCAAAAGCTCGACGAAGGCTTTCTCGTTCTGCTGCCGCGCCTTGGCATCGTAAAACGAGTAATGGATACGCTCCATTTGAATGCAAACAAAGATCTGCTGCCTTTACTGGCATGCTTTGCCCCTATCGATACGTACGGATCGTCTTCGCTTTATAGGAATTTGTTTCTCGGCCCGAATAAGGTAAGGCAGGAAGAGGTGTTTGCCGATAACGGGTACGGCCGTTATTTAACCGGTTCGGAAAAACTGCTTGCGCATCGGGAAGCGCTGCGGGCAGCGTGTCAGCTTACGGATGATGAATTTGTGCTTATTGTGGGGGCGCTTGGTTACGATGCCGACACACCGCTGAATATGGATAACGTCTCCTCCGTGTACCGGAGAGGGTGGCTGGCTCGCAAGCTGAGACTTAGCGTGCAGGAACTGCTGCTGCTCATTCAGTGCACGAGCACCGATCCGTTCGCTGCGCCTGATCCGGTACATCCGCAAATGCTGCAGCTTATCGGGCTCATCGAGCGTCTGCGCGAGTCTACCCTTAAGCCGTCTCAAGCGTTGTATTTGGTTTGGAATCAGGATATCGGCGGTTTGCAATCACCCGCAGTCAGTGAAATGACGGCGATCGCCCGTACCCTCCGTAACGGGTATGTCTCGATAGACAACGAGTTTAACATCGCCGGGGACCCTGACGGCCAAATTGCAAAATCCAAGATGGCGCTTGTATACGGCATCGAAGCGGTTGACCGCTTTTTCGGGATCATAGACAACACCGCCGTCACGAAAATCAGCTACTCCCACGACACGACAGTATTGCAGCAGGACATGATCGATACCGCGGCCGGACATTTGGTTTATGACGCTCTTCGCAAGCAGCTTACGTTTAACGCAGGCGTCATGCCTGACGACATGCGTGATGCGCTTAAGAGTTTGCCGGACGCAAGCGATCGTTTCAAGAAGGCGATCGTTGAAATTCACCACAATTCTAGAGTTTTGTTCAAACGTTATCCCGAGCTTTTCAAACGATATAACGAGTATGTCTCGAGCTCATATCCCCTTGAGATCAGAACCGCCGAATTATTCGCCAGCTTGATGCTCGATCTCAAGCCCGTTTATAAGCGTCAATACGCCCTTCAGACCGTAGCTACTGTTGCAGGCTCCAATTCCGATACGGCAGCTGCCCTGCTGGATCATGCTTCCGTTCTGCATGCGGCCGATGATGTTGGAGCATCTGCGTTACAAGACTTTATCGCGATGGAGACGCCGGGCTTGTCGGTCCAGTTTTACCACCGGGAGACAATTGGCGAAAACGATGAGGCGGATCATATCAGCCCGGCCGAGGGTGTATTGGATTTGGCGTTCACCGCCGCCGACGGCAGCCGCATTTCGGCCAAGCCGACGCCGGAGTCCGTTATTTCAGGCATCTGGAGCGGCTATTTGGAAGCGCCGGCAGCCGGTTTTTACAATTTTCTCATTGAAGCCGACGCGGACGCTATGGTCACCCTTGAAATTAGCGGCAGGAAGATAGCGCTTGATTTGGACCAAGACGGCGTGACCCGATTTAACAGCGAAGCCATTGAAATCAAGGGCGGAGCATGGGTTGAAATTTCCCTTAAAGTAGAGAAAGTGAAGGACCTGCTGCGTGTACGATGGGAAACCAGTGAAAAAGGCAGGGAGATCATTCCGGCCCCATATTTATACCCGCAAGCATTGGTCGATCGCATGCAGGCTGATTACGTTCGATTCCTTAAAGCCAGTGCGCTGATGTCTATCCTGAAGCTTACTACGGCGGAGTTCGCCTGGATCGCCGCCCGAACGGAATATCGGATCGAGGAGCCGATTGGAGCTCAACTGGAGAAGACCGGTTGGTTGAACAGCTTGCCGGTTACGGGGGACCTGGACTCCGAGACATCGGCATCGCTTCTCTACGTTTTGCATGGACTCCTTGATTACTCCGTTCTTAAAGCCGAGCTTTCGCCGAGCGATGAACGGCTCTTATCCGTACTGAGAGAGGTTGAGGAGGTCAATCCCGGTGCCGCTTCACGTTACCCGGATAGCTTGCTCTATAAGCTTACTCGCTGGGAAAAGGACTCGCTTGATGCACTACTCGTACGATTCAACCTCACATTAAACGAACTGTCTCGGCTTGATCGTTTTCGAACCATTTATGATGCCAATCAGCTTCTAAAAAAGCTTCGCGTTCCGGCATCCACGCTAATCCATGCAGCAACGAACGAGCCTGACGGGACCGTCGTGCGCAATCTGAACGCCGCACTTCGAGCCCGATACGACGAGGAGGAATGGACAAACGTCATCGAATCGGTAAACGACAAGATGCGGAAGTCGCAGCGCGATGCGCTTGTTGCCTATATTCTCCACCAGATGATTCAGAAGAAAGATTCGGAACATATCGACACCCCGGAGAAGCTGTTCGAATACTTCCTCATGGACGTAGAGATGGAGCCCTGCATGCAAACGACACGAATCTTGTTTGCGACCGCGGCGGTACAGCTTTTCACGGAGCGGTGTTTGATGAACTTGGAGGAACGCGTGTCCCCGTCATCGATAGATGCCAAGCCGTGGGAATGGATGAAGAGGTACCGGGTGTGGGAAGCGAACCGCAAGGTGTTCCTCTATCCGGAAAATTGGCTGGAGCCCGAATTGTTAATGGATGCATCGTCGCTCTACAAGGAAGCGCTTAGCGGACTGCTGCAGCGGGATATTACGGAAGAAGCGGCCCAAGCCGTCTATTCGAACTATTTGCAGCAACTCGACGATTTATCTCAGCTGGAACCGTGCGGTATGCATTATGTTGAAAACAATCCGGACAAAGGAAGCGATGATATCATCCATGTTGTTGCCCGCACGTCGGATGCAAGCCGCAAACACTATTACCGCCGCAAAGAACACCGTGCTTGGACATACTGGGAGGAAATTCCGTTTAACATTCAAGGCGCTTCCCCCTTGCCTGTCGTGTGGAACGACCGTCTGCTGCTCGTTTGGCTGGAGCTCCAAAATATTTCCGGCCAAGATGGAAGCGTATATCCGGAGATCCTATTGTGCTTAAGCGAGTTTTATAATGGAAAATGGCTGCCTGAACGAAAAATAACCGCAAAAAAGCTCGGCAAGCATTCCGGACCGCTATCTCCGTCCTTTTTTCCTTCATCGATGCAATGGCGAAAGGATACCGATCTCGTATTTCGCATCAACTATCTCGGCGATTGGCTGATCCGATTGCGCAGTGTAACCGGTCAACCCAATACAACGGAAATCGCCGGGTCGGAGTCGAAAAAATTCACCATAACACGTACCGTTCATCATACCAGCGACGGGCTGGAAGTATGGTATTTTGCTCAATATGGGGATAAAGCGTATTCTATGGCGCCCAATCCGTTTGGCGGAGCCGGAGGGAGCAATGCGATTTCCAGGACGGATACGATCCTTAAGATGGGGGAGAGCCAGGGAGGTCCATATCCAAACTATAACGGGTCTCTTCAGGCTTACAATGAAATGGACGGACAGCTTGCTTCATGGACGGCGCCATATTTTGTCTGGGATACCCGTCACGTTTTCCTGGTTCAGCCGGAATGGAAGCCCGCCCCCAAATTTCTTCCTAATAACATTTTTATACCTAAAGCATTGCCCAAATTAATATTTGACGATGCGAATACGATTCCTGCCAAACGCTTCAAACTACCCGACATGGCATTACAAATAGATCCGGCGTGGACCATCCGATTCGGAGATCAAGAGATTGGACCCCTCGGAACCTTGATAACGAATTTATCCCGGAGTCGATAGGAGAGAGAATCCATGCCCAATCTGCAAGATCTGTATTCCGAAACGCTTCAGCAGGGAATTTGGAAGTTTATAGAGGAGCAAGCGCTTCAAGAGGCTGCAAAGTCTGAGCTGAAAGACTCGCAAATTACGTATACGTTTGAACATTTTTTTCATCCATTTGTCGGCAAGCTGAAGGAGAAGCTGCTTCAAGACTCGGTCGCCGGCATGCTCGATCCGAATTTTCTGCAATCGCTGCAGGTTGACGATTTTGAACAAACCTATAAGCCGGTAAACAAATTCGGAGTAAGCAGCGTGAAAAGCTTTCCGAAAAGCATCGATGTCCGTGCAGGCGGTCCGTACGCGAACTATAACTGGGAGTTATTGTTTCATATTCCGCTTGCGATCGCCGTGCATCTAAGCAAGAATCAGCGGTTCGCCGAAGCGCAAAGCTGGTTTCATTTGATTTTCGACCCTACCGACCGCGAGCCGGATTCCAAGAAGAAGTATTGGAAATTTATCGGGTTCCGGCCGGAGAACGATCATACCGGCATCTATAACGTGATCAATCTCTTATCCAGTACCGATCCGGAACATCAGGAGCTGAAGGAGTCCATCCTCGACGGCTACAAAGATATTATGCAGAAACCGTTTCAGCCGCATGTGATTGCAAGGACAAGATACGTCGCCTATAAGTACAATGTGGTTATGAAATATTTGGACAATGTAATTGCATGGGGAGATTCGTTATTTTTACAAGATACGCGTGAATCCGTCCAGGAAGCAATGATGCTGTATGTCATGGCGGCCAATATTCTTGGAAAACGTCCGCAGCGCAAGCCTTCGCAGGGTAATGTTCCTCCATTGACGTTTAAACAGCTCAAGGACCGGCAGGGCGGCTTTGACGCGATGGGCAATATGGCGGTCGAGATGGAAGGGAAGATCCCGTTCAACTTTGGCAGCCGGAATGTAAAGGGCGCCGATCCCGATGCTTTAGAAGCTCTATTCGGTACCGGGCGTGCCATGTATTTCTGTTTCCCTCCGAATGACAAAATGCTCCGCTATTGGGATACGGTAGCCGACCGGCTCTTCAAGATTCGTCATTGCATGAATATGGAGGGCGTGGAGCGCCAACTGGCCTTGTTCGATCCGCCGATCGATCCGGGCTTGCTTGTGAAAGCGGCGGCGGCCGGATTAAGCCTCAGCTCGGTGATCGGCGGACTGAATCAGCCGATGGGGCCGGTTCGCGCTTTGCCGCTCATGCAGAAAGCGCTGGAGCTTTGCGCCGAGGTGCGAAATTTCGGCAATGCGCTGCTGACCGCTATTGAAAAAGGCGATGGGGAGAAGCTTGCCTTTCTTCGGCAAGAACATGAGGTCAAGATTCATCAGATGGCGAAAGACGTTCGCTTCTTGCAGTGGAAACAAGCGGAGGAGGCCACTGTTGCATTGCAAAGAAGCAGTAAGATCGCGTTAGAGAAATTCCGCTATTATAACCGGCTAATTCAATCAGGCCTGGATGCGAACGAGATCGAAGCCAAAGGATTCGATCAAGATGTAACCGAGGATAACTATACAGGGCAATGGATAGCACAAGTCTTAAAGAATGGAATGCCTGTCAAGGTGCCCGATTATTTGGACACGGCAATCAAAGGCGACGGCAAGTTAGGCTTGCTGGTTGGAGAGTATGATTCGTTAAATACGTACAGCGAGTGGTCGAAGGGATTGAAGCTTGCGGCCGCAGGTACGGCTGCCGTAACTTCGGGGCTTTCCATGATACCCGACATTTACATGGGTACTCCATTTAATGGTGTGAAAATGACGGGAGGAGCTTTTCTAGCGGAATCCGGCAAGTTTGCTATGGCCGGAATCAATATTGCGGAGGCCATCAACGATCAAAAAGCGCACGATGCAATGAAAAAAGCGGAGTACGAGCGCCGCGCCAACGAGTGGGTGTTCGCGGCCAGAACGGCCGCTCTGGAATTGGAGCATATCGGAAGACAAATGATCGGCTCCGCCATCTCCGAGCAATATGCCAAACATGAATATAACAATACGGATGAGCAGATCAAATCGCAAGAAAACATCAAAAACGAACTCGCGAGCAAATTTACCAACGAGCAGCTATACGTGTGGATGCAAGGCGAGCTCACCCGCCTCTATTACGAGTACTACCGGTTCGCCTTCGACACCGCCCGTAAGGCGGAAAAGACGATGAAGCATGAATTGATGCGCCCGGAAGTGGACGCCATCGATTACATCAAGTTCAACTATTGGGATGGCGGACATAAAGGGCTGCTATCCGGAGAAGCGCTATATCTGGATTTGAAGCGAATGGAGACGGCATACCACGAGAACGACAAGCGTGAGTACGAATTGACGAAGCACATCTCGCTGCGGCAGCTTGATCCAATGAAGTTGCTTGAATTGAAAACGACCGGCAGCTGCGAGGTCGTCATTCCCGAATGGTTGTACGACCTGGATGGCGCGGGGCATTACATGCGGCGGATCAAATACGTCAGCTTGTCCATTCCGTCCGTATCCGGGCCATATACCAATGTAAATTGCACGTTAACGCTGCTCAGAAGCTCGATTCGAACCTCTCCATTGCTGCAGGACGACAGTTACGCTCGCCAAGGCATCGAGGATACACGGTTTACGGACTATTTCGGAGCCGCCCAATCGATTGTGACCAGCAGCGGTACGAACGATAGCGGCATGTTTGAAACGAATTTGCGCGATGAGCGGTTTTTACCGTTCGAAGGCGCGGGCACATTAAGTACTTGGAAGCTGGAACTGCCGTCCAAGTTCCGTCAATTCGATTACAACACCATCTCCGACGTCATTCTCCATATCCGATACACGGCAAGACAAGGCGGAGGGCTGCTTCGCGATAAAGCTTATGGGCATCTGAGAGACAAGGTAAGAGAGGCCAACACATCGGGGCTGGTGCTGATGCTCAGCCTGAAGCATGATTTCCCGAGCGAATGGCACCTGTTCATCACGCCCGGAAGTACAGCCAAGTTTAAGGGAACGATACACAGGAATTATTTTCCTTACTTCACAAGCGGCAAGACGATCAATATCGACGAAATACGTCTCGCGTTGATGGATGTCGACGAGGTAAAGTCGTCCAAAGCGGATGGACTCGACTTGACCCAGTTGACAACGGAGTTAACGGACCATGGGAAATTTGATATGTCATTGGATGAAAGCGACGTCTTGATACGTGAAGCACAAAGCAATGTATTCGTGTTGATCCGCTATTCGTTGCAATAAGCTCTTTCTGACGAAACGTTCACAAAATGGTTCAGCCACAGCTCGGGATGCTGGAGGTGCCGTTTGAGGAGATGGCACCCGAGCACGAGGCTTATAAAGAAATTGCGGCCAATCTGTTGTTTGAGGTCGCGCAGGAGCGGGGCATCGACCCGCGTCTATAAAAGGGTTAGGGTTTCTGAATCTTACTGAGGATTCGGGCGCCTTTTTTTGCATGGGGTACTTGGAACATTTGAGTCTAACCAAAGATTCCCGTCTCCCCGGCATTCGAGTAGGTTATAATGCAATCTAGGAAGCGGATCAGGAAGTGAAGTGAAAACGATGTTAAATCAAGCACAGGAAAAAAGCTTAAGCAAGTTCATGACCAAGCTTCTCCGGCACACGCCCGAGGATTACGGCATTGTCTTGGATCCTGAGGACGGCTCATGTGCGGTGAGCGCCTTATTGGAAGCCATTCATGCCCAGCCCAAGTGGTCGGGGATTCAGTTGGAAGACATAGAACAGGTGGTCCGCCATTCGGATAAGCAGCGTTTTGAAATCGAAGGCGGTCGCATCCGAGCAAGGTACGGGCATAGTCATAATAAAGTAAGTTATGAACCGAGCGAGCCCCCAACGGCTCTCTACCATGGGACGAACAAGAAAGCTCTCCCGGCAATCTTGCAGCAAGGGCTAAGCCCGATGAGCCGGCAATATGTTCATTTGTCGGAAGGCACCCACTTCGCAACGCTAGCGGGAACCCGCAGGGGTGAGCTGGTGATTCTGAGGGTGGACACGCTACATGCGAAGCAATCAGGCGCCACCTTCTATTACGCGGGGAACGAAGTGTGGCTGGCGGATCAAGTGCCGCCCGAAAGCTGCAAAGTATGGGACCCGCAGGGAAAGGAGTAAGAGAGAGATGAATCATAACCAATGGTCGATATCGGTGTCAATTTGATGCATCGTTCGTTTCATCAAGATCGTGAGAAGGTGGTTCAGCGGGCGGCAGCGAACGGCGTTTCGCCCCTTGTCATTACCGGAACGAGCTTGAGAAACAGCATGGAAGCCGCCCGCTACGCAGAGCGCAATGAGGGGAGGCTGTACGCTACCGCAGGAGTTCACCCTCATGATGCGAAGAATTGCAGCGAAGAGACGATCGCTCAATTGAAACAGCTGGCGGCACTGCCCCAGGTCGTTGCCATCGGAGAATGCGGCCTGGATTATAACCGGGACTTCTCGCCGCGGGACGTGCAGCGCAAATGGTTCGCCGAGCAAATTCGCTTGGCGCTCGAACTGGACATGCCGCTGTTTTTGCATGAACGGGAAGCTTTTGCGGATTTTGCCACGATCTTGAGGGAGCACGGCGTCCAAAAAGCGGTCGTTCACTGTTTTACCGGAAATGGCGCAGAACTGAAAGCTTATCTGGACATGGGATTCCATATCGGCATCACCGGCTGGATTTGCGATGAACGGAGAGGCAAACATTTGAAAGACCTGGTCCGCATGATTCCGCTGGACCGGCTTATGATTGAGACGGATGCCCCGTTCTTGACGCCACGGGACGTAAAGGAGAAGCCGGCGGACGGCCGGAACGAGCCTGCATTCCTGCCGCATATCTTGCAAACCGTAGCCCGGTGTATTGGGAGACCTGTGGAAGAGGTTGCCAAGGCCACCACGGAGACGGCATCGGCGTTCTTCCGTATTGATGGTGTTGTATAAGGGGCGGCAGTAAAATATGCTGAAAGAAGTATGACCTTCAAGAGATCCCCTTCCGCTGGAAGCATGGATTAGACTCTTTTATCGTATCGACGGTTCAGCAACCGTATGCTTAAATTGGGAACAAGCCGTGAGAATTGGTGTTAATATTTTTAAGTAATCCCCGAAATAATACAAATGATCCTTAGGCTGTACATTTCCATGATTTTTTACCACATGCATCACTTTTGGTGCATGTATATATGGAATTAAAAACTTAAAAGCAAATGAGTATAGCGCTTGTGAAAAAAATGGGGTTACAATATACTAATGGAGGCGCCCGACAAAGCAGCTGCCAGTAATTCCAAAAGGCGGCAAGCCCGCTACATAGGGCAACCGGCCTTTAACTTCTTTACGCAGTATCGTGTAGACCAAGTTTTTTTTGCAAGTTTGTTAATAAAAAATGGAACAGGATGGGATCATTTGGGTACATTAGAAGTACAAAGCGGATTACCTTCGAATTATGAGCAATTAAAAACATCCGCGAATCGAACGTCCAATTGGAGAGAACGTTTAGATGCTGTCGAACAATTAGGTCAATGGAATAGTAAGCAAACCATTGATGTACTGACGCATAGAATGTATAACGATACAGTGTATAAAGTGCAAGAGGCGGCTTTCCATAAGCTCAAACAGTTGGGCGAAGAGGTTCAGCTGCCGCCAAGGAAAAAAGGCGAGTTGATTAAAGGATTAGCTAAAATTTTAGTTAGAATTAAGAAAAGTTTGCCCGAAGGCCATTCCTTTGAGATGTTTAAAGAGAAATTGAAAAAGATGAGACTCGATGTATATGATACTTACGAAGGGGATAAGGGCGCTGACTTCGATACGTGGCTGGAAAGCACATGGGCGTCGTTATCGACAAGATAGGCTGAGTAACGATAAAACTGATTGTGGGTGATTTTCTGAGAAGACAAAAGCAAAAGCCAATGTCGTTTGACGATCTTCTGAAAGATTTGCAAGGCCAGAATACGGTCCAAGAAGATCCTAATCATGTTGCATTAGACGTGTTGTTTAATGAATCGTTCATGGGTGAGCATTCCAACTGCAAGACATTTGAAGCGTTTCTTGAGAAAGGCAACTTTCAAGTAAAGACCCGGGAAGATATCCATAACATTCCCGACGAACTTTTCGATCGGCATGTCGCAAGGGAGACGGATTTTGACAATTGGAAATCCATGCTGGATACAGCGACTATGAAATATGCCGTAAAGAGTGATCGAATGAATGAAAGTTGAGCTATGGAAAATTGATTGAACAGATGACGGCCAATCCACGCTGGGGTTGGTCGCTTTTTATTATTCGAGGCCGTTCGCAAAATGATCGAGGATAGAACAAATCTATACCTCCCCGCACCCCCCATGCTACAAATCTACGCGCTTTTCCTGAGCCCGCCACGTCCCCGGACAGAAGTGGTATAATGGCTCTACAACAAGAGTCATACCCGGAGGCTGAAGGGGCTGCATGCAAATGAAGAAATGGCTCGGGAAGTTTTGGCCGCAGAAGCTGAAATACCGTTTGTTTATGGCGTTTGTGCTGTTGATTTTGCTGCCGTTCTGCGTGCTGACGGTGTACAACTACGGTAAGATCGAGACGATCATTCAAGACGAGGTCAGCCAGCAAAGCCACGCGCAGCTCGAAAATTTGAATCGCTCGCTTCAGGATCAGATGAGCATCGCTTTCCGCTCGGTGCTCTTTCTAGAGCAGGACTCGGCGGTTCGGGCGACGCTGAAGAACCCGGAGCAGTTCCATAAGCTCGATAACATTTCTTTGATGGAAGAGAAGTTCAGGGGGCTGAACACCAGTTTTTTTCTGCTCCATCCCACGGTGTACTTCACCGTTCTGGATCTAAAAGGAAACGTTTACACTTCCAATTTGCCGAAGGAAACGTTGAACTACGAAACGATACTCGCCAATCCCCGCTTTCAGGAATCGCTGAAAGGGGAAGTCAAGTATACGTGGGTGCCTCGCGATGTTAACCATGTGTTCCGGGATACCTCGGCCAGCCCTTATTTGTTATCGTTATATGCGGTGATGCGAGAGCCGGACAACCGGCCCTACGGTCTGGTGCGGATTAGCATCGACTACACGTACTGGTTCCAGTCGGTGCGCTATTCTTCTTCCGGCAACCAGCCTTACTTCATCATTACGGGCAAAGGAGAACCGGTGGCGCAGTCGGTTGCGAGCAGCGCGCTTCCCGATCCGATCGTGCAGAAGGTGACGGCGAAGCCCGAAAAAGGCTATATCCTCGACGAACCGTCCCAGGCGCTCATAAATTTCAGCTATATCGAGTCGCTCGACTGGTATATCGTGACGATCATTCCGTTTGATCTGCTGTTCAACAAAATTCAGGCGCTGAAGCATAATTACTACATCACGTACAGTTTATTTATGGCCGCGTTCATCCTCATCGCGCTGATGATCTCGTTTACGGTCACCCGGCCTTTGTCGCATATTCAGATGAAAATGCGGGAAGCGGTGCGCCACGATTTGAAGATACGGCTTCCTGAAGATCCGTACAAAGGGGAGATTTTGGAGCTTTCCCGTACGTTCAATACGATGCTGTCGGATATGGGCGAGCTGATTCAGCGGCTGAAGGTGGAGCAGCGTGAGAAGGATGCGGTTCAGTTTCAAATGCTGCTGGCGCAAATGAATCCTCATTTTCTGCTCAACACGCTCAATACGATGAAGTGGATCGCCCTTCGCAAGGAGCAGGCGGATATTGCGGAGATTTGCATGTCGCTGGGCAAGCTGCTGGAAACGAGCTTGAATGCGGATATGGAGCTCATTTACTTGAAGGATGAGATGGACCTGATCCGCGCCTACATTTATATCCAGCGTACCCGGTACAAGGATCGGTTTGAGGTACACTACGAGTATGATGAGCGGGACGAATATGTATTGGTGCCGAAGCTCAGCCTTCAGCCGCTCGTCGAGAACGCGATTCAGCATGGCATTGCGGGCCGTCCGCAGGGCGGGGTGATCCGGATTCGGATCAAGGGAGCCGGGCATGAAGCTTTGGTGCTGGAAGTAGAAGATAACGGGCTCGGTGTCGAGAAAGCCAAGCAGCTGCGGAAAAACCGGACGCGTCCCGGCATCGGATTGGAAAATATTCGGCAGCGGCTCCGGCTGCTGTTCAAGGACAAGGGGGCGCTCGAGATCATTCCCCGGGCGGAAGGGACGTTGGTACGGATTACGCTGCCGTATTTGCTCGCTGTGCCTTATGAGAAAGGGGGCGATCCGGATGTGGAAAGTGATGATCGTCGAGGATGAGGTGTTCGTCCGGGAGTCCGTGAAGGAACTGATCCGCTGGGAAGAGATGAATTTTACGCTGGTGGCGGAAGCGGGCGACGGGCTGGAAGCGTTGGAATTGATGAAGAAGGAGCCGCCCGATCTGGTCATTACGGACATTATGATGCCGGGGATGGACGGGGTAGAGCTGCTGAAGGAAGCGCGCAAGGCGGGGATGACGAGCAAATTCGTCATGCTCACCTGCATGGGCGACTTCGAGCATATGCGCCAAGCGATGGAGTACGGCGCCTCCAATTATATTCTCAAGCTGTCCATGAGCGTCAACGATCTCAGAGAGACGCTGTCCAAAATAAACAAGGAACTGACGCTGGCCAAACCGCTGCCGGACAAGGCGCATGTTCGAAATTCCGGCGTAACGTCCGAACGGAACATATCGCATCCCGAATTGAACAAAATATTGACGTACATTGAACAAAACTACGACAAAGACATTTCTGTTAAGTCGCTGGCGCGGTATGTCATGATGGGCGAAAACTATGTCAGCGCCTTATTCAAGAAAAAGATGGGAACCACTTTGATTCATTATCTTCATGAAGTCCGGGTCAATCAGGCGATCCGTTATTTGCTCGAAACCGAGTTAACCATCCATGAAGTCGGCATGAAGGTCGGGTTTGTGAATGACAATTACTTCATCAAAATTTTCAAGCGATGTACCGGAACGACCCCGAGCCAGTACAGGCAAAACTTGAAATAACTTGAATCGACCGCATTCCGAGGTGGGAAACTCTACCTGTGGCTCATGCGGTTTTTGGGCTTTAGCCGCATTGATGCGTAGAAATGTTCCATTCGAATTTGCATCATTTTCTTCCATACAAACGACATATTTGTTCCTTACGCTTCCCTAGGTGGCTTGTTATTATTGGGTGTACCAAGGGGAAAGGCAATAGGATGCTGCGAGAAAGACTCAGCGAAATGTGTGAGTCCCGGTCGGACCGGTTCTAGAGCCGGCTGGGAAGATGCGCAGGAAGGGTTGGCAGAGAACAACAACTACTTTGTGGGGGAAGTGATGCGATCATGAAGATGAGGAAGATCGGTGCTTTTACGCTTTGCTTGCTGCTGGCGGGAAGCTCCATCGTAGGCTGCGCGAGCAAGGAAGAGGGGAGCGCCGCCGGTTCCGATAAAAAGAACGTCGTGCATCTCAAGTTTTGGGGCGGGGTGCCTGTGGAAGCGGGTCCGCAGGAAGTGGTCGACCAATGGAACAAGGAAAACCCGGATATTCAAGTGGAATATGTCCGATTCGTCAACGACGATGTCGGGAACGTCAAGCTCGATACGGCGTTAATGACCGGTCAGGATGTCGACCTGTACGCGACGTACAACTTCGCGAGGTTCCAAGGAAGGGCGAAGTCCGGTCTTGCTCTGGATCTCGGCCAATTCAAGGATTACAACATCGACGATATGATGGGGCCGAATGCGGCCGATTGGAAAGTAGACGGCAAATATTTCGCGATGCCGACCAAGAGAGATCTGCACTTCGTATGGCTCAATAAAGAAGCACTCGATAAAGCGGGACTTCCGGTGCCTTACAACTGGACTTGGAGCGATATGCGGCAATATGCCAAGACGTTGGCCGGCGTCAAACCGTGGGGACTTGTCGAAGACATGGTCACATGGGATTTCGTGCTCGATTCGCCGATTGTAACGGAAGGGTTCGTGAAACCGGACGGCACTTCGAATCTGGATAACCCTTACACGAGAAAAATATTGGAAACGATGCACGGCATGATGTACGAGGACAAGAGCATCCCGATGTATGGCGAGCAGCTGGCCAATAAAATGCGGGTAGAAGACGAGTTCCTCAAAGGCAATACCGGCATGTTTTACGCCGGCGAGTGGATTTTCCGCTTTGCCAACAATTTGAAAGATTATCCGCGTAATTTCAAAATCGCGATTGCGCCGATTCCAAAAGTGACGGAGGATCAGAAAAACCATCGCGTATTCGGTGGCTTAGGCGACGCGATTGCGATCAACCCGAAATCGAAAAATATTGAGGCGGCTTGGAAGTTTATGAAATGGTATGCGGACGGAGGCATGCTCCCGCTTACGAAGGGCGGACGCATTCCGTCGTCTAAAGCGGTCAGCACGGACAAATCGATGCAGATCTTATTGGATGGCGTCGACAAGCTGTATGACGTCGAGTCCGTGAAGAAAGTGTTGTTCAACAATGATTTCAAAACGTTCCAAAGCAGCCTCCCGCAGCAAATTATCGATGCCCGGAAAAAAGAATACCAGCTGTATTTCACCAATGACCAGAGTCTGGATCAAGTGTTTAGCAAGGTTGTCAAAAGCCATAACACCTATTTGCAGCAAAACAAATAACGATGTCGGGTGCCGCGGCGCAGGTGTGCGGCGCCCCTTCTACCTTTGAAAGCCCGCCCCTTTAAATATAATGGAGGACTTGTCTATGAAATGGGGAAAAAAGCAGCAGCTTGTCGGTTACCTCTTCGTGCTTCCCAATATTATTGGCGTCACCGTATTTTTCTTTATTCCGGCTTTATTCACGTTCGTCATTTCGTTTACCAATTGGAAGTTTACGACCAAGACGGCCAATTTCGTCGGATGGGCCAACTTTCAGCGATTGTTTCAGGATGAAGTGTTCTATGAAGCTTTGAGAAACACGTTCGTGTTCTTGTTATCGGTACCCGTTTCGGTCGTGCTGGCTTTTTTTGTAGCGCTGCTGCTGAATAAGCAGGTGTATTTGAAAAATTGGCTGCGCGCCATGTACTTTTTGCCCTATATCACAAGCGGCGTTGCAGTTGCGTTTGTGTGGATGCTGCTGTTCGATGCGAAGAACGGTCCGATCAACCAGTTTCTGCGTTCGGTAGGCGTTGCCAATCCGCCCGGATGGTTTTCTACGACGACTACGCCGATGCTGGCCTACGACATCATCTGGATTTGGCTGCTGCTCGGGTACAACATGATCATTTATTTGGCCGCGCTGCAGGAGGTTCCGAAGGAATTGCTGGAGGCCGCCAAAATGGACGGGGCCAAGGCGCGGCACACGATCCGGCATGTCATTCTTCCGCTCGTCAGCCCGACGACGTTCTTCCTGCTGCTGACCGGATTTGTAGTTACGGTCAAAGCGTTCGGAATCATGGAAGCCGTCACTCACGGCGGTCCGGGAACGAGCTCGCAGGTGCTGTCGCTGTATGTGTATAAAACCGCTTTCCGCTACTATGAGATGGGCTATGCATCCACGATTTCGATCGTATTGTTCGTGTTCATCTTGCTTATCACGCTGTTCCAATGGTATGGACAGAAAAAATGGGTCCATTACTAAGAAAGGGGGATACGATGGAACAAACGGAAGTCACCCATGCGTCTGCCGGCATTAAACCGATCCCTATCAATTTCAAAATGCTGTCCCTGACGGTCGTCCTGTTCGCGACGGGCATCGCCATGATCATTCCGTTTTTGTGGATGATCACGACATCGTTCAGTTCGCCGCAAGACGTGTTCCGCTTTCCGATCAAGTGGATTCCGTCCCCGATCGTGCTCGACCATCACATCAAAGTATGGACGGGCAACGACAGCTTCGTCATTTATTATTTGAACTCGTTGAAGATCGCGTTGATCAGTTCGCTCGGCGCCGTCCTGCTGGCGGCCATTACCGCTTACGGATTTTCCAATATTCAGTTCAAAGGCAGAGATGTGCTGTTCGTCTTTTATTTGTCGATGATGCTCATTCCGCCGCAAATTTTGTTCGTGCCCCAGTTCCTCATGTTCGATTGGATGGGAATTTACAATACCCACTGGGCGCTCATCCTGCCGAATTTGTTTACGATTTACGGCGTGTTCATGATCCGGCAGTTTTTCCTGTCCGTCCCGGTCGATATTTCGGAATCCGCCATGATCGACGGAGCGGGTCACTTTACGATCTTTTTCCGTATGATGCTGCCACTTGCCAAGCCGGTGCTCGCAACGTTCACGATCATCGACTTTTCCTGGCACTGGAACGATTACGAGCGGGCGCTCGTGTTTTTGATCGACAAGGATTTGTTCACCATTCCGCTTGGCTTGCAAAGCTTTATCGACGTGAACTACATCGATTACAACAGCATGATGGCGGCCTCGTTTGCCGCGGTGCTGCCGATGCTTGTTATTTTCATGTTCGGCCAAAGGTTTATTATTGAAGGCGTCTCAAGTTCAGCCGTGAAAGGATAACAGCATTCATGAAGCGGCAGCGAATGGCATTGGGGGAATGAATAGGCCGCTCGGTGCAAATGTCCATGCCTTAACCATCGTAGGCGGGAATTCGGAATGAACCGTGCGAGCTGCTTGAAAATAACGCAATGCAAGTATATAGTTGAGAGTAACTTCAATCGAGAGTACTGCCGTATGCACAAGCAGTTGTTGCATGGGCAGTACTTCTTTGATTAAGAAGGCAAGTATGCTTGGGAAATGATCATGATGGAGTGATGATGTTGAGTAAAGCAAAAGGCAAGGGCGGTACAGGCAGAGGAACGGACAAAAAGGGCTGGAATCGCTGGCAGGCTAGTGCCAATAGAGCCAAGAACGCTCCCAAACCGTATAAAAGCAAAGGGACGAAACGGCAGGATGGCGCTGCAGCTTCCAGTAGTTCCAAAGGCGGCAAATCCGAATAAGTTTACGAGAACGGGGTGTTGGTACGATGCGCCTCCGCGTTTCCAACCTTCCGTGGTCGCTCTGAATGCCGGCAAGCGAATCAATCGTTGAATCCCGCCCCGGCTCATGGCTTTCCTTCCTTCCTGCTCATTAAGGCTTTGCTGTAGCACATGTTTCGTCAAATGTAGCGGATTTCCGCGAAAATAAACCGTTTACATTATAAATATCATGATGTTATTATATGATTACCAATATAAAACGCATCGTTTACTGCTCCCGCATTCGTTGTAAACGGTAGAAGGAGGCTGCAAGCTTGCAAACCATGAAACGGAAACGACATCGGCCGATCATTTACGCATTGCATACTGGCTCGTAATCACCAGAGGAACGGCAACGAATGGAGGTGAAGGTTCCATGAAACCGGAGGCACTTTCGAAGCGAAGTACGGCCAAAGCTTATCATCGTGAACCAAGCGTTTGGCTGCAGTATAAAAAGCACAAGTATTTGCTGCTCATGCTGGCTCCCGGACTCATCTGGTACGTTATTTTTTACTACGGCCCGCTGTACGGCATACAGATTGCCTTCAAAGACTACCGTATTATGGCGGGCATTGGAGGCAGCGAATGGGTCGGATTGTTCCACTTCAAGCAAATGTTCATCGTATCCGATTTCTGGCTCATATTGCGAAATACGCTGCTCATCAGCTTCTATCATATCGTGTTCGGATTCCCCGCCCCGATCGTGCTCGCACTGCTGTTTAACGAGCTACGGCTCCAACTGTTCAAACGAATCGCACAATCGATCTCCTACTTGCCGCATTTTTTTTCCTGGGTCATCCTGGCCGGGCTGCTCGCCATCATACTCTCCCCGACAACCGGTATCGTCAATCAATTCATTCAATGGCTCGGTTTCGAACCGATTTACTTTTTGGGCGATAAAAACTACTTCCGCTTTACGCTCGTCATGTCCGGCATTTGGAAGGAAATCGGATGGGGGACGATTATTTATTTGGCGGCTTTGGCCGGGATCGATCCTCATCTGTACGAAGCGGCCGTCATGGACGGTGCGAGCCGGTTCCGGCAGATCATACATATCACGCTGCCGAGCATCATGCCGGTCATTGCCATCCTGTTCATTCTCCGCATCGGCCATCTGATGGACGCCGGCTTCGATCAAGTGCTGAACCTGTACAATCCGGCGGTGTACTCGGTTTCGGACATTATCGATACCTACGTATTCCGAACGGGCATCAACCGGATGCAGTACAGCTTTACGACCGCCGTCGGCTTGTTCAAAAATGTCGTCGGTTTCATCCTCGTACTGCTGACGAACTATATTGTCAAAAAGTCGGGGCAGGAAAGCTTGTTCTAAAAGGAGTGAATCGCTATGACGCGAATGACGGCAGGGGAAAAGGGGTTTCAACTGGCTCTCGTTGTCTTCTTCTCGGTGTTCAGCGCCGCCATGCTGTACCCTTTCGTTCACGAGCTTGCGGTATCGTTCAGCACGCCGGTCGAAGCGATTCGGCCCGGACTTCATATCTTTCCTTTGGAATGGTCGCTGGAAGCTTACAAAACCGTATTCGTCTCCAGTCAGATCTGGATCGGCTTCGGCAACACCATATTCCGGACCGTAGTGGGCACCTTGTTGTCGCTCATTTTCATGTCCATGGTCGCTTATCCGTTATCGAAAAAATATTTGCCCCACCGCACTTTCTACACCATGCTCATTGTATTTACGATGTTTTTCCAAGGCGGCCTCATTCCGACCTATTTGCTGATCAAACAGCTCGGATTAATTAACTCCCACTGGGTGTATGTGCTGGCCCCGCCCTTTCTGATCAGCACGTTCTCCATGCTCATCCTGCGCAATTTTTTCATGCAAATCCCGAGCGAGCTGGAGGATTCCGCCAAGATGGACGGGGCAAGCGATATCCGCGTGCTCGTTTCGCTCATATTGCCGCTATCCAAGCCCATTCTTGCGACGGTTGGCCTCTGGTCGGCCGTCAATCATTGGAATGCGTGGTTTGACGGCTTGCTCTATATTCAGGATCCGGCGAAAATGGTGCTGCAAATTTATTTGCGGCGGCTTGTCGTGGAAAACCAGACGCAGGAAATGCAGGCGCTGCTCGATCAGCCGGGCGTACAAAATATGATTCCGGAAACGATCAAAGCGGCGACGCTGATGGTCGCGACCATTCCGATTCTCATCGTGTATCCTTTTCTTCAAAAGTACTTTGTCAAAGGCATCTTTGTCGGCTCGTTGAAAGGATAAAAGGGAGGTTATGCATGTGTTCAAGCAGATGAAGCGTATGGGGACAAAAGGCTTGCTGGCCGGTTTGCTTGCGATGTCCACGGCGGCGGGCTGCAGCTCGAACGCGAATACGGGACAGCCGCAGGGAGGGGACGGCGGCATGGACGGGAAGCCGATCCAGATCACTTGGCTCAGCTTCAACCCGCCGGAGAATGACAACTCCCCGGTGCAAAAGGCGCTTGAGAAAAAGTTCAACGTGCAAATCAAAAACATCCGGATCGAACGGCAAAATTACCGCGAGCAAATTAATCTGAAGATCAGCGGGGGCGAAGTGCCCGACCTGATCTATTTGGACGGGCCGAACGATATATACGACTTGGCGAACCAGGGCGTGCTGGCCGAGCTGCCGGAGAAGGAGATCCGTTCGAAGATGCCCGCCTACGCCAAATCGGTGGATGAGGCGGATCCGAAGCTGTGGAAAAACGGGCTCGTCGACGGCAAAAGCTTCGCCGTTCCGCTCTATTGGCCTGCGGGAAGACTGCCCTTCCTGCCCGGCTATAACGGAGATTGGCTGAAAAAAATCGGCTATGACCACGCGCCTCGCACGTTGCAGGAGTTCGAGGATGTGCTGCGGAAATTCCGCGACAACGATCCGGATGGAAACGGGAAAAAAGACACGATCGGCTATTCGGGTCAAGGGGCGGATAACCGGACGTTTCAAATCGTAATGGCGGCGTACCAGGTCAAATGGGGATGGATGGCTGATGACAAAGGCACAATTTATCAAGGATTAACGACGGATAAAATGCGCGAAGCGTTGAAGCTGCTGAACCGTTGGTATAAGGAAGGGCTGATCGACCGCGAGTTCATTACGAAAAAGGTGGAGGATGCGCACCAGGATTTCATCAACGGAAAAGTCGGCATCCGCGATTGGCAATCGTTCCAGTTTGAGAAACGGATGGGCATTATTGCGCCGCGTTTTTATCAGAAGTCGCCGAATACGCCGATTGTCGTCGGCAAGGCGCTGCAAGGACCTTACGGCGAGGGGATGGCGATGTCGTACGGAACGCGCAACGCTTTTCTCGCCATGGGAGCTCAGGTAACGAAGGATACGGCCAAGAAAGATCGAATATATAAAATGATGGAAGCTCTTGCAACCGACGATGCCACGTATCTTCTGTCCGTCTACGGGATCGAAGGCGAGCATTACCAGATGGTCGGCGGGAAGCCGATCATGAAGCCGGAGTTTTCGAGCGAGGCGACCAAATACAAAATCGGTGCGGGCACCTTTTACGGCCTATTCGGCAATAAATCGAAGGCGATGGAAAAGTACGACTACCCCGACGATGCGATCCAGTTCATGAACAGCATGGAAAGCGGTGTCAAAATCATCACGCCGGTTGACGTCTTTGTGCCGGCCCAATCGAAATATCCGGATTTGGGCAAAATCGAGCAGGAGTTTTTCGTCAAAGCGATTTCCGGCGAAATCAATCTCGACACCGAATTCAACGCTTTCGTGGACAAGTGGAAAAAATCGGGCGGGGATGAGATACTGAATGAAATCAATAAAAAATACGCCGGCGTATATAAGAAGTAACGATTCCCGAATGTTTTGAATCGCTGCCGCGTATGCATTCGATAGAGGACATGATGCGGGAGGTAGAAGATGAAACTTGCCTATGAACAAAAGCAATCCATGCTGCAAAACGGATATATCCATGTGCCGGGCGTGATCCCCAAAGCGATGGTCGACGATGCGATGCGCCATATTAACCATTCCGTCGGGCAAGGGATGAATGTCAGCGACATGCCGATCTTTCGTTCCCAATCGTTTTGCCCGGAGCTGCAAGGAGATTCCGTTATTTCGGACTTGTACAACAAGACGCCGGTGGCGGATATGGTGCAATGTTTGCTCGGCGAGGGGGCGGCGCGTCCGGTGGGGCGCGGGCAAATCGCCCTGCGCTTTCCGTCGCTGCAGGATCCGCCGGGCCAGCCGCACTGCCACCTTGATGGGATGTATACGCCGACGAACGGGGTTCCCGAAGGGAAGATCAGCAATTTTACGATGCTTGTCGGCGTGCTGCTAAGTCCGGTCCGCACTCCATATGCCGGCAATTTCACGGTATGGCCTGGGACGCATCGCATCTATGAGAATTACTTCCGCGAGCACGGCGCGGAATCGCTGCTGAACGGCATGCCGAAAGTGGAACTGCCCCAGCCGGTACAAACGACAGGGGAGCCGGGGGACGTCTTTCTCGTCCACTACCAACTGGCTCACGGCGTGGCACCTAACGTTTCGCCTTTCCCAAGGTATGCGATTTTTTTTCGCGTGAAGCACGTCGATCACGACCAAGACTGGAAAGCGCCGATGACCGATATATGGCTTCATTGGCCGGGGATCCGCGAGATGATCAAGTGAGCGTTTGCAGTAAGACGAGGATTCGGAGTGGTAAGACCGTCCGGGGTTGACCCTCGATCATGAGACAGAGATCAATGTAACGATCCAAGCAGCCAGTAGCCAAAATTCAATGGGCGACTGGCTATTTCGTTTCGCAGGACGGCCGCGGATTGCTCGAGCTAACAACCCCAGTACATTTCCGCATAGGATGCAGCTATTTCTGCTTGACAGAATATGGCATGCATCTTAGAATTAAACTATAATACGAAATTCAATCCCATATTATGAAAGAAAATCAAGAAAGTAATGAGGATACGACAATGGCTGAAAAATCAATCTACTCCGTACAATCGGTAGAGCGGGCATTGAATTTGCTCGAGACGATCGCAGGCTGCGAGAACGGAATACGCATTAAGGATTTGGCCGAGAAACAGAAGCTGAATCTGTCCACCGCGCATCGGCTCGTTTCGCTGCTTGAGCATCGAGGCTATGTGGAGCAGGAGCCGGATAGCAAAAAGTATTTTCTGGGCATCAAAGTGCTTCAACTGCAAGGCTACTTATTTAAGAGCAGACGGCTTAATGAGGTAGCGGCGCAAGAATTAAAGCGGCTCGTCCACAGCTTGGGCGAAACGACGCATTTGGCCGTGCTGTCCGAAGGTGAAGTCGTCTATATCGAAAGCTTGGAAGGCGTCGGTTCGGTCATTAGCCGCGCACCGATTGGCAGGAAAGTAGCGATCTACAGTACGGCACTGGGTAAAGCGTTGACCGCTTGGAAGCCGCACGAAGAGGTGGAACGCATCCTGCTGCAAAGCGAGATGGCGGCCAGGACGCCAAATACGATCACCAATACGGAGGCGTATTTGCAAGAGCTCACGAAAGTCCAGCTTAACGGGTACGCCGTGGACCGGCAGGAGCATTCCATGATCAGCTGCTGCGTAGCGGCCCCGATTCGGGATCACCGCAATGAAGTCGTGGCTGCGATCAGCGTATCTTGCCCTGCGCATGACTTTACCAAGGAAAACGAAGAACGCATTGTCCGCGAGCTGCTGCCCGCCGTTCATAATATATCGGCCAAGTTGGGCAATCATCTGTAAGTGGTAAGCGTAACAAACTGCACCGGAACATTTTATTATAGGTGCAGTTTATTATATGAAATAATAATGAGATTATATCTCATATTATGAGAGTTCATAAGATATGGGGGGGGTAAGAAATGAATGAAATTTTAGTTTCACGAGAATTTAAGCGCTTACATCACACGATGGACATCCATTATGTATCTTAGCAAGCAAGAAACGGTCGGATAAGTCATTCCAAAAAAGAAGATAATCGATCTTTTAACGGATCAACAGGAGGGGTTATGTGAATGTTTAACAAAGCGGTCGCCTATATGTCCATTTGCGTTTTGGCTGTGTTTATGTCGGCGTGCAGTCAGGACAGCGGCGGAAAGGAAGCGAAGCCGGCACCAAAAGAAGAAAAGCCGGACCGGCTATCCAGTTCGGAGCCGCTGACGCTCAAAGTATGGACCGGCGACAACGAGCAAATTTTCAAGGAGACGACGGCCGATCCGATTAAGAAAAAGTTTCCGAATGTGACGCTGGAGCGGATCGCCTCACAGGAACTGAGCCTGGAGAAGCTGATCGCAGCCGGCAATCCGCCGGATATCATCAGGCAGACGAAAAATTTTATGATATTTAATGTGCTCCCGGTGAAGATGGAGATGGATTTGACACCGCTGATCAAGAAATACAATGTGGATCTGGAACGATATGACCCCGGCTTGATTCAAAGCATGCGCGGCTTTGGGCCACAAGGCCAGCTGTACGGCTTGCCGACGTCCAAAGTAGGGCACTCGCTGCTGTACAACAAGCAGTTGTTCGATAAATTTGCCGTGCCGGTGCCGAAGGATGACATGACGTGGGACGAAGCGATCAAGCTGGCCGCACGCATGACCCGTCTGGAGAACGGCGTTCAGTACCGCGGCATGGATTTGCAATTTTACAATATGATCGCCTCGCAACTGAATGTGGCGGTGATCGATAAGAATGGAAAAGCGAATATGTCCGCATGGTCGCGTCCTGCGGAGATGTTCAAGCAGCTTTACAGCATCCCCGGCAATAACGTGCCGATCCCGGGTACGATTGCCAAAGTGATGGAACCGTTCTTCAAAGAAACGCTCGCGATGGTCGTCATCAACCCGAGCACGATGATCACTGCGACCAAGCAATATCCGCAATTGGCATGGGATATTGTGACCGTTCCGACTTACCCTGAGGCGCCCGGCGTCGATCCGTATGCGAACTACACGTATCTCGGCATTACACCGACGAGCAAATATCCGGACGAAGCGTTCAAACTTATTACATTTCTAAACTCCGATGAGGTGCAGACGCAGCTGAACCGCGCGGGCTTTCCAACCGTGTTGAAAAGTGCGGACATTCAAAAGCAGTTCGGCGCCAACTCGCCCGAGCTGAAGGACAAAAACTTGCAGGCGATTTTCAAGCATAAACAATCGGACCCACATGTAAGCCCTTACTTCGATAGTTCGGTCGATTCTTTGGTGAGAGCCAAGTTTAACGAAATCGTAGAGGGCAAAAAAGACAACAACACGATTCTGCGCGAGCTGGACGAAGCGATCGACAAAAAAGTGGCCGAGATGAAGGCGGCCGCCAAATGAAGGAGCTGATGCCCATGAACAAGCTGCGCGAAACGGTTCCCCCTTATGCGCAAACGACCGTTTGGGCACCCGGGGAAGGGGACGTGATGACGCATATGGTGTTCGGCCTCGCCGTGAGCATGAAAGGCACGATTCTCGCTTTCGCGGAAGCGAGAATCCATTACGCCGATCACGGCCCGCATCATCTTGTGCTGAAGCGAAGCACGGACGGCGGAGCCACATGGGAAGCGGCACAGCGGATCGAGATGAGCGAGGACGGCGAATGCTGGGCGAATCCTACTGCGCTGTCGGACCGCGTCACGGGCAAGCTGTTTGTCTTCTACGCGCTGAACGCGCATAACGTGTCGACGCGGATGTTTTTCAAGGTTAGCTCTGATGACGGCCTCACATGGTCGGAACGGACGGAGGTTACCGGTCTCTTGCAGCAGAGTAACCGTTACGGGTGGACGCTGTTTTTGCCCGGGCCCGGACACGGTTTGCAGCTGCGTGACGGCCGGCTGGTACTGCAATATTGGGCACGCAAAGACATTGCGCTCCCTGCGGCGGAAAGATGTTACGGCAACGGCGTCCTATACAGCGACAACCATGGCGCTACATGGCAGGCGGGAGGGGTTGTTCCACTCGTGCCGGAGCTCGGTAATAACGAGTCGCGCCTTGTAGAGCTGGAGAGCGGGGCACTGCTGTTGAACGCCCGGGTGAACGGCTTGCGGCACCGGGTCATCAGCGTCAGCAGCGATCGGGGGCTCACCTGGTCACAGCCATACTCCGACACGGCGTTCCCTGCCCGTTGGGGCTGCGATTCCGGCCTTGCGAGCTGGAGCGGACAAGAGCCGGCATCGGGTGCGCCGGTCTGGTTGTACAGCACGATTAAGGGCAAACGTCCTGATCCCGATAATGCTTTGGAAGTTTCGATCAGCTATGACGAAGGCGCGAGCTGGACGACGCAAAAGGACGTCTTTCGCGGGCCGTGCAATTATTCGGATGTTGCGGTCATGCCTGACTCGATCGTGGTGCTGATCGGAGCGGGCGCTTACGAGCTGTCGCCCGGATTTGCGAAAGAGGTCGTGTTGGTGCGTATGTCGTTCGATTGGTTGGTCCGTACGAATACAGAAAATTACATTTGATGAGAGGGAGAGAAACGATCATGGTATTACCAAAGCTTACCGGTGTCATCCCACCGGTGATAACACCGATGAAAAGCGATTACAGCGTAGATGAAGAGGCGCTCCGAGGGCTCGTACGCTATATGCAGTCCTGCCACGTGGACGGCATATTCGCCATGGGCACGGCGGCGGAGTCTCCGATGCTGACGCGGGAACAGCGGCTGCGCGGCTTGCTCGCGGTTCGCGAGGAGTGCAAGGGCAAGTCGCCGCTGCTGGTTGGGGTGATGGAGACGAGCACGGCGAGAGTGCTGGAGCTGGTCAAGGAAGCGGAAGAGATCGGAGCTGACGCGGTCGTCGCCGTCTCGCCTTATTTTTTTCGCGTCAAGCCGAAGGAGATTGTGAAGCATTTTGCGGCCATCCGGGAAGCAACGGAGCTGCCGATTGTCATTTATAACGTACCGGCATATACGGGCAACCCGATTGACGCCGAGACGGTGTACGAGATTGCCCAATTCCCGGGCGTCGTCGCTTTCAAAGACAGCTCGGGCAACATGCCCCAGTTCCAGAAGACGATCCGGCTCACTCGTCATATGGAGCATTTCTCCGTGCTTCAAGGGGTGCAGGTGCTCAGCGTTATCAGCTTGCAAATGGGCGCGGCGGGACTCATTCCGGGCGTCGCCAATATGATTCCCCGGCAGATGGTGCGACTGTATGAAGCGGTCAAGTCCGGAAGGCTGGAGGAGGCGTACGAGGTTCAAGATTTTGTCGTGAGGCTGGAGGAGTCGCTTACGATGGAAGGCTATTCGCTGTCCGTCCTGAAAGCGGCCCCGCAGCTGCTCGGCTTCGGCGAAGGGCAGCCGCATTATCCTCTGGACAAATTGAGCGAGACGGGACTTGCCAGCTTGGCGGCTTTAATGCGCAGCGGCGGCGTGGAGTTGGCGTGAAGAAGCAGGGCTGATCGCCGGAGTTCCAAGGCAGTCCCGGCGTTCTGCGCTGTAGCGCTGCTGAACATGGGGGTAACGCGAGTGAAATGGAAACTACGAATAATAGCAGTGTTGGTGCCGTTTATCGTGCTCGCCGCTGCTTTGCAAGGGGGGTCAAACGTGACTGCGATGAACGCTGCCCGCACCATTCTCAAATTCGGCCAGAGCGGCCCGGTTAACTGGTACAGCACCGATCAGCCGAATGCGACTATCCACCAGCTGCTGGACTGGAACGGAGACGGCAAGCTGGACGTGTACGTCCGCGGCAAAATGTACTTGAACCAGGGAACGAACGCCGTTCCGCTTCTTCCCATGCAGGGCCTAAGCCTCGGGCTTCCCGTGGCGGACGGATACCTCGTGGATTGGAACAACGACGGTGTTGTCGATTTTGTTGCCCGGTATACGCTGCGTCTGTATTTGAATACCGGCACGAACGACAAGCCGAGTTGGAAAGATACCGGGGAGATTCAAGCGGGCGGCAGCGGAATTACGGGGAATTTCAGCTCGTATACGAACTGGAATACGATCCAGAGCCCGTCGATTCAGATGGTCGACTGGGATGGTGACGGCAAACGGGATTTGCTGCTGGGCATGGTTGATCGGACCGGCGTTACCGGAAATTCGAAGCAGGTGTATAGGTACGGGTCCATCTGGTTTTTTAAAAACATAGGAACCGACGATGCCCCGGCATTCGCTTCCGGCCAAATCCTACAGTCCGGTGGCGCCGACATCAATACGCCGTATCGGGTTCAAATTCAAGCGGTCGATTGGGACGGCGACGGCGATTTGGATATCGTCTACGCCGATTATCGCGGCCATGTATATTGGATCGAAAATACCGGAACCGCCGCGAGTCCGGTACTCGCTCCCCCCGCATTGCTGGTGGATACGGGGATCGTTACCACGGCGCTGTCCGTATACGATGCCGACGGCGACGGAGACTTGGACCTGCTGCTCGGCTCCACCGACGGATTGCTGCTATATGAGAACACGGGCACGCGGTCCGCTCCGGTATGGACATTGAAGGGCATCGTCCAAACGCCGGACGGGACGAACGTAGATATCAAATTCGGGCAGTTTCAGACTCCCGAAATCGTCGACTGGAATCATGACGGCCGGCTGGATATGCTGACCGGTGACGAGAATGGACATGTGAATTGGTACGAGAACGTGGGGACCAACGGCGAGTACCGCTTTCGCAATCCGGTCCAGCTGCATGTCGGCGGGGCCGTGCTCAATTTCGATGCGCCTCGCGGCTCGTATGATTGGGGACCATTCGAAGCGGCGGTCGGGTATACGAATCCGCTTGCGGTCGATTGGGACGGAGACGGCGATTTGGACATCATCACCCAGGACGGACAAGGGTCGTTGTATTTTATCGAAAATACCGGCACCCGGTCGAACCCGGTTCTTGCCGCCCCCGTTCCGTTCACGCTGGGCGGGAAACCATTGGCCAATCCATGGAGAACGAAGCCAGCGGCGGTGAACTGGGACAACGATCCCGGTGGGACACTTGAGCTGCTCATGATCGATAAAAATTACCGTATTATAGTCTACCAGAGAAACGGGTCAAGTTTAACTGATCTGAACATTTTGACCGAGGCCGGAGACATGGATGGGCATCCGATCAAGGTGAGCTACAACAAGCGGGCGAATCTGCAAGTCGTCGATTGGGACGGCGACGGGAGATGGGATATCCTTTGCGGTACGACGAAGGATAAAGAGAACTTGTACTGGTACCGCAACGTCGGCTCTGCGGGTCACCCCGTGTTTGAGACACGGTATATCCTGAATAACGACTATACCAAATATGTTACGGTCACCAATCATGAGCCGCTGTTTTATGCGGTCGATTGGAACGGGGACGGCGTCCTGGATTTGATCGAGAGCCATCCGTTCAACTATATGTACTTTGTGGACGGCAAGCAGCTGCTTCATACGACGGCCGACAGTGCGGGCAATTATCGTGCGGCGGACTTGGCAGTTGCAGCTTTATCCGGCGGCACAACCGGCATCGTCAAAGACCCGAACGCAAGCGAAGGGGCGGTGCTGAACTACGAAGCAAGCAAGGTGCAAGATGAGGTGACGCTGAATTTCAACGTGCCGTCACCAGGTTCGTATGACCTGTCCGTCCGTTGGCAAGTCGTTCCGGGGACGGGATCCGGAGCGGAGCTTACCGAACCGCAAACTCGGCCGAATTTTTTCATACGGCTGTTGCAATGGATTATGGGACTGGGAAAAGAGCGGGAGCGGTTTCTCGTGCAGGCCGGCGTCAACGGACAACCGGCAGGCAAGCCGTTCGATGCTGTTAGTCGGGATCCCGGCTACAAGGAGATTGCTCTGGGCAGCGTCACGATCGCCAAACCAGGCAACCAGACCATCTCGTTCACTGTGAAGGAAATATCGCCAAGGAACAAAACATATCCCATGGTTCTCGACATGATTCGCTTGGTGCCAAACGGCAAATAAACTGTAAAGGAGTGCTGGTATGAGCCCGCGTGAAATGAATCCGTTAGGCATTTTCAATCATGTATACCGTAATTACTCATTGCAGGACATGGCGGCAACCGTGTCGTCATTAGGTCTTCGCCATCTTCATCTGGAGCCGCGGATCCCGCAAATTCTCCCTTCGGGTGAGCGCATTTCTTCTTCGTGGGCCCGATCAGTGAAACGGGAGTTGGACCGGTACGAACTGAACGTTGCCGCCTTATGCGGCTACTGCAATCTGGTGCATCACGATCCCGAGGTTCGCGAAGCGGGGCTCCGCACGTTCGAGCAATTGATCGAGGTTTGTCACGACTTCGGTACGTCTTACATTGCCACGGAAACGGGAGGGCTCAATCCGCAATTCCCGAACTTGGACTATCCGGCCAATCATACCGAGGAAGGCTGGGAGCAGCTGCTGATCGTGCTCGACCGTCTGGTCGACAAGTGCAAGGCGCATGGCGTCAAGCTGCTCATTGAAGGCTGCGTCAAATATACGGTCGCTACGACCGACGAGGCGCTGCGGGTGTTAGACCGCTATGGGGAGGAGCACATCGGTTTCGTGCTCGATCCATGCAACTATTTTCGCCAAGAGGACTTGGCGGCGCCGACGGCCGTTCTGGACGATGTGTTTCGCAAACTCGCGCCGCACGCTCCCATCGCTCATGCGAAGGATGTCGTGTATACGGACAATGGAATCGAAACGCCGAAAACCGGTGACGGTTATATGGACTACAAGGCGTATGCGAAGCTGCTGCGCAGGCACACTCCCGACATTCCTCTCATCATCGAGCATCTGAAGCCGGGGGACGTGCCGGGCGTCATCGAGTTGATCAAGCGGGCTTTCTCGGAGGGGGAAGGTCAGGCCGGATAAGTAAAGTATGGGGCTGCGTCTTTTCTTTTCGTGCATCAGGAGCGGATCATTGCTGTTTGCTGAACAATTCCCAACGCCATGGCTACGGAGTCATGCTATTTTTTTCTCAAACAAAACCCAGTCCATTCTGTTCGTCTTCGTTGCAGCGGAATGACTGACAAATCCTCGATCTCGTCGATTGAGGATTTTTTGGCATGGTATTTTGCCTGTTATGATTGGTAATATTTTTCTTTCAATAATATAATGGTTGGTTTTGCCAAAAGAAAACGCTATCATCATTTTATCGTACGATGTTCAAAAAAATTGCGATTTCCTTCATTGACAATATCCGAGCAGGATAGTAAGATTTAGCGTAACTATTTATATCGTTAATTAATTTTCGCTAGATTTCGTAAAAGGAATCAGTTGTGACGAACGACGCCTTTTCTCGACGGAAAAGGTGTTTTTGCTTGGGGGGAGTTTCATGATCGAGCTGAGGCATTTGCACAAGCAATATAAAACGAAAAAAGGCACCGTCATCGGCGTTCACGACGTCAATCTGACGATCGCTAGAGGGACGATCTTCGGGATCGTCGGCTACAGCGGCGCAGGCAAAAGCTCCGTGCTGCGGTGCATCAACCTGCTGGAGCGTCCCACGTCCGGTGAAGTGATCGTAGACGGCGTCAATTTGACCTCGCTGGCGGGCGAGGGGCTGCGGCTGGCGCGGCAAAAGATCGGCATCATCTTTCAGCATTTTCATCTAATCAGCAGCAAAACCGTATTCGAGAACGTCGCTTTCGCGCTGAAGGCGGCGGGCAAATCCGCATCGGACTTTGCTCCGCGGGTGCATGAACTGCTGCAGCTGGTTGGACTGTCGGACAAAGCGGATCATTACCCGGCTCAGCTGAGCGGCGGACAGAAGCAGCGGGTGGGCATCGCCCGGGCGCTCGCGAACGATCCGCAAGTGCTGCTCTGCGATGAAGCGACGTCCGCGCTGGACCCGATGACGACGCAGTCGATCTTGTCGCTGCTGCGGGAGATTAATCAGAAGCTCGGCATCACCATCGTCCTGATCACACACGAGATGGATGTGGTGAAAGAGTTGTGCCATCAAGTGGCGATCATGAATAACGGGCGGATCATCGAAGAGGGCGCCGTCTATGATATTTTCGCCGATCCGCAGCAGCCGCTGACCAAAGAATTCGTGCAAAACACGCTTGAATTCAAGCTGCCCCGCAAAATGTGGGACAAGCGCGATCCGAACGGCCGAATAGTCAAAGTGCTGTTCCGCAACGAAGCCGCGGAGCAGGCCGTTATTTATGAAATGCTCAAGCATGTTCCCGTGAAGACGAACATCCTCCACGGCAAAATCGACTACATCGGGGATAAGCCGCTCGGCACGTTCATTATGGAAATAACCGGCGACTCGGCGCAGCTGGAGCAAGCTTTGCAATTTCTAAGAGATCAACAGTGCGGCGTGGAGGTGGTCACCGATGCAGGGTAGCGCATTTATGGAGCTGCTGCCGGACATGCTCAAAGCTTTTTACGAAACGCTGTACATGGTCGGTCTGTCGCTCATTATCGCGATTGTGGTCGGCATTCCGCTCGGGATTCTGCTGTTCATTAGCGACCGGGGGCTGTTCGCCGAAAATCGTTTGGTCAATCAGATGCTCGGCGTGATCGCGAATATCATTCGCTCGATCCCTTTTCTCATCTTGCTCGTGCTGCTGCTGCCGTTCACGCAATGGCTGCTCGGCACGACCATCGGTCCGACCGCCGCGGCGGTGCCGCTGTCCGTCGCTGCGATTCCGTTCTACGCGCGGCTGGTGGAAAGCTCTTTGCGGGAAGTGAGCAAAGGCGTCATAGAAGCGGCCGTCGCCGCCGGGGCGAAGCCTTGGCTTATTATTCGCGAAGTGCTGCTGCCCGAGGCGAAGCCCGGCATCATCTCCGGGTTAACGATTACCGCGATCAGCTTGCTCGGCTTCTCGGCCATGGCCGGAACGGTCGGCGGCGGAGGCATTGGGGACCTCGCGATCCGGTTCGGGTATTACCGCTACGATAATCAAGTATTGTTTACAACGGTGATTCTGCTCATCGTGATGGTTCAAATCATCCAGTTTATCGGGGATTGGGCCGCGCGGAAAGTAGATAAGCGTTAATATATTCAAAGGGTCATATAGAGAGGGAGAGAGAAACCATGAAAAAAAATATGTTGATGCTGCTGGCGTTGGTCCTGATCTTCTCCGTGTTCGCCGCCGCATGCGGCAGCAAGCCGGGAGCGGGAACGACGAACAATGCAGCCGGTGGGGCAGCAGGGAAAGAAGAACCGAAGAAAGCGCTGAAAATCGGCGCAACCGCCGGTCCTTACAGCGATATGGTCAGCAAAGCGATCAAGCCGCTGATGGAGAAAAAAGGCTACACCATCGAAGTCGTTGAATTCAACGACTACGTTCAACCGAATAAAGCGCTGGCGAGCGGTTCTTTGAACGCCAACCTGTTCCAGCACGTGCTGTATTTGAAGAAATTTGCCGAAGACAACAAATTGGACCTGAAAGAAGTCATCAGTGTGCCTACGGCGCCGATGGGTCTGTACTCCAAGAAGTTCAAATCGCTTAACGACATTAAAGAAGGCAGCGCACTGACGATCTCCAACGACGCGGCCAACCTGTACCGCTCGCTGCTGCTGCTGCAAGATATCGGCCTGGTGAAAATGAAGAAGGACGCCGATCCGGCGAAAGCTTCCGAGAAAGACATCGAAGAAAATCCGAAGAAGCTGAACATCAAGCCGCTGGAAGCCGCTCAGCTGCCTAGAACCGTAGACAGTTCCGACCTCGCCCTCGTGCCGGGGAACTTCGCCCTCGCCGCGAAGATGGATCTGACCTCCGCGTTGAAATTGGAAAACATGGCGGAAAACTACCGCAACGTGCTTGTCGTCAACACGAAAGACATCGACAGCCAAATGGCGAAAGATTTGAAAGAAACGATTCAATCCAAAGACTTCGAGAAAATCATGGACGAACAGTTCAAAGGCTTCTCCAAGCCGCAATGGATGACAGGAAAGTAAAGATGATAGGGATGAAGGCTGCCTTGGGGTGGCCTTTTCTCGTATTTGTGGAAGTTTCTCTGATGGAATATGATCAGCTTATAAGGAGTGATACGCTATGCAGGGGCTTTCCCGAACGCGAACGACACTGCTTGTCGCGTTTCTTGTATTGGTCTGGGGCGTGAACTGGCCGTTATCGAAGTTTGCGCTTAGCTACACGCCGCCTGTGCTGTTTTCGGGCATGAGAACGTTATTGGGCGGTCTGCTTCTGCTGTTTGCCGCGGTGCCTAGATATAAGCAGCTTCGGCTCAAGGAAACGTGGCATATTTACATTTTGTCTTCGCTGCTCAATATTATTTGCTACTATGGCCTGCAAACGATCGGACTGAACTATTTGCCGGCCGGCTTGTTCGCGACCATCGTCTTCCTGCAGCCGGTGCTGCTAGGCGTATTTTCCTGGCTGTGGCTGGGCGAAGCGATGTACGGCCTCAAAATCGTCGGCCTCATCCTCGGCTTTTCCGGCGTAGCCGTAATCAGCGCCGGCGGCTTGTCCGGCCATATCTCCGCCGTCGGCATTCTGCTCGCGCTCGGATCTGCGTTAAGTTGGGCTTTGGGTACATCGTATGTGAAAAAGGTAAGCGGCGCGGTTGATCCGATCTGGCTCGTAACGCTTCAGCTCATCTTCGGAGGGCTGGTGATGACGGGAGTGGGCTCGGAAGTGGAAAGCTGGTCCGGCATCATATGGAACGTACCTTATATCTCGAGCCTGCTGTTCATCTCGGTCTTCGTCATCGCGATCGGATGGCTGGTGTTTTACAAGCTGATTGGCTCGGGAGAGGCTACGAAGGTTGCCTCGTATACGTTTCTTATTCCGCTCGTTGCGATCTTGATCGGCACCGTATTTTTGCATGAGCCGTTTACGTTGTATTTGTTAGCGGGGTTAATACTTATTGTTGTTAGTATTTTTTTGGTGAATCGGAAACCAGGAAAAAGCGCAGCTCGGTTGTGAGCTGTGTTCTTTTGCTGGGGTGGATGTATTCTCGCATACGTGCATTTGTATGAAATTCTCCTTTCCCCCAAACAACAAAAACTGTAGTTACCTCGTAACCACAGTTTTTTCTTTTGTTGCTCTCTACCAATCGCGAGGGCGGTTTCAATCGTACGGAGATGCCGGCATTCATTGGTATGGCAAGATAGAAGACTGGAAGGTAGTCCGGCGTAAGGAAATTACGGAACGCCCCGCCCGACGCGGCACGGAAGAACAGCTATACGTAAAGTTTACGGTAGAGAAGTGGCTGAAGCGGGAGCGACCTATCGTTCCTGGGGGCAGAGGGATTTATACGCTGCTGTATACCTCGAAGTACATGTTCGACCGCGCTCTTGAAATCGCAGAGCTGAAGCTGGAAACCGAGGAGGATCTGTTGCAATGGCGTGAGCAGCGACGGAGGGGGCTTGTACAAGTGGAGCTGGATCATGAACAAGTGGACTTGGCAAGCAAAGTTGTGGGCGTCCGCGTTGTGGATCAGAGGGAGAAGTAGGGGAAAGGAAAGATCCCTTACACGGAGGAACGGGCATGGACAGACTAGCTAGTCCTAGTATGATAACTCCTAGGCAGTTGCCACGTGGCGGAAAGCCATCCATGCCCGTAAAAGCTCCATGTCAAGGACTGTGGTTAAGGCACTAAAGTTAAAGGTGATTAAACCATTTATTAGTTTCCTGTGAAGCCTTCTAGCTTGATCAATCCATTGAAGGTTGCCCCGCTTGGAGGCGTGATTGTTATCACGTCCCGGCTGGCAATATTTATATTTGAATTTGGTATGCCGGTAGAGTTGGCGGTAATGTCCCATTTTACGGGATTATCGGAGAATCTGAAATTTTTCGGCAATGCAATGGTTTGCGCACTGTTTGCAATACCGACATATTTGTCCAAATATAACCATAACTCCGCGTAAGATTGAACAGCAACTCGATTGGATGAGGGCAAGCCGGGCTTCTTTATAACCGTAGCGTTGATCGCTCCGCCTATCGCCCCATTCGTAGTGACTGCTCGTTGAGCTTCCGGAAACAGACCGGCATTATAACCAGCCCCGAATGTAAAATCGTCCAGTTGAAAATGCCCTTGCCAAATGGCGTTATTGCCATGGACATAAAATATGCCTTTCGCCCCTTTTGAAAAAGGAGCCGCTCCAGGATAATAGCGATTTATTCCCTTGCAAAATCCAACTTGTATAGCATAATCGGCTGGCCTATTTGCAAGTCTAAGAGCAGGTCCCCAAGAAAACCCTACATGTTCAAACGTTGTATCGATGATGCCTGCTTGACTCGGTACACTCCAATTTTCGGAATATATAACGCCGTTACCCATACCTTCAAAACCGACATGCTTAATCATGACATCGAATAGCACAAAATCGGGAGCGCCTACTCCCGTTGTTGCAGAGAACGCTTCTTGGTAAATACCATATGGAGACGTTCCCAGCGAGCAATGGGATATTAACGTATCCCTCATCCTTGTGCAGCCGATACTAGCGAAGGAGTTGCCTAAGATACGACAGTTGATCATGCTGTTGTCGCCTTGGTCGTTTCTGTAATACACGCCGTAATAACACTGCTGTACCCATACATTCATCAGCGTGTTCTGTGAACCGTTAAAAACAATGCCCGAATCAAACCCGCGGACCATGACATCTTCCATGACCATTGACCCGTTCAGTTGGATCCCATCGGTTCCTTTACCGTACTTGATTGCAACTCCATTTTGTGAGGGTTGAGTATATCCAGTCCTGACCCTTAATCCCCTGAACTGGGTCTTGTATTCGTAGACACATTGTTTAATTAGAATAGCAGGCGTGCCTTGTGCCAATGGAGCCTTTAAAGTCAATATGGAGTGGTTCCAACCAACGCCTTCCACATTTATATTATCTAAAACTAACTGTTCAGAAAATACATAGTCGCCAGGTGTGAAAAATAGCGTTTTTCGATACTTGTCCTGCAGTACCGCTGCGATTGCTTTTTTTATCGCTGCCGTGTCATCCGTAACGCCATCGCCAAGTGCGCCGTAATCCTTTGGTGTTACTCTAATGAGATCTGCCATGTTCCTTAACCTCCATTTTTTAAGAGTTTCTTATATTTGTAGACATTAGCCTAGAATTTGTTTTGTAGAATCCATCACCATCTATTGTGGATAATAATTAATTTATGTGGCGTATTCGTCAAATGATTGGATTCTTACTTTGCTTGAACAACACATATGTAATTTTAAAAGCTTTGGAGATCTATATGGCCGTTCTTGGAGTTTAACCATCCCTCACTGTGATATAATGGTAATAACTACGCAGGGAGGAGGGGATTTTGATGGATTTTCAACAAATCGATGATTTAAAAAGGGAACTCGATCAGCTCCGACCTTTACCACCGGCAGCGGTTAAAAATTTGGATGAGGTTTACAGAGTGGAATGGACGTATAACTCTAACGCGATCGAGGGGAATACGTTGAGCCTTCTGGAGACCAAACTTGTATTGGAAGAAGGATTAACCATTGGCGGTAAAAAGCTGCGCGAGCACTTTGAAGTCATCAATCATTCCGAAGCAATAAGTTATGTTCAAGAAATCGTCAATCGAGACATAGAGTTGTCGGAGTTTGTTATCAAATCCATCCACCAGTTGGTTCTTAAAAATATCGATGATGAAAATGCCGGCCGCTATCGAACGATTAACGTCATGATCTCCGGCTCACAGCACACCCCTCCGCATTTTACGGTGGTTTCCGAAAGAATGGAGCAGTTGGTTCGATGGTACCACGACCATAAAGATGAACTCCATCCCGTAGAGCTTGCAGCGGCGTTTCATTTTCGGTTTGTATATATTCATCCTTTTACAGATGGCAATGGACGAACTGCCCGACTATTAATGAATCTAATTCTAATGAAGTATGGTTTTCCGCCTGCCATCGTAAAAGCCGCAAGCGAAACGCGGTTGAAATATTATGAAGCGTTAGAAGAAGCAAGTATCCGTGATGACTCGAACTCCTTTCACCAGCTTATAGCTCAATGTGTTGAGGAGAGTTTGCGGAGATATATAGCAGCGGTAAAGTGAGTAATTAGAGTGGTCCATATATAGATATAACAATGAGGCGTTGGCTTACGGCCATCGCTTTTCTTCTACACCGCATTCCTTGAATTGCAGGTTCTGGTCTGAATAGTACGCTAGTGTTATACTGTCATGAAGCCAAGCTAACCATATATTTCCGAAACAAAAGATTTCCCACATACGATCCACTACCGTAAAGGAGGCTGAGAGGAGAAACGAATGAAATCGATACCCGACGCAACCTATGATATTGCACAAGTTTGTTTATTAGCGGGGAAAATCATTTTGGAAAACGGCGGGGAAACGTCCCGGGTAGAGGACACGATGACGCGCATGGCCCATTCGTTCGGGTTTCCTTACGCGCATAGCTATGTGACCCCGACGGGCATTCTGTTCTCCTTGGACGGGCCGGAGCATGCTACCAGATTAATCCGCATATCTGAACGTTCCACCGATCTCCGCAAGGTTACGGTCGTGAACGCGATTTCCAGAAGGATCAGTCAGGGTGAGTTGACGGCAGCGGAAGCGTACCGGCTGCTGAAAGAAGTCGAGACGGCCAATGATGGGTACACGACATGGTTTCGTATCGCAGCGGCAGCCGTGGCCAGCGGCTGTTTTTTGATCATGTTCGGCGGGAGCTGGCGGGATTTTATCCCCGCAATGCTGTGCGGAGGCGCCGGTTTTTGGTTCGTCATCTATTTTCATAAGCTGATTCCGATCAAGTTTTTTGCCGAATTTCTGGCTGCGCTGGTGACCGGCGCGACGGCTTCCTTGCTGCTGCAAGCCGGACTCGGCCATGATCTGGAGAAGATGATTATCGGCTCGGTCATGCCGCTCGTACCGGGACTTCTGATCACCAATGCCGTCCGCGATTTAATGTCGGGGCATCTCGTTTCCGGCATTTCGAAAGGGGCGGAAGCGTTCCTGACAGCCTTTGCCATCGGAGCGGGAATTGCCTGCATCCTTTCGTTTTACAAGGGGGAAGGGATCGCATGATGATGATCGAACAGCTCTTGACCAGCTTTGCCGCTTCCGCTGCGTTCGCGATCTTGTTCCAGGCGCCGAAGCGTACCTTGCTGCAGTGCGGCTTTGTCGGCATGGCCGGCTGGCTGCTGTATATTTCTTTTATGGAAATGTCCACGGATCCGATTCTGGCGACGTTGTACGCCTCGTTCTTCATTACGGTACTGAGCCTCGTATTCGCCAAATTGTACAAAACGCCAATCATCGTATTCAATGTCGCGGGCATTATTCCGCTCGTTCCCGGCGGGCTCGCCTATGATGCGATGAGGAATGTCGTCGAGAATCGATACGACATTGCTGTGCAGCTCGGTTTTAAGGCATTTTTGCTGTCGGGCGCGATCGCGGCGGGGCTCTTTTTTACGGAAGTGATCAACCAGATCATTATGAAGCTGAGAGCTCGGCGGGAGACTTGAAGCGGAGCTTTCCCGACAATCCGCATTTTGATTATGAGACAGCCGCGAATAACGCTTGAAATGGTCGGCGCTCGACTCGTTCGGGAAAATGATTCCTAAGCGATCGGACACGAGATCCGTTTCTTGCTTTACCGCATTTTCCACATGCCATACCGCCTCCAAGCTTATAAAAATAAGCGGAGGCTTTTTTTGTTTAGGTATAAACGATCGGCCAGCCATATGATAAAATAGACGTACAATATTTTCCTCTATTACCATTCAAGCAATAGGGCTCCCCTTCACGTGCGGACAACTTTGCAGCCCGCGGCTATTTACTACTATACGCACGAAAGAAGGGGATGAATTGTTTACGCAACCCGTATTGGAAGTCGAGAAGCTGCGGGTTTCTTTCCGCATTCAAGATGAGTACTACGCTGCCGTCGACGGTGTTTCGTTATCGGTTCATCCGAATGAAGTGCTTGCCATTGTAGGTGAATCGGGCTGCGGGAAAAGCGCGCTCGCGCTGGCCATTGCCGGACTGCATGCAACGGGCAGAACGAAGATCGAAGGTTCCGCCGTGTTCCAAGGTACAAATTTGCTGACGTTACCGACGAGCGAGCTGAACGACATTCGCGGCAAGCGGATCGGCATGATCTTTCAAGACCCGCTTACCGCACTCAATCCGCTCATGACGGTAGGCCGGCAAATTGAAGAGAGCATGGATTACCATACGACGCTGTCTTCCGCAGACAAACGGAAGCGCACGTTGGAGCTGCTGGAACGGGTAGGGATTTCGGACCCGAAGCAGGCATACACCCGCTACCCTCATGAGCTGTCCGGCGGCATGAGGCAGCGCGTCATGATTGCCATTGCCATCGCATGCGAGCCGCAGCTGCTCATTGCCGATGAGCCTACGACCGCGCTGGACGTGACGATTCAAGCGCAAATCATGGATTTGCTCAAAGAATTGCAGCAGCAAACAAGCGCAGGCATTATGTTCATCACCCATAACTTCGGCCTCGTCGCCGAAATGGCCGATCGCGTAGCGGTGATGTATGCGGGAGAGATTGTCGAGCTGGCCGATGTTCATACGCTGTTCGATCAGCCGCTGCATCCGTATACGCGTTCGCTGCTGCAATCGATTCCTTCCCTTCATACTCCGAAACAGCCGCTTCATGTCATCCAAGGGATGGTTCCGCCGCTGCACAAACAATCCAGAACAGGCTGCCGATTCCAGCCGCGCATTCGCTGGATCGCCGACGCCGAGCACGAGGAGCATCCGGTGCTGCGCGAAGTCGAGCCCGGGCACTGGGTTCGCTGCACCTGTTACCGCAATTTTCGATTTCCACACGAGTCCACGGGAGGCATGAGCGATGGCGCTACTTACCGTGTCTGATCTGAAAGTCCATTATCCCGTACGCGGCGGCTTCTTTCGAAGGGTCGTCGGTGAGGTGAAGGCCGTCGACGGCATCAGCTTCGAGCTGCGGCGCGGCGAAACGTACGGCCTCGTCGGGGAATCCGGCTGCGGCAAGACGACGACCGGCCGGGCGATCATCGGGCTGATCGAAGCCACTTCCGGGAACATCTTATTGGAAGAAACCACGCTTACCAAGCGATCCCGGCGTGAGCATCCGCATTACCGCAAAGATATTCAAATGATTTTTCAAGATCCGTATTCCTCGCTCAATCCAAGGAAACGGGTGCTCGATATCGTGGCGGAGCCGCTTCGCAACTTCGAGAGGATGTCGCCGCAAGAGGAAAAGAAGAAGGTGCAGCAGTTCATTGAAAAAGTAGGGCTGCACCCGGAAGCGCTGCTGAAATACCCGCATGAATTTTCCGGCGGACAACGGCAGCGGATCGGGATTGCGCGCGCGCTGATGCTGAATCCGAAGATCATCATTGCGGATGAGCCGGTATCGGCGCTGGATGTGTCCGTACAAGCCCAGGTGCTTAATTTCCTGAAGGACATTCAGCAGGAATTTCAGCTTACGTATCTGTTGATCAGCCATGATCTGGGCATGATTCGGCATATGTGCGACCGGATCGGCATTATGTATCGCGGCAGGCTGGTCGAGGAGGGGACGGCGCACGATCTGTTCCACAGCCCGCAGCATATTTACGCCAAAAGGCTGATCTCCGCCATACCGAATCTGAATCCGCACGAGCGGCTGGAACAAAAGATGCTTCGGCAGCAAATGGAGCAGCAGTTCGAGGAGACTCGCCATCATTATTTTGACCGGGAGGGACGCGCACACCCGCTGAAGCGGCTCTCGGATACGCATTCTGCCGCCATCCTGTGAGAGAGGGGATTGGATAACTGATGTGGACTTTTATATTGCGGCGGTTGATGACGATGATCCCCCAATTGTTTCTATTGAGCGTGCTCGTCTTCCTGCTGGCCAAGGCGATGCCTGGAGACGCCTTGACCGGACAGCTCGTGCAAAATCCGCAAATGGATGCGCAGACGCTGAACGAGTTAAGGCAAAAGCTCGGCTTGACCGATCCGCTCTATGTCCAGTATGCAAGCTGGATACAGCGCCTGCTGCACGGCGATCTCGGCCTCTCGTACGTTCATCAGCAGCCCGTCAACGATCTGCTTGCGGGAAGAATGGGGAATACGATTGTGCTGTCCGCCTGTATTCTGGTCTTAACTTACCTGATTGCCGTGCCGTTAGGCATTGCATCCGGAAGATGGACCGATTCGGGGGCGGATAAGCTCATTGTCGGGTACAGCTATGTCAGCTTGGCTACGCCGTTATTCATTTTTGCGATCGTAATGCTGTTCGTGTTCGGTTTCGCACTGGGCTGGTTTCCTACCGGCGGCAGCGTCGATATTCAGGTGGAGCAGGGAACATTCGCTTATTACATCGATAAAATAAACCACCTTGTATTGCCGAGCTTGTCGGGGGCGCTCATTTCCACGGCGGGGTTGATCCTATATTTGCGCAATGAAATCATCGAGACGAAAATAAAAGATTTTGTCAAGACGGCCAGAGCCAAAGGCGTACCGGAATCGCGCATTTACTCGCGCCATATCGTGCGCAATTCCTTTTTGCCGATCGCCGCCTTTCTGGGGTATGAGATTACGGGGTTAATCGGCGGGTCGATCTTCCTGGAGTCGATCTTCAGCTATCCGGGGATGGGACAGCTGTTTCTTCAGTCGATCACGCAGCGCGATTACAGCGTCGTTACGGCGCTTGTCATGATTTCGGGGCTGGCAACGCTCATGGGAACGCTGCTGTCGGATATCATTCTAAGCGCAGTAGACCCGCGCATACGAATGGAATAGCGGGATAGGAGGACAAGAACGTGAACACCACCATCGCAAGCGATTCGGAGCAAGGCGAGGCACTGGCCGGCAGAAGCCCTTCCGCACTCTCCATCCTGTGGCGTGAATTGACAAAAGACACGCTGGCCGTCGTTTCCTTGTTTCTTTTGCTGCTCATTCTCGCCATCGTCTATATTTCATCGTTGTTTCTGGATCAGGAAAGCATCGTGAAGGTCGATCTGCTATCCATTTATGCACCGCCGTCTGCGGAGCATTGGCTCGGCACCGATTACGGAGGGAGAGATATTTTCGGGCAGCTGATCATCGGGGCGCGCAACTCGTTTTCCATCGGTCTGGCCATTACGCTCATTACCGGAATCATCGGTCTGGCTGTCGGTATGACTGCTGGATATTTCGGCGGAATTCTTGACAATCTCATCATGCGCGTGATCGACTTTATTCTCGTGCTGCCGTTTCTGATGCTTGTCATCGTGTTTATCGCGATCGTGCCGAAGAATAACGTATTGATGTTTATCGTCATTATGAGCGCCTTTTTATGGACGGGGAAAGCGCGGCTCATTCGCGCCAAGACGCTGGCGGAGCGGGAGCTCGATTATGTCAGCGCCTCGAAGACGCTGGGGACGCCCGACTGGATCATCATGGTACGGGAAATATTGCCCAACCTGAGCTCGATCATCATCGTGAACTTGACGCTCAATCTGGCGGGAAACATCGGGATCGAGTCCGGCTTAAGCTACTTGGGCTTCGGATTGCCGGAGAGCACGCCAAGCCTCGGTACGCTCGTCAGCTATGCGACGAATCCGGTCGTGCTGCAAAGCAAATGGTGGGTTTGGTTGCCCGCCTCCGTACTGATTTTGGTGATGATGCTGTGCATCAACTTTATAGGTCAAGCGCTGAAGCGTGCGGCTGATGCGAGACAGCGATTAGGATAAGAGGGGGAGATCGAAATGAAGAAATCGTACTGGATTTATGTCAGCATACTGGCTGTCCTGATCGTTGCGGTGACGTCGTACATCAGTACCTCCGGCGGCCGTTCTGGCAAAGGCGATGGCAGCAAACCGGCGACGGCCAAAGAAAACATCGGCAATTTCCCAATGGACGTCAAAAATGACGGCGCCATCGTCGACGGCGTACTGAATTACGGACTCGTATCGGATACCCCGTTCGAAGGGACGCTGAACACGGCTTTTTACACGGGGGAGCCGGATGCGGAAATACTGCAATTTTTCGACGAATCTTTATTCCATGGCAACGGCGATTACGAGATTACGAATGACGGGGCGGCCACGTACGAGCTGTCGCCGGACCGGAAAACGATGACGATCAAAATTAAAGACAACGTCCGCTGGCATGATGGCGTGCCGGTCAAAGCGGAAGATCTGGAATACGCCTACCTGATCATCGGGAGCAAAGATTATACCGGCGTTCGCTACGGGAGCGCGCTCTTTCAGGACGTCGTCGGTATGGAGGAGTACCACAGCGGGAAGGCGGCGAACATCTCCGGCATCAAGGTGCTGAACGATAAGACGCTCACCATCACATGGAACAACGCCAATCCTTCGCTGCTGACCGGCGTATGGGCGACGCCTTTTCCGAAGCATTATTTGAAAGACATTCCGATTCAGCAGCTGCCGCAGTCTGATAAAATCCGCAAAACGCCGATCGGGTTCGGTCCGTTCAAGCTGAGCAAAATCGTTCCCGGCGAGTCGGTCGAATTCGTCCGCAATGAGGATTACTGGGAAGGCAAGCCGAATTTGAAGGGCGTCATCGTCAAAGTCGTCAGCCCGCAGGTCGTCCTGCAGTCGCTCAAAAAAGGGCAAATCGACGTCGCCACCTTTCCGACCGACCAGTATCCGACGGCCAAAGACACGAAGAACGTGCAGTTCATCGGCAAAATCGACCTGGCTTATAACTACATCGGCTTCAAGCTCGGCCACTGGGATGCAGCCAAGCAGCAAAGCGTGATGGATAATCCGAAGTTCCAGAACAAACAGCTTCGCCAGGCAATGGCCTACGCGCTGGATAACCAATCCGTAGGCGATAAATTGTATCATGGGCTGCGTTTCCCGGCGACCACGTTGATCCCGCCGTCGTTCCCGGGCTACCACGACAACAATGCGAAGGGCTACCCGTACGACCCGGAAAAAGCGAAAAAGCTGCTTGACGAAGCAGGGTACAAAGACCGCGACGGCGACGGGCTGCGCGAAGATCCGGACGGCAAGAAATTTCCGATCCGCTTCCTGTCGATGAGTGGCGGAGATATCGCGGAACCGCTTGCCAAATTTTATATCCAATGCTGGAGAGCTGTAGGGCTCGATGTCCAGTTGGTCGACGGACGGTTAGCCGAATTCAATTCATTCTACGATATGGTGCAAAAAGACGACCCGAAGGTGGATATTTTCGCCGGCGCTTGGGGAACGGGCTCGGACGTAGACCCGTACGGGCTGTACGCGCGGGACGTCCTCTTCAACTACACGCACTGGGTCAGCGACAAAAACGACGATCTGCTGGCAAAGGGTCATTCGGAGCAAGCGTTTGATAAAGCGTACCGCAAAGACATCTACAACCAGTGGCAAGCATTGATGAGCGAAGAAGTGCCGGTGATTCCGACATTGTATCGCTCGGAAATTTATGCCGTGAACAATCGGGTGAAAAACTTTACCGTCGATCCGAACTCCAAGCTGACGTGGAAAGATGTTGGTGTTACTGCGGAGAAGGCGCAGGTGGAGTAAAGGTAGAGCAATAGCGGTGAAATTATGGAACAGTTACGGATATGCTATAATGATTTTAAAATGTACGATATTGGAGGGATAGACACATGCTCCCCAAAAAAATTGATCAACAAAGCGCGGACGCAATTAAAGCCATCCTTCAAAAACTGAATATAAATCACGCCCGTGTCGTAATTGATCTGGAAAAACAGACAGTAGAAGCAGAAGAAGAGGATTATTCGATCGATGATCTGTTGGACGCAGCTGGGACTTTATCTCCAGAACGAGGTAAGGAGCTTCTCGATGAAGTGAACAGATCGCGCGAGGAATGGGGATCGTGAGTAGAGGGTACTTATTAGATACTAATATCGCAATTGCAGTTCTTGTTAACGAAGGAATGGTGATTGATTTCGTTCAGCAAGCTTCCCGTGATAAAATGTCGATTTATTTTTCCGCTATTACCGAATGCGAAGTATTTGCTGGGTTAAAGCCAGAGGAACAACTTCGTGCGGAAAAGTTGTTTTCAGCCAAGAGATGCTTAGATGTGACTTCTGATATAGCCAAGCTGGGAGGAACGATTCGCAGAGACCAGAAGAGCAAGGGAAGAAAGTTAAAAACTCCTGATGCACTAATTGTAGCGACTGCCCTAGCTTATGATCTAATACTGGTGTCAAGAGATTCTGATATGAGTTTTATTCAGAATGAATTTGAAGTTCCACTGGTAAAAATCTAATAATTTATTCTCATACGCCGCCTCTACATTTTAAATGGGAAGCGGCTTTTCTTGCCAGAGGCGCCGCAAAATTATTTTTTTGCGGCGCTTGACATTTTATCGAACAATGTCATAATGATAATATCAAATCGAAACTAACAAATAGCTTCAACTGCAGGCAGGTGAGAACATGGCACAGAGCGAGAACGAGTCCAACTACACTCCGAACAAATACCGGACACCGGACGGCGCTCCGAGCGATATCGTCATTTTCACGATTACCTCTACGGAGAGAAATACGACGAAAAAGGCACTCCCGGTACGCGAATTGCAGGTCATGCTGATTCAACGGAAGAGTTGGCCGTACGAAGGGCAATGGGCTTTACCCGGCGGGTTTTGCAAGGAATCGGAGAGCATGTATGAATGCGCGCGGCGGGAGCTGCAAGAGGAAACAGGCGTGATGGACGTTCACATGGAGTACTTGAACGTATACAGCAAGCCAGGGCGCGATCCGAGAGGCTGGATCATCTCTCACGCTTTTTTCGCTTTAGTACAAGAGAAGCGATTGGCTGCCCGGCGGGCGGACGACGATGCCGCAGACGTACGCTTATTTTCGGTGGAGGAAGCGCTCTGCATGGAATTGGCTTTCGATCACAGGGAGATTTTGACTGACGCTTTGCATAAAATTCGCGACAAGATGCTCACAACGACGATCGCCAAACAGTTTCTTCCGGAAGAGTTCACGATCAGCGAGCTGTACCAAGTGATCCAAACCGTTGTCCCGGACTTTGAGGAAAAAAACTTCATTCGCAAAGTCACCTCGACGCAAAGCCGCAAGGGCATTATCGAGGAAGTACGAGACCGCCAAGGGGAACTGAAGCTGTCCAACCGCTATTCGCAGCGGGCGGCGCAGCTGTACCGTTTCACCGATTTGACGCCACAGCTGTCGATTTACAGCTGAGGCATTCTTTTTACCTTTTGATATTGTCATATTGATAATATTAATAGCAGGGAGGAACACAGAATGAATAAACCTTGGATGCTACCCATTCTCATGCTCATGATGGCGGCGATTGCCGTATTCACCTCGTCTACGGCGCTTGAAATCGTTGCGACAACGACAGGGTTATGGAGCGTATGGCTTACGGCAAGAGAGAAAATATGGGCTTGGCCGGTCGGGCTGGTCAATGTCGGCTGTTTTTTCTATATGTTCGGGGAAGCAAAATTGTACGCAGATATGACGCTGCAGATCTTCTTTTTCGTCTTAAGCATTTACGGGTGGATCGTATGGTTGACCAAACGGGAGGGGGCAGAAGTCCGCCCCACCCGCAAAATCACGTTCCGGCAGGCGCTGCTGATGTGCTTGCTGCTCGCAGCCATAACGGTAAGCTGGGGATACGTTCTGAAGACATATACGGACGCTTCCATCCCTTACGCCGACGCATTCATAGCCACGCTTAGCCTAATTGCCCAATATTTGCTGTCATCGAAAGTATTGGAGAACTGGCTGTGCTGGATCGCCGTCGACATCATGTCGGTCGCCATGTATGCATACAAAGAGCTTTATGCGGTAGCTTTTCTCTACGTAATCTTTTTATTTATCGCCACGGCCGGGTATGTCGCCTGGAAACGTGAGCTTCATCCCAATGGGAGGAACGAAGCATGCGCCCACACAAAACAGGTTTGACACTCGGGAAATTTGCACCTCTTCACCGCGGTCACCAGTTGATGATCGAGACGGCGATTCGGGAAACGGATGAAGTAATCGTCGTGATCTACGATTGCCCGGAAACGATCCATATTCCTTTGAGCGTCAGGGCGAATTGGATTCGAATGCTTTACCCTCAAGTGCACGTGATCGAAGCTTGGGACGGTCCGGAGGAAACGGGCCATACCGACGAGATTAAACGCATGCACGAGGACTATATGCTGAAAAAGCTGGCGGGAAAGAAAATAACGCACTTCTATTCCAGCGAGTTTTACGGCGATCATATGAGTAAAGCGCTGGGGGCGGTCAATCGTCAAGTAGATGCTGAACGGCGAACGGTTCCGATCTCCGGGACGCAGGTCCGCAATGCCCCTTTTGCGAACCGGCACTTCCTGAGCCCGCTCGTTTACAAGGACATGATCACGAGAGCGGTATTCCTTGGAGCCCCTTCTACGGGCAAAACGACGCTCGCCGCCTATATGGCGGAGCAGCGCAATACGGTATGGATGCCGGAATACGGCAGGGAATATTGGGAGAGGCATCAAGTGGACCGGAGATTAACGCTCAAGCAATTGGAGGATATTGCGGAAGGACATCTGGAGCGGGAAGAGAAGCTCGTGCATGATGCGCGCGACATTCTCTTCGTCGATACGAACGCCATCACGACGTATATGTTTTCGCTGTACTACCACGGAGAAGCCTCTTCGTTGCTAACGCAGCGGGCAGCGGAGGCCGCTTCCCGCTATGATCTTGTGTTTGTATGCGATACTGACATTCCTTACGCAAACACATGGGACCGTTCGGGGGAGGTGCAGCAGCACATCTTCCAAAAGCAGATCATCGCCGATCTTCAGGTCCGCAAAATTCCGTATTTTGTTCTGAACGGAACGCTTGAAGCCCGTGCGGAACAGGTGAACCGGGTTCTCGCGCGATTCCGAAAATATCGCAGTATCGTCGAAGGGTAAGGGCAGGCCTGGGCTCAGAACAGAGCGAAGGCCCGGTACATTGCATCGTTGCAGGTACCGGGTCACCTAATGCTCATTTACTTCTTACCGGCCATTTCCGTTTCAATCGCTTTGTCGGCCCGTTCCTTCATTTCCCGTATGAACGTATTCACATCGGTGCCTGTCGCCAACTTGATCCTTTCTTTTTCTATCAAGTCCCTTACGGTTTTATCGTAAGGGGTTACTTGATGAAACGGGGAGGGGGTTGTTTTGAAGAAAGCTTCAATGTGTTTGCCTTTGTATTCGGGAACGTCCGACCCGTATTGTTTCTTGATGTCCGCGCTTTTCAATACGGTAATGCGGCCGTTTTTGCTCATGACGCTCTGCACTTCATCGGAGGTGACGAGCTTTATTACTTCGAACGCCTGCTCCTTGTGCTTGCTTGTTGTGGATATACCCAGCAGGTGCGACACTTCCTTTGAAATTGGGCAGCGTCGTCAAATCCCAATTTACTTCTGTGAGCGGTTTCAGATTGGCTTGGAGGGAGGATGCCCAAATCGGATTCATCGCCGTGAGCCGGTCTTTGGCAAAAGCGGCCGTACCGTAAGAGACTTTGTTATCCGGCCCCAAAAATCCCGGTATCTCATAAAATTGCTTCAACATGGAGAACACCATTTTCCATTGCTCGCTGTCAATGACGGATTTGTTTGTTTTGGCGTCCGCATAATTCAAAGACAGTCCGGACCCGACAAACCAAGGACCAGCCGGATCAATCCCGATATAGGCGTTTTTGTCTTGAGAAGTGGTCAGCTTTTTGGCCAATTCATATACATCGTCCCATGTCATGTTTTCTTTTGGATACGGGACCGCAAACTTATCGAACAGATCTTTGTTGTAGATTAACGCCGCCACGTTTTGAGAAAAAGGAACACCGTACAGCTCCCCCTTGTCTCCGTACATTTTAATGGCGTCCCATTCATAATTCTCAAAACGCCCGGGGTCCAAATTTTTGTTCGTCAAACCGTTCAGGTCGCTTAAAATATCGAAAGGCTTGAACTGCACCAGATTCGGATTGCTCGTATAGATCAGATCGGGGAAGGTGCCGCTGGTTACGAGTTCTTCAATAGAGGTGCCTTTGGCGTTTCTGACGATTTCCAAAGTCATGTACGGAAGCTTCTTTTTAAGCGGTTCATGAAAATATCTTTGAAGTTCTTCGTCGGAAATATCCGCCCCATTGATGTACAAGCTCAGGGTAACAGGACCTTGTTGCGCCGGGCTTTCCGCTTCGTTCGGCTGCTGCTTGCCTTTCCCGATGTTGCCCTGACCGCTGCATCCGGCTAGTGCCAGCATGGCTGCGGTTCCGGTCAACCCGAGTAACGAAGATAACCGATGGATCCGTTTACTTTTCATAAAATACCTCCTCGCAGATTGTGCTAAATGATCTTCCTCTTGAATTTGTTTGGTGCATTACCGGGTGGTTGAATCTCCCATATTTTCACTATAAAAGCAAAGAAAGCGCTTTTCTATTCGGTATGTTGCCTTATTTATCAAGAAATTTGGGTTATTTGTTCTTTTCAAAATGAATCGTATAGCGATGTATAGAATCACTTCGCAACGCTGTGAATTTGAAACGAATGCCCGTGCATTTTATACGATCCGTTGGTCTGTGATAAAATGGGTGATATTTCAATCCCGCTTGCAGGTAAAATGAACGGTTTATGAGAAACAACAGCGAGCGACGGAAATCGTTGCCAAGGAGATGTAAAGAAGATGCTGACTTCCTCCCAAATCAAACGAAAGTTAAAAGAACTGCCACCCCATGAGGTGATCGAGCTGCTGCACGAAACGGTTAAAACCAATAAAGAAGCTCGCGTTTTTATTTCAGTCAAACTGCAAGGAGAACCGGCTTTATTGGAATTGCTCGAAAAATGCAAAGAGCAAATCCGCAAGCAATTTTATCCGGATCGCGGACTTCCAAAGCTCCGGACGGACAAGGTGAAAGAAGCCTTATCCAGTATGGAGATGGCAGGACAAGGAACGGATTGGCCCTTCGAACTGATGGTGTACTTCTGTGAAGTTGCCGTCCGGTACATCCACGAGACGGGGGATATTTTCGAGGATATGGGCGACTTATTGACCGACACGTATGAAGCTGTGATCCAAGCGCTCAATATGGCGAAGACGCCTGAGCTTTATGAGAAGTACCGCGACCGCATGAAAGCGATTGTTGAAACAACCGGCTGCGAATGCTGGGGGATTTGCGATTCATTGGAGGGCTCATATTCTATGCTCAAATGGGCGGAAAACGACATGACACATGTCAAAGTTCCCAAGGCCCCCAACGTCATAGATTTTGCAGCGACAAGTGAATGGCTGAAAATGCCCGATAATATACGGCGGATGTACATAGAAAATGTTTGGTGCGGACAATGTTCGAGTGTGACGGTGATAGAAGAGTTTTCAGTACAGTTGGATAAATACGGTATTGTCCTTCGCGGGAAATGTTCGAAATGCAGTCATAAGGTAGCCCGAGTGATTGAAAAATGAGGAATGAGCAGATTTCAAAAGGCGGATGAAAGGGGAACTTCTATGCATCTCGTTACAGCGGAAGAAATGCGGCGGCTTGACCGGCATACGATCGATACGATCGGACTGCCTGCTCTCGTGCTGATGGAGAACGCCGGTCGGGCGATCGCGGAAGCCGCCCTTGCTTTGAGCGCGCAGCTCGAACTGCGCGGAGGACCGGCGCGCTGGCTCGTGCTCGCCGGCAAAGGCAACAACGGCGGCGACGGCCTGGTGGCCGCGCGCCACTTGTGCGAAGCGGGGGCGGAGACGGCGGTCGTGTACGCCGAGCCGCCGGAGCGGCTGACCGGCGATGCCGCCGTGCAGCGCGATGCGTTGGCTCGCTTCGGTATCGCGGCAAGCGTGTGCGCTCCGGGAGCGATCGACTGGCGCGCGTATGACGGCGTGATCGACGCGCTGCTCGGTACGGGGACGCGAGGCGCACCCCGCGAACCATACGCGTCGCTCATTCGCGAAGCCAACGCGAGCGGCCTGCCGATAGTCGCCGCGGACATCCCGAGCGGACTCGATGCCGACACCGGCGCCGTACACGAACCGTGCATCCGCGCCGATCGCACGGTCGCTCTCGCCTTTCGCAAACGGGGGCTTGCGCTGCACCCTGGCAGGGAGGTAGCCGGCGATGTCAGCGTCGCGCCGATCGGCATTCCCGCCTGGCTTGCGGAAACATACGGCGTGCGAGCGTTCCATCTCGACGAAGCCGCCGTCCGCAAGCGGCTTGGCATCGACCCGTCGCTGCCGCGGCGGACCGACACGCACAAGGGCACGTACGGCCACGTCCTTGTCGCAGCAGGATCGCTGCCTATGGCCGGCGCCGGGCTCTTGTGCGTGCGCGCTGCCTTGCGCGCGGGATGCGGCCTTGCCACTTGGGCGGTGCCCGCGCGTCTAGCGGAGCCGCTGCTCGGCCGCGTGCCGGAGGCGATGCTCGCGCCCCTTGCCGACGGCGGCCGGGGCGATTGGGCCGCCGTGCCGGCCGAGGCGCTAGCGGCGCTTTGCACAGGGCGCAGCGCGCTTGTGCTCGGCCCGGGCCTCGGCCGGTTCGAGGGCGACAGCGCGTGGCTGCGGCGCGTATGGGAGGCGACAGCCGGCGTCGTCCCGCCGGTTGCTGCCGATGCCGGCACCGCTGCGGCTCAAGCCGGCGATACCCCCGGCGCCGCCGCTGCCGCTCACGCCGCTGCTGCCACCACTACCGCTGATGCTGCCTGTGCAGCCTCTGTTGCCGCTCAAGCCGGCGATACCATCGGTGCCGCCGCTATCACTCACGCCGCTGCTGCTACTGCGCGCGCCACCACTGCCGCAGATGCTGCCTCCGCGGCATCCGCTCCCGCTCGCGCCGCCGCCAACCGATCGCCCAAGCCGCTCCCGCTTGTGCTGGATGCGGACGCGCTCAATATGCTAGCCGATGCCGACGACTTCGCCGGCTGGGTGAAGCGTCCTGCCGGTGCACCGGCCGTGCTGACGCCGCATCCGGGCGAGATGGCCCGCCTTCTCCGCTGCACGGTCCCCGAGGTGCAGCGCGACCGGATCGGAGCGGCCCGTTCGTATGCCGAGAAGCACGGCGTTTACGTCGTGCTGAAGGGGGCGGGCACCGTCATTGCTACGCCGGCCGGCATCGCCTATGTGAACTCGACCGGCAACGCCGGGATGGCTACGGGCGGCTCCGGCGACGTGCTGGCCGGCATCATCGGCAGCCTGCTCGCTCAAGGTTGGGATGCCGAGAAGGCGGCCGCTTTCGGCGTCTGGTGGCACGGCAGAGCGGGTGACCGGGCGGCTGAGGCACGGATGACTACGGCATCGCTTATGGCGGGAGATATCGCCGATTATTTGTAAGGGACAACAGCAACTGCATCAAAACAATCCGACACGTCAACGAGTCGGATTGTTTGTATTTCCTATGTTTATGGACTTTGTTCAGCCCAATCGTCATATGCTCCTTGAACGAACTGGAAGCCACAAGTTCGATCCTACCACATAAGCCCACGAATAACGCTTTGCAGCTTTGCCCCGATCAACGCCTGATCCGAAGATGTAACTCTACTATTTCGTGCTTCCGAATTCCATTTTCGCAATCGAAGCTCCGATGCCGGGATCATTCGGGCTGTTGGCACCGCGCGGCTGATCGAAATTGCTGATATACAGCGTGCTTCCGACAAAATGAAGACTGGCCGGGAACTCCAGCGGTCCTTGATTTCCGTTCTGTGCGACCTCCGTCACTTTTCCGTCCAAGCTCACGCGTACGATGGCATTCCGTTCGTTCGCCGCAACGTAAATCGCTCCGTCCGGGCCGAAGTTGAGCCCATCGGCCCCGTACAGCAGCGGGCTTTTCGCGACTCTCTCCCATGCCCCCAAGGAACCGTCCGCGTTCATCGTAAAACGATTCACCTCGCCCGAGCTCGTATTGGCCGCGTACAGTTTGCCGTCTTTGCCGAAAGCGATGCCGTTGACAACGATTTGCTGCTCTTTACGTTCCGCTGCAATGCCGCTCTGATATGTGCTTAATTGCCCGTCCGGCGTTACTTTGTAAATATTGCCGTTTGCGCCTCCACTGACATACAGGTTGCCTTTCGAATCGAAGGTCAGCCCGTTAGCTCCCTGTACACCGCTAACAAATGTCTCTACCCTTGACGTCTCAAAAGGTTCCCCGTTTAGATCCTTAGCATTTACTTTGAAAATAACGCCTTCCTGCCCACCGCTTGCTATGTATAAGTTCCCTGCCGCATCAAAAGCCATCCCGGTCGCCGAACGAGGAAGCTCCGTCAATATGTCCATTTTTCCGCTGTCTGCCATAATTCGGTACAGCTTTTTCGATTCCATCTCGACCGTAAAGACGCGATGCTTTTCGTCGGCAATGACGCCCTCGATGCGCAGACCGGTCGATTTCTCCGGGTCCAAATCTTTCAGAATCGACAAAGAAACGGAATGGAAAGGAATCGTCTGCTTAACTTCCGGCTCGACCGGTTTATGATCATTTCCGACGAGCTGAACCGTGAGTGTATGTTTTCCTGGCTTCACGTCGCGGAATACGACCGGTTCATTTTTAAACACTTTGATCGCGCTTGCCGCATCCAGCTTTTCATTGTCCAGCCACACATGGATATGACCTTCTCCCGCCTTCGGCTCCTTTTGTTGGGCAAAGTCCTTCAAAATATGGTTATATGCGGAGATGGACACCTTGACCTCGCTTCCGGTGACATAGCCGTCAGGCGTAATTCCGTGAACGAGCAATGCGGGCTTCGTGCTTATGCGAGGCTGCATGCTGACGGTCCGTGTTTTGTTCTCGTAGCCGATCTGATAGCCGAATGCTTCAAATACGGTGCGAACGGGAATATATACGCTGCCGCCGATTTCCTGGAGCGGAGTGGCCGAGGTCAGCTCCAGCCCGTTCATTTTGTAGGACAGGGCTCCCGCTTTCATCTCCAGGGTGTTGCCGTCTTTAACCAGCGTTAGCGTCTTCATCCCCGCGCTCCACTTCGCTTCGGCACCCAGCTGCTTGGCCGCAGCTTCATAAGGCGCATACAAGCTGCTGTCGACGAGAAGGCTTTGCTTGGCAAAAGACGTTTCCGTATCGCCGATCAACACCGCCATGTCCGACTTGACGGACTCCGCCGCAGCACCTGCAGCAGCCGAGAACAGCAGGCTGCCGGTCATGATCGAAATGGCTGCCAACCTTTTTTTGTGATTCATGCATGTAACCTCCCATATATTTATTTGTAAGCCTTTTCAATTATTCTCCAGTCATCTTATATTTTCCTTCACTAACAAATAATAACTATATAATTTTTTTTAACAACAAAATGTATATTTTTTCAGCGAAGCTGAACTATTATGTTGGTTCAAGGAAAAGCTACCTCTCGATCAACGAGGCGCCGCGGCGGATTTTGTTCTCGTTGGAGTAAAGCGAGCAAATCGGGTCATAATGGCATGTGACAGCAAGCAAAGGAGGAACGCGGCATGAACAATATTCGGCATCATTTTACAAAGCATTTGCAAGCCGTCGAACAAGAAGAGCATGTACGCATCCTATACGCCTGCGAATCGGGGAGCCGGGCATGGGGCGTCCATTCGGAGGCTAGCGACTACGACGTCAGATTCATCTATATCAGGCCGGTGGAGTGGTATTTGTCAATCTTCGACAAACGCGATGTCATTGAAAGGCCGATCCACAGCGCGATGGATATCAACGGATGGGATTTGAAGAAAGCGCTCCAGTTGATCCGCAAATCGAACCCGTCGCTGCTTGAGTGGCTAGAGTCACCGATCGTTTATATGGAACGCTTTTCGGTCGCCGAGCAAATCCGCAGCATTTCACCATTATTGTTTTCTCCCAAGTCATGCACCTATCATTACTTGCATATGGCAAAAAGGAACTATCGAATTTTTTTGCAGCAAGATCAGGTCCAAATTAAAAAATATTTTTACGTACTGCGCCCCATACTGGCATGTCAATGGATTGAGCAATACCGTACGATGCCACCGTTGGAATTTGGCGTCTTGGTCGAACGCTTAGTGCCGGACGGAAGCGAGCTGAAGAAGGCGATTCAACACTTGCTGGACCGGAAAAAGGACGGAGGAGGGACAACTTACGAACCGAGCATGATTCCGATCCATCGTTTTTTGGAGGAGAAAATAGCCTATTACGATAAAGCCGCAGATGCCATGGAGGCTCGGCAAGAGGAGCAAGATGACCGGCTCGATGCATTGTTTCGTTCCGCGCTGAAGGACGTGTGGCAGACGAATAACCAACCGCTCCAGCCCTAGCGCTGTACAGTGATCGCCTCTGTTTCCGTCCAGCTCCTTGTGACGGCGACCCCCGACCACAGACGGGGAACGTGTTTTGACTTAAGTCCGATGTTTGCTTCGGTTCCGGAGGGTATAATAAACTTATACAAAGGAGCCGATACTAGGGCTGCACATCGGGAGGAAACGAAAATGAGTTTATCGAGATTAATGAAATTCGTAACGGGCGGGCTGGAAGCTTTTCTGGGCATACCTATTCTCGGAGGAGCCTTCATTATATTTACCGGTTACACCGCCCTATGGGTTATGCTCGCACTGCACTTGGTCACATTGCTAATCTGCCATAAAGAACATGCAGGACGGTTCGGCAGCGTAGTCGGAATCGTCACCTCCTTGGTCGGGTTCATTCCGGTCGTAGGCATGATCATGCACATCGTATCCGCCATTGTTCTCATCCTGGGGGCGCTCACGCAGCAGGACAATAACTACCCGAGGCCATACCGCAGAGTCAGGTAATGATACCGATTGACATTGCATAAAAAGATCGCTGAAACGTAAATTTCGGCGATTTTTTGTATGACATGAATCCATCGCAGAGCAGAGCATAGGAAACGATTACAGATCGAACAACGATATAGAACGGAGGTCAGATCGGTGACAAACGTATTCGTAATATCCGATCATCATTTCGGTCATAAGCAAATTATTGATTTTGAATCCCGCCCCTTCGCCGATGTGGATGAAATGAATGCGGCGATGATCGACAAATGGAATGCAGTTGTCGGGAAGGATGACAAGGTTTATCACCTTGGCGACTTTTCGTTTTTGAATCGGGAGAAGACTCAAGCCATCGTAAGCCGGTTGAACGGCTATAAATTTTTAATTATGGGCAATCATGATCGAGGTAGAACGCGAAGTTGGTGGCTTGATGTCGGATTTCATGAAGTGAGCGAATATCCGATCGTGTATAACGGTTTTTATTTTTTATCCCATGAACCGATGTACATGAATAAACATATGCCTTACGTCAATATTCACGGACATATTCACGGTCAAAAGTACGAAGGTGCGCAGTATATTAATGTCAGCGTGGAGCTTTGGAACTATGAGCCGCTCCTCTTTGATACGATAAAAGAAATGCTTGCACCGAACGAGGAACAGTAACGATGGTTAGGAGCTCATAAGAGGCGGCGGCATGGCGGACAAAGGGATTCTCTCAAAACCGACGTTTAATAGATTGATAGATTGGGCACAATAATAACAAGTCCAAATCAATCGGAGGTGAAAGATATGAGAAAGAAATCCAGTGCCAAGAAGCCACTGCTCCCTTCCAAAAATCCAGCCATTATTAACAATCGGTATTGTTTCCTGATGTGGGCAAAAACCGGAAAACCCCAGTATCTGAATAAGCTTCGGGGAGAGCGCGTATGACCACGGTAATGAAGCCGGTTATTCCGCATATCATCGCCGAATCGATCGAAAGCCTGCGGACTAAAGGCTGGTCGGATGAAGACTTCTTTAATTTCCCGCGGTATGACGAAGATTGTCCGGACGCCCGACTCTTATTTCATTTTTTCCGCAATCATCGCGTAACTTTCGCAGCAGCTATCATTAACGGTTATGAAGTCATGAGGGGCGCATAGGCCGTTGAATATTCTCCCGTCCGAACAAGAGGTAATGAAAAACGATGACCCGTAAGATTAGCACTTTGTAATAAAGGGCTTTCTTGCGGGTTATTTATGCTCGCCTGCGGTTCACTTTCTTGTGAAGCGGTATTTTTATTCGCAGCTATGAACAAAAGGGATGAAATTTCCGAAAATATATAGAAACGGTAGTACATCATTACCAACACTTGAGGAGCTGCATATGAAAGTCATACTTATTGACGATGAACGGCTTGCTTTGGATTATTTGGAACACCAGCTGCTGCAAGTGGCCGAAGTCGAAATCATAGGTAAATTTATGGATCCGTTACTGGGACAACAACACGTTTTGCAAGAACAAGCGGATCTCGTCTTTCTGGATATTCATTTGCCTGAGATCAATGGTATTGAACTCGCGGAACAGCTGCTGGAGAAAAAGCCGAATCTGAATATTGTGTTTGTAACGGCTTATGACGAGTATGCGGTCAAAGCTTTTGAATTGAACGCGCTGGATTATGTCGTGAAGCCGGTCGGAACGGAACGTTTGGCCAAAACATTGCAGCGCCTCCAGGGCAATGTGAACTTCCGCGGTGATGCTAAGTTGACGGACAGCCAGTCCATTCGGATGACTGTATTGCAGCATGTATTGATCGAAACGTCCAAAGACCGACTAACTCCCTTGCATTGGCGGACGACCAAGGCGCATGAGCTGTTTTTATTTTTACTCCAACATCGAGGCAGTCTGGTTCGCAAATCCGTGTTGATCGAAACGCTGTGGCCCGATTACGAAACGAACAAAGTGTACGCCCAGTTATATACAAGCATTTATCACATCCGCAAAACGCTGGAGCCGTTCGGCGGGCGGTTTCAAATATCGAATATGACTGACGGGTATATTTTGAATGCTCATGACGTCACGCTGGATGTGGAGGAATGGGAACATAAATTAAAGTCGGCTCCTCCCGTTTCTTTCGAAACGATCGAATATTATCATGAAATCATGCAGCTGTATACCGGCCATTATTTGCGGGAATATGGCTTCTGGTGGGCGGAAAGCGAGCGTCAAAGGCTGAAGACGCTGTGGATGCGCGCTGCATTTCAGATGGCGGAATGGTACGAGTCATGCGGCAAATGGGAAGCGGCAGCCGAAATGTACTTCCAGATCACCGAGCGGCATCCGCTTGCGGAGGAAGCGCATTTTGCATTGATGAACATCTTCGCCGCCACGAATAATCATCTGGCGGTAACCCGTCAGTATCGATTGCTGACGAACGTCCTGCTCGAAGAATTAAACGAGCTGCCGAGTCCCTACATCACCGAATGGTATGACCGCTTGAAGCTAGACAACAAAGGATGAGCTGCTTAATCGCCGCTCATCCTTTGTTTCGGAATCCGAAAAACGATGGTTGTGCCCTGATCGGGGGCGCTATGAACCTCCAATCCTTCTCCGTACAGCTGCTTCAAACGGCGGTCGGTATTACGCAGGCCAATCCCGTGGGAGGTATCCAAAGGCTTGTCCAATATCTGATTTCGCTTTTCTTCTTTCATCCCAATGCCGTCATCGCAGATCGATATTTCCGCGCTATTTGCGTGATCCATAATCCGAATCCGGATCGTCCCGCCTCGGGAGCGTTTCAGAATGCCGTGTCTTACTGCATTTTCCACAAGCGGTTGTATGGACAGCGGCGGCAGTTCAAAGTGAATATCAGGGTCGATTTCCCATTGTACCTGCAGCCGTTCTTCGAAACGTTCCTGCTCGATGAACAAATAAGACCGGACAAGCGCCAGTTCGTGTTCAATCGGAACAAGACGGTAGGAATTATGAATATCGAAGCTTCTTCGCAAATAGTCTCCGAATACTTCCAGCAGCCGCCGCATTTTTACCGTATCCATGGTGCTTAACGCCGCTATGGAGTTTAACGTGTTGAATATAAAATGAGGCTGTATTTGCGCTTGGAGCCACGCGGCTTCCATACGCAGGCGTTCGCCGACGGATTCCTTCAAATCCGTTAGCGCACGCACCCGGGAGCGCAGCTCCCAAGCGTTTACCGGTTTGGTTACGTAATCGTTGGCTCCGGAATGAAAACCGGTATGAACATCCTCCGAGCGGCTTCGCGCCGTCAACAAGAGAACCGGCAGCTCTGAGATCGAGAAGCGTCCCCTTATGACTCGCGTCAATTCGTAGCCTGACATGCGCGGCATCATCACATCCGCAATGACGAGATCATAGTGGCCGGCTTCGAGCTTGGCAATCGCTTCCGGGCCGTTTGCCGCCGTCGTAATATCGTAGTGCGCTTCGCCGAGAATGCCCCTTAATACGTTCAAGTTTACGGTATCGTCGTCTACGGCTAACAGTTTTGGCCGGCTCCGCGCGATTGCAAGCTCCTGACCGGGTTCATCCGCGGGGAAGGATGCCGTTATGTATGCCGTTTGGATATCGCTGCCTTGCAAAGCGGTATCGTGAACGGGTGCGTCAGGCTCGCCGGAATCTCCGGACAAGGGCAGCGTAAAGGTGAAGACGGAGCCTTGTCCCGGGGTCGAGCGAACCTGCAAAGTGCCGTCATGCAGCTCAATAAGCTGTTTGCAAATGCTCAGGCCGAGGCCGAAGCCTCCTCCCGCCCGCGTTGCCGCTACTTCTCCTTGTTCGTACGGTTGAAATATTCGTTCTTGGACATCTTTGTTCATCCCGATTCCGGTATCCGCAATATGAATGTTGGCCATCCCGTCACGGACTTCCGCGCGGATCGCGATCTGTCCTTCGTCTGTAAATTTAACCGCGTTATGCAGCAGATTGAACAATATTTGCACAAGCCGGTTTTCGTCCGCGATCACCGAAGGGAAACCGTCCTCGATATTGAGATGCAGCCGGATAGGTTTGCCGTTGGTCATAAACCGGATCATTTCAAGCACGCCGGCGGCGACCGATTGCACCCGGAGGCTTCTCTTTTGCAGGCGAATGGCGTTATCCTGCAGTCTTGTCACGTCAAGCAGGTCGTCGAGCATTAGCGACATGCGCCGTCCGACGGTGATCAGGGTTTCCAAGCTTTTTTTGTTTTTTTCATTCGGCGGACTCACGGCATCATCCAGGACGGACTGGGCGATATTCACGATCCCGTGAAGCGGATTGCGCAGCTCGTGGGAGGTGTTCGCCAAAAAATCGTCTTTGCGTTTATCCGCCATTCGAAGCTTGTCCGCGAGCTGCTTGGTCTGATCCGTCGCCTGGAAAAACCGGTTGAACCAGAAGGCCGCAAAGCTGAAAAACGCAACCATCAGATCAAACGGATAATACATCAGATCGAGCGTCATGTTGAATTTGACGATACCCCAAATAATATTGAGCGTAATGCTGGCAACGGCAAACAGCAAAAAGAGGACGTCCTTATCTCTTTTTAAAGCGGCGCGCAGCATTTGCGTGATGATAACCATGGATGAAAGCTCGATAATCAGAAGCATCTTCGACAGCGTAGGAACCGTGTACTCGGACGGAGCGGCCAGCACAAACAAAACGTATGCGCCGCAAAAAGCGGCGAACCACCGGTAGGCTCGGCTTGGACTGTGTTCCGAAAACAAATGTCGGATCAACGGCGGCATGGATGCCACGATGCCGATATAAGACAACGCAAGAATCTTCACGGACCATTCGTAATGGAACGGCAATATGCTCCATAACAGCATGTCGTCATCGACCAGTACGCTGATGATCGTGCAGATCACCAATAGGGAAAAGTAAAGCAATACTTTGTTAGCCGCCCCCAATAAATAGAGGATAACGGCATATACGCCATGCATGAAGAGCACGACGCACAACAGCAACTGCATGTCGATCGATAATAACGTCCGGTGAGCGACGGCTTCCGGCGTTCCAAAGTAGACCGGTAACGTAATGCCTAGCTTTCCGTAATGGTTGGAGACTAGAATGACGAGTTCGATCTCACTCCGTTCCGATGTGAACGTAACGGAGTAAGGGACGGTTTTCGGCACATGCTGCTCCTTCTCCTGCGCAGGACGGCCGGAGACGGCCAATAATTTACCGTCTACATATACGGCCGAGGCGGACTTGATGCTGTTCATCCGGATTCTGTACTCCTGCGGGCTGCCGCTGTCGGTTAAAATTCGCAGCCGGTACGTCCCGTAGTGTAAAGAAGATTCGCTCTCTTTTACTGCGTCGCCATTCCATCTGCCCGGAACCTGAACATAGAGCGGATCTTCGCTTGGGAAAACGGGATCTGTGGCTTTGTCCGGAGCTGTCAGCACAAAGCGAGAGGGAAAAAACTCCCATTGTCCGTTCAAGTTAATCGCGCGATCCGCCGGAAGCCCTTGATTGCGCAAATCCAGTATGCCTTTTTCCGCCTGAGGGTGAGGGGGCGTTGTATGAAAGACGGTCCATGCAATCCGGATGCCGATCATTGCAATCAAAAACAACGCCATGACGAGAACCATTTTATACTTTGACATGCTTCGCACCTTGACGTTCGAGAGCACGGCCCTCATATTTTTATTCCAACGAATAGTTTCTCAGCTTGTTGCGCAATTCAATTTGTTTAAAGTTGCAAAATCGAATAATGTCGGAACGTACGGCCTCCTTCACTTCTGTAAATTCCAGAGAGACTTTATATCGTTTGTTCCTGATTTTAACATTATTAATAATTTTTCCTGTAAACGCAATGCTTTTCCGAGAACGGGCGGTGTCTAGTTGGAGCGAGCCCGCTACAAGCTCTCCTTCTTCCAGTTTGTGCGGACACAGGAAAGAGAGCCCTCCGCCGCTCAAGTCGTGCGTAACATAAGTGCCGTACGGTTCTGCCTCTTGATTGTCGGCTGGGAGTGTGCTCAGGCTCACCTCCGTTTCCACAGGAACCCGGAAAAACCGTCTCCGATGCGCTTTTTTTATCGCATCCATGGCAGGCCGAACGACAGCCAGTTTGTTTTTATATAAGCAAATGGTGGAATCGAAGGTGCATAACCCCTGCTGTTGATCATGAAAGTAAACTGTGATCGGAAAGCCGTCGGTTACCGGCATGAACGTATTATTGTTATTTACCGGCCGCTGAATGATGAACAGGTCATTCACATCCGCCATAATTTGCGTCATATATATTTCTTTATCGTAAGTATGCAGTTCGATTAATTGATTGTTCCAAAACTCGACTTTTTTCGCCTGATTGCTCATCGGAAACACTCCTTTTGGACTATGACTATTATATCAACCGATTCTATACATTTTCTGAACAACGGTGCAATGGGATCATGGAATACGTGACATTTCACGGCAGTCGCCGCCTTGTCAAGAAAATGTTTAGAAGGAAATAGTACTATGGTATTAGGACTGGTCATCGTTGTTGATGGGAATAAGGAGGAGAACCATTGAAAAGGCTGAATTCGATTTTACGCCATGCAATCGGAAAAAAATTGAACCGGGATATTTTTAGCGATAGCGGCGTTTTGCTGATACCTAATGCTGCAATCATCAATTATGAGCACACGGCCATTTTAAAGAAGCATGGAATTATGTTAAAAAGTCAAGACGTGGCGGCGATCGGCCCCTATATCAATATGAAACCGTACCCGCATGATCAATCGATCGAGGAAGCCGTTTGGCTAGTCCGCCAAATGTTTGAGGAAGTGCGGAGAACGAAAAAAATTCCTCTTGGGGAGATACGCAATGATGTCATCCCGATGATTCTTGAAGCTGCGGCCGGTAACGACATATTTGGTTTATTCGCAGCGCTCCAGGCGAAGGACGATTACACCTACCGGCATAATGTCGCTGTCGGAGCGATTGCAGCGCTTCTCGGGACGTGGCTCGGACTCGATCACCAGGAGCTCCTGCAGCTATCTACCGCTGCCTTGCTGCATGATGTGGGAAAAATGCTGATTCCGCAAGATATTTTACAAAAACCGGATAAGTTGACGGCGGAAGAGTATGCATGGATGAAAAATCATACGGTGCTGGGCTACGAACTATTGAAGGATACGGTCGGCATCATTCATCGGCAGACGCTGGTCGCTCTCCAGCATCATGAAAGAATGGATGGCAGCGGGTATCCTCTCGGCAACACCGGCAGTCAGATGGATCCGTTCAGCCGCATTGTCGCGGTAGCCGACGTATTCCATGCGATGTCATCGAAGCGGGCGTACCGCGGTCCCTTGCCATTTTACGAAGTGCTGCTGCAAATGGAAAAGGAAGCCTTCGGAGCATTGGACCCCGCCATCACCAAGCGGTTCATCGATAAAATCATGAGCTTCTCCATAGGCAATTCCGTGATGCTCACCGACGGAAGGGAAGGGACGATCCTGATGATCCAGCCGCATGATCCCACGCATCCTCTGGTGCAGGCAGGCGAAGCTTTTATCGATCTTAGTAAAGAGTCGTCGCTTCAGATCAGCCAGATTTTTTAGCGCGGCTGCAACATGCCGGCGTGAACAATACGGGATCGTCACTCCATTTTTTCTAATGAGACAAACCCTTATAAATATCATATCGTACGAAATGGCTGAATCGTTGAATAGACGATTCGTTTTTTTCGCTTCCATCATGCAAATATTTAATTGAATTATTATTTGATATATTTTTTCAACAACCCTATCAGGTACAATAAGACTATCAAGCAAAAGATTGTCACCGGAGGTAGATCCATGTTCCCGAAGAACTACTCGGTCACGCTTAATCCGCGGCCCGATATCGGCGACCTTACCGTGCTATTCGCCGGGCATCAGCGAACGAAGCCTACGCATACCGTAGGCCCAAGAGTGCATGAGTATTACTTGCTGCATTATGTCGTCTCCGGCAGCGGGGAGCTTTACTGTTCCGGGCGGACGCATAAGATCGAGGCAGGGGATTGTTTTTTTATTTTTCCGGGGGAAAAAGTCGTCTACTCCGCCGATCCTGCGAATCCGTGGTTTTACCGTTGGGTCGGTTTTAAAGGCCATTTGGCCGATATTTTGTTAAAGAAAATATCAGTATCTTCGGAGCGGCCAGTCGTCCGGGCCGAACAGCGGCGCAGAACGGCGGCATTTCTATACCGCATACAGACCGTGCTGAATCAGGGGCTTCGGGGCTGCGATCTGGAATCGAGCGGATTATTGCGGATATTGCTTAGTCAGTGGCTGCTTGAGGAAGCCACGGAGAAGCAGATGTTGAGCGCCGAGGCGGATCAAAAAGTGGAGCAAGCGGTCCGGTGGCTATCCTTGCAGTATTCCCAGCCTGTATCGATTGAGCGGTTAGCTCAGTCTTTGGGCTACCACCGCACGTATTTCTCCAAAATATTCAAGCGTCGAACCGGCCTTACTCCGGCAGCCTTCCTGCACAACATTCGGATGGAGCATGCTCAAATCCTGCTATCCCGCATGCTTACCGTTGAAGAGGTAGCTTATTCCGTAGGCTATACGGACGCTTTGTTTTTTTCCAAACAATTCAAAAAATGGAGCGGGCGCACACCTTCGGACTACCGGTCAAGCCGAAAATAACGCATTCACGGATTCCGCAAGCCGTGCGCCTCAAGTTCCGAAAAAGATACAATAATCCATATGCAAGTGGTTTTGCTCCATAGTGAGATATGAAATGGAAGCGCTAAAATAATGTCAAATGCAGTTGTTACCGACCATCTTCTGCTATAAAAGTATGCTGTTGCCTCGTTCTTGGTAAGTGTGAATGGCGATATGGCGGGGAAGCGTCATCTTTTGAAATCTTAAGCTGCGAAAGGAAGCAACGACTATGAAATTCGACTTGCATACGCACCACGATCGGTGCGGTCATGCGGAGAGCGGCATTCGCGATTATATTGAAGCGGCGCTGGGAGCGGGAATGAACGTGATCGGCATTTCGGACCATTCCCCTTATTTCGAAAGCACCGAGGATCATCCGAACCCGCGGACGGCGATGGCGAAGAGCGAGTTTCCGCGATATATCGCTGAGGTTCTCCGGCTGAAGGAGGAATACAAGGACCGAATTGAGGTGCTGCTCGGCTTGGAGACGGACTATTTCCCGGAGCATATGGAACTGCACCGCAAAGTCTACAGTCAGTATCCGTTCGACTACATTATCGGCTCGGTTCATTGGAGCGGAGGCATCAAAATATTTGACCGCAAACGCTGGAAAGGGCTGACGCCCGAACAAATAACGGAACATAAGGATCAATACCTCGACCTGATCCGTCAGTCCGCGGAATGCGGCATGTTCGATGTTATTGGACATATGGACGCGCTGAAGGCCAACTATCCATCGTTATCTCAGGTTCCGTCCAAGGTGCTGGACGAAGTGCTGAAGGTGATTGCGGAACGCCGGATCGCCATAGAAGTCAACACTTCCGGCAAAACGAAAGAATGCGGAGGCTGGTATCCGGCCGACGATATTTTGGAACGGGCGCTGTATTACGGCGTTGGCATTACCTTCGGATCGGATGCGCATCGTCCGGACCGGGTCGGCGACGAATGGGAGCAGGTACGCCTTCGGCTCAAGGAAATCGGGTTCAAAGAGTGGGTATTTTTCCGCCGTCGCCAAAAACAGATTGTAACCCTATAAATTATATGTTCTGACGTTACTCAAGAGCATCGTATTCATTTATTTACCGGCTAACTCAATGTCGAAAGGACGGATCGGTATGCAGCAAAAACCACAAGGAGTCGACCATCGGATCAGCAGAAGGAAGCTGCTGGCATCGCTTGGAAAAATAGGCGCGTTTGGTGCGGTAGCGACCGCCGGTGCCATCAGCATGTATTCCGATTCGCTGGCATCGCCGTCCGTTACCCAGTCCGTATATAAGGAAGATCCCGAAGAAGGGCCGGGCGGGAAAGGCAAACCGCAGGTGTACAATGTCGCTCATTTCGGAGCGAAAGGGGACGGCGTTCAGGATGACACGGAAGCGTTTGAGCGGGCGCTTCAAGCCATTAAAGACAATGGCTGCGGCACAATGTACGTACCGAACGGCGCTTACGTGATCACCAGGACACTTCGTCTATACAAAAACACGACGATATGGATGGAAGATCGCGCCGTTTTGAAAAAGCTAGGCAATCCCGATTCGAATTTGAAGCTGTTCGTCAATGGCCAATTGGGCAATGCGAATTATGCCGTCGGGTACAAGGGGGAGGGCAACCTGACAATTATCGGCGGTACGATCGATTTATGCGCCGATGTGAACCTCCCTACCGATCCGAGCAGAGGCTTTATGGCGTTCGCGATTGGTCATGCCGACGGCATTCATATGGAACGGGTCACCTTTATAAACGGACATAACGGTCATATTATCGAATTCAATTCCAGCCGCAACATTAAGCTGCTTCACTGCCGGTTCCAAGATCAGCGGATTACGACATCGGGGCAGTTCGAAATGGTACAATTTGATTTTGCTTCCAGCGAATCGTTTCCAAGCTTCGGTGCCTATGACGATACGCCGTGCCGGGATGTGCTTGTCGAAGGATGTACTTTTGTGAACGGGCACCGAGGCGTCGGTACGCACGGCTCCAAGTTCGGCGCAGACGGAAAGCAAGTATTTCACGAAAATATTCGCATCGTAAATAATCACTTTGAGGATTTGCAGGATATTGCCATTAAACCGGAAAGCTATGATAACGCCGTCATTTCCGGGAATACGATCGCTCGCGTCGGTGGACACGGAATTGCCGCATATTCCTGCCGCAGCATGATCATATCGAATAATGTACTGCAAAGCACAGGCTTTCACGGCATTGTGGTCACGCGAAAAACGGCAAAGGGCTTTGATGAGCCGTCGACCCAGGTAGTTGTCTGCCATAACGTCATATCTGACGTGAAAAACAGCGGCTTGCGGATCATTGGCGGAGATAATATACAGCTTGCGGACAATTCCGTTGCCAATGCTAAGCGAGAAGGCATCTATGTGAGCACGACAAACCATTTGGTCGCCAAAAATAATGTGCTTCGAGGCTTGTCTCAGGAAGGGGACGGGCGCTACAGCGCGATTCTTCTCGATGGTTGCGCGATTGCCGACGTTTCCCATAACCGGATCAGCAATGAGGGGTACACGCCAGCATATAGCTACATGGTGTATGTCAAACAGAGCAGCAGTGGCGTCGTGATCGACGGCAATTCCGGCGAAGCGGGACGCAGCGGGAAGATCGGCAATGAGGCGACAGGCACCGTTATTACGTCGGCAAGCTATGAGCGATTTTTGACGGGCACGTTGAATGCGACGTCCGGGATAATCGAACTGAATGATGATATACGCAATTATTCTTCCGTTATCGTCGCCACCGGTGCTGTAACAGGCGGGGACTTGCGCCATGAGATTGCGCGCGGCTGGTCCGCGTCCGGCTTTCGGCCCGGTACCGATTATATTAACGTCTCCACTTCGAAAGGAAAGTTTGTCGCGGCTATCGTAGAAGGCAGGCAGATTCAGATTATGAGCGCAAGCGATCCGTTGAGGTATATCATCGGGATTCAAGGATGAGTTGCTCTTTTATATCATAGAAGTACCGTAACCTCTATCGTGCGATAGGGGTTATTACAGTTGCAATGCGCACTCTTTCAATCTTTTTACAATATTAAATTTTACAAGTGTAAATTATTTACATATGGTATAATAGAGCAACTTTAAACGCTATTTTGTCGTCCTATACTAGGGGGGAGTTTTTGTGAAAAAGAAAATATGGCTGCTGGCAGGCATGGTTCCGCTATTGGTCGGCACATTTTCCTTGGGGGTTTATGCGGCATCGGATATCCGGCTCATTGTTAACGGAAAACAAGTAAATGCCGATATACAAATTATAGATGCAACCAGTTACGTCCCGCTGCGAGCGATATCCGAACTGCTAGGCGCCAACGTCAAGTGGGATGAAAGCAGCCGCACGATTACGATTAATGATAAAAATTTGCCTTTTCTTCGGTCCTACGACGTGAAAGTCGATATTACGTCCGGTCCGTTGACGATGACGGTTTCCAAAGTGACGCTCGATTCCGCTTATGCCAGAGACAAATATGCGTCCCCGATCAAGGCGGTTATCCTTGATGTGACGATCGAGAATATTAGCGACAATTCGATAAGCTGGTATCCGACGAGAGGAAGCCTGTACTTAAACACGGATGAAAAAGCGGATGCGGCCCGATCGGCCTACTACTCCGACCCGGTAGACGGTGTATTTGAAGGCAAGATGAAAAAAAAGGGCAAAATCGTCGTTCAGGTAAACAGCAATCTGGACGAGATTACAAAAATCAATTTTTTGATGGACGGGGCTACCGACGGTCATACGTTCAAATCGGTTCAAACGAACCCGATTGTACTGCCTATTACTAAGTAATGAGACTTTAATTTCGATATTTCGTAGATAGACATGAGACGTAAGGGGGGAAAGCTATGAAGAAGTTTGTTTCAGGGGTTTTCGTAGGCATTGCCGTGTCCATCACCGTCTCGGCCTACGCGGCGGACGGCATTCAGCAGATTGAGGCGTTCCTGCGCCCTTCCTTGCCTGTTACGCTGGACGGCAATTTGCTCAAATTGGAGAGCGCTCCGCTGATGTATGACGGTTCGACATATTTGGGCTTGCGCGATGTCGCCAAAATCGCCGGTATTCAAGTGTATTGGAACGAGAAAGGGCAAACCGTCGAGCTCAATACCCCGAGAAAAGGCAGCGACCAATCGGTCGTGGAAACATGGTATAACCGGATGAAGGCGATCGAAGTGAACGGTGTCGCTTATTTCCATTATGATGATTTCGCAAAAGAGAATAATACCGCCGATAAAAAAGTAATCTCGATCGATCCGGACCGCAGGGTTATTTCTTTTTACAAAAATTCCGGCGTCGTCGACAAAACGATCGATATGAACCAGCGCAGCGAAGTCTACAGCTACAAAGGCTCGGTATATATCAACGTCAAATATTTGCCTGACCCGTCGTAATGCAGGAGAGAAGCAAAATTAACCAATGGAAGGTGAAAGTCGTGAAAAAAATAATGTTGGTCGGAACCTTGTTGTTGGCGTCTGCAAGCATCGCTAACGCTTCAGGCGTGAATGGAGATTATAACGGCAATCCGGTCGTCAAAGTGTATTACGACGGAACGGAATTGCAACCGGAAGACGTCCCCGCCATCAATTATAACGGCAGAACGATGGTGCCGATCTATTACTTGGCGAAACTGGGTACCGAGGTCAAATGGAACCAGGAGACATACAGCGTCGACGTGAAACCGGCGGCCGCCCAGCCTGCACCTCCCACAGTTCAACCTGCGGCTCAACCTGACCCGCAGAAGCTGCGTCTGCAAAAGGAACAAATGCTGCTGAAGGATACCTACAAGTGGCTAAGCGATGTGGATCAATCGATCATGATGTACATCCTAATGCTGCAGCAAAACGGCAATTCCAGCATTCCGAATTATTACTATATGGATGTCAGTATGAAGAAGCTAACCGATCAATATTTGGAGGCGCAGCAATTTGCGCAAAAAGCGAGCGCACAGCTGAAGCAGATTAAAGATCATAAGATTACGGAAATATCCAGCCAACAGTTGAAGCTGCTCGATCAGCTGCGCTCGGCCGTCGAATTGGTGCGAAATCTTGGCACGCTAAAAGATACGAATCAGATCAACACTCTACAGGCGGCGTTCCAACAGCAGGTTTTAAACGTAACTCAGACAGCTCGCGAAAATATGGACAACACGAACAAACTTATCCATGATCTGATCGCGAAGGAACTGGATGAAATGATACAGAATGGGGAGTAAGGTTCAGTTGAGGATGAAGAAATGGAGAACGGTTCTGCTTGCAGGTTTGATGGGCACCTGTTTTGCGGCAGGCGCCTACGCCGAGGATGTCCTTCAACAGGTTCAAGCTTACTTGCGCCCCGATTTTAATGTGCAGGTCGATGGCTCTCCTGTAAAGCTAAGCACGCCGCCGCTTGTGTATAACGATAAAAGCTACCTTGCTTTAACGGATATTTCCAATTACCTTGGCGCAAACGTTTATTGGAAGGAACAAAATAAAACGATCTACATCAACTCCCGCAATCAGGCGCAGCGGCCGAACGATCAGGAGCTGGTCTATGAAGAAATCAAGCTCGCGAATCCATCGGCGTATATGGTGGAATATTTGGGCGGACAGTTTCCACTGCTGACATGCTACATTCACGACAACTCTAAATTGACCAACTATTATCGGCTTACCGATGTGAAGCGTATGGGAATCGATACGGATGGTTTGAAAAAGGTTCGCGACAAATACACCCAGTGGCTATTTGTGAGCGAGGACGAGCTGTCCAAAAAGTGGAAAAGCCGGCCGTCGATTTACTACAGCCGGGAGAGCGTTAACATTGTGACGACGGAGAAAAACGCAAAAAAATTAGAGTCGATTAGAACCTATGTCAAAGATTGGACCAGCTTTGGTGCGAGGCTTTCCAACTGCAGTCCCACCATGTGCCCCCGCGATGCAAACAATTTCGAGGCGCAAAATGTATACTATAATCGCACATGGATCATCATGGATGTGGCCGGGGAGGACGAATATAATTATTTGATCAACGAAAACGGTCATTTATATATTCTTCATTTAAAATTGACCAAAGCGCCGATCGATGATGGAACTTATTTAATCAGCAGCTCCAAAGAAGATATTCAAGCCATACGCTAGAAGAAACAAAACAGATCATCCCCTACTATACAAAGGGATGATCTGTTTTTTTATTGCCGCTAAACTTAGCGGCGAATATACATTTCTGTTGTTATTGAATTTCCGTTCGTTAGCTTCGCAGTCAAATCGAATTGCGTCACATTGCCTTCCACATGAACGGCTCCGTCAGAAGCGATGGTTACCGTACCGGTCGGGCCTTCGGCCGGGTCGCCGACGATATGCTCCGGAATAAAGACGATCCCTAGAGCGAAGTTGTAGCCGCGAGCTTCTTCTTTCTCGTACTTGATGCCATAATTGTCATAAACTTTCAAATTCATGGCTGTATAAGCATTGAAATCGCTCGTATATACGCCGTCGGTTACGGTAGCATATTTTTGGGCTTTTGTATCGGCTTCAGCTTTCACGGCCGTCACACTATCCGTTTTTACGGTTACCGGCACCGTTGTCTGTTTAGTTTCGCCTTTTGCGTTTTTATACACGATGTTCAACGTAGCCGTTCCCGCTTCATTCCCGATCACATATCCCTTGTGATCGCTGGACAAGCCAACGCGGGCAACGACGGAATCGGAACTCGTAATGGCCTGAATAATCCCAGGCACGGCAACCACTTCTCCGGAGGAGTTGGTCACTTTGAGCTTCACTTCTTTGGCAAACTTACTAAGAATTGGATTTTCGGCAACGTCTCTCGTAACATAGCCGTTCTCTCCGGTAGCGGCTTCGGTCAAGTCGCTGTCGATGACGTTTGCAATGGCGCCCAAGCCGTCAATTGTAGTATCGGAATCTCCGGTAGATACGCTGGCTTCATACGTGAAAGAGTACGTTACGGACGCGGAGCCGAGTCCTCCCAACGATACCGTATACGTACCGTTCGACAATTGGGCGTCGTCCTTCAAGGAGAGCGTTGCCGTTTGCTTGTCGTCAGACCAAGAAACGGTCACGGGCACGGTTTCCGAATTTTTTTGCAGGGACAGCGAAGCTTTGGATGTGTCGACGGCTCGGTCAAGGTTCACTTGAACCGTTTGCGGGCCCATGGCGGTAGCATCCTTAATGGCTGCTTGATCCGGTGCCGGAGTTGTCGTCGGTTCTTCCGGCTTCGAAGGATTGTTGATCAATTGCGAAGTTTCGTATGCGCCTATAACAAGATCGGTACGGGTTGCCACGCTCGCGCCGTCTTTGCCTGCTGCCTGGATACCAAGCTCCGTAGCTTGTTTCACGGCGTCGGCATACCAAGGATTGCCGGTCACGTCAACATTTTTCTTAAGCCCCTTCAGCAGTACGGTGTCGAATTGGCCGATCGTAACGTTGTCGCCGGGAGCGAACGTCGTATCGGTAATCCCGTCGATCAAGCCGGCTTTTTTGGCAGCTTCAATGTAGGCAACCGCCCAGCCGTTGGCCGGATCATCGGTTTTCACATCGGAGAAGCTGGACGTTGTTACCGAGTTGTCCACCTGGAGTCCGAGAATCAAAGTTGCGACTTTGGCGAACTGCGCCCGGGTCATCGTTTGATTAATGCCGAACGTGTCGGCGGATACGCCCTCGAGTACGCCTTTGGCTAGCAGCGCGTCAATTTTGGCTTTCAAGCCGGTGTCAATATTGGCAAGATCCGAAAAATCCGCAGCTGTTTTGGCCGTTGAAGTCGAAGCAGCCGGCGTTTCTGCCATAACAGCTGTGGCGGACATCGAGAAGGCGATGGCAGCGGAAGCAATCACTTTTAAGCTTTTGTGCATGAGTATGAGTTCTCCTTAGAATCGTAAGTATAGTATTTCATAAGTATAGTGCATAATGAATAGTGCTACAAACGGCGCAATCGGCGGTAGAGTATTTGAATATAAGCAGCTGATCCCCATTATACATCATGAACATTAATGTACTATTAAAATATCGCATTTGGCACCCGTTAGAAAGAGGGAAATATTAGTTTAATAAAGTTTTACGGCCGGTTTACAATCCATGCGTCTCCGATTAACATCTATCCATTAAGCTAAAGTCAAAGCAATACAAGGAAGGGAGCGAGTAGAATGACCTTGTTCAATCGCAAAAATATAGCCCGGCTTCTGCTGTTTGCGGCTGCAATGACTACCATCGCGGTTACGACGAATATTCCAAACGTTGTTGCTCAGAACGGTTCCGATCCGATGACAAAGAACCGGTTAAATATATCCGTATTAGGGAAACATACCAATATTGTTAAAGAAGCGCCGGATGCGTACCGTTTGCCGGGCTCGTCCTTCCAATCGCCGGAAGTATCGATCCTGGAAGCCAAGGATTTGCGGGGTGAAAAAGTAGCCGTACGCGGCGTCGTCGTGACCGATCCGGTCATTTGGAAAAACCGCGACGGGAAGCTGTCGGTACATATCGAGGACGATACGGGCGGGATGCATGTCCTGATGCTTCCGAAGACTGCCGTCAAAAAAGGCGATTCCGTACGTATAACCGGAACGGTTGCCGAGTACGAAGGGCTCATTGAAATAAGGCCGGAATCGGAAAACATTCAAACGGGTTCCGACGGCCAAGCGCCGGAACCGAGGGCGATCCACGCAGAGGATCTGCTTGCAGCTCATAAAGCAATGCCTTATATCGGGAGACTTGTGAAGGTGAAGGCCCAAATTCAGCACATTCCGGATAAGCCGCAAGCGGGAGCTTACGATATCCCGATCTTGGTAGGAGAAAACACGGCTTTAACGCTATACGTCCGCGAAGATCTTGCAGACCTTTCGCAAATTCGCGAAAAAACCTGGTATGAAATTACCGGTATTTTAAGCCAGTATCACGGATATCGGATCATACCGGCGCTAGGGACTGACATTCAACAACTGTAATCTGAACCTTATACAGTGGGGCGCCGTTGCTATTTCCGCCGCGTTGCGATGACGTCTGTCCGGTGGCCTTAAGGCGTTTTCGTTTTTTACCGCGAAACGCTCCGCGTTTGCAACGCTTTGTTCGGATATCGCGGCCTTACGCTGCGAAGTCTGTGGATCGATAGCCTGATTTTATTGTATAGCGCAGGGTCTTTATGATGCTTAAATAAATTATACTGCGGTCGCGTGTTCGCTTCGATTAGCCAGACGTTTCTCTCCCGGTCGATGCCCATATCCAAACCGAGTTCCGTAATGAGAGGATATCTTTTTTCCAGGGCGAGCGCAATTTGCTGCCCGGTCGTATGCAATTTGTTTTCCAATACGTCGATTTCTTCGCTTTTCAAATCCGTGCTTTCTTGCAGTGCGTTTTTGACGATAATCGATTTACCGCCGCGGCAGTGGTTCGTCACGACTTGCCCTTTCACGCCGAGTTTGCCCATGGAACCCATAAACATCCACGTTTTCCGCGGTTTGAGCAGAAGAACGCGGAAATCGATTTTGCGGTCCTGTATATCCAACAAATCGATCCCCTGCTGAATAACGTAACTTTTCTTTCCGATGATTTGAACGATATATCCATACAGATTATCAATGGTGACATTTTTTCGATCGGTAAGCGTCTGCACTCTAACCCATTCGCCCTCATGCGATAGCTTAATGACTCCTCTTCCTCCTCCTCCGTAACAAGGCTTCAAAAAAACGACTGGATATTTATCTAAAAAAAACAGGAGCTGTTCGTGCGTAAATTTTGCCGTTTCGGGCAGATGCGGACGCAATTCCGTATGTTCCCACAAAGCTTCGTGCTTGCGCCATTTGCTCCAAGGATACATCTTGCCGAACAAACTCATCTTTCTTGCACCTCCCAATCTTTTATTTTGCGAGCGTAAATTACTATATGCGGACATTCGTGTATTCGCCTGTACACCGGCCCAATGGGCCCCCGGGCGGCCGTCGGCCTACTTAAGGGCAAAGCCAAACTAGCGGATGGTTAGAGCGTAATCGATAGGCTCATCAAATCATGGGTGAAGAAAAAACAAAGTCTCTACAATGGAACAATATGGTATGATGAAGGGGACGTTCACTCTGCAAAGGAGCGATAGTATGAACGATTTTGCCAATTCATCGAGGCCGGATGTTCAGGCATACCTTAAGCGCATTGGCTACGACGGCCCGCTTGACGGCAGTGCCGAGACGCTTGCCCGGCTGCAGGAATGCCATCTCCATACGGTGCCGTATGAAAATCTCGATATTGTCCGCCGAATCCCGCTGTCGCTTGAGATCGAAGACCTTTTCGGCAAAATCGTCGAGCGGGGCCGCGGGGGCTACTGCTTTGAACTTAACGCGCTGTTCGGCTGGCTGTTAAGAGAGCTCGGGTACCCGGTTACAGACTTCATGGCTCGTTTTTGGCGCGATGAGCCGAATCCTCCTCCGAAGCGCCGCCATCGCGTATTGAAAGTCGAGGCGGAAGGATCCTTCTACTTATGCGATGTAGGGGTGGGAGGCATTGTTCCCCGCCGGCCGATCCAAATGGTGGAGGGGCTGGAGCATCCGCAGGGGGACGAGTGCTACCGGCTGGAGCGTGACCCGTATTACGGCTGGTTGCTATGCGAGTTCAAGCATGGCGGATGGAGCCGGATTTATTCGTTTACCGAAGAGCCGCAGCTGCCGAAAGATTTTGTCATGGCCACCTACTGGTGCGAGAACGCCCCGGACTCGATTTTCATGGGCAGTTCGATGCTGGCCATCCGGACAGCGGAGGGACGCAACACGGTCGCCGGCAACGAATTTCGCATTTTTACCGCTGACGGCGTACGGACTTTCGTTCCGGAGACCGAGGAACAATATCATGAAGCTTTACGAACGTATTTCGGCATTGAACTCCATTAGGCTGAAAATCATCGGTGAGAACCCGTAGCGTCCCGAGTCGGAAATGACTCATGGGACGTTTTTTTTCTTTATGAGTAATGATTGGGAGCATTCACTGGAACAAGTTGCTTGACTCTGTTAAAGTCTGTCGACAGGGATCCAAGCACGCTGTGACGGTATGTAGCTTGTTGGTACTCGTTCAAATAAACGGATGGTTAGCGACACTAAATTTTTTTTTGAAAGCATAGAGGAAAACCGAAAACCGCGATGAATATAATACCGAATGAACCATATATTGGGCGGCCGATGATTTGAGGTCTGCATCGATGACGCGAGAGGGGGGAAGACGATGCTCGAATTGACGAAGCTGTCAAAAATTTACGATGACCAGTCCGCCGTAACCGATGTTTCCCTGCGGATCGAACCCGGGGAATTCGTTACGATGTTGGGGCCGAGCGGCTGCGGCAAGACGACGCTGCTCCGTATGCTGGCCGGGCTGGTGCAGCCGAGTTCGGGATCGATTGTTTTGGAAGGCCGGGATATTACGCTGCTGCCGCCTTACAAACGCGATTTGAACATGGTGTTTCAACAATACGCCCTGTTTCCACATTTGACGGTGGAGGACAACATCCTGTTCGGGCTCCGGATGAAGAAAGTGCCGGCGGAGGAACAGCGAAAACGGCTGCTGCAGGTGGTGGAGCTGACCCGCCTGACCGGTCTGGAGCGGCGCAAGCCTCATCAGCTTTCCGGCGGACAGCAGCAGCGCGTGGCCGTTGCGCGGGCGATCGTAAACCGGCCGAAGGTGCTTCTGCTCGACGAGCCGCTTGCGGCGCTCGATCTTCAGCTGCGGAAAAACTTGCAGCATGAGCTGAAGCAGTTGCAGAAGCGGCTCGGCATTACGTTTATTTATGTCACGCATGATCAGGAAGAGGCGATGACGTTATCCGACCGTATTGTCGTCATGAACGGGGGCGTCTGCGAGCAGGTAGGAGCTCCGCGCGACATATACGCCCATCCGGCGAGTTTGTTCGTCGCGTCCTTTATAGGCGAAAACAATACGCTGCAGGAGCAGGGGAGGACATACGCGGTCAGGCCCGACAAAGTGAAGTTGGTTCCGCTGCGGGACAAACCGCATCCCGAAGGCCACAGAACCGGCATGATCGAAGATATGGCCGACACCGGCAGTCTGCTCAAGCTGTATGTGCGGCCGGATGGCGGCGGCCCAAACTTGCTTGTGTATAGATACGGCGATGAAGTGCAAGGCTGGCGCACAGGGCAAAAGGTAGCCTACGGCTGGGCTTCACGGGATGAGGTGGTGCTGGCCCGGTGAACAAAGGCGGATGGTTGACCGTTCCCGCCGTCGCGTGGCTGGGGCTTTTTTTTGCTGTTCCCGTACTCGGGATCGGTGCGTTGTCTTTTATGGGCAGGGATAGCTACGGCCGGATCGTTTACTCCTTTACCGCGGAGAATTACATACGCGCGCTCGATCCGATTTATGTACAAATCGTAGGGGAGACGCTGCTGCTCGCGATCGTTACGACGGTGCTGTGCGCCTTGATCGGCTACCCGTTCGCGTATGCGATGACGCAGTTTCAGCGGAAATGGCAAAACGTGCTGCTGCTGCTCATTCTCGTTCCATTTTGGATCAACATGCTTGTCCGCTCGTTCGCGTGGGTCATTTTATTGCGTTCGCAAGGGGTGATCAACACGCTGCTGGAGCGCTTGGGGTGGATCGGCGAGCCGCTGCAGCTGCTGTACAACAAAGAAGCCGTGTTTCTGGGAATGGTGTACACGCTGCTGCCGTTCGTTATATTACCCGTCTATGTGACGCTGGAGAAGATCGATAAGTCATGGCTTGAAGCCGCTTCCGATCTGGGTGCGGCCCCGCGCCGCGCGTTCTGGGCGGTCGTATGGCCGATGTCGCTGCCCGGGGTGTTCACCGGCTGCATGCTGGTGTTCGTCAGCTCGATCGGCATGTTCGTTATTCCCGATATTATGGGAGGGGCCAAATCCCAACTGCTCGGGAACGTCATCCAGAACCAGTTCTTGTCTGCAAGAGACTGGCCGTTCGGTGCGGCTTTATCGGTGTATCTAATCATTCTGTCGCTGGCGGCCATCGGCGTCATGCAGTCGTGGGTCAGCCGATTGACCGGAGCCGGCGGAGCGAAGCGGGGTGGGACGATGTGACCGGAAATCACCGGCGATGGTCCGTGTATATATGGGCCGTACTTGCTTTTTTGTACGTGCCGATTGCGGTCGTGATGCTGTACTCCTTTAATGATTCGCGGGTGAATGCGGTGTGGCAAGGCTGGACGTGGAAGTGGTATGCGTCGCTCTTTACGAACGAACGGGTGATCGAAGCGCTGCTGAACAGTCTGCTCGTCGGTTTCGTATCTACCTTCATCGCTACCGCGCTTGGAACCGGAGCGGCGCTCGGGCTCGAGCGGTACCGGATGAAGGGCGAACAAGCGGCTCGCGCGCTGCTGCTGCTCCCGGTCGTCGTGCCGGACATCGTGATGGGCATCTCGCTGCTCGGCATGTTCAGCCAGCTGCTCATTCCGCTCGGAGCCGGGACGATGATCATTGCGCATGTGACGTTCAGCTTGTCGTTCGTGTACGCCGTCGTCTCCGCGCGGCTGCAAGGAACGAGCAGCGTATACGAAGAAGCGGCCAGCGATCTCGGGGCCGGGCCGTGGCAGACGTTCCGGCATGTGACGCTGCCGGTCATTATGCCCGCGATTGCCGCGGGGGCGCTGCTTGCCTTTACTTTATCGCTCGATGATTTCATGATCAGCTTCTTCGTGTCCGGTCCGGGCTCGACGACGCTGCCGCTCTACATTTACGGTTTGGTGAAAAGGGGGATTTCCCCCGAAATCAATGCGTTGTGTACGCTGCTGATTGCGTTTACGATAGGCTCCGTCACCCTTGCGGAACGAATCCGGCGGAGATCATAATATTTTAGTCCAAGGAAAGGGGTCTTCATGCGATGAAACGTTACGCAAGTTTGCTGGTCTGCCTGCTGCTCGCGCTCACCGTATTTTCCGGCTGTTCTTTAAAGGAGGAGCTGCGCATTTACAGCTGGGCGGACAATTTCGACGAGGAAGTATTGAAAGAGTTTGAGAAAAAATTTAACGTCAAAGTGCGCTACGATACGTTTTCGAACAACGAAGAACTGCTTGCGAAGCTGCAGGCAGGGGGTTCCAAGTACGACCTGATCCAGCCTTCCGATTACATGGTGGCGACGATGATCAAGCTCGGGCTGCTCGAAGAGCTGAATAAGGACAATATCCCCAATGCGAAAAACATCGCCGCGAACATGCAAAACCTGCCCTTCGATCCCGGCAACAAGTATTCGCTGGTTTACACGTCGGGCGTAACCGGCATCGCATACAACAAAAAGTTCGTCAAAGATCCGGTTCAAAGCTGGGCCGATCTGTGGAAGCCGCAGTATAAAGGCAAAGTCATCCTGCTGGACGACCAAAAGGAAGTCATCGGCATGGGGCTGAAAAAGAACGGGTTCTCCAACAGCACGAAAGATGAAAAGCAGCTGCAAGCGGCCGTTGCCGATCTGAAAAATTTGCTGCCGAACGTGCTCGCCTTCGATACCGATAACATCAAGCAAAAATTTATCGCCGAGGAAGCTTGGATCGGTACGGTCTGGTCCGGAGATGCGGCCAAAATCGTCAGCGAAGGAAAAAACATCGATCTCGGATTCGTCGTTCCGAAGGAGGGCGCGCTCATCTTCGCGGATAATTACGCGATCCCGAAAGGGGCGAAAAATAAGTCGCTCGCCGAAAAATTCATCAACTACATGTTCGAGCCGGAAGTGAGCGCCAAAAACTACGAGTCGATCGGCTACAGCGATCCGAACGAGAAAGCGCAAGCGCTGCACAGCAAAGAATTCCGCAGCATCCCGATGCTGAACTTGACCGCCGATCAGCTCAAGCAAACGGAGTGGATCAAGGACACCGGCGAGCAGGCTAAAGTATACGACCGCTTGTGGACCGAGTTGAAAGCGGGCAAAAAGTAACCGAACGCAGGCACAAGCGCTGGCAGCTATTTGCGTCGGTGCATCATAGCACAGCAACCGAACTGTCGGAATGGGGAAGCGAAAGCTTCTTCGTTCCGACATGAAAAACATCTCTTCGTTTGGTAAAGTGAGAGTATTCCGCTGCCATACAAGGGGTGTTTTTCAATTTAGAGATGGGGGATTGCCAATGATACGGTTTGGGGTTATCGGAACGAACTGGATTACTGAGAAATTTATTGAAGCGGCTCGCGAGTCGGAACACTTTGCACTGACCGCCGTCTACTCGCGCACGGAGGAGAAGGCTCGCGCATTCGGGGAGGCATGGGATATTCCGCACCGTTTTACGGATCTGGAGCGCATGGCAGAAAGTCATGAGCTGGACGCCGTATATATCGCCAGCCCTAACGCTTTTCATGCGAAGCAGGCGATCATCTGCATGAATCGCGGGAAGCACGTACTGTGTGAAAAACCGTTCGCTTCCAATGCACGCGAAGTGCAGGACATGATCGCGGCTGCCGTAAACAACCGTGTTCTGCTCATGGAGGCTTTAAAGTCTACGACGGTTCCCCAGTTTCAGGCGATCCGCGACCACTTGCCGAAAATCGGACGCGTGCGGCGCTATGTTGCGAGCTATTGCAAATATTCGTCCCGGTACGACGCTTACAAGCAAGGAAAAGTACTGAACGCGTTCAATCCAGAATTATCCAACGGCTCCTTGATGGATCTCGGAATTTATTGCATTTATCCTATGGCGGCTTTGTTCGGGAAACCGGAGCGGATTCAGGCGAGCGGCATCCTTCTGGACTCCGGAGTGGACGGGGAAGGAAGTCTGATTCTAAAGTACCGGGACATGGAGGCCGTCGTCATGCACTCGAAAATTTCAAATTCAGATTTGCCTGCCGAAATCCAGGGTGAGGAAGGAACGATGGTGATCGATAAAATCAATGATCCGGGCCATGTCCATATTCGCTATAAAGACGGAAGGGTCGAGAGTGTAGTGGAACCAGACACTACCAACGCAATGTCGCATGAGGTGAGGGAATTTATCGGGTTACTGCAAAAAGGCTGCGTCGAATCTACTATGAACTCTCATGCCGTCTCCTTGACGGCGATGGAAATCATGGATGAGGCGAGAAAGCAAATCGGCCTGCGGTTTCCGGCGGATCCGGCATAAGAGGAGCAAAAAAACGCAAAATTTTATATTTACTGTCGAATTATGTAAGTGTATAATAAGTGATGCATATGAATCTAAGCGACTAGGTCAATATAACTACTGATCGTTTCTTTGAAATGTTCTAACGACAAAGGGCAAACCCATTGAAAAGTGGGGACGCAAAGCTGCGGGTCTAAAGCGGGATCGCTACGACAGCCGGGTTGCCGAATTAGGAAGGGATCGCTACGATCAAATCCAGTCTTATTCGGACTGGATTTTTTTTATTTCTCGTGGGAGGGATATTGACGAAAAGCAGACCGATGACGAAGGATCGTCAGCGATGAACATCCAAATAAACGGACAGGAGGATGCCGACTCATGATAAAGGGCCACCAAGAAGTATTGGAAATGATGGTGAACGGACGGCCTTTATCCGACATATTACATAAGCTGATCAGAATCGTAGAAACGATATTTGCAGACAAGATTTGTTCCATTCATCTGGTGGATGAAACCGGGGAGATGCTGCAGCTGGCCGCCGCACCGAGTCTGCCGGGTGAATACAGCCGATCCATCGACGTTGTGAAGATCGGCCCGGGAAGAGGGGCGTGCGGATCGGCGGCATGGCACAAAAAAACGGTGATCGTATCGAATTTATGGTCCGATCCCGCCTGCCGTCCGTGGAGGGATATAGCGCGACGGCTCGACATAAGGTCCTGCTGGTCGTTGCCGGTATTATCCGCGTCGAATAAGGTGCTTGGCACATTCGCCGTATACTCCAGACACGTGTGTACGCCGAACAAAGAAAATGTAAAAGTGGTCGAGATGCTGTCATTTTTGCTCGGAGAAATTATAGAGAAATATCATGCCGGCCTAAAGATGGAACGTCTTGCCTATCTGGATCCTTTGACCAGCCTTCCCAACCGGCGTTATTTCATTGAACGGCTGGAGCAGGCATTGACGGCGGCTGAGTCGGAGCGTTCCAAAGTCGGCGTCCTTTTTTTGGGATTGGACTGGTTTAAACCGATCAACGATACGTTCGGCCATGAAATGGGAGATCGGGTATTGCAGGTCGTTTCCCGTAAAATCCGGGAGGCACTGCCGCAAACGAAGGTGCTCGCTCGAATGGACGGGGACGAATTTGCGGTGCTCTCCCGGATCGACCGAATAGAAGAGGCGGAGTTGCTTTGCAAACAGCTGCTGCGCATTATGGAAGAACCGCTTTATTACGCCGGGCATTTGTTCCACATCAGCGCGAGCATCGGGATCAGCCTGTTTCCGGACCATGGCGGCCGGGCGGAGGATTTAATTCAACATGCGGATATCGCGATGTGTCAGGTTAAATCAAGGGGCAAAAAGGATTACGGTTTGTACGAGCCGAAAATGAGCGAAAAAATATATAAAAATTTCATGATGGTCAGCGACTTCAACCGCGCGCTCAGGGAAAATGAATTCGTGCTGCATTACCAACCCCGGTATCATACGGGGACGAGTAAAATTCAATGCGTCGAGGCGTTGATCCGCTGGGATCATCCGGAGAGCGGCACCATCTCTCCGCTCGAATTTATACCGCTTGCGGAGGAGACCGGCTTTATTATTCCACTCGGCAAATGGGTGTTAAGAGAGGCTTGCCGGCAAAACAAAGCTTGGCAGGACCAAGGATTGCCCCCGGTGCGCGTCGCGGTCAATTGTTCGTCCAGACAGCTGCAGCAGGATGATTTCATTCCGATGATCAAGGAAGTGATCGCACAAACCCGTCTGAGCCCGGAATGGCTGGAGATTGAAATAACGGAAAGCGGCTTGATGCGGTCGGAACATACGAACATCGTGAAATTGCGGGAACTTCGCAGCTTGGGCATCCATATTTCGATCGACGATTTCGGGACAGGCTACTCTTCTTTGAATTATTTGATGCAGTTCGATGTACATGCGCTCAAAATCGATCGGCGATTCGTCCAGCAAATACCGAATGCGGTCATAGCGAATACGATCATTTCCTTATGCCGCAGCCTGGGACTCAATGTCATTGCCGAGGGAGTGGAAACGGTCGAGCAGTACGAATATCTCAGACGGTACGGCTGCGATGAGGTGCAGGGCTTTTTATTCGGCAAGCCGCTCCCGGCCAAGACATTCGAAATGCTGCTTCGTAAGAATGAGATTCTTGTACGGAATACGTCTATCAACGCGGTTCAAAGTTAAATTCAAATTTTTTCCAAAATTGGCTCTAATCATGTGAAAACCCTTGAAGGGTCAAGGGTTTTCTTCCACCATTATGCAGCTATGTAGGACGAAAACTTATGCCTCAATGCCGCATTTTTTAACAAGCGTAGGCCAGTAAAGCATGAACAGCGTCTTCCACTTGTCCTCGGGTAAAGCATGAATCCAATTGGCGATCTGATCCAACCCCATGTCGTGCAGCTTGTGCATAACCAATTCTTTTTCACAAAGCTCCTCTGTAACAACCACCGGAATCCCTCCAACATCAACTTGTTCAACCAAAACATTATATGCAGCCGTTGCCGGCAATGTGACACCGCAGGTAATCATTATTTTTATATGAACGGATGAAAATGGGAATCGGTCCGCATCCTAAACATGGGGTGAACGACATGAAGAAACGCATGAAAACCGACTACGACTTCGAAGCCGCGTTTTTGGCACAATCGCCCGTATTCGTCAAGCATGAGATGATGGAACAATACGGATTCATCGGCGGGCTCGAAAGTTTCAATCCGATCTTCGTTAATGTCGGGGGCAGATTGTTTTTGCGCGACGAGTGCGAGTTTACAATGATTCGATAGGCGGAATCCCGATGAAAATCTCCATGCCGCGTCTAACTCTCCGTAAAACGGTCAACAATGGGAAGGTAATCATTTTATCCGGGGAGCGTGGGAAAAGATGCAGCCTTTTCATTATCGGATGGCGGAACTTTGGACGTATCATCAAACCAGAGAGTTGACGACAGAGGAGCATCACGAACTGTCGATATGTCTTCAGGCGAATGCGCTGTTTGCCCGAAAGCTCGGGGAACTGTATAACTGCGCGTATGCAGCATCCGTGGTCTGCGATGAAGAATGGGGACAAGAACTGAAAGTCCGGATCGATGCCATCGAACGGGAGTTTGCGATTCATTTGACGGACCTGAAAAATCTCGCGCCGTAATTTACATTTATTACAAATTAATGCAAATTTAAATAATCGAACAGTAAAATTTTATTATTTTTTTATGAAGATTCGCGTCAACAGCCATTGTAAAAAGCAGAGAGACGGATGTAAAATTAATGTAATATGAATGAAGCGATTGCATTTTCGACGATCTCACAGCATGGATTTAAGCAGCATGAACGATCGTATAAGGAGGCGCTTTTTTTATAACTTGGTAGATACAATTTGTATCGTATATATTACAAGGGGGTTTTGTCATGAGGACAAAAGAAATAGCTTGCATCGTAGACGGTTGCGGACGAATGAGCAGATCACGCGGTTTGTGCAATACGCATTATCAGCGCTGGTTAAGACATAAAGATCCGTCCGTTTCTTTGATCAATCGAAGCGGTACGAAAGCGGAATGCATCATGACCGGCTGTCATTCTCCTTCGCAAGCGAGAGGCCTCTGCAAAACGCATTATGCAAACTACAGAAGAAAGTGGGTTCAGGCCACCCACGCTTGAATCGAGTTGGAACCAGAACCCGTAATTACCGCGAATCAAACGATGATCCATCATCCACCGAACCCGGTTCTCTTCAAAAAGATAATTATATACAAAATAAAGGATATATCCGCCATGGAGCCGAGACACCGACCGATGTAAAATCAAGCCGTGCGTATACATAGCAGAATTGGCTTAGGAAAGGTTGGCGACATGAGCAAATTGAAAATCATTCAAATTGGCGTCGGCGGCTTTGGCCGTTCTTGGCTTCGAACGGTGAAAGCCAATCCGGATGCGGAGATGGCGGCCGTAGTCGATGTGTCGGAAAGCAACTTGGCTGAAGCGAAAAGCATTCTGGAGCACGACGCGCTGCCGGCGTATCAAGATTACCGCGAAGCGATCCGATCGGTTGCCGCCGATGCGGTATTGATCGTCACCCCGCCCAGGACGCATATCGAGATTGCGCTGTTTGCGTTGGAGGCAGGACTGCATGTACTGACCGAGAAGCCGTTATCCTACTCCTTCGAGGAAGCGATGACGCTATATGAGAAGCGGCCCCGGTACGGCAAACAAGTAACGGTAAATCAAAACTACCGCTGGACCCCGGAAATTCAGGCGGTGAAGGACGGACTCACGAGCGGCGTCATCGGAAAGATCGCCTACGTCGATTGGACTTTCCGGCGGATGCACAATCCAAGGCAAGGGACGTGGCGCGTCCAATCGTCCGATTTTTTGTTTACGGATGTAAGCGTTCACCATTTTGACTTAATGCGCTATTTGCTTGGTACGGACCCGATCGCCGTATGTGCGAGCGGGTTTCGTCCGTCTTGGAGCTGGTGTGAGGGGAACATGGTGAACGGCGCGTTTTTCCGCTTTCCCGGCGAGGTGAACGTTCATTATTTCGGCAGCCTGGAAGACACCGGGACGTTAACGCCATGGAATGGCAACTTTCGTCTGGTAGGCAACGAGGGCGCTATCGAGCTGACGGACGATGTGCCGACGCTTGTCCGGAAAGACGGAAGCAAGGAACAGCTGCCGCTTCCCGCCCTTCCTTATGAAAGCAAGGGCTTTACGCTGGACGCATTCGTTCGATCGGTTCGCAGCGGCGCTCCGTCCGTTACCGATCTTTCCGATAATATCCGTACGTTCCTTATGGTGGACGGCGCGATTCAATCCGCCCGCGAGCAGCGCTGGGTTGATTACGATTTTCCGGCGGACTCGTTGCCGGAAGGGAGGTCTGCGCAGGCGTGATCGTCAAAAATTATTTGGAAGCAGAGTTCACTATGGGGCGAAGCCATAAAGGCAACGGCGAAATCAAAAACGTACAGCTATTCAAAAACGAGGACTTTATGACGAAGCTGAAGTTTTTGAATTACGCCGAGCTTCCGCCGCATACGTCCATCGGATACCATAAACACCGGCAGGATGAAGAAATTTATATCATTTTAGAAGGCAGTGGCCGAATGACGGTAAACGAGGAAGTGCGCGAGGTGCGTCAAGGCGACGTCTTGATTAACCGGCCGGAGTGGGCGCACAGTTTGGAAAACCATACGGATGAAGTGCTGAAAGTGCTTGTATTCGAGGTGGACCTGTAGAGGAGGAAGCAAGCGATGACGAATATAGGGAATTCGCTGCATCGTTCGGAACCGGAGGACCATCGCATAGGGTGCAGGGCAGCGATGATTCATCTCGTGCATCCAACGCTTGTGCAGCAAATCGGTCAACCGGCGTTCATCCGCCCGGGAGAGATGGCACCGAAGCTCCATGTTCAGGCCGTAACCGACTTGACCTTGACGATGGAGCTGCTTGGAGCCGAGGCGGGGAAACAGGCCGCGCCGCAACCTTCGAAAATCATGCTTACAGCCGGCGAAGAGCGCACGGTCGACTTGGAATGCGACAGTCTGAGCTCCGGATTGTATGAACTGCACATCCGGGTGGAGAGCAAAGAGGAGCAGAAGCCGTACTACGATCGTTTTTCATTTGTGGCGTACGACCCATCGCTTTTAACCGCGGAGCAGAGCAGCATCGCCTTTCCGGATGCGGAGGGGCGGATGACGTACGTTCCCGACTATAAAGGAAACCGGATTCTCGACTTTTCGAACTGCGGTTACATGGGCGGCGGCGTCCGGCTTCCCGAAGTGCCGGCCGTGTTGACGCTTGAGCCGGAGGAGGGCGATCAAACGGCGCGCATTCAGGAAGCGATCGATCAATTGTCCCGCCTGCCTTTGTCGCCGGCAGGGTTCAGAGGCGCGCTGCTGCTGAAAAAAGGGACGTACGCGTTGGATGGGACCTTGACGATTCGAGCAAGTGGCGTCGTGCTTCGAGGGGAAGGCCAGCGGGAAGACGGAACGATTCTCCATGCCCGAGGCGAAGGAAGAAGAGACATGCTGCAGGTGAGCGGCGGCGGCGCTCCTCAGCTGCTCGAGCAAACGATCACGGACATCCTTGACGACTATGTGCCTTCCGGCGCCCGCTCATTTCATGTCGCCGATGCCGGCCGATTTGCTCCGGGCGATTCGGTGATGGTGATCCGCCGAGGCAACGAGCCGTGGATCCACGCCATCGGCATGGATGCGATCGTACCGAGGCCGAATGCCGGCGGGACAAAGCAGTGGGGCCCGTTCGATCTTTTGTTTGACCGGGTCATCACTCAGATCGAGGGTGACCGAATTACCGTGGATGCGCCGATCGCCAGCGCCATCGAGGCGGAGTGGGGCGGCGGAGCGATGGTGAAATACGACGATAGGGATCGAATCGCCCAGGTTGGCATTGAGCATTTGAGTGTCAGCTCCGATTATGATGCGGATATTACGAATACCCAAGTGGACGGAAAACAGGACGCTACGGAGCCTTATTGCGCGGATGAAAACCATGTCGTCCATTTTGCCGTGCTGAATCACGTAAAAAATGCATGGGTAAGAGACGTGAGCGGCCGCCATTTGGAACACGCGCTTGTCACTATCGACCGCGATGCCAAATGGGTCACCGTACAGGATTGCACGGTCACCGACATGGTCAGCATCATTACGGGCGGCAGGCGGTATCCGTTCCATGTGACCGGGCAGCTCTCGCTCGTGCAGCGCTGCTATACGGAGACGGCCAGACATGCATTCGTATTCGATGCCCGCGTCTGCGGCCCGAACGTATTTCTCGACAGCGAATCGAGCGTCGATTTTAACGCGAGCGAGCCGCATCACCGGTGGTCCGTCGGCGGGTTGTACGATAACGTGCGCTCCCCGATTTATATCCGCGACCGGGGCTGGATGGGCAGCGGTCATGGTTGGGCCGGGGCGAACTATGTAACGTGGAACACGGAAGGGAAGCTGACCGTGCAGCAGCCGCCGACAGCTCAAAATTACGCCGTCGGGCACGTGGGAACCGTGGAGCCGCCGTTTTTGCCGAACCGGCACGATCCGCGGCCGCGGCAGGACGGTTATTGGGATCGTAAAGGACAGCATGTTCAGCCGAGAAGCCTGTATTTGCAGCAGTTAGTGGAGCGGATGGGAACGCAGGCGGTGCAAAACATTTCCCGGACGTAAGCGGAATCGAGTCGTTTGACGAACAAGAGGAAGCTTGCTTACGGATATCGGTTGGCGTGAGGGGGGCGGTCCGGGATCCATGGCTTGGCACGTTGACGGGTTCGTTACATTCGGAATGACCGGTTACGGTCATCGCGTGGGTCAGGACAAATAAAGGAGGCTCGGGTATGCACCCGGCCTCCTTATTTCATGGACGAATATTACCAGCCCAAACCGCGGGAAACGATAACCAGCAAAATGAACAGAACCAGAATCGCTGCCGTGCTGGTCCATACGCCGCCTACACCACAACTGCCGAATCCTACACCCATCGTAAGCAACTCCTTTCCGGTGGAACTACTGTATTATATGACCGTATTGCTTCTTTGAACTGGACGTTTATCCCGCATTGAGGCCCAGAGTTTGACGAAACGAAACGGCGGTATCCCGATGGTTTTCGATGGAAGGCAAGATGCGTTACTTCATCGGCTGGGCATCGCCAACCGGATGGGCAGCTGATATAGTAGGGAAAAAGGGGGAATCGTTATGCCCGACTGGTCGTATCAAACCGTGTTTCGTCCTGTGCTGTTTCGTCTGCCGTCCGAAACCGCCCGGGATTTCACGCTGCAGGCGATGGGGCTGATCAGCCGCATGCCCGGAGGCACCTTTCTCATACGAACGCTTGGACATATGGAGTCGTCACCCATACTTGAAAGTGAGCTGGCGGGCATCCAAATACCGTATCCCGTCGGATTGAGCGGTACGCTCGATAGCCAGGGTACGGCCAACAAAGCGATGTCGCCTTTCGGTTTCGGGTTTATCGAGATCGGCCCGATCACACCTGAAGAAATCGTCGCGCACCGGCGGATTCGGCGCGAGCCCGAGGCGGAGGTCATCGTATATCCCGAGCCGTATGCGAACGCGGGACTTGCGAAGACGGTATGGCGGCTGCAAAAAAAGCAAGGCCACCGGCTGCCGTTATTCATTCGAACCCGGCAAATGCCGGGAAGTACATGGGAAGCAGCTTGCGCGCAGCAGCTCAGCGGTATGACTGAGCTCGCTCCGTATGCTTCCGCGTTTTATATCGATGCTTACGATCATGCCTGGTCCGCAGAACGGAATGCGGAGCTGGCGAACCGGCTGCAACGGGAGGCAAGAGAGCGGTGGGGGCAGGAAAAACCGCTGCTGTTGTATGTGCCTCTTGACATATCGGAACAAACTTTGGAGAAGCTTATTCATCAGATCCGCCCGGCTGAATGGGACGGCATCGTATTGGGCGAGGCTCTTCGAACTACGGAAGGCGCTGCGGTAGGAAAGCCGGCGAAAGCCGTCAGTCTGGCCCTTATAGGCCGGCTCCGCGAGCTTTGCGATGCGAGGCTTGCTCTTATCGCGAGCGGCGGCATCCATGAACCGCAGGATGCGCTCGACCTGCTGGAAGCCGGCGCAACGTACGTGCAGCTGCACAGCGGGCTCGTGTACGCCGGCCCCGGGCTGCCGAAGCGAATTAACGAGGCCATCATCAGCGAGCGGATTCGGCAAGGCATCTTGCCGGAGGCGGAGCTCCCGTCGTTCTGGTCCGGCTGGGGCTGGATGTGTCTGCTTGGGATAGGCATGATGATCGGCGGTTTGCTGGCCTGGCTCATTGCGGCGACCCAAGTGGTGCTGCCTTATGATTTATCTTTTCTGGGGCTAAGCCGCGGCGAGCTTTCAGCGACAAACGCCCGGCTGCTCGGCTTCATGTCGCATGACCGTGTGACGCTCGCGGGGACGATGATTTCGATCGGAATCTTGTACTTTCAGCTTGCCTGGCACGGCTTGCGCTATCGGCATCATTGGGCCAAAACCGCACTGATGACCTCGGGCCTCGTTGGGTTCAGCAGTTTTTTCCTGTATTTGGGTTACGGCTATTTCGACCCGCTGCATGCAGTGGCTGCCGCTGTGCTGCTCCCGATGTTCATCCTGTCGATGCGTGCGGGCGCAGACGCTCCGCCGCGCGATGCGCCGAGCCGGATCAACGACCGCATGTGGCTTCGGGCGCAATGGGGGCAGCTGATGCTCGTCTCGCTTGGAATCGCACTGGCTGTCGGCGGCCTCGTGATTGCCGGCGTTGGCGTGACCGGCGTCTTCGTACCGCAGGATTTGCAATATTTGTGCACTTCACCGGATATGCTGAACGCGATCAACGAGCGATTAGTTCCCTTGATCGCGCACGACCGTGCAGGATTCGGCGGCGCGCTGTTCTCGGATGCGCTCGCGCTGCTTATCATGGCGCTGTGGGGAATAAACCAGGGCCGGCGCTGGCTCTGGTGGACGTTTCTGCTTGGCGGGCTGCCGGGGTTTGTCGCCGGTTTCAGCGTTCATTTTCAGATCGGCTATACGGATTTCATGCATTTGCTGCCGGCGTATTTCGCCTTTGCGTTGTACGCTGCCGGCCTGGTGCTGCTGTATCCCTACATGATGCGGCGCGAGACGGCCTACCGTTAGGAAAAAGAAAAACAGACTTCGGGCGGGTTCGTGCCGAAGTCTGTCGCATTTGCAAAGGTCTCATTTCGGTTTGCTTACGGGGACGGAACTGCCCATATATTCCTCGAACGTTACGCCTTTTTTGGCGATGTCCTTGGCCGTTTCCGTACCGACGTACCGCAGATGCCATGGCTCATACTGGTAGCCGGTAATCGCTTCTTTGCCTTTCGGATAGCGGATGATGAAGCCGTATTCCGGTGCGTGCTGGTCAAGCCACTTCGCTTCCTTCGTATCCGCGAAGCAATCGGTGGCTGCGCATTTGCCGGTGGAACCGGAAACGTCGATGGCCAGCCCCGTCTCATGCTCGCTATGGCCCGGCTTCGCGCTGTATTTGTTCGCGGCTTCCTCGCCGTCCTTCTTGACATAATTATTATATAGCGTCGTTTGCGTTTCGTGAGAGCGGTAGGCGGACACGCCGGCGAGCGGCAAACCGTCTTTCTTTGCGGCCGCAAATAGCTTCTCCAGCGCGGCAGCGGCTTCCTTGCGCATTTTGCGCTTTTCCAAATGCTCCTTGAACGTAAAAGGAACGTCGGGCTCCACTAAGTCCGTCGGTTTATAGTTGTCCGGCAGTTTGTACGTTTTGTTGACCATCACCGCATTATCGGTCGGATTGGCGACAACTTGAATGGCCGTATTGCTTTTCGGTCCGGCACCCTGTGTCGGGGGCTGCTGCGTCGTAGGCTGCGATGGTTGGGTTGCCGGCGTCTGACTGGACGTTCCGCCGTTTTTTCCGGTATCCGATCCCGGCTTTGCAGCGGCATCCGTGCCTGGCGTCGTCACTGGCGTCGTCGTTGTCGCCTTCCCCGGATCGGCGGCTGCCGGTTCGGGCTTTTTGTCGCCGCCGCACCCGGCCGTCAGCAGAAGCGCGCCGCTTAACGCGACGACAGCGGCCAATTTCCATGGTTGATTCAAGTTCAGCATCGTATCATTCCTATCCTGTTGTTGTCTATTTTCATTATACAGACGATAGACAGGAGATGAAAGTTACTTGAGAATTACAAAAAGTCGACACGGCCTTCTTTCGGCCGGATCGTTTATTTCTCATTTGGGACGGGAAGCAATATAATGGAAATAACGATAATGCAGCCGGGAGGAAACAAGCGGTATGTCCGACGCTCAGCGCAAGCTTTTACGAATTTTCTTCATGGTATTCGCCATTTACGCCATCTTGATGGCCCTCTACGTTTGCTTATTTCCGACGGGCGGGGTGCCGACTGTGTACCGCGGAACGGCGGCAGACCCGGCTACGTACTTATCCGAGGCGCAGCTGCAGCAGAGCCAGACGCTTTCCGCAGCGCGCAACTGGATTTTTTTCATCAGCTACCCTTGGGAATGGGCGGTCTATCTGGTGCTGCTGCTCGCCGGTTTCGCCGGGCGATGGCAGGAGCGATTGGAACGGACAGTCCGGCCGGTGTCTCTGCGGTTTCCGCTCTACGTACTGTGGATCAATCTGATTGTATTTCTGGTCTTCCTTCCGCTCCGCATTACGAGCTATTCGCTCTCAAGAAGCTACGGCTTGTCCACGCAAACGGTGTGGAGCTGGCTAAGGGACAAGGCGGTCGGTTTCGGCGTCAATTATGCGGTCATGCTGCTTGTTGCCGCGGTTGCTTTCTGGTTCATTCGCCGCGGAGGCCGCTGGTGGGTCAAACTGTGGCTGCTGTCGGTTCCTTTCACTTTGTTCATGATCTATATTCAGCCGGTTGTGATCGATCCGCTGTACAATGAATTTACAAGGCTGTCCGATCCGAAGCTGGAGCGGCATATTTTGGATCTGGCGGCGAAGGCGGACATCCCGGCGGATCGGGTGTATGAAGTCGATATGTCGCAAAAAACGAATGAGCTCAACGCCTATGTTACCGGCATCGGGTCAAGCTTGCGGATCGTACTGTGGGATACGACGCTTCGAAGCCTGATGGAACCGGAAATTTTGCTCATTATGGCACATGAAATGGGACATTATGTGATGCATCACCTGGAATGGAGCGCGGTCGGGGCGGTCGTCTCATCGTTTTTCCTGATCTGGATCGGCAGCTGGCTTTACCGCTGGGTGCAACAGCGGTGGGGGCGAAGCCTCGGCATTCCGCAAGCCGGCAGCATGGCCGGATTCCCGCTCGTGTTGTTGATTTTATCCGTGCTTACGTTCGTTTCGCTGCCTGTCGCCAATACGGTTTCCAGGCAAGCGGAGCATGCCGCGGACTTATTCGCTTTCGAGCTGATTGGCAGCAGCGACAATGCAGTAACGATGTATCAGAAACTGGCTGCTTCCTCATTAAGCGATGTGAATCCGCCGCTGCTCGTCAAGCTGTTCCGCTCGACTCATCCGAGCATCATGGAGAGGATTATCGATGCGCAAACGTACCGACCTGCCGGAAAATAAAATAAACATCTACACGCTGGCCGGCGTTGCGACGGCTCCTACGTTCATGGAAGACTTCAGCAGCGAGCTTACGGTCCGCCTTCGCCTGGGCGGCTGGGATGTTCGGCATACGGAGCTGCTCTTTCCGTACGGCGATTGGAGCCGCAAGCTGTTGTATCAATTGCTGGAGATGCGCAACGATCTGTACCCGCTGCGGAGAGCGAGGCTAGCGCCGATCGGCGGCAAGCTGGCGGCGGATGCGGTAGCGGGTTCGTACTCCGGCGGCCTCGCCTTGTTGATCGGACACAGCGGAGGAGGTGTCGCGGCCGTTCAAGCGGCGGAGCTGCTCTGCCGGGCCGGTACGGTGCACAGCGCGCAGCTGCGGGTTGTGCAAATCGGATCTCCCAAATGCCCCGTACCGGAACCGCTGCGGGAGCGGACGCTTTACATCCGCTCGGCGCGCGATCCGGCCACGCTGATCGGCAACTGGGGCGGCTTCGAGCGAGGATCGTTCGGGCAGCCTTGGTGGAACGCGCGCAAGTATGCGCCATCCCATCATGTGCGGCTGCCGATCATCGGCAAGCACGCCGATTACTTCCGGCGAAGATCGCCTTATGTGAACCGTGAGGGCTTCTCCAACTTGGAGCTCACGCTGACCAGTATTTGGAACTGGCTGCACCAACGAATATGAATGCGCAGCCCCCACGGATTCGGAAGGGAAGCACGAAAACGTTTCGCCCGTATCGCCTCGGTTGAACAAAGCTTCGCCCGGTTAAAGCCCCTCATCAAAAAAATCCGGCATATTGCCGGACGGTGTTTATGCTCCTGTATACATGCCGTAGCCGTTCTTTCCCCCGGTTTTCACCCGGTACATCGCGGTGTCCGCATGCAGCAGCAGCGTGTCTGCATCGGTTCCGTGCTGCGGGTAGATCGCAACCCCGATACTCGGAGTAACGCTCAGCTGCAGATGCCCGATCGGTATCGGCAGACATAGCGAATCGATCAGCCGTGCGGCCAGCGTCTGTACGGACTCCTCATCTTGCACTTCCGTCAGCAGCACCGTAAACTCGTCGCCACCCATCCGAGCGGCCATATACCCGCTCACGGCATTTGCTTTCAAGCGGGTGGACACCGATTCCAGCACCCGGTCACCGATCGCGTGGCCATAACTGTCGTTGATATGTTTGAAGCTGTCCAGATCGATCAGCAGTACGGCGAGCCTGGAGCCGTCCACGGAAGCTTTCTCGACCGAAAGCTGGATCGCCTCATTGAAGCGTCGGCGGTTAGGCAGGCCGGTAAGCGTATCGTGATAGGCCAAGTAATGGATCGTGGCCTCCGCTTCTTTCTGCTTGGTGATGTCTTTGGCGATACAATAGACGCCGACGACTTCCTCATCGATCATAATCGGCAGCATAATGATTTGAAGGTGCAACTGTGAGCCGTTCTTGTGCAGCACGCTCGTTTCAATCGACTGAGGCTCGCCCTGCTCCTTCGTGTCAATGAATCGTTTGCGCACTTCGTCGCCGTTGTCGATTTGCACAAGCTCCATGACCGGCTTGCCGATCAGCTCGTGCGGAAGATAGCCCGAGATGCGACGCAAGGAGGCGTTTGCGCTTGTAAATACGCCGTTCAGGTCAAGGGAAAAGACGACGTCCGGATTTTGCTCGAACAGCGATTTGTATCGCTGTTCGCTGATTTTAAGTGCGAGCTCGGCCTGCTTGCGGGCGGAAATATCGCGGATGATACAGCAATAAGCGATGGCCTGGCCATCCTTATCCCGGATCGGCATGACCGACTCGCTCGCCGGGAATATCGAGCCGTTCTTGCGCTGCCTCAGCGTTTCGACATTGGGAACGGCGTAGTCGTGCGTCGCCAATTGTCCGGCGAAATCCGGCCACAGCGAAGAAGGGACGATCGGATTCGGTTGTCCGATAATCTCTTGTTCCGACCAGCCGAATAACCGGATGAACGTACCGTTGATATGGCTTACGAGATGGTGCAAGTCGCAAACGACAAAAGCGACCGTAGCATTGTTGGTAAGCGCCTCTACCATGCCTAATGCAAAATGCAGTTCGTCTTCCAGGCTAGATGGCGGGTTTGGACCGGGGGTTGTGGACAAGTGCATTCCTCCAGCGAAGCTTGAATTATGCAAAATGGGAGTAGCGGCCTGAAGCCGCAAAGGTCATCTCCGATCATATGGTCAGTTTCGATTATACTATATTTGTTTTGCCGAACGGACAATATTTTTGCGAATTCCCCGTATATTCGTAGCGCCGTCCTTCGCATGTTGACATATGAGCTTCGTCTTCAGCCCCTTTAGGAAGAAGCCGTTTACCAATCGGCATATTGCGATTCCAGGTATTCCCACTGTGCCGTCAACCAAATCATTTCTTCGGCGAACCGTTTTGGCGGCTCGTCCTTTTCTTTGATCGTTCCTCTAAGCCACCAGTGCGCTTCACGGCACCAGAGCAGCTTGAAGGCCAGCGGCAGCCGGTTGTAAGGGAAGATGCGATGCTCCCTGTAGCCGTCCAGGAACGCTTCCGCGGCATACGTGCGCAGCTCCCCTTCCTCTGCGTCAAACGCCGCGGATAGCAGCACTCTGGCGACATCGATCTCCGGGTAGCCGTATGTAACGGTATCGAAGTCGATCAGGCCTGACACCTGGTCCTCATCAAACAAGATGTTATCGACCCAATAATCCCAGTGCGCCCATCCGTGCTTGAGGCCATCGAATATCGACAGATCGATTGTGGATAAAATACGGCCGTGCTCTTCCATCGCTGCGAGCAAGCGCGCGTCGAGGTTCGGCAGCTGCTGTGCCGCCTTAAGATTGCTGCGCCACTCCTCATTCATGACCGGTAGGGAAGGCTTCCAGCCTTCTACCGCCCCGGTTTGCGGCGAGGAGCGGGCAAGCAGGCGATGCATCAGGCCGGTCACCTGACCCAGCCGATACATGCGGAGCGGATCTACCGTACCGGCTTTCGCCGTCCGTCCCGCGGCACAGTGCATGACAACGTAGAAATGGCCGTCGGGCGTGCGATAAACGGGTCTGCCGTCCGCGCCGGTCTTAACTGCGGGGCATGGCACACCGTTCTCGTGCAAATACTGCTGCACCATCAGCGAACGCTCGATTTTCTCAAGGCGCTTCGGATCAAGCAGCGAATAGCGCTTCGGGTGGTAGCACTTGACGAAGAGGTCCCCGGCGTCGGTATGTACGATCCATTTTCTGTTGTGCAGCCCGAGAAAGTTCGGTTTGTAGCCGGTAATCCGGACTCCCCATGCGCGCGACAGATGCGCAAATACCGTCTCTCTCACCGCAGGGTCATCTATCACGCGGGCTTCTGCAGTCAAAGTCAATTCGCATCCCGCCTTTGTCCCGTCCGCTTCGGACCAGCGGTCCGTGAGTGGGGCGGCTTCGCGATATTATTCATGCGCTGAGCGCCCAGATTATCGTAAGAGTGCTCGTTATATTGTTGCAAAACGATATCGCCGTATGAGCGTATGCAGAATGCCGTTCCGTCTAATTGGATGCCAGTTTGTTTCAATGTTCACACCATCCTATCCGAAATCATTCATAGAGAGCGGATGCCCATGAAAGAAGAATATCGAATGTATGTTCGCTAGTCAACTCGGAAAAGGAGCGTTTTGTGTATTCGCATATATGGCAATCCGAAGTTACAGCATATGGAAACATGGCGTTTTCTGAAAATATTATTCTTTCATTTTCTAGGTGATGCTCGCGATTTCTGCGTTTTTTTCATTCTAGGGATATGCAAAGGAAAACGAAAGGACGCGACGAATAGAGGAGTATATGCGGATTCAATAAACCGGAAATCAAAAAGGGGCGAAGCGGATGGAAGCACGTATTTATGAGCCGGCGGCCGGTCTCGAGGCACTGCTGCGCACGCATGCCAATCCGCGGCAAGCGGGTCCGATGCAGGCGTATATGCGGGATCAGTTCCCTTTTCTTGGAATCAAATCGCCCGAACGCGTTGCGCTTGAGAAGCAATATTGGAAGGAGCGCGGGCTGCCGGCAAAGGATGAGCTCGAAGCTTGCGTACGGGGGCTGTGGGGGCTCCCGGAACGGGAATTTCAGTATGCGGCGATGGGCCTGCTGGAAAGGCAGGCAAAGAAAGCGGATCGGGCACAGATCGTGCTGCTTGAGGAGCTGGTCGTTACGAAATCTTGGTGGGATACGGTCGATTTGATTGCAGCGAGGCTGGTAGGGCTGCATCTCTCGCGTTTTCCGGAGCTGATTCCGGAAAGAGCGGAGCGGTGGATCGCCTCGGACAACATTTGGCTTCAGCGAACGGCGATCTTGTTCCAGCTCGGTTACAAGACACGGACAGATAAGGAGCTGCTGTTCGCGCTGATTCGGCGGCGATCGGAGTCGGATGAATTTTTTATTCGGAAGGCGATCGGCTGGGCGCTGCGCGAATATTCGAAGACGGATGAAGAGGCGGTTCGGCGGTTTGTGGCGGAGACCCAGTTGTCTCCGCTCAGCGTTAGGGAAGCGCTGAAACACGCGGACAAGAAGCGGACGTGAGGAAGCCCTTCGCATCGTCCGTGTTCCTGCCGCTCGTGAAGCGTGCGCTTAAGCAGTATAAGACTAGTCGAGCCGAAAGCCTTGCGCTTCAAGGAACGAGCGCATGTGCCCCCGAACAGGCTTGCGGTATTTATCGGCAATCCCGCTCGACCAATTCGTCAACGTTTTGCCGTTGGTACGCACTTTATAATATTCGTGCATGACTTCGTCATAGGCTTCAATGCCGGCCTCAATCCGGTCCGGTTGATACGCGTTTTGATGCACGACCGCTTGTTTCGGCAGGCGCGGGCGAAAGGACGGCTCTTGATCCGGCACGCCGATCGTCAGGCCGAACACCGGATAGACGAGCTCCGGCAGCTTTAGCAGCCGGCTTACGTGTTCGATCTCGTTGCGGATCGAACCGATATAGCAAACGCCCAGGCCCATCGATTCCGCAGCAATGGCGGCATTTTGCGCGGCAAGGGCGGCGTCGACGGTGGCGACGATGAAGCTTTCCGCATTTTGATGGAACATCTCGCCTTGTTGTTCCGTTGCCGTCCTGATCCGATGGAGGTCGGCGCAAAAAACAAGAAACAAGCCTGACTGTTCCACGTAAGCAAGCGAACCGGCGAGTCTCGCAACCTCCGATTTGATATCGGGCTCGGTCACGGCAATGATACTGTAAGCTTGGACGTTGCTCGAGGTCGAAGCCGCTTGGGCGGACGTGACAATGGCGTCGATCTGCTCCGGGGACAGCGCTCGCGCTGTAAATTTACGGATCGACCGGTGGCTTTTCAATAAATCGATGACCGGATTCATGGACTCGCAGCACCTCCGTTAGATTCGCCGCAATCGCGATGAACTCCATCGTGCGGGAGCTCCGCCATTCGCGGCAGATGCGTTGTAAGTCCGATATTATCGGATTGCCCCGGACGAGTCAAACATGGCGGCGCGCACGGCTGCAAGCATCAGAGAACGCTGTAGAACAGGAGGGCCAACAGAGCCGTTGCTCTCCTCGCGCAGCCCCCCATCAAATCAAGCATGTGTAACCCTTTGTTCCATGAATCGAAAGCTACTGCTCATAGCCGCTTTGTGAAGAGGCACCGCCATGCCACAGCTTTTTAAGAGGGACCATAGCCGGTTCGGGAACGTAATACTTGAAGCAGTTCGTGCTGATGTCTCCAAGCAGCTGGCGGCGGATCGGGTCGGCCCCCTCCAGCAGTTTCGGCGAGGCGCTATGATAGTCGATCGGTCGCATCCAGATCGGGCTGTAGCCGATGAACAGCTGGCGCCTTTCAAATGACGCCGAACGATTCGGCGATCCGGCATGCCACAGGTTTTGCGCAAAAACAAAGGCGTCTCCCGGTTTGCCGCATATTTGGATTTCTCCCTTGAGAGGTACATTCACGTCGGTTTGGGAGGGCTGAAAGTGCGGCAAAAGGTGGCTGCCCGGGATGACCTTCGTATTGCCCCGGTCCGGCTCGGACATGTCGCTCAAGATATAACAAACTTTAATGTAATACGTTGCGGTGAGGCCGCCGATGTTCGGAAACTTCGGATGCGGGCCGTCCTGGTGCCAATTAATGAAACTGCTGGTCGTCGTCTTGAGGTCGTTCGGATTCGGCTTGCGCACGGTCAGATGGGAAATGTGAAGCTGAATATTGTAGCCCATCAAATGGACCATCAGCGGTAACATTTGCGGATGATCGATCAGCGACAAAATGGACGGGTCTCTCTCTACGCTGTTGTACACATTGTAGGCAAGTGCCTCAGGCTCCTCCGCTATGATTCGGTCTACCGCCTTATTCAGATCCTTTACCTGTGATGCGGAAAGGACGCTGCGCAAGAGCAAATAGCCGTCCTGTTCAAATTGCTTTGCGAGCGACGGGATATCAAGGGTCAAGTCCGCCATCGAATTTACCTCCTCTATTTACTCGTGTAGATTATTGTATAAAATGGATCAAGGATGCAATTGTTCGATCCGTCGGCTCCATTATACTCGTGTATATTTTGCGTATCAACTATTATTTCCCATGGGTTGAAAAATAGCGCACTTATCCCGTCCGTTTCGTATTACGATATAGTGACAGTGGATGCTAGCTCCTGCCAGTCACCCTGTTGGTTTCACTGTCGACTGCCGGATCATCAGCTCGAAGCCGAAGGTGGAATCCGTCGGTTCATCCCCGTTATGAATTTGACCCATAATCGTATCGACGGCCATATAGCCGATCTCTTTCCTCGGATAATGAATGGTCGTAAGCGTTGGTGTCGTATGGGAAGTCATCAAAATATTTTCGCATCCCGCAACCGACAAATCGCCCGGAACCGATAGTCCGCAATCTTTGCAGGCCGACAGCACGCCGATGGCCATCAGGTCGCCCGCACAGACGATCGCGGTAAACGGCAGCTTGGGGTTCGCTTTAATCCTATTGCTCATGCGGTCGTAAGCCGACTCGAGATATCCGCCCGCTTGCAGCAGCGAATGCTCTTCAAATTCGAGCCCGGACGCTTCCATTGCTTGCCGAAAGTGAAGAAACCGCACATGGTGGTAATGATCGTGCATTGCATTGGCCATAAACCCGATCTTATGATGCCCGAGCGACTTGAGATGTTCAACGAGCTTGAGCATCGCGTCATACCAGTCAATGTCAATGCTCCGTACATAGGCGTGGTCCTGAACCGGCTTCAAAACGGAATAGAGCGGAACGCCGAATTTGGCAAAGTGCTCGATCGTCTCCGGCTTCAAGCTCTGTCCCATCAGAATAATGCCGTCCGTCCGTCCGCTGAAGATCGACTTTAATTTATGTTCCTCCGACCGGATATACGTTTGGAAAATGAGCGATTGGTCGTACTGTCTGGCCCGTTGTTCAAGCCCTAACGAAATCCCGGTTTCAAACGAATTGCCCAAGTTGTTAAACAACACGCCGATTTGGTTCGTTTTTCTGGTTTTTAAGCTTCGTGCCGCCATATTGGGGTTATATCCGAGCTCCTCAATCGCCCTGAGCACCTTCTGACGGGTCTCTTCCTTCACGTTATTTTTGTTGTTTACCACATAAGATACGACCGCAACGGATACCCCCGCATGCCTGGCCACATCGTCTCTTGTCACCATATTCATTCTCCTTGCCAGTCCTTTGTAAGGTCAACGATAGCGCGGCCGTTATACGATGTCAAGCAAAGGTTACACGTGTCAACGAAGTGAAATATAGATTTGGAATGGCGTAAAATGATAAAATGGTTTTTAGGGAGGTAGATCTCTATGTTCTCCTATGAAGCCATCTGTTTCGTATGCCAAAAAGTTTTTAAAGCGGAGGAAGGCTCACAGAAATACAAGCAGCTGAAAGAAGACAGAAAAGGCATGCATTACTGCGAACAATGCAATGATAAAATTCGGCTGCAAGCGATTTTGAATTTTTTCAAAAATTAGGTGAATGGTTCAATATCATAAAGATAGAGACGAGCAGGTGCCGCGGCAGCTGCTCATTTTATTCAGCAGATTACGAAACGAGGATCGAACGTTGGGGGTAGAAGCATGTCATTAAAAGCGGTCGGCGAAGTGATTGAAATCAACCGGTATCCCGTAAAGTCGTTTGCAGGGGAACGATTGGATCGCTGCGCGGTTGAACGATACGGACTGTATGGCGACCGCAGCTATGCCTTTATCGATGAGCAGAAGGAAGGCTGGGATCGTTTCATCACGGCTAGAACCATTCCGGCCATGCTGGCGTACAAGGCGAGACTCACAGGCGGGCAGCGCGAAAACGATTCTCCTGCCGTGCTTGTCGCAGCGCCGGATGAACGGGAATTTACATGGAATGAAGAGTTATTAAAGGAAATGCAGACGCATTCCCGTATAAAAATGTCCATGATGAGCTATAGCGGGGAGCGGAACGACGACCTGATGGCTGTCGATACGGGAGAAATATTGATCATTACCGACGCCGCTTTACGCAAACTGGAAGCGCAGTGGGGAAAGCCGGTAGATCACCGAAGGTTTCGGGCAAACATCGTTGTGGCACTAGCCGATCATTCATTCGGTGAAGACGATTGGATCGGAAAGCGGCTGTCCGTGGGAACGGCGGGGCTGCAAGTGGACGCGTATTGCGAGCGGTGCTCGATGATCTCCATCGACCCGGATACGCTGGAACGTGATCATACATTGCTCAAGAAAGTAAACGAGGAAATGAATTTGAATTTCGGCGTGTATGCATCCGTTACCAAGACGGGGGAGATCCAGGTCGGCGAAAAAGTGTACTTGAGCTGACAGCGGCTTATCCGAATGGGGCTTTGCCGGCAGCAGTCAAAAATACATAGGCGGTCGCAAGAGGTCGCTTCCGGCATAAGCGATCCCGCCCTGACGAAAAAACCAGACCGCCGATGTCGGACGTCTGGTTTTTTGCATGCGATGATGGATCCTCGCTTGCGTCGATTCGAACGGTTATGCTTTCTGTTCGTACAGCTTGGCAATTTCAATGATCGTCTTCGTAGCTAAAACCATATTGTCCACGGAAACGTACTCGAATCGGCCGTGATAGTTTTCGCCGCCGGTAAATATATTCGGTGTCGGCAGGCCCATGTACGACAGTTGGGAACCGTCCGTACCGCCGCGAATCGGTTGAACGACCGGCCAAATGCCGAGATTCTCCATCGCTTGATGGGCGATATCGACGACATGCTTCACGGGCTCGATTTTTTCCCGCATGTTGAAATACTGGTCTTTCATTTCGAGGACGATGCGCTGTTCGCCGTATACTGATTGCAACTCCTTGACGATGCGGGTCAGCTCTACCTTTCTTTCGTTGAACCGGCTGCGGTCGAAATCGCGGATAATGTAGCGCAGCTCCGTTTGCTCCACGCCACCTTGAATCGAAATCAAATGATAAAAGCCTTCATAGCCTTCGGTATGCTCCGGCGCCTCGGCCGGCGGCAATTTCCCGTGCAGCTCCATGGCGATTTTGGCGGCGTTGACCATTTTGCCTTTGGCCGTGCCGGGGTGTACGTTTTTGCCTTTGCATGTGATGCGAGCCGCCGCTGCGTTGAAGCTTTCGTACTGAAGCTCGCCCAGCGGCCCGCCGTCCATCGTGTAGGCAAATGCAGCGTTAAACGCCTCGACATCAAACCGGTGCGGGCCTCTGCCGATTTCTTCGTCCGGCGTGAAAGCAACTCTGATCCTGCCATGCTTCAGCTCGGGATGCTGAATCAAATAAGCCATAGCCGTCATGATTTCGGTGATGCCGGCCTTGTCGTCAGCGCCCAGCAGCGTGGTGCCGTCCGTCGTGATTAACGTATGGCCTTTGTAGCCGGCCAGCTCCGGAAAATCGCGAGGGGAGAGGACGATGTTCATCGCTTCGTTCAGCACGATATTCTGACCGTCATAGTTTTCCACGACTTGCGGGTTGACGCCGGCTCCGGTGAAATCGGTGGCTGTATCGATATGCGCCAGGAAGCCGATCGTCGGAATGTCTTTATCCGAATTGGCCGGGAGCGTCGCCATCACATAGCCGTTGGAATCGAGCGTCACTTGCTGCATGCCGATGGCTTTCAATTCATCGACCAGTTGACGCGCAAGCGTTAGCTGTCCGGGGGTTGAAGGGCAAGTCTCGCTGCCGTCGTCGGACTGCGTATCCACTTTCGCGTAGGAGATGAAGCGGGATATAATCTCGTGTTTCATCGCGATTGTTCAACTCCAGTTTATTTGAGATATAGTCAAGTATAATACAAATCGCTTGCAGGCCGAAATTCGTACGACTGCGCCGCGATGATTAGAGACATGGCTGTTCGTTTTTTGCGAAAATCACAGGGAGCGGAAAGGGGAATCGTTTAAGCCCGGAGTTACGAAACCGAGTAGACGCTTTTTTGCAGATTGCGGACCAAGTCGTCATGAAGCGGTACATTCAGTCGGTTCATGGCGTAAAGGACCGCTCCGGTAACGGGAGAACAGCAGGGCTTAACGATGCGATATCGTTTATTATTGCCGGAGGCCAGATGATCGCCGAGGCGGTCGAGGAAGTAGGGACTGTTGACGACGCTGCCGATGAAGGTCACCGCTACGGTAGGTTCGGAAAAGGAAGCAGCCAATAGTTCCACACCGACTTTAATTTGCGCAATCGCCCGGTCGCATACGCGTTTGGCAGTGGAGCTGCCTTGCAAAGCGGCTTCCGTGACGGCGGGGGCGAATTGCCCGAATTTTTTGTCGCGTTCGCGTCTATCGTTCAGGAATCCAGCTCGTCCGAGTTTTTCGAAGTCCTGAATGGAAACGACCTCCCAATGCCGAAGCATGGACCGCACGAATGCGGCATCCGTTTCATCGGTATTTCCGGCCAACGTTTCGTAAGCGGCGTCATACGCGATAAATCTTGCTGCGCTTGCGGCATAATGATGGAAGTCGTAATTTCGGATCGACCGCCCATCTTCCGTAATCGCCAAAATAATGGAGCCGGTTCCCGAGATGACGACAATCCCGGGCTGAGCCAGCAGCGCCCCGTAGTGTGCAACCACAGCGTCGTTGATGTGCCATCTGGGACAAGAGAGCCCGTCCACGTCGGTCAAAGGCTCGACCCATTCCAGATCCGATTCCGAATCATATCCTGCGATGCCCGCGGCGATTCCGCGAACGCGATGAAGTTCGCTTCCCGTACGCTGCAGCGCTTCGTGAATGGCCTCATGAACATTGCGCTTGGCCTGAATGTCTTTGCGGATGGATGCGCCGCCTTTCTCCACGTAAGAAAGCACATTCCCCGCCAAATCGCTGATCATGACCCGGGTATGCGTTCCGCCGCCGTCGATGCCAATGACGATATCGTCGCTGTGAACCATGGACAATCCTCCTATGCCAATTGATTTCCATTATTATACTGTAAATGAATGAAATGAGGAATAACACGAATACAACAAAAAGAGACAGTCCCCCAAGTCAATTGACCAGGGGAACCGCCTCTATGATAGCGTTACTTTAACAGCTCCTTTACCTTTTTCCACTCCGCCAAATAATGTTCCAAGTTCTCGATCAGTGCGTCGACATCGCTTGCGAAGCGCTCTTTCGCATCCGCCGGGAGGGCGTCCCGGGTAAGGATCGTTTCTTCCGTCATCGGTCGGTATGTCGGCAAGGCGGCGGCTAGCTTGTGCAGCTCGCTTTCGATGGAAGCTGCCGTAACGGCCGCCGGCGCGCTTTCTTCTTTTTTTGCTTTTTTTTGCCGGGGACTTGTTTCTTTCGGTTCAGCGATTTTGTTTCTTTCCGCTTTGTTATGCTGATGCACCGACCACGTCTCGAGCAGTCCGGGCCCTGTCTTGTAGAGCAGCTTGCCCTTCGTGGCGTCCGAAAATTCACCGTCTTTGAACAAACGGGCAATTTTCTTCACATCGCTTACGGGCATCTCGTCTCTGGCAATAATCAGGGCGAGGGGATCGCGGTACTCGAGAGGCAAATCTTTGATGGGCATCAATTGATCTTCCGTCAGTGCATCCTTGCGGATTTCCGTCCCGTGAACGATCAATTTGCGCACCGCATTGCCGAATTTCAGCAGGTCGCATTTATTTTTGATATAGGACTCCGGTTTGCCGAGCTTACTGGACAAAAATTTGGTCGAACTGCTGAATTTCGGATCGTGCAGCAGCTTGTGGAACGCTTCCGCTTCTTCGATCGGAGAGAAGCCTTCTCTCGTCAAATTTTCCGCGATTTGCTCCAAATAAATTTCCATCTCATCCGTTACGTCGGACACGATGCACGGGATGGTCGGTCGGCCCAGCTCGCGGCATGCTTTGTACCGCCGGTTGCCGTAAATGATTTTATAACGGCCGTCATTCGTCGTTCTCACTTTGATCGGGGACAGCAGGCCGAGCTCCTCGATGCTTTTCATTAATTCCTGCAGCGACTCTTCGATAAACTGATATCGAGGCTGGTCGGTATCTTCATCAATCAAATCCGTTCGAATTTCGGTAATGTTCATTTGCGATTCTCCTAATATACGATAATTGCGCCGATTCCAGCAGCAGGAATGCATATACATAACTTATTATATAACACGGCTTCCGCATTAGAAAAGTTGAAGACGGACGTCCGCCATACAATGGACAGACGCAAATTTGTGCTTGAAGGAATATTAGCCCTTTTGTCTCCGTGTTTGGCCTGTGCGGCTTGGCATAAGGAGAGGCTCTACTGCTGCGCAGGATGCTCTCCTAAAATTGTCGTTTATATGAAACTTTCCCTGTTTGCCGTTACAACAAGCCCGAATTCATGGTTATGACTGGCAAAGAGACGTATAATAATGAGTAGAACTTATACTCGCAATTCGGTTGCGTTTCGTTTACGATAACGGTTTACATTACAGGCAAGGCGGGTGGATCGCATTGAAAACAGTAGTCATTATCGGCGGAGGCATTACCGGACTATCGGCTGCTTATTATCTTCAGAACACGATGAAATCGAGGAATCTGGATGCAAACATCGTGCTGGTGGAAGCAGGCGATACCTTAGGCGGTAAAATCAGAACCGTTCATGACGGTGAATTTATTATGGAGACCGGAGCGGACTCAATTGTCGCGCGCAAGACGAACGTCGCTCCATTATTGGAAGAGCTCGGTTTGCAGGATGACGTTGTGTATAACGCCACGGGAATCTCCTATATTTATACGGACGGCGAGTTAAAACAAATTCCGAAGGATGCGGTGTTCGGCATTCCGCTCAGCGTGGAATCGTTGGCTACGACCACTCTCGTATCGGCGCAAGGCAAGGTCGACGCGTTAAAAGATTTCTACACGACGAACGAAACGTTTACAAAGGAAAGCTCCGTCGGGGCGTTTCTGGAATATTTTCTTGGCAAGGAACTGGTGGAAAAGCAAATTTCCCCAGTGTTGTCGGGCGTATACTCCGGTCAACTGGAAGACTTGACGATCGCCTCTACGCTGCCGTATCTGCTCGAATATAAAAATAAATACGGCAGCATTATTCAAGGATTGGCCGAGAACAAGCAGCGGTTCCAGGGAACCGGAGACAAGAAGTTTTTGTCGTTCAAACAAGGCGTCTCTTCTCTGGTCGATCGTATGGAAGAACGGCTGACGGATGCACGTATTTATAAGGGTGTACGGGCCGAGAAAATCGAGAAGCGTCCGCAGCGGTACCTCGTTTCGCTATCCAACAACGAAGAGGTGGCGGCGGATTTCATCGTACTGAGTACGCTGCATCCGGTGGCGCAGCGCCTTCTTCAGGACGAGCGGCTGGATGAAGATTTCAACCGGCTGAAAAACAGCTCGCTCATCAGTGCCTATCTTGGATTCGACATTCTGGACAGCGAATTGCCCAAGGACGGGACGGGCTTTATCGTCGCGGATGGCAGCGATCTGAAGTGTAATGCCTGTACATGGACGAGCCGCAAGTGGGAGCACACTTCGGAGAGAAAACGGTTATTGGTCCGCTTATTTTATAAGAGCACCGGCCGCGATTATGAAAGGCTCCAGCAAATGACCGAAGAACAATTGCTGGAGGTAGCACGGAAAGACATTGAAGACAGCCTCGGCATCACAGGCGTACCGGTATCGTTCGAAGTAACCAAATGGCATGAAACGATGCCCAACTATCATTTGAAGCACCCGCAGACCGTGAAATCGCTTGAAGACAAACTTGCCGAGAGTTACCCAAACGTGATCTTGGCCGGCTGCTCCTATTATGGCGTCGGCATCCCGGATTGCATCCTGAACGGCGAACAGACGGCGCAGAAGATTGCGGATCGGTTGTAAATTCGTACTGAACAATGCTTAAATGTTTCAACAAAAATATCCCGAGCAACCTTTAACGGAAGCCCGGGATCCATTTTTTTTATGACACGTTACATCGTTATAGCCGTTTCTAGAGCCACTTCCATCATTTCTCTGAAGGAAGTTTGTCTCTCCTCCGATGTCGTTTCTTCCCCGGTCAACAAATGATCACTAACCGTCAATATCGTCAGCGCGTTTACGCCGTACTTGGCGGCAACCGTATACAGCGCGGTTGTTTCCATCTCGACGCCTAATACCCCGTGAGCCATCAGTCTTTCGACCACCGTTTTGTCGTCGCGGTAAAAGGAGTCGGAGCTGAAAATGTTCCCAACATGCGGCTTGATGCCTTTTGCTGTCGCTTGCTCATAAGCCGTTTTCAACAAAGCGAAGCTGGCGATCGGAGCGAAATCGAATCCGGGGAACACAAGCCGGTTGATGTTGGAATCCGTACAAGCGGCCTGAGCGAGGATCAACTCCCGAACGTGGACATGCTCCTGCATCGCGCCGCACGTTCCGACGCGGATCAAGTTCTTCACGCCGTATTCCCGAATCAATTCATTGGCATAAATGCTGAACGAGGGTATGCCCATGCCCGAACCTTGCACGGACAGGCGCTGCCCGCGGTACGTTCCGGTGAAACCGAGCATTCCCCGCACTTCGTTATAGCAAACGACATTTTCCAAATACGTCTCCGCAATAAATTTGGCCCGAAGCGGGTCGCCCGGCATTAGAATCGTTTCTGCAATATCTCCTGGTTTGGCTGCGATATGTACGCTCATTTTGTTATAATCCTCCTGCGATTCTCGTTCCTATTTTACTTAGTATAATGCAGTAGCCGCAATTGTACACATGAAATCTGAACCCCGGGTCGTTAGGATTTGCCGAGAAACAACGACAATATTCCCGCCGCAATGAGCGGGCCGACCGGAACGCCCCGGAAAAAGGCGACCCCGATGATCGTACCCAGCAGTAATCCGGTAACGACCGTGGGTTGATTCGTCATTAGAGCGGCGCCGCGGCCACCCATATAGGCGACCAGTACGCCGATGGCGATCGCCAGCAGCGATTTCCAATGAAGGAAAGACTGGTAGATGGTCTGGAACTCAATTTTGCCGCTGGCGATCGGCGCCAGGATGCCTACGGTCAATACAATAATTCCAAGCGTCAGACCGTATTTTTCGATCCAAGGAAAGGCTTGATGAAGGTGGACGACACGAACGAGCAGCAGCACGACGACGGCAATCGTAACCGAGGAGTTGCTGCTGAGAATCCCGAGCGCCGCTAAAATTAAAAGAACAATGGAAGGCATATCGATCTGTGGCATCGTCAGAAGCTCCTTTGTTGGAAAATAGATTCCGCTTGGTCCGACTTCCTTTAGACCGACGGCAAATGAAGTTCTTCTCTGGCCTTCGCTTCGCTTTTCCCAGGCCAGAAAGTCCCTTGCTCCCATGCCAGAATGAAAGACTCGTATTTGCGATTTTCCGGAAATACGTCCAATTTGCCGAAATACCGCTCAATCGCGAGAATTTGCGATTCGTGTGCCCGCAGCGCTTCCGCTTTCATCCGCCACTGCGGCTCCGTATCGATAGACAACGTAGGCTTGTGCCCTTCCTTCCGCAATTCATCCGACATGACATAGTAGAGCCGCTCCACGGCCGGACACTGGCCGCTAAGCACAGCCTTCGTCGTGATACGGGAGATCGCCATATGATCGGGATGGCGATTGCCGCCGTCTTCGGGAAAGGTGAACACTGCCTTGGACCGGCATTGGTTGATAAATTCCGCGACCCGCTTCACGGCTTCGTTCTCCTCCACGGCTGCGAGCTTTCCGTCGGGATAACCGAGCTGAACGACTTCCGATAACCCGATAACGGCTGCCGCGCGGCTCATTTCGCGCTCTCGCAGTTCTCCCAGCTGCTCATTGGATAGATGGCCGAAGGCACCGTTCTTCTTTCCTGCATCGCCCCTGGTAGCTAGCAGCAAGGCGGGCGGATGCCCCGAATCGGCAAGCTGCCGAATGAGACAGGCGCTTAGAAACGTTTCATCATCAGGGTGCGCATAAATAATGCTGACGCTGGACATGGTTGACTCCGCTCCCTTCCATATAGTCTTGGTTTATTATAGCCGAAGAGCCGGTTCCTTTTCCAAACATTTGGGCCGATGACGGAAAACCCCGCGCCGCAGGAGAGCGGGAAAAGCCTCAGCTTTCACCCGGTTTCAGAGTACGTTATACTTAGCGGTAGGGGAGGAGCCGTTAACATTTATGGATACGATTACACACACATTATTCGGACTTACACTGTACGGCGCGGTGGATAAAAGCGAGATGTCGAAGCGGGAGAAGCAGGCTCTGCTCTTCACGACGGTAGCCGGCTCGCAAATTCCCGACATCGACGTCATTTCCGCCTGGTGGGATTCGGCCGGCCGATACCAGATGTGGCACCGCGGCCTGACGCATTCCGTCTGGCTTGTGCCGGTATGGGCGGCGCTGCTCTCGGGGATGGCACGCCTGCTGTGGCGCACCAAAGGATGGAGTTTATTCATCATCGCGCTGATCGCGGTGTTCATTCACGATACAAGCGATCTGTTCAATGCTTGGGGAACGGGGTACTTCGAGCCTTTCTCGCCGATGCGCGTCACCTTCGGCACGGTGCCGATCGTCGATCTCGTCTTCTGGGCGGTCATGCTCATCGGCTTTGTCGCCGTTCGATGGGGCGGGCGCTTGAAGCGGATCCCTTCATTTCGCATTTATCGCTTGGTGTGGCTGGTCATGGCGCTTCATGTTCTGGTGCAGTCCGCGCAAGGCTATACATTATACCGCCAGGCTGAACCGATATATGACGAAATTGCCTTGTCGGCGGACTTTGTTCCCGGCGTATTTACGGTGATCGGGAAGAAAGGCGATAAGGTCGATCTTTCCAGGGCGACGGTATGGACTGGGCTGCAGCATCAAATGCAGCTCGTATCGAAAGAAGGTACGAACCTGGATCAGTTGTTCACGGAAAATCCGAAAGCGAAGACGCTGTACGAGTGGTCTCCTTTTGTAGTGATTGTCGACGATGAGAAGCGGCTCGGGCTGTATGATCCGCGCTTCTATCGCAATGGACAATCGTTTTTGTTCGAGTTTATTGAAAAATAGGGCAGGAAACGATTGACAGTAAAATTTGATTAGCATAATATGGTAGTTATCTTTCGATCAAGGGAGAGACGCTGAGAAACCCTGAATGGCAGAAAGCAGGGATTCCGGCGTCTTTTTCGCGTTTTTTTGACATAATCGGATGAGAAAGCGAGGGCAACATGGCAGCAAAGAAAACATACAAAATGAAGAACAAACTGAAAGCGGCGCAGTGGGGAATCAAGCTTGCCTGGAAAATCGACAAGAAGATGTTTTTGTTCTGGACGGTGCTTAGCGTCGGCCTTGCCGTACTGCCTGCGGTGGCGCTCCATTACAACCGGAGTATTATCGCGAACTTGTCCGCCTTTCTTTCCTCAGGTACGGGGACATTTGCTTCCGTAATGCCCGATATTGTAATGCTCGGCCTCATACTTACGATATCCGGGCTATCGGCGCGGCTGAACGACGATCTGCTGTACATGATGATGTATGATTCATACTACTTGGGTCTGGAAGAAGTGATGATGGACAGCGCCCAGCGAATCGATCTGACCGAAATGGTGAAGAAGGACGTCAGGGATGATTACTTCTCGGCCATCTCCCGCTGCGGTTCGCTAACGGATTTGACCAGCTCGGGGTGCGCGCTTCTCGCCAAGCTCGCCTCGATCGTTTCGCTTCTGGCGGTAGCGTTCAGCGCGTCCAAATTCATTTTTGTCATGGCGGCGGTCTACATCGTAGTCGTGATTTTCCTCAACTCCGCCTTCTCCGGCAAAGTGCGCACCGTCTGGAAAGAATTGCGGGAAATGCTGCGCAGAGCGGATTATTTCGAGAAGCTCACACAGACCGGCGATACGGCGAAGGAAACGCGAATTTTCGGCAGCGCGGAGCAAATTAAAGCGGATTGGGAGAAAGCGTACCGTCAGATCGAACAAAGCGAAGTGCGGCGCACGTTCGGCATTGCGCAGCTGACCTTTCTCAGCAAAGCCGGGTTTTATTTGTTCATGGTGCTGATGATCGTCTATTCCTTGTTTCAAGTAGCGGGCGGCAAAATGGGCCCGGATGTGCTGCTCATGATTTTTACGCTTTGCCTCCACATTTCGGAAGCCGTTTCCACTGTCCCTAGAAGCTACCAGCAGCTTGATTACGGTCTTTACGGTCTTGATATTCAGCGGCGCTTTTTCGAAAATACGAAGGCGGTCGATCCGAAAGAAGAGCAGCATAAAGCAAACACGGCACTGGATGATGAGCATTGCTTTGAAGTGAACGGCATGACGTTCGGGTACAGCGAAGCGAAGCCGATTCTGAAGGATCTCAACTTCAAGATCAAATACGGCGAAACGGTGGCGCTAGTGGGCGGCAACGGCTGCGGAAAAACGACGCTGATCAAAGTTTTGCTAGGCTTGTACCGGCCGACGTCCGGAGAAGTGAAGTTTATGGGCCGGCCGCATATCGATTACCGCAAACATTTTATGATGGACAAGGTCGGCGTGTTTTTTCAAGATTTTTACTTGTTTCATCTAACGCTTGGAGAAAATGTAGGCATTGGGAATATAAAGGAAGTCGGCAACGAGCGCATGATCAGGAGCGCGATGGAGAAGGGCGGGGCCGCGAAGCTGATCAACAAACTGAGGCAGGGGCTGGGCCACCGCTTGGGCAAGCAAGTGTACAAAGACGGCGCGGTGCTCTCCGGCGGCGAAGGGCAGCGCGTGGCGGTGTCCCGCACGCACATGAGCGACAAGGACGTGATGATTTTCGACGAGCCGGCTTCGATGCTGGATCCGATCGCGGAGATGGAGCAGTTTTTTCACATCAAGCAGAAGCTGGGAGGAAGAACTTCGATTCTCGTATCGCACCGGATCGGCTTTGCCCGCCTCGCCGACCGTATACTCGTACTGGACGGCGCCACCATCGTCGAGGATGGCACCCACGACGATCTGATGAAGCGAAGCGGCGTGTACGCCAAATTGTTCCGGGAACAGGCGCAGTGGTACGACAACGAAACGAGCGGCGATCTAAGACCGGCCGCAGGAACCGGACAATAACGGCGAAAAGGAGGAGCGACCGATGAAACGGGAACCAAACAAAGAAAAGCTCAAAGCTTCCGACGTCGTATCCATTGCCTGGAGGGCGCTGACGGTCAGCTTCCGCACGAAAAGCAAACTATCTTTTACGGTTAACGTATTGGGCTTTGCCATGGCGTTTATGCCGGTATGGATCTCGACTGCGCTTAGAACGTTTACGGATCACGTTCAATTCATGTCCCAGGGGCAAGAGACCGTGTCTCAAGGGCTCATCGTCTTCATTTTGCTTATAAGCCTTTATATCATTCAGGCCGGATATACGTTTGTGAGCGACTATTGCGCCGAGATCGACCAGCAGCGGACGACGAAGTATATCAAGAAGACGATTATCGATTGCGCGAGCCGCGTGGAGTACAAGTATATCGAGAACGAAGGGGATTTTCGCGAAAAGCTGGCGTTTGCCGAAATGTTCGGCGGCTCGCAGGTAGCGGCAAGCATGCAGCAGACGGTCGTCATTTTGCAGCAGTTGATTACGTTCCTTAGCATTATTGCAGTGCTGTCGAATGTCAGCGCGTGGGTTGTCGTCATTTTGCTCGTGACCTGCATTCCCGCCGTCGTGCTCTCCATTATCCAGAAGGATGAGGATTACAAGAATAATACGAAGAACATGAGAGAGGGAGCCATGTCCGTCCATTTGTTTTACATGGCGTCCGGTGCGAACGAGCAGTGCAAGTCGATGAACGATGTAAGATTTTACGGCATTTACGATTGGATTAAAGAGAAGTGGCGCGACGTATCGAGCGGTTATTTGAAAAAGAAAAACGGCATCACCCGCAAGCACGTCCTGTATAACTCTATCGCAGATGTGCTCCGAAACGCAGTGTATATCGGTATCCTGCTGCTCGTTGCGAAGAAAATTTACGATAATCCGGCGATGGGCCTCGGTATCTTCATGCTGGTGTTCACGCTCTCCGCCCAGCTGCAAACGGCGACGACCAAAGTGTTCGTGGGAGCGGCGCGTTTTTTCGGCGACATTCAATATATGCGTGATTTTTTCCAGCTGGAAGATACGCCGAAAGAAAAGCTGGAGGAGCATCCCGTCGTTCTGGAGCGGGCGGATATTCTATTCGACAATGTCAGTTTCGCCTACCCGAATGCCGACGTACAGGCACTGAAGCATATCGATCTGACCATCAAGCAAGGGGAGAAGATTGCGATTGTCGGCGAGAACGGCTCGGGCAAATCGACGTTCATCAATCTGTTGTGCGGCATGCATCAGCCGACCTCCGGGCACATCACCGTCGGCGGGTTGGATGCTGCGGATCATCTTGCGACCGTGCGCAGTGCGATTTCGGTCGTGTTTCAAAACTTCGGCAAGTACGAGACTTCGATTCGCGACAACATTACGATTGGGGATCGGACTCGCAGCGCAACGGATGAAGAACTCATACAGCTGGCGAAAAAGACGAATGCTTATTCTTTAATCGAATCGCAGCCCCGCGGATTGGACGAAGTGGTAGGCACGTTCAGCGAAAGCGGCAATAATTTGTCTGGCGGGCAATGGCAGAAGCTCGCGATCACAAGAGCGATATATCGCGACAAGGCGAGAATCATGGTGCTGGACGAGCCGACGGCCGCACTCGATCCGGTTGCCGAGGCGCAGCTGTACCGCGACTTCACCGAGCTTACCGGAGACAAGACGACGATTCTAATTTCCCACCGATTAGGGATTACCTCTATCGTCGATCGTATCCTCGTATTCGCGGACGGTGAAATTATAGAAGAAGGCAGCCACGTAGAGCTGATGGCCCTGGACGGCCAATACGCCAAAATGTATCGCGCCCAGGCGCAGTGGTATAACGAAGAGGTGGATATGCAGGGCAAGTTGGTGAATACGTAGTTGTCTTTGCGAGGGAAGCGGTTGCCGGGAGGCAGCCGCTTTTTCTTTGCAATCAGCGCGTTCCTTTACGACCGTGCAACATGCAGCAGGTGGGCATATTCTCATTAGCAAAGCTTTGGTCTCGAACAGAGAGAGGTCCCAGTCTTCTGCCGTCTCCAAGAGATATAGAATATCAAGGGGCCTTACGAACGTCAGTTTCGAGAAGCATCCAATGATTGGTATGCCATTTCCATAGAGAAGTGACATAAGCGATCGTATCGGCATTGTAAAATCCGGCGATTCGCTGAATACCATATAAACTGCAAACTCCGTCATGACTCAGGCGAACCGGACGAAGAACGGTGTACGCATTCGGAAGCACGTTAGTCGGGGTGATTAGTTTGCCGTTCCTATAATAGCCGGCTTGATCGTATTGATTTTTCCTTTCAGATAAATCCAGGGTAAAGGTTTTATTGGACTCTTTGATCGAAATGGATACTTGATATTGATCTTGAAATTGGCCGGAGATTTCAAGAGGCTGAGGTACAGGAAGTTGTTTTGGAATGTTATTGAGATCAGTATACAAGTAAAAGTCCGATGTTCCAGCGCTTCCACCCGTCTCAGCAGAAACATAAATGTCTGCGGCGTTATCTCCGTTAAGATCGCAAAACTGCATGGTCGGATTATATCCGCCCGGCAGTGTAATAATGGCTGGTTTAGGCTGGGTTCTATCCGCCACTTCAACAACCAACTGTTTGTAATAGGCGGTATCCGGGTTGTATTTTTGCCCGTAAAAGGAAATGCGGTCAAGAATATGATCCCCGGTAACATCGATATACCGCCTATCCAATAGAACGAAGTCGTTAGCCGTTCTTTTGTGACCGTTATTGATCATGCTCATCTCTCCCTACTTACAGTATATGTAGGGAAATGAACAGCGGGTACCATGGATCCATGACCGGATGTTGTGGGTCGACGGGGTTGCTTTTGACCAGAGAGGATCGATACTATTTAACAATAATCGGCTTCACCAGATGGTTGACGAACCGCAAACGATCGATTGGGATTATCCATTCAATTTGGTCTACTGGAGAGCTTTGTCGGCGCGGATGTGAAGTCGTATTATGCCTGGTGATTCAAGTCCGGCCCCTTAACGATACTGCCGAAGCATCTTCACCCAACACCCAGCGTTCGAGCACAGCCGAATACGGTCGTTCCGCGAATACGTCAGCTCAACGCAATATTATTTATTGTCAACGTCCGATGGGGAGTAGAGCCTGCTGCAATTGAAAATAGCTCCCGTGAAACGTAAAATAGGCAGTAATGGCAATGTGTAGATGTCTTGGCCAAGGTAACGATCGAAACGGATTCCCTTGGCCTGGATTGCATGGTGCCGTTTTACTACCGACGGACATTAGGAGGATCTTCCATGAAGCCGCAAGCCAAGGCACGACCGGTATTAACAGAAGGACCCATCGGCAAGACGCTTTTTCTTTTTTCGCTGCCCATTTTGCTGGGCAACGTGCTGCAGTCGCTCAACGGCTCGATCAACTCCATCTGGGTCGGCAAATTTCTCGGCGAGACCGCTTTGGCGGCCACGTCTAACGCGAACATCATTATGTTTTTCCTGCTAAGTCTCATCTTCGGAATTTCCATGGCGGCGGTCATCCTCGTCGGGCAAAATCTCGGCGCTCAAAAGGTGGACGAAGCCAAGCGTGTCGTGGGTACCAGCACGGTGTTCTTTGCCGTCATGTCCGTGATCGTCGGCTTGGCGGGCATCCTATTTTCTCCACATATTTTGGACCTGCTGAATACGCCGCCCGACGCCAAAGAGCTGGCCGTGAAGTACACCCAAATCATTTTCGCCGGTATCCCGTTTATGTTCGGATACAACCTGGTCATGGCCGTGCTACGCGGCTCGGGTGACGCAAAGACACCGTTTTATTTCCTGCTGCTGTCCGCGCTGCTGGACATCGTGCTGAACCCGCTGCTCATTGCAGGCATCGGTCCGTTCCCGGAGCTTGGCATCAGCGGATCGGCGATCGCGACGTTCATCGCCCAGTTCGTCAGCTTCGTGCTGCTTTTGATGTATTTGTACGCGAAAAAATATTTTTTGCGCATTACGCGAAACGATCTCCACCTGCTTCGACTGGATTGGCCCTTAATCGGCGTGTTGATCCGCAAAGGATTGCCGATGGGGCTGAACATGGTGGTCGTCTCGCTCAGCAACTTGGTGCTCATTCATATTGTCAACGCCTTCGGCTCCGAGGCTACGGCGGCCTTCGGCGTTGCCAACCAAATATCCAGCTACGTGCAGATGCCGGCGATGGCGATCGGCGGAGCGGTGACGTCCATGGCTTCGCAAAATATCGGGACCGGCAAGTGGGACCGGGTCAGCCGCATTACCTGGATCGGCGTTGCCTTCAACATTGGATTGACCGGCTCTATCGTCGCCATCATTCATCTGTTCAACCGCGAAGCGTTAGGTTTGTTTTTGCCGCTGGAGGGCAAGGCGATCGATCTGGGCATCCATATCAATAATCTTACGCTCTGGTCTTTCATTCTCTTCGGTATCTTTAACGTCGTGGCGGGTGTGGTCCGTTCCGCGGGGGCGGTTGTCGTTCCGCTCGTCATCTCGTTCATCGCGCTGCTCCTTGTCCGAATCCCGTTCGCAGAGTACTTTGGCAGCGCGTACGGCTTCGATATGATCTGGTGGAGCTTTCCGATCAGCTTCGCGATCGCCGCAGCCCTCAACGTGCTGTATTACCGTTTCGGCAATTGGCGCAAAGCACGCTTGATGGAAGCGGCGAACCGGACAAAGTCGGCTTCTTGACGGATGCATCCCTGCGCGAGTTGATTTCGTTCCGCCTGCCGAACGCAACTTTTGCTTAAAAATCATCGATAATTCGCTCCATCCCGCACATACAGTATAAAAAGGCCTAACTATTTGCGGTATGGGGGAGGAAACGATGACACTGGGTGAATGTGAGAAAGTGCGCAAGGTTCGCGAAGGAGCCTTCATGAACAGCCATATATCGCTTTTTAAAACAGGCTACACGCTAATGCAAAGCAACAACCCGGAATATTTGGGCGGGCAGCAGTTGAAGCAGCAGGCGGTGGCGGATGAAGGGCTATATTTGTACAGAGATACCGTAACCGGCCGGGTACGGGTCTTCTTATACCATTACAACAATACGAAGTTTCCTGTGAAGCTGGCTGTCGCCGTAAGAAATCCGGGCAAGTCCGCCGTGCATCTATATGTGAACCGCACAGGCATCTCGGTCCACAGCCAGTCGATCATGGCAGGAACGCTTGCCTGGCACGGGTGGCTGACCAATGCTCCGAACGGACAGGACACCTATGCAAGCACATTGCGTGCAGGCGGGTCGATGCATATGTTGGAGTCGCAGCTTGTGCAGGTGAACGAAACGGTGTGCGGTGTCGTTGACTTCTTTGGCGTTTCGAATCACGGCTTTTTCGCTCCGCTCGAAATCACGGTGTACGCCTTTGCGGAGCGGATCGCGCCGCGGCTCGCTGCAGCCAAGCCGGATCCGTATTACCAGCAGCTGCCCGATCGGCCCGAAGACGACCCATGCTTCCGCGGCCAATACGTTCCGTACGGCGAACCGTGCTTTGAAGCGTCGGTGAGAGGGACGTTTCCTTCTTGCTCACGATACGCGCTTGTGCCATGGAATGCGTCGGGCGGCCACCGGTATATGGAACTGTTCAACCGGCATTCCAGCCCGCGGGCGATTCGAGGCGAGTTTGAGCCGGGTATCGATGCCACAACGAATAAAAAAGTGTACGTCGCCAATTACGGTGTAGATTATACCTTACAGTTTTTGTTCGCGGACGAAGGCCACAAAGAAAGCCTGGACGGCTATTTTCAAAATCCGTATGATTCATGGCAATATTTCATTCTGTCCGAAGACGGGGATGCCCGGTACTGCGGCGCATTTTCCAAAGAGGAGGCATGGCATTTCAGGAAGCTGCAGCTTGCCGAGTCGCGGCTTCATCAACTGTGGACGACCATTCCGGGAGGCTTTAGCGGCAAACAGCAAATCGTTTGGAAATAGCCGCCTGGCGCAAGTTTATTCCTCATTGGGGGTTATATGGAATCGTGGAAAAACTAATGTTCATTTTCATTGCTGCCATCGTGCCGGACGGCAGCTATTTCATTCTGGGCGACAATCGGTCGAATAGTGCGGACAGCCGGGATATCGGATATGTTACACGGGAGCAAATCGTCGATAAAGTAACTTCGGTGAACGGCAACTCGCTGCCCTAGAGTGAGACATGTAGAACGCAAGTCGGAGGAAAGCCAGTGAAATTTTACGTTGCATCGAGTTTTAAAAACATAGAGAAAGTCAGGTACGTTAGCGAACAGCTGAAACATCTCGGATTTACCCATACTTATGATTGGACGAACCCGGGAGGGGCTCTGACGCTGGAGCGGTTGAAAGAAATCGGGCAGCAAGAGAGGAATGCCGTGATCGAAGCCGACCTTGTCATCGTCATATTGCCGGCTGGAAAAGGAAGTCACATCGAGCTCGGCATCGCGCTTGGACTGGGTAAAAAGGTATATCTGTACGCTCCCGATGACGAAGTCAATAACGTTGAAACGACAAGCACGTTTTATCAATTGGATGAAATCGATCAATATATTGGAACTTTGGATGAGCTGATTGATTACGTCACGGCGAATTGTAAATAAAGTGATCAAGCTTACTCGACACGCACGAAAAGCAAGCAAAGATGCTGCCGTGGCTGCTTCCCGGAGGAATTCTCCCGAGGAATCAGCCGTTTTTTTATTTGACCATGCCGCGTGGCATATGAACAGTATGATTTTAATGCAATTTATGGTGCAAATCTTGATTGTTTCGGCGATCCCGACTATGAATAAGGAGGGCGTTACATTCCAGCAGGGAGCCGGTGGATGCGATGGATGTATTTTTCACGATTATAGTCAACGTTATTTTCCCTGTGTTTGCCTTGATTGCGGCGGGACTGGTGGCGCATCGGCGATTTCATTTCGATATCGGCACGTTATCGAAATTAACTACGTACGTGCTGCTGCCGACCGTTAGCTTCGCCAACATTTACGAAAGCAAAGTGCAGTGGAGCTTATTATTAGGCGTCGTCGGTTATTTAATCTTGCTAAGTATTTCGCTCATTGCGATCGCAACGGTCGTTTCCAACATCGCGAGGTTTGACAAAAAGCATGCGGCCGTGTTCAAAAATAGCGTCGTACTCATCAATTCGGGCAATTTTGGCCTTCCCGTCAGCCAGCTTGTGTTCCATGACAACCCGATCGGGCTGTCCGTCCAAGTCGTCATATCCGTTTACCAAAATATGCTGACTTACAGCTACGGGATGATGAACTCCGTATCAGCCATGCATGAAAAGAGCTGGAAAACGGTGATGGAATTTTTGAAAATTCCGACGTTGTACGCGGTGCTTCTCGGCCTTATGATGAATACGTTTGCGATTCGCATTCCTTCATTTGTTTGGAACCCGATAGACAACGTTTCCGATGCTTTTCTTGCGATTGCCTTGTTCACGCTTGGGGCGCAAAGCGCTTACTTGAAAATAAACGAGATTCCCTTGGTGCTTATCCTTAGCGTTCTGGGGCGGTTGATCGTATCTCCGGTTGTATCTCTGCTGCTGATCCTTTACCTGGGGCTGAATGGAGTCATTGCGCAGGCGTTGTTTATCGCCAGCTCCTTCCCGACCTCGAGGAATGCGTCGCTGCTTGCTTTGGAATACGATAATCATCCCGAACATGCCGCCAAGTCCGTGATCTTGACGACGATGCTAAGCAGCATTACGGTATCGATTGTGGTATACCTTTCGCAAATTTTATTTCATTAGTTTGAAAGACGAGGACGGGCTGCCGGGCAAGTAAGGAGGCTCGGTCTCGTCTTTTTGTTTTGTCGAACTCGACACATCGCTTCCAGTTGTTCCTGCAACGTCGCAAATTGCGGATTGCTCAATATGCGGAGAGAACTGCGAAGGCTGGGAAAGCTCTTTTACCTCCGACGAACGAGTTGTCCGGGGTTTATGCCGTATTTCTTACGAAACGCTTCAGCAAAATAGCTCGGATTGGAATACCCGACGGCATAGGATACTTCGATTACACTGGCAGGGCCTTCTTGCAGCAGCCGGAACGCTTTCTCCAGACGCTGCTCTCTTAAATAGCCGAACACGGTGTTGCCGTACACCTCTTTAAAGCCGACTTTCAATTTATGATCGTTCAAGCCAACCAGGCGCGCCAACTCCAACAGCGAAGGAGGTTCAGCCATCCGTCGGAGCATAATGTCCCTCGCATGCTCGATTTTTGCCCGATCGGTTCTGGACAGCTTGGTTAATTCGGGTTTCCCGTCGAGCAAGAAAGAGCGAAAGCCTAGAGACATCAGTTCGAGAATCCTGTACTCCATCTCGAGATTTCTTACTCCCGGCTTGGTGGCGGATTGCACCAATTGCGCAAGCAGGATGGAAGTGGAGGGATCGATCCTTTCATGAAACATGCGAAACGGCTGTCCGCCGATCACCCGGTGAAAGTCGATTGAACGTGCGCCGCCGACTTCTTCCATAAAATGATGGAAGGTGGTGACCGGAATGCCGATGCTCACTGCTTGAACGGCTTGATCGCGGGGAAAATGCAGTCTGGCTTCGGCAGGATTGGCCAATTGAAGCGTGTAGCTGCCGGGCGGCACCTCGTATTGCGCACCGGGTACATGAACCATTCTTGCTCCCTGCAGGCAGTAGCTCAATTCCACCATGGGCAACTCGGTGCGGAAGTTCACTTGCCGATCGTGATTCAATGTAAAATCGGCCATAGCGATTCCCAGGTCGGCGCGGGGAGCAATCCGGTGAACCGAGCCTTCTCCTATTCGTGAATGCAGCTTCATCTGCTCCGTCTGGTGGTCCGACTGCCTGCGCACCTCAAGACCGTCGAAAAAGCGATTGAACATTTGCTGGACGTCTCGGATCCCCATAACGGCACCCCCTGTCAAGTGAAATGGACTATATTTCAATTATAGACTTGGTTAATACAATATGGAAACGGGGACGCGCTGCCACCTCTGGTTCAGCGCATTGCCGGGCTGCACCTTTGAACCACCTAGACTGTGCGAATGTGAGGCACACCAAAAAAGGACCCGCGGAATAGTTACCACGGGTCATCGGTATTTTAAATAGAAAGAGGTCGATATCCTCCAAGAAGAGCCTTGTTAACCGCTCCGTTATTTTTTCTTCTCGGCTTCAACCGCTTTATTAATTTCTTCGTCCAGCTCCCGAAGTCCGGAATTTACATCTCCATTGCTTGACAATATTTGGCTGAATTTTTTCTCAGTCATGGGTTCGGCGATTTCCCGGTATAAGTAAGTCGGGTATTTTACCGGCTTGCTTTTCACGATTCCGGCCAAGTTTTTGGTTTTCAAGGTTTCGTCGTTTTGACCGAACGCTTTCTGAACGGCTTCATTTTTGAGCGGCGAGACACGGCCGGCTCTGGAAACGTTCATCTGCACCTCATCGGAGGTTAACACCTCCATCACCTGGAGCACCTGATCCATATGTTTCGTTTTTGGAACAGCCCCTACCATATACACGGTCGCATTGCCGAACGTGTTCGGCTTGTCCTTGTAGAACGGATGCTGCACGACGTCCCACTTGAGCCCGTCTTTCTCCGCCTCTTTCAGCCGCGAGAACAGGTTTGTTTCATTCAGCATGGCGATGGTGCGCTCCTTGGCGAATCCGTTTAATCTGTTCTTGTTCGCATCTTTCGACGGTTCGTTGCCCGGAATCGAATATACTTGCTGGCCTAATTGGAATACGCGCTTCCAGCCTTCGCTTGACGTAATGGCTTTCTCCGTTTTGTGGTCAATATATTCCAGACCGAGCGGTTGCGCCAGCCTCACGATACTCGCGATATCCCAACCGCGGTACTGAACGCCGTTATCGAGACGCGTTACCTTTTTGGCAAGCTCATAAGTATCCTCCATGGTCATGCCGTCCTTCGGATAAGGAACACCGAATTTATCGAAAATATCCTTGTTGTAATACAGCGCATGAAAACTCGTTTCAAGCGGCAAGCCGTATAATTCGCCTTTTTCGGTCGCAGCATATTGAATATCGTCCAGGTAGTTTTGTCCGAATCGGTTCAAGTCCACTTTATTTTGCTGGAATAGTGATTTCATATCCATGTTGATTCCACGATCTTTTAACCCCGGCATGTTGCCGTTAAATGAGATGTAGAGGTCCGGAAGCTCGCCCGCCGCAATGAGCTGATCGTACGTTTTGAACGAGTTGGCGGTCACAAGCTCCAGCGTGATATGGGGATATTTTTTTGCGATCGGCTCAATATACAGCTGCTTGAATTCGTCATTAATGGGCAAATGAATGGCGAATTTGAGCGTAACCGGCGTCGTATCCACGACCTTTGCCGGGGCGGACTGTTGCTGATCACTTCCGCTCTTCTGTCCCGCTTCTTCCTTCCCGCAGCCTGCCGCAGTCATCATTAATACTAGTGCCATACCCATTTTCCAAGTTTTCAAAGATGATCCACCCTTTCTCTATATCGCTTTTTTTGCTTCAGATTCTGGATAAAAATTGTAATCGCTTTCAAACGAAACGGTTTTTTTCAGTCGTCTCTTCTCATCTTACAGCCAATCATCGCACCCCTTTTAAAATTCGTATTCGATTTAATCATAAACAGAAAATTATCTCCCGAACATGCAACATTAGTTCATGCACAATATAATTTATTTCAGTTAAGGAGCCGATCTGCAAATCGCGAAAGGAACTTCACCGATTGGAGGATCGGTGCTTTTTGCTTTTATGTGCGGGGCATAAACGCGATGGCATCGTAGCTCAGGATGACGTGCTCACGATCTACAAGCACTATATCGACTTTTGCGATACCCCATTCGTACCGATTTAGTATATTAGAAAATAAGGCTCAGCCGGTACTGCGGCCTAAATATGAGATGGAGCTGCCTCACAGCTCTTTTTTAAATAGGAACGTATGTTTTATTTTTGCATTATATGGTAATATCTGTATACCTGACCATGATGCCCGGCAGCCGGATTTTGCCTTGGTTTTAAGAAAATCATAAGCAATAACTTACAATGGTATTAAGATCCTCCTCTTACAATGATAAAAAAGGACAAGAAAGAGGAGCGACCTGATGAATTACGAAGCAGAACGAGTTATCTGGATGAAAAGACAACGGAGCGCGGCAATTGCCATAGCCGTGTTCATGTTTATCTTATGTTTAAGCCTATTTCAGCTGTTCATTCCAAGCGCCTCGGCGCAAGCCGCCATTCCCGAAGATGAAATCGACCGTTATATCCAAGCCAAAATGAAACAAAATAACATTCCCGGATTGGCTGTTGCGATTACTCGCCATGATGAGATCATTTATTCCAAAGGTTACGGAAGCACGTCAGAGCAGCGTCCCATTACAGCAGATACACCGTTTGCAGTCGCTTCGCTAAGCAAATCCTTTACAGCTTTGGCCGTCATGCAGCTTGTCGAGGCAGGGAAGGTTAACTTGGATAAACCAGTTGCCGCGTATATCCCTTCTTACCAGCCAAGCGATCCGCGCGGATCGACGATCACGGTAAGACAGTTATTGAATCATACAAGCGGCATAACCGACACGGTATATCCCGATATGACAATAAAGCCGCAGCCGTATTCGTTGGATGAGGTAGTGCAGCGATTAAATGCCGTTACGCTGCATAGCGATCCCGGCAAACAATTTCGTTACAATAATACGAATTACCAGCTGTTAGCCGGGCTGGTCGAAGCGGTTAGTCACGAAACGTTTCCCGAATATTTGCAGAGGCATATTTTCGGGCCACTGGAAATGAATCGTACGCTGGATGTGGCGAACACCAATCAATTTCAATCGATGTTCGGCAACTACTTATCGCAGGGTCACTATTTGCTATTCGGTAAACCGGTAGCGGCGGAAGAACCGGAGTGGTTCGTGGAAGGCGCGGCCGGCATGGTGTCTACGGTCAATGACATGGCCAAATGGCTGCAGCTGCAATTAAATCATGGGAATTATAAAAATGCGCAGCTGCTTAGCGGCGAGGGAATCGACGCCATGCATGCCCCGTCAGATCCTTCGAACGGCTACGGGATGGGCTGGGAAATTTCGAAAACGGAAGATGGAAAAAAACGGATACAGCATGGCGGCATTTTATGGACCTACAAAGCGGAAGAAATCCTATTGCCGGACGAGGGACTTGGAGTAGTGGTTTTATTCAATAGCGGTTTGAATGCATTTGTCGATTATTATTCCTTCGCCAGCGGTTTATCGGGAGTGCTTACGAGTCGCCCACCGGAAGATTCATTTCTTACCAGTAGCAACCTGGAACTGGGGATGGGGATCATCTTACTGATTACGGTGTTGATGGGGCTCCGCAGTCTTGCACGTTTGAAAGAATGGGAAGAACGCTATAAGCGCCGTTCTCGATGGCGGATGCTGCTTTCTTATATTTTTACGCTATTCCCGTGTTATGTATTGATTTCCGTACCCCAAATCATCACATTCATCGGAGGCGGCCGCGTGCTCAGCTTGGAGGGAATCTTTATGATGATGCCGAGTATTGTGATTTGGCTCGCAGTCGCCTCCTTGCAAAGTATCGTTATCGTAGTCCTCCGCGTGTTCCGAACGGTACGGTTGCAAAAGATCGTAAAGGCAACAAAATAGACCTATCCATGAATAAATGGGAGTTGATTGCATTGGAAGAGCGGGCATTATTGGACACTGCAGCGAGGGGGACATTCCAAAAGGAAGGGAAAAGGAACATCCAAACGGGGCCAACATTATTGCTGGTGTCGGATTTGGAAAAATCTAAAAAGTATTATAAAGACATGCTTGGTTGTGAGCACGATTCTTGCGGCCATACTTCCCGTGAAGGATTGTTCCTCTTAATGTATGAAGCGAAAAGTCGGGAAGACGTGAAACCCATTAGTAGTGTGGCGGGTGGACCTCCGTGGGACATTCTTGTTTATACGAATGCACAAGAACAACTTTATGCAGAGTTTGTATCCAAAGGAGCCATCATCGCGTCCGAGTTGACCGTATCCGAGTCGGGTTGGAAAGAGTTTATTGTTCAAGATATAGACGGATATAAAATCGGCTTCGGAGGTTAACATGACTCAGTGGCTCTAATCGGGCTCAATACAAAGGCGAAATGAGCTGCATAGCTGCAGCTCTTTCTCATGCTCTTACTTTACAATCAACTTCCCGTCGTAATGGATCAAATCATCGATAACTTCCTGGTTATGACGATGCCAGTCCAAATCTCGACCGGAGGAATACCGGCGATCGCTTGCTTAGAAACAGCCTACTGCATAACGCAGCTGAATGATACCTCCGCCGAGCGGTTTACAATCCAAAAGCTGCGCATCCTTGTACTGGTAGCGGTCCGTGTCAATCGTTAGATGCAGTCCTTTTCCTTCCAATACCGGAGCGACATTGAATATCAACTCGTCCACAAGCCCTTGACCCAGGAATGCGTTGTGCAGATCCGCGCCGCCTGCGATGAGGGCGGTTTGATGCCCTTTTTGCTGCAAATAGTCGAGAGCTTCCTTTGGCGATCCCGCAACGGTTATACCGGGGATGGGTTCGATACTTTTGGATACTACGACGATGTCCACATCGCCAAACGATCCGCCACCGCCTGCTGCCTGCATGCCTTCGAACGTTCGGCGTCCGACAATAAAGTTGCCTGCGGTTTTGGCATGCGCCGCAAAATCATCCAGTGCTTCCTTTTTGGGCGGATGCTCTGGACTGGATTGTGCATAGTTTCCATTAGCGGTCAAAGTTGCCCATAATACAGTTTTCATATAAATGCCTCCTGATTTCATTAAAAATAATCATAAGTTGCAAGCATACATTGCATTGCGTATTTTCGTTCTTTCACAATCGTAGCTTGTTATGGTACATTTGAAAAGTAGTTACATAAAAGTGCAATAGTTTCAAAAAATGAACTAAGGGGGAAATGCCGATGATCGATCCTGCTTGTCCCGACGCCATTGAATCGGTCTTTGAAATATTAGATGGCAAATGGACTCTTCTTCTGCTTCGCGACTTGTTTAATGGCGTCAAGCGGTTTGGGGAGCTGCGCCGTTCCCTGCATCCCATTAGTCCGAAAACGTTGACCGATCGGCTTCGTATGTTAGAGGAACATGGCATCGTAACACGTACTCTTTATCCTGGAGTACCATTGCATGTCGAATATGAACTTACCGAGCGGGGGCAGCGTCTCCAGCCTATTTTTGCCGCCATGAGAGCTTGGGCTGAGTCTGAGGGCACATGTCTCAACAAAAAGACGGCCGAGTCGCATTCCTCGCATGCGTAAATCTATTTGAAGATACGAAGATTTCCTCCAGCAATGGAGGTTTTTTTGCGTTTTCGTTCGCAAGGCACGAGGCAACCGCATTTGCAAGTCTGTCCAATGCCCAACATTTACCTGCGAAAGGCGCTCTCTATTTTGTTCAGAATTTGTTGTGAGCCGCCGATTATAATAATTGCATGACTAAAGTACTACAAAATTAGACAAAAGAAAGGGCGGGATATGTCAAATGATGTAGAATTTTCGCATGTCTTGTTGCAGCGAAAATGAATTGCATTTTCTATTAACGCTTTTGGAAAGAAGTCCAGGTGGAGGGGAAACAGAAGTGCGAAAACGTTGGAATGCCGGCTTGGCCAAGCTTTTGATCGCTGTACTGTTATTGCAGTATGTGCCTTTCTTGCATGGCGGGCTGAATGTGGCTCAGGCCGATGGGACAGTAACGGGACAAACATATGGTACCGGAACTGGGAACGGTACGGTGCAGTCGAATACATATACGCCGACACCGCGGTCCATAGCGGCCAAAGCGATCAGCAGCAATATTAAGGATTATGTTTGGGAGAGGGTCGATCTTAATCTAAAACCTGATCCGAGACAAGCCGCATCGATGGTCTACGACGAAAATGCGGGCAATGTGATCATGTTCGGCGGCGCAGACGATGGCGGCAGGCCGTTCGATGAAACATGGATTTGGGACGGCAGAGAGAAAAAGTGGGAGGAATTGTTGGATCTTTCCCCCAAGCCTCCTAAACGCAAAAGCGCAGCCATGGCGTATGACGCGGTTAACAAAAAGGTGCTTCTGTTTGGCGGGGAAGGCGAATCAGGCTTGCTTAACGACACATGGCTGTGGGATGGCATTAATGCCAAATGGGAGCAAGTAACCGGACTTGCCGTCGCTCCTTCGGCCCGTGGCGGAGCGCAAATCTCCTACGACGGCGAGCAGCTTGTGTTGTTCGGCGGCTATTCCGGCACCGGAAATTCGAAGCCGCCGCTCGGCGATACGTGGTTGTGGAACGGAACGGCGTGGACGCAGGTACAGCAGCCGGCTCAATCCCCGCCTGCTGCCTATGGAGGCCAAATGGCCTATGATGGCAATACGGCGGTACTGTACGGCGGCAATATCGGGTCGGTGATGAAGACCTATGAAAGTACGGGCACTCACGAGACAAAAACGCTCACGCACGACGACAGCTCCTCGTTGTTGTGGAAGTGGGATCGTACGGCCAAGTCATGGAGCTCGGTGGAAGGTCCGGAACCAGGTTATGGACGTTGGGGCCAAGCCATGGCTTATGACGGACGACGCGTTGTGATCTTTAGTGGGGAACGCGACTATGTCCATATGTACAACGCGGTATTAGTACCTCGCCTGAAATTGCCTTCGAGCATGTATCCCGATATGAAAGGCAAAGACGGTCCAGGTTTCGGGTGGTCTGGATCGATAGCGTATGGTTGGAACGGCAGCGGATGGGAGTATTATCATTACACAGTAGGAATGGAAGCATTATATCAAAATGAACCGAGGAATCTGCCTTTTGCTCTCAGCTATGCAAACATGGCGTTTGACGGCAAAAACTTCGTCTTGTTTGGCGGAAACCGTAATCAGATCACTATTATGGATAAGTATGGGACCGAAGGCGGTAAAGTAGTTGGTTCCATGCCTGCCGGCAATGTGAACGAAACCTGGGTGTTCGGCTTTACGCCGCCGACAGCGCCGGGTGTGAGGTTTGATGTGGAACCGTTACCTGTATTTGATCCGCAGCATACCAATGATAAAGTCAGCGTTATCGCGAGTGTGTACGACGATGGCACGAGAACGATTACCATGCGAGGCGCAGAATACCGAAAGAAGGGAGATAGCGCTTGGACTCGTGTACCGTTCACCGGTACAGAACCGAAAGGAATAGGCTCTTTTGAAGTAATCCTAACGGGGCTCGTTTGGCATCAGGAGTATGAGATTCGAGGTTACGCAGTTAACGAAGTCGGGACAAATTACACTGAAATCAAGCCTTTTATAATGAATGACGATACGAATTTGGAACCTCCAGATGTCAAATATGACCGTGTAGGCGCTTCGTTCCTACATGTCAAAGACAAGAAGCGGTTGGTCGCCATTGGTACGGGCGTCACTAACTTGCTCCGTAAACCATTAAACCACATTAATTACTTCCTGCAGGGTGAGGATGGTACAAAGTATGAGTTGGCTTACAATGTTTTAAATGACCGCCAACTGGAGCTGACATTAAAGAATCCGGGTGTTGAATTACCTCCGGGGAAATACGATGTCCGCTTGCTGCACGAAGATTATTTACATTATGTATTCCCGCAAGGACTCACTGTAACGGCGCTAGACTTCTACAAACCGCGCAACTTTGCCCGAGTAGAAGTACCGAGCACGTCGGCAAGCAATGAAGTTAGCAGCCTGATGCTGCAAGGGCCGTTTACAGAGGATCCGTCAAATGTGGGTGTGTATGTTCTCAACGACACGTCGGAAATCGTATCGATCAACGACTCCGTTATGTTCAAGGGCAGCCGCCTTAATGTAACCAAGTCCGGCGACAAGTCCACGATTAGCGGCGAAGGACGCTTGTATGTAAACGGCGGCGGATCACTGGGGACGAATGTGTCCTATACGATTCAGGACGGACCGTTCACGATTTCGTCGGATAACTTTACGATCGCTTTGAACAGTGCCGAGGCAACCGACTATTTGAACATGGGCATGCCGGTCAAGGCGAGCTCGCTCGTTTTTGCCAAGGACGGCTTGCGTCTAACCGGTGATCTTCAAATCGGCTTGCAAGTCGGCAGCCAAAAGGTGACGGAATCCGTCCCGGTGGATGGAATCAAATTCCGCAACAACCGTTTTGATTTATCCGGCACGTTTACGATGAGTAACAAATTTAAAGTGGGACCGTTTAACGTCAGCGACACCCAATTTGTCATGGACAGCCGTATTCCTTATGTTGGCGTTCAAGGCAAGGGCAGCTTGCCGGATACCGACATCAGCTTCGACCTGAGCATGAAGACCAAGCAGGGACGACTGGATGGCTTGAACTTCAGCATGTACCGCAAGGCGAAGGTGGCTTCGACCGGTCTGCAGGTCAATTATTTGTTCGGCAGCGTGGACAAGCTGGCGGACAAAACGCAAGTTCCGCAGACGTTCAGCGTCAAAGGTTCGGTGAATGATGTCATTGTGCCTGAGCTGAAGCATCCGCAGGCGAATTACAAATTTAACCTGATCGGAACCGATGCGGTGAATATGGATGTATCCTCTTACGGCTTCAACGCCAACGGGATCGAGTATTACTACTGGCTGCCTGTGAACAACATGAACATGCAGACGGTGGTGAATCCGTCAGCTGCGGGCATGAAAGGATTTACGTCTCCGGGCTTCGCTTCGAAGGGCGACATCAACGTATTCGAAGTCGTCAAAGGAGCCATGACCACGTATTCCTTCAACAAAAAAGGCTTCAACGGAGTGATCAAGGGAACCGTTTATGTGCCCAAAGGCATTCCTCGCATCGGCGGGGCGACCGTGAAAAACGTTGCGCTCAGCGTGACGGAAACCGGAATTTACGGCACGTTCCGGCATAACGGAGTAGGCGCGAACGTGAAGTATACGTTCAACAACAACACGATCCTGTTCGAGGTGGAAGCGGAGCCTCCGAAAAAGTCGTGGTGGGAAAAAGGCTTGGACTTCATGAACAATGTTTCCGACTTCATGGACGCGGCAGAACCATGGCTGGACATAGCGGAAGAATTGTTCCTGATGAAGCCGGATTCGGGCAAGCAAGTACGCATTGCCGCAGCGAATCCGCTCAAGAGAGTATTTGATTTGACGCCGATCGGCTTGTCTTTCCAACCGGAGGATACAACACAGACCGACGTTAAAGCTCGGATGGTAGATGGACAGTTTACAACGCTTGACCGGACGCCGCTGATGACGGCGGAGGCCAATGCTTCGAACGGACAGTCGAGCTCCAGCTTTACGGTAGGACGTTCCTACAACGCACTCATTGCGTTGACGGGCGACCAGCGAACTGCGGTTTTAAGCCCGCCGGCCGTGCCGAATCAGACGCAAGAGCAAGTCGTGCGGCCTGAAATGTTCTACGATAGTGCAAGCAATACGACATTTATGCGCGTGTTGTTGTCTGCTGGAACTTGGAGGCTCTCGATGAACGGCAGCAGCCGCATCAGCATCCATGAATTGCTGTTTGCGGGCGAATCGATGACGCTTGAAGCGTTGTCGAAGCTGTGGGCGCAAACGCCGGAGCGGGCGGTGACATCGCTTGTGATGGAGGAGCGTGGAGCTTACGTGCTGAAAGTTGCAGCAGCGCAGGGCGAGGTCATCGTCTATAAGCCGGACGGCCGTCCATACAGCCTGCAAACGGCGCAAAATCAGCCGGACTGGAACGCTTACCGCGATGCCAACGGCAATCTGTACGTATTGCTGAATGCAGTGGAAGCAGGAACCTGGATGATTAGCGCAGGGACGAGCCCGAAAACGTCATTATACAGCATTCTTCCTCAGGCAACGATCGGCGACGTAGCGCAGTGGGTGAAAGCCCAAGCTTATCCAACGGCGCTTGAGATGAACCGTACCGATAACGGTCAAGCCGTTGTCGAGATTTACGGAGCGGACGCCCAGACGAAGCTGTACACGCCAAGCGGCGCGCTTTATCCGTTGCAGCTTGATCCGAATCAGCCTGGCATGAATGCCATTTATGATGAACCGCAGCAGAAGCTGACCGTTCTGCTAAACGGAGACGATCTGAGCGGGCAGTGGAAGGCGGTAGGCAGCAGCTTTACCAGCATCATTGCTTACAAGTCCAGCAGGAAGTTTAAATCGATCAAGCCGATGCTGATGGAAGGCCGATTTACGAAGCGATTCGAATTGGCGGAAAAAGGCGACTACATGCTAACGGTGAGCGGCGGAGATGCGAACACGGTAATTACTGCACCGGACGGCTCGCCGTATACGCTGAACTTTAACGCTCCGAACGGCAATGCCTATTTGCAACCGGCGGCAGACCGGACGGCAAGCGGTAACGCGGGCGGAGATCCGCTGCAGCAGACGCAGATCGATACCCCGAACCCTGCGAAGGACGGACGGGATACGCTATACGTCTCGCTGCTGAATGCGCCTGCAGGCAAATGGTCGATCCAGAACGCGAAGAAGGTGGATCTGCAAATCCAGAAGCTGATCCCGCAGCCTGCGATCAAAGCATCGGCGGCGCCTGTGAGCGGTGCGGAAAACCGTATTCAAGTGATATGGTCGATGGAAAATGCAGCATCCGATGCCGAAGTGACGATCATGCTGACCGACAGCGCCGATCAGTATATCGGGGAAGTGATCGCAGACGGTTTGTCTGCTTCCGGCAGCAAGGCGATCGATATACCGGCGACGACGATTCCCGGGACTTATCATTTGACCGTGGCTGGAACAAGCGCCGGTAAAGCACCGGTATACGCGATTGCAGAAGGAATGGTGGAAGTAACCGCACCGTACACGCTGCAAGCGCCGGAGCGGCCCGAGGTGTTCTCTACCGGAAACGGCGAAGTGTCGCTGCGCTTTTCTTCCTTGCCGGGCAATGTGACGTCGTACCGGGTGTGGGTAGGCAAAGCTGCGAACGGCCAAACAGCCGTACCGGTCATGGACTTCGCGCCGCAGTCGGGGAATCTGCAGTATGCGGTCATTAGCGGCTTGTCTACCGATGCAACTTATACCTTATATGTATCGGCTATGGGGCAGGAGCAAGGGCGTCTCGTATTGAGCCCGCCGTCCGCAAGCGTAACGACGGAACTTCCCGTTCCGCAGCCGGCTGCTTTGGCCGTGGCGCTTGACGCCGGCGTGCATGCGGTTAAAGAACGCGCCTATACGGCGATTGACGGCAATAAAGAGACGATGCTGCTTACAGCGGCGGAGCAGGCTTCCTTGCGTGTAACTGCCAATCAAAGCGCAACATTGACGCTGACGGTTAATGGACAGCAGCTTGGCAGCGGGCAGGTAGCGGCTGGCGGAACGTATGCGTTCGCGCTGCAGGAGCTGCTTAACGTAAGCGTGCTGAAAGAACGCGACTACAACGTGCTGATCGAAGCGGTCAACGATCGCGGCGACCGCAGCACGGCGTACCGCAAGCTGTTTGTGGATCGCACCGGGCCAATGCTGATCGTGTCCGGAGGCGATGACGCACAGGGCAAGCGGATTGCGCTGAACGGCACCGTTACGGCGGACAGCAAAATATATATTGCCGGTCAAACGGACTCCGGCGCGAAGCTGGACATCAACGGAACAAGGGTGCCTCTTGATGACGCAGGGCGCTTCGTATACTACGCCCCGCTCGACTGGGAAACTCAGGCCGACCGCAACAAGTTTACGGTTACGGCTTCGGACGAGATAGGCAACAAGACCGAATCCGGATTTGAAATATTGCGGGACACCGCGGATACGATCCCGACTTATCGTAGCGACCTTGCGGCGCTGACGACAGGTAACGCGACGATGAGCACGCCATATACATTCGGCACGACTTCGTATCAGGCGGTGGCTTACTCCGATAAAGTCCGAGTCTATGCGGTTCCGGTGGTATCGGCCTCTGCAGTGACGATAGACGGACAGGCGCTTACGGACGGCGGCTATGTCGAGATAGAGGTGCCGACGGCAGGCCGTACCGTGCAAATCCAGGTTCAGCCGGGTAGTGTGGCGGGTAAAACTTATACACTGCACATCACCGGAATGGGCTCCAGCGTTGCTGCATTGCGCACGCTGAAGCTGAACAACGCGACTGCCGGGCAAAACGGCGATGCGCTTGCTGCGCAGCCTTTTACGGGAGCGGAAAATAGCTATACCGTATATGTAGGCAACACAGTGGACAGCGTTACTTTGACAGCCGGTGCTTTGCAAGCGGGATCCGGCATCAAGGTCCAAGGACAAGCGGTTCAGAGCGAGCAGGCCTCGCAGGCGATTACGCTGCGAGTGGGCGAGAATCAAATTCCTGTGACGGTTACTTCACCGAACAGCTCGGAGATGCGCAGCTATCAGGTGGCCGTGTGGCGGGAGCCAAGCAGCAATGCACAGCTGCAGCAGTTGGGTCTGGCTACGGAAGGCGCGGAGCTCGTAACCGCCTTCCATCCGGCCGCATTGAATTACCAATTGCTTGTGCCAAGCGCAGCGGATGAGGTAAAACTGCTGCCGGTGGCACAGCAAGCCGATGCAACGATTCGAATCAATGATCAAGAGGTAGCGAAGGGCTTGGTTGCGTCGATCCCATTCAAGCTGGATCAAACTGCGCAAACCGCCGCCATCGAAGTCAGCGCGCAGGATGGCACGAAGCTCACGTACACCATTTCCTTGCTGCGTAAGCAGGCGTCGCCTGCGAAGCCGCCTTTGCTGGCAAGCTTACAGGCGGATAGCGTTCTAGGTGGTGCTTTCAATCCTTACAAGCTGAACTACGGCACGATCGGAACGACGACGAACGGCAACGCGGCTATAACGGCGATGGCCAATGATCCGGAGGCAACCGTGACGGTAGCGGACGAATCATTGAAGGGCGGCGGCAGCTTCTTGCCTAAGCTTAACATGGGGGATAACACCTTGATCGTGAGAGTGGAATCCGCGAATAAGGAAGCCTCGCAGACGTACTCTATCGACGTGAAACGCGTAGAGGAACAATCTTCTTCTGAAGAACCGATCCAAAATGCGCGCCAAACGACGATTACGGGCGGCGCCGGAGGCTGGACGGATCAAACGACGATCGTTCGGACGCGTACGGAAGAAGGAAGAACGCTCGATATCGTGAAGCTGGATGCCGAGAAAACGCGCGACGTACTCGACAAAGCGGTTCAGAACAAGGACAGCATTGCACGCATTTACGTGACGGATGTACCGAATGCGCCGGCGGATGAGCGGATTGTCAGCTTGAGCGCCGATTCCGTGTCCTTGCTCGCTAAGGGCGGCATGTCGCTGCAAATCTTGCTGCCTGACGCGCAGCTCGCTTTATCGGCAGCTTCGCTGCAACAGCTGAGCAAAGATGGCAAAGATGCTTATTTCCGGGTTGTTCCGGTCCGCGACAATGCCGAGCGCAGCGAGGTTACTGCGCGCGTGCAGACGGCCGAGCTGGTGCGGAATGCGGCGGGAGGCCGATCAGTCACCGTCTTCGGTCAACCGGTCAAGATTGAAACGAATTACACCGGGTACACGACAGAGCTCCTGTTCCCGCTCGATCACTTGACGCTGCCGGTCAATGAGGCGGCCGCCAAACAAATCCTATCGGAGCTGGCTGTATATATTGAGCACAGCGACGGCGACAAGGCGCTTTCGCAAGGCGAAATCCGTTACGATGCGGAAGGCAAGCCGGTCGGAATTGCGATTGAAATTAATAAGTTCAGTACGTTTACCATTATCCAGAAGAACGGATCGGATGCGCTGAAAGTGCTGGAGCCGTACTTGTCCGGCTACCCGGACGGCACCTTCCGCCCGGCGCAGGCAATCACGCGTGCGGAGCTGGCGACGATCCTGCATCGCATCGGTGCACGCGGCGCCGCAGGCCAAGCGGGGACGGCACAAGCGAAGGGTTATCCTGACGTTGCCGAATCCCATTGGGCGGCGGAAGCGATCGCCGACATGCAGCGTGCAGGACTGATGCTTGGCGATGACAACGGGCTGTTCCGTCCGGACGACGCAATTACCCGCGGCGAGATGGCCAGCATTGCGGCCAGATTGCTTCCGCAAACCGTGAACGGCGCGGCGCTGCCGGGCGATTACGGCGATACTTCGGGGCATTGGGCATCCGAGGCGATCAAGCAAGCTTCGCAGGCAGGCATTTTACAAGGCTATCCGGACGGTTCCTTCCAACCGGATAACAAGCTGAATCGCGCGGAAGCCGTCAAGGTGTTGAACAAATTATTTGAACGACTGACGGCAAGCGTGCAATCTTCGAGCTGGCCGGACGTACCGAAGGACCACTGGGCAATCCAGGACATTGAGTCGGCTTCCGGCACAGTGAGACAATTGTCCGATGGCAGTGTATATGTAGTACCAAGCCATTAATAATGGAACGTCAAAACCCATGAGTGCTAATATGCTCATGGGTTTTCTTCGATTTCAATGAATGTGCCGCTCAGGAAAGCGGCCAGCCGATCTGGAAAATATGAGCAACGCCATCCTTCTCTCCGACGAAGTAAAGATTTTTCTGATCGTTGCTTAGCCGGGGCGAGCGGAGTTTGCGTATCCCCCATCGTTGAAGGCCAAGCGGTTTTGCTTCCGTCCAGCGTCCGTCCTTGTTGTAGCTTACAAACAAATCGGAACTTCGGCCAAACAGCAGGATACTTTCATCCGGGCTGATGCTCGGATAAGCGTCGATATCGGCAGAATTGATTTCATCCCCCAAATGCTCAGGTTCCGAATAGGCACCGTTCACGAAGCGGGAGCGGTAAATATCATCCTTCCCTTTACTATCCGAGCGAAACGAAGTGAAGTACACCGTTCCATTCGCGCTGACGGAAGGATAATAGTGGAAATCGTCGGGTTTTGCTTTGGGGATGCCTATACGTTGCGGCTCGCTCCAGCCTTGTTCCTTTTTGTCTGCAACCCATAAGTCGAGGGAAGCGGACGGTTGCTGTCCCGGAAAGGAGCGGAAGGAGTGGAAATATACTTTTCGCGTATCGCTGCTTAGGAATGGGGTGCCTTCGTGTACCGACGAGATACTGAACGTTGGGGTGACCGGAGCGCTCCAAGCTCCATCCTGCATATGCGTCTCATAAATAGCGAACGAGCGCCCGGCCACTTCTTCGAATAGCATCGTTTTCATATCGGGAGAGAAAATGAAATTATCGATACGTTTCTTTAGGGAAGTTCCGTTAACCCAAATGACAGGCTCGTTACCGCTGACGGTCTTTTCACGAGGCTCTGGCAAGGCAGTGGTTTCCTGACGGACTTGGTTCCCGCAGCCGCATCCTATGAACATAACCAAGACAGCGATTAGCGCTAATTTCTCTGTACGCATGAAAAAGCCCTCCTGTTTTTAAATGATTTGGAAAAATAAGGTATGGTATAATGGACTATATCAAAAAAGCACCGGCTGCATAAGAAGGCACTTTTTAGTAACGGCATTAGGGGAGGGGAGCTTTTGGAGCGCGAACGAGATCATTATCGCTGCTTGGTGGATGTAGCGCTGGAAGTCATCGGGGCGAAATGGAAACCATTGATTATTCATCATCTGTGCAGGAAGCCCCACCGGTTTCGTGAGCTGGAGCGCAAGGTTCCGTTCATCACAAGAAAGATGCTGATTCAACATTTGCGCGAATTGGAGCGGCACGGTGTTGTGAGCCGAGAAATACGGCCCGCCAGGCCGGTTCAAGTGGAGTACGCCATAACCGAGTATGGACAGACATTATATCCGGTACTGCAAGCGTTATCGGATTGGGGAAAGCTCCATCTTGAAAAGGGGTAATACATAGATTGCAGCGATCCCTGATCACTATCGTTTTCGGACAAGTCAGAACAACAAGCGGCTTTTCCTGCAATGGAGAAGTCGTTTTTTTGTCATTCATTAAAAGTAAAAATTAGGGTAAACATATTCGCATCTACTGCCAAATGGATTATGACACTGTTCGTTTGTTAACTCGGAGCATGCCGCTTGACCTTCACATGATGTGATGGTTTAGAATGACGATATGAGCCGAGAAAAGGGGAGGGATTACAATCAACATCAGTGAGTTGTCGAGAAGGACGGGCGTGAGCCTGAGTTCTTTGCGATATTACGAAGAAAAAAATTTGCTGAATCCTACGCGATTGGAGAACGGTTACCGAGATTATGCGGAGTCCGATGCGGAAAGAGTCGAATTTATCCAGCTGTATTTTAGCCTTGGACTGACGGCCAAAGAAATTATGGACTTTTTCGAATGTTTGTTCCAAAGCGGGGAGAAGCCCCAATGTCTCCCGAATGCGATTGAAGTGGGTGAACGAAAATTAGCCGAAATCAAAAAACAAATCGATATTTTAAGCAAAGCCGAGTCGCGGTTGGAAGAGAGTTTGTCGAAATGGAAACATATGGTCAGCGGGACGGAGGGGATGGGATGAATACGATGAATCAGCAGCGTATTGCGCTTGTGACCGGGGGGAACCGCGGGATCGGCAAAGAAATTGCCCGGCAGCTTTCCCAGAAAGGTTTGCACGTATTAATCGGATGCCGCGACGAAGAAAAGGGGCGAGATGCCGTCAATCAGTTGCGCAAGGAAGGGGGATCGGTAGAACTCGCGGTCGTTGAAGTGAATCGTCCGGGCAGTATCGCTCAAATGATGGACCGTGTGGCGCAGCGGTTCGGCCGCTTTGATGTTCTCGTGAATAATGCAGGAATCATTCTGGATCGGGGCACTTCCGTTTTGCAAGTGGAGCAGGCGGTTATGCAGGAAACGTTTGAGACCAATTACTTCGGAGCGCTTCATCTGATGCAGGCCGTAGTACCGTTAATGAAACAGCAGCAATACGGACGCATCGTTAACGTCTCTTCGGCGTTGGGGTCTTTTCAGGTACATCAAGGCATGCTGGGTCTAAAAGGCAGTTCGGCCGCTTACCGCATCTCGAAAACGATGCTCAATGCTTTGACTTGTTTAGTGGCACAGGAAGTCGAAGGTTCGGGCATCAAAGTGAATGCCGCTTGCCCGGGCAGGGTACAGACGGACATGGGAGGAGCCGATGCGCCCCAGACGGTCGCCGAAGGAGCCGATACGGCCGTTTGGCTTGCGACGCTCGATGAAGACGGCCCGAACGGCGGTTTTTTCCGCAATCGCACGAAAGCGGAATGGTAATATCGGCATCGAGTGGGAAGGATCGTTTCGTTATAATTGAACTTTCCCTCATGCAGCATGGTAAAATGTAGCGTGTAAAGGGAGATGATTAGATGGAAAATACAAGCAATCCGTGGATCGAACGGGTTATCCAACTGGCAGAGGAGAATGCGGCGATAGGAGGAGGACCGTTTGCGGCGCTCGTGGTGCGAGGAGAGGAAATCGTAGCGTCCGGCGTCAACTGCGTTCATACGACCTGCGATCCGAGCTCGCATGCGGAGCTGCTGGCGATTCGGGATGCTTGCATGCGGCTTGGCAAAGTAGATTTGTCGGATTGCGAGCTGTACGCGAGCGGGGAGCCTTGCCCGATGTGCATGGGAGCCATATATTGGGCCAAGCTCGGATCGGTGTATTATGCATGCAGCAAAAAAGAAGCGGCAAGCGGCACCGGGTTCGTCGATCCGCTCAGCCACTTTTATTCGGATATGTTACAGGCGCCCGAGAAGCGGACGATTCCATTCCAGCATATGCATTCGTCTCGCAAACTCGAGCCATTTAACATTTGGGCCCAAAAACATAACGGTTAAAACCATAGAACAAGAGCCGATTTCTTCGCATTGGGAGATCGGCTTTTTTCACATTCGAAAACAGGCTCCGCAATCGAAATACGATTTGCCGGATGCTAATGTTGCACGGATCGATCAGCGAACATTTATAAACCAAACATTCCCTTTACCGCGCCAGCGGACAACACTTAAACTAAACATAATATCGAAAACAAATGATGAGTCCTGTTCGGGCAGCATTGCATGGACGGAGACGAAGATCGAGCAGTCGTATGACACTGCTGAAAGGAAGGCGGGCAAACGATGGGCTTCAGGCCGGATTTGTTTCACAAATACAAGCATCTTGGGCTTATTGATGTACATAATCACGATGCGGATTATTATGCAGAGAAAGGCTCGATCGCTATATGGGAACGATACCATATCGATAAAACGGTACTATTCGGATCGATTTCCGAACCGGCCGCGATGGTCAGCGATAAGCGGTCCTGGAAGGCGTACACGAAATATCCGGAGAAGTTTTATCCGTTCTTTTCCGGCTTTTCCATGTATGATGAAGGAGCGCTTGCCGTTGTAAAGGAGAAACTGGAAAAAGGGTACTACGGCGTCGGAGAGACGGTAGCCGCCTCCACGTATTCTCCGCTCACTTCGAAATTGCAATGGAAAGCACAGCATCCGATGGACGGCAACCTCCCGGCGATCTACGAACTTTGTGCACAATACAAGGTGCCGATATTGTTACATATCGATCCGCCTTTCGGGGAACCGATAGACAGGCTGAAAGAAGCGCTTCGCGCATTTCCGGACACGAAGTTTATATTCGCACACGCCAATGTATATAATCCTCCGGAACGGATGGAGAACCTGCTTAGCCGCCATACCAACCTCTATATTGATTTTTTCGCAGGGTTTACCGTTTATGACCCTAATAATCAATATGCTTTAGAAAGCTACATTCCGCTCATCCGAAATTATTCCGAACGATTCTTTTTAAGCACAGATTCCGCCACGGCACGAAACCTCAATTATGAAAAGGCGATTAATGCGATGTACGAAGTCATCGACTTATGTGAAGATGAAGCGATCGGCGAGCAAATCGCAAGACGAAACTTTCTGGAAATCATTGAAGCGCAGCCGGCGACCCGGACGCAAATCGACTTAATCGAGCGCAACGCACTGGAGTACGATATGAAGGCTATGAACAAGCGAATGGCCAATGAACTCATCATTGCGAATAAGCTGGATGAACGGTAATAATCATTGCGAGGCTGCCGCTGGCAGTCTTTTGTTGCGTGCAAAAAGCCCTTTTAACGCTATAGATTGCTCCCCAACTCGAGCAAAAGCTGGAGTTGCAGTCCCGCACAAAGAGTGAATTTGGTGAGCGATTGTGCAACTTTCATCCGTATGTGAACGTTGTTGTAAATGAAGACATTCTCATCAATGGATTTGGACAACCTGCTGCTCGCCAAAGATGAAGCCGGTCAAATGCGTTGGTACGCTGCTGTTGTTCGGCCCATGTGAAGGTCAAATCCGTAACAAAATGCCGGCGCGCCTCGCCCCGCGATGTCTATTTCTTTCATGTGCTACAATAATACCGGAGGTGGCTTTATGGCGCATATTCTCATCGTCGAAGACGAACAATCCATAAACGATCTTATTGCCATGAACCTGGAACTCGTAGGCCATACCAGCGAACAAGTATATGACGGCGACGAGGCGCTTGTATGCTTAAACAATCATACTTATTCATTGATCATCATGGATGTTATGCTGCCGGGATTGGACGGCTTTCGTCTGATGGAGCACGTCGATCAGGATACGCCGGTCATTTTCCTTACGGCAATGGGCAATTTGTCCGATAGGGTCAAGGGGCTAAAGCTTGGCGCGGACGACTACATCGTAAAACCGTTCGAAACCGTGGAGCTGCTGGCACGCATTGATGCGGTGCTTCGCCGGATTCAGCGGGCAACGCCACTATTTTCGCTTGACGGTACGGTGGTGAATTTGGATAGCCGGGTGATCACCGTGGACGGCAGTGAAATTGAAATGACGCTCCGGGAATTCGAACTGCTGGAGACGCTGATCAAAAATAAAAATATTGCGCTGTCCCGCGAGAAGCTGCTTCATCTCGTGTGGGGTTATGATTATATCGGTGAGACGAGAACCGTTGACGTACATATTCAAAAACTGCGCAAAAAATTAAACTGGGATAGCCGAATAAAGACGGTGTATAAAATGGGATACCGGCTTGAGGCAAGTCCATGAAATTTTGGCAAAAAACGTTTATCGTCATCCTTGCGGTTTTTATCGTATTCATTAATATATGCCTGTACCTCATCGCCAGATACTATTACACCCTGGATATGAAACGTGACGCCGACAGGGCGCTCGGAGAATATCATTTTATATCGAAAAGCGTTTACCAGACGCTCGACAGCATGTACTTCAGGGAACAAACGATACCGGTGCCCGACTATATGCAAAGTTTTATGCGTTCCTACGCCGATTATTACGCAAAGCAGCATGTATATTTGGAGCTGTGGAACGCCGGTAAGCCGATTTTCTCGAATACACCGTCCGACGCCGATAGCCATGCTACAATCCAAAGCCTTATTCAGGATGCGGACGATTCCAAGATACAGATGATTAACGACATGAACTATTTGTTTATTACCGGTAACGTTAGCGATCATGATGGTAAATATACGCTTGTGTACGTGCGCGATAAGTCCGAGCTGTATGTGGCCCAATCCCAGCTTACCCGTTATTTGATCATCGTAAGCATTTCAATGGAAATCGCGCTAGCCTTGGTGCTGCTGCTTCTGCTAAGGAAACTTACCTCTCCGGTACGAGCTTTGCAGAAAGCCGCTTTTGAAATCGCCGGCGGCGTATATGATCGTAGAATAAGTATCGCGGGCAAAGATGAATTCCATGAACTTGCCGTAAGTTTCAATCAAATGGCGGCAAGCATTCAGGAGAAAATATCCGAGCTCGACCAAACGGCGCAAAATAAACAGCGTCTTGTCGACAATCTGGCACATGAACTGCGGACGCCGCTAACGGCTATACGCGGGTATGCGGAATATTTGCAAAACGCCAATGCCCGTGAACAGGATCGCATCAAGGCGGCAAAATATATTTTGAGTGAAACCGACAGGATGCAGAGCCTTGCGTTCAAATTGCTGGATCTTGCGCTTTTAAGCAACAGTACCATCGATTTGCATCCCATTGTTCCTTCACTGTTGATAGATTCGGTGAATCAGGCAGCGGAACAGAAGCTGAGTGAAAAACATATCAAGCTGGATGTTTCCTGTATGCTGCATGAACTGACAGGGGACCCGGTGCTGCTGCAATCTTTGCTGATCAACCTCATCGACAACGCAGCGAAAGCTTCTACTCCGGGTTCAACCATTCGCTTATCCGTCTATGGCGGCGCTGTCCCCATCCTGGAAGTGCAGGATTTTGGCTGCGGCATGGAAGAGGAACAGATCGCGCTGGTGTGTGAACCGTTCTATCGCGTGGACAAAGCACGTACCCGCCATGCGGGCGGCGTCGGACTGGGGTTGTCGCTTTGCCGGCAAATCGCTATTTTGCATGGAGCGGAGCTGACGATACAATCCCGGCCGGGCGTAGGTACGACGGTGCAGGTCATTTTTACAACTCCTTTACAACTCTCTGAAAACTCGATGATATCGGGCGGGCTATGATGGTTTCGTAGTACTACAGAACAAGTTGAAGAGGAGACGATCGGGATGGTAAAGGTCAATAAAACAATGAACAAGGTATGGGTATTTAGTGTAGCTGCCGCGCTGATTGCCGGGAGCGGTGTAACCATGAATTTCATTTTGAGCAACAAGACGTTTGCGGAAACCGGCAAACAGGTGATCGAATATCAGCCGGACCCTTTGCAGAAGACTGTTGAAACGCCAGGTAAGACGGAAGCCAAAGCGGAATACACAGTGATAGACCAGTCGAAATCTTTTACAAAAGATGAACTGATGGATTCGCCCAAAGTAAAGGGACTTAGTCCGGAGGCGAAGGAGCAATGGGTCGACGGCATCCAATCCACCTATATCCCCGGGGATAAAGATCTTTCCGCGGAACAAGCCGCGGCCTACGGGGCAGCCGTACTCAAAAAATCGTTTGCCGCAAATCTTAGCGGTTACACGGCCCGTGCCATGTTTTTAGGGGGATCTCTCCCAGGTACCGACACCTGGACGATTTCATTTGATCCGGCGAGTTCATCCGGTCAACCGAACGGTTCTACCACAGCAGCTGCAAAATCATTTAATGTTTATATGAACGCGGTTAGCGGTACGATCATGAATGCCAGTGCTTTCGACGGGTCATCAGTCTCTACGCCGAAAAAGGCGGATGTGAACGACCCGGCATGGCGCGAAACGGCGGAGCAAGCGGTGGCTGTCCTGCTGCCCAAAAATATTTCCATCGTCAACAGCAAAGTGGTATCGTCACAAAGCCCCAATTTCGGAGTGCCCGTCCTGTGCGAGCTGTCTAACGGTACTGCCTATGTTGTAGGCATATCCGGCGAAAGTAAGGATGTAGTCAACCTGTACTTTTTCCAAGACGGATATGATGGCAGCCTGGAAAACTCGATCAACAAGCAAAAAGGGATGAAATAAATAAGCGTCAACCAAGAGGCACTGAAACGGGCTGTTGTTTCCATAGGGAACAGCGGCTCGTTTTCACGTTGGGACGGAACGAAACGATCCAAAAATGATATTGAGATTATTGAAATAATCTGTTAGCTTAATGGTAACGAGTATGCGTGACTGGCGTAACGCAGGTCACTGCGGGGGAGCGCATATTTCATAAGCCGTACGCCTGGGCAAAGCATTTGATCGTTCGATCAGGTGCTGTTTTTATTTTCAGACAATGAAAGGTCAGGTGCATGGACATGAAGATGGCTTTCGTTTTGTTTGACAAGATGACGTCATTGGATTTCATCGGCTTTTACGAGGCGGTGTCATGGCTAAAGATTCTAAAGGCCAGAGAAGGCGTGTCATGGGATCTGTGTGCCAATAAAGACGAGATAACGGATGACCGGGGGATGACACTAAAAATACAACATGTTCTCCCGGATCTATCCGGATATGACTTGATCTTTATTCCCGGCGGGATGTCCACCAGACAACTGAGATACGATACGGAGTTTATTTCCTGGATTCGGAGCGCAAGCGATGTGGAATACAAAGTGTCGGTTTGTACCGGGGCTTTGCTGTTAGGGGCGGCGGGATTGTTAACCGGAAAACAGGCTACAACGAACCCGTCTGCCTATGAGCTGCTGACGCCGTATTGCGCGGAAGTCGTTAAAGCCCGCATCGTCCGGGACGGGAATGTGTTCACGGGCGGCGGCGTCTCCGCCTCCATCGATTTGGGGTTGTACTTCGTCGAATCTTTAACCAACGCGGATATCGTGCAGCACGTTCAAAAGATGATGGACTACCCGTATTATCGGCCAGGTCAATTGGCCAATGTGGTCATGCCTTACGGTTCGCCTCGAAACGCATCGCACCCCTTCAGGTAAAGCCGCTATAGGCTGGACTTTGAGTCGATTATATGCATAATATTGAACAACCCAAAGGGAGGGGAGGTGATTGAAACGGAATACGCCTATGGAGGTATCGTATTTAATCATGAAGGGAAAGTACTTATGCGAAGTCCGAGCGGTTATTGGGGAGGGTATGTATGGACATTTGCGAAGGGTGGAGCTGACCCGGACGATCGATCGCCTGAAGAAACCGCATTAAGGGAAGTTCTTGAGGAAACCGGGCATGAATGCATAATCGTCGCCCCGATCCCCGGGGAGTTCCAATCGGATACATGCGTAACGAAATATTTCTTGATGAAGCCGGCAACGCGTATAGTACCGCATGATCACGAGACGCAGGAAGTGCGATGGGTGACCCCGGACTATGCCTTCGATATGATTCGGCTAACCAAGACCGAAAAGGGGAGAAGCCGGGATTGGAACGCTCTGCAGAGCGCAATTCAAACAAAATTATTATACAAGCAATATTTTAGACCATTTTGAGGGGGAAATCGAATGTCGTTTATAAAAGTGCTGAATGAAGGTTATGTGCGGCTGGTGGATCATATGGGTTCCGATTTGACCGTTGTCAATGCCGCCCGAGTATCCTATGCCAAGGAATCGCCGGAGCTGAGCGAACGAGACATCAAGCTGATCAAATTCCTTGCTCGCGAAGGGCATACGTCGCCATTTCGTCATGCGATCGCGCAATTCGAGGTATATGCGCCGCTCATGGTAGCTCGGCAATGGTTAGATTAATTGTAGATTATCAGTATAGCCTATACGAAAATACTGGAAGTTACAATATAGCCCCAACGGTCAGTGATGATCGTTCGGAACCGCGTGAACTCAGGGAACGTCTAAGGCCTAAAAAGCTATGATAACCCTGAGCCGAGCCTTATATAAGTGGTTACGACTGCTAATAGGGAAGGTGCAACGACTATCCTTTAAGGAGTAGGGTTCAAGCGAACTCGAAGCGCGCGGCATCTCTAAATCGAGATGATGATATAGTCTGTGCTTGCAGGAAACTGCAAGAGATATGACGGAAGCGGTCATGTCGTAACATAACAGGGAAATATGTGGTCGGCTCCGCCCATTATGAAGGCACCGGCGACAGCCTGGATGCTTGGAATGAGTCAAGCCGCCGTTACATTACCGAGGAACCGGTATTCTACATCCCGCAAGCCGATGAGTGGAGGTCCAAGCCGGAGAATTCCAAACAGGGGAGCGGGGATCCAATCGCTTGGGAACTGGGCGAGAAGCATACACGAGAGTTGATGAACTACATCGAGCTAGGGATACAAAAGTACGAAAACGCTTTGGCCGACGGCATTTGCGCCGAGCAAGCCCGATTGTTTTTGCCATCTTACGGCATGTATGTACGGTGGTACTGGACCGCTTCCGTTCAATCGGTTGCACACTTTTTGGCGCAGCGGCTCGAGCACGATGCTCAAAAGGAAATTCAGGATTACGCCAAGGCGATTCTTGAGCTTATCAAGCCGATTTATCCGATTTCTCTAGAGCAGCTCATTTCGGATGGAAGCAAGGAAGGTTAATCGTGGTTAATGAAATATCGACTCAATTGTTTCCCTAACGCAGGATACTTTCGTTGCTTGCAAAGACGTACTTGAGGCGATATCGTTAAGGCAAGGAGGCGTACGAACGATGTCTACATCAGGTAAAACCTACAATACGGCGGTGGAAGCAACGCTTGAAGTCATCGGGGGCAAGTGGAAGCCGGTGATTTTGTTTTATCTCACCTTCGGCAAGAGACGCAACGGCGAGCTGATGCGCCTTATGCCCGCAGTGACGCAGAAAGTACTGACGGAGCAGCTGCGGGAGCTAGAAGAGGATGGAGTCATTCAGCGAATCACTTACAATACGGTCCCGCCTAAAGTGGAGTATGAGCTGACAGACTACGGTTGGAGCTTAAAGGAGATCCTCCATCTGATGTGCAAATGGGGCGATACTCACATTGAGCGCGTGTACGGCGATCAAGCTACGGTCCTGTCCGAAGCCGCACTGCGTTCAGACGGTTAGCGTACGGACATAAGGAACCGGTCTCTGCTATTTAGAGACCGGCGTTTTGTCATGACCGGTTAGGGGATCACTTTGCGTCTGCGAAGGTCATCGAAGATGTCTAGGAACATCGTTTCCGTATCAATGAATTCATGAAAGCCGAAACGGCGTGCTTTGGTCCCGTCGGCAAAAAAATCGTAATCCCAGGAAAACACAAAGTCGCCAAACCGCCAAGAGGATACATCCTTGTAGGTGTTATTCTCGAGGCCATATTTTTGCACCATGGCGTCCCATAACGCTTCCTTGTCGGCCATGATCACTTCCAGTGACATCGGCAGTGGAGGCGCTGTCTCGAGCTGGAAGTACGCGGCAATCTTGGGCCACAGCTCATTCCATCGGAAAAGATCGCCGTTCGTAATATTGAAAGCCTGATTGGCGCAGCGCTCGTCCGTTGCCGCCCATACCGTTGCTTTCGCAAGCAGCCCGGCATCGGTCATCTCCAGCAAGCTGTGGTAGGCGCCGGGTTTGCCCGGAAAACGAAGAGGCAGCCCAAGCTCTTTCGACATCGACGCGTAAACGGCGATGACCATGGCTAGGTTCATGGGATTCCCAAGCGCGAACCCGCACACGACGGAAGGGCGAAGCGCCGACCAAGTCCAAGCTTTGCCATGCTGCCGCTGCTCTAGGAAGTTCTGTTGATCGATGTTAAACTCCGGCGGCATATGGTTGGCGTCCGTTTCGCGAGCCGGCGTCTTGAACGGCCCGAGATGCGCTCCGTACACTTTAAAGCCCTGCATCAGACTAATATGCTGCAGTCCGGCGGCGACCGGCTCGATCGCTTCGACCACATTAACGAGCATGGCGAGATTCGGAGCAACAAGCTCCGCCCATGTCGGGCGGTCCTGGTAGGCTGCGTAGAAAATATGCGTCACTTCTGTCAGGCGGCTCAGCTTGTCACTGCTGTCAGCGGGGTCAAGCAGATCGGCGGCGACGTATCGCACACGGTCGGATGACATGCCGCCTCTCCGCGAAACCCCGATAATGTCCCAATCCGGCAGCATGACGAGATAGTCGATCAGGTTCCGTCCGATCACGCCGTTTGCTCCGACGACAAGTGCTACTTTGCGAGCTGCTGTTTCTGTACTGTTCATATGAATTTCTCTCCTTTTTCTGTTGGGATATACTCACATTGTGCACCCCCGCATCGTTGGTGAAAAGTACGCACTTTGAAGTCATATAGTAACCTTGAGGTAATGTAACGTCGCAGGCAATTTGACTAAAATCAATTTTTCCGCAATACCGTTGGAAACGCATGGTAAAATAGAGTTAAATGAGGACACGTCTTTTTAGAGGAGAGCATACTATGATTTCTATTTTTCCAATGAAGCTTGAGGATTCGTATCGAATTCGCGACATCGACCGGTCGGAGATCATCGAACGAGTGTATCGATGCCACGAAGGAGTACTTGAAGCAACCGCAGCAGGGCACCTATGCCCGAACTGGAGCGAAGACGATTACCGTGAGATGATTTCCCGCTACGAGAATGAGCTGGCAAACGGCGGGACCGCTTTCGGAGCATTTGACGGGGAGAGGCTGGTCGGATTTGGCGTTCTGGCTCATCAATTTCGAGGCAACGACAAGAGCCAGCTTCAGCTCGACCTGATGTATGTGACGCGGGAATACCGCAGACAAGGGATCGGGCGACGACTCCTCGAAGCGCTGAGCCAAGCGGCGATTGCGCAAGGGGCGAAATCTTTATATATTTCATCCACCGAAACAGAATCGGCAGTGAGATTTTACACAAGCTGCGGTTCCATGCTAACGCGGGAAGTGGATAAAGAATTATTTGAAAAAGAACCGTATGACATTCATATGGTGAGAAAATTATGCTAAGCAGCGAAAACATCGGCGTTATAGCATTCTCTGGCCGCGGAAGGCGGCGAATCCCCGTATGAGTATAGCCATACTCCTCGTGCTCGGTTCGGGATTTTTGCATTCGGTCTGGAATTTATATACGAAGAGAAGCATAAACAAAAATGTTTTTTTGTGGTTTTGTCAGCTTATCGCGATCGTAATTTTTTTACCTTGGGCTGTTCTGGAATGGGATAGCAGCGGGCTAACGATAACCGGCTGGGGGGTCATTGTTGCGTCCATGATCGTGCACGGCCTGTATGTACTGCTGCTCGCTGCTGCCTATACCGTAGGCGACTTGTCCCAAGTGTATCCCATCATGCGGGGAACGAACCCTTTACTTGTACCGATTCTAGGGGTAACGTTGCTGAACGAAAAGTTAACGGCTCCGGGATGGATGGGAGTACTGGCTATTGTCACAGGTATTGTGCTGCTGAGCAACGTCAAGCCGAAGCGCAATGAATCGGTATCATTCAAGGCGCCATTGTTGGCACTAGCCGTAGGAATATGTATCGCCGGTTACATCGTAATCGATAAGTTGGCATTGCAATATGTATCGGCTGTCGTTTTAAACGAGGCGACCAATATCGGGAATTTGCTTGCTCTTTCTTGGGCGACTTTTAAATCGAGCGGTATACAAACGGAACTGCGAGCCAACTGGAGGATCATGCTGCTTGGCGGGTTGATTGCACCAGGTGGATACGTATTGTTCTTGTTTGCTTTATCGCTTGCTCCTGTAGCCCAGCTCGCTCCAATGAGAGAAATTGGAACCGTATTCGGCACCGTTATGGGAGTACTCATTCTTCGCGAACAACAAGGAGTAAGACGGTTAATTTCCTCCGTATTCATAACGCTAGGGGTGATCGTCGTAGGAGTCTGGGGTTAAGTAAAAATAAGGAACAATGAGGTGACGGCATGCAGCTCATGCGCAAAGCAACGATAACGGACCATCCGTTTTTAGTTCACATTGACCTGAAGAACGACGGGTACACCGTCTCGGATCAAGCTGAAATGACAACACAGCAACTTGAAGCACATAGTAACAAAATTGAACGCTTTCTCACAGATCCCAGTAAAGGTGCCTTTATTGTCGAGGACTCCGCTCTGAACAAACCGATTGGCATGATTATGTACAACATAGCCAACAGGGACGTGACGTATCCTTGGAAAACCGTATACAGTGAGATCGACCGGGCATTATTTCAAAGCGACGGCCGATTCATGGAAGTTTTTCAATTATGGGTCCATCCGAACTACCGAAGATTGGGGCTGGCGACAAAGCTGAAACGCAGGCTGGAAGAAGAAGCTAAGAGCCATCAAGTGAATTTGATTTATACCCATACCGAAGAAGCCAACCACCATGTGATCGAGTTGAACGAAAAGATGGGTTATCGTAAGGTGCGGCGCGGTCCGATTTGGGATGACGTCATTCGCATCAGCTTAATTAAGCAATTAAGCGAACAACAAGATGAGGGAATGTGATGAATACAAACGGAATCCCATTAGAAGGCGAAAGAGTCAAGCTGATTCCTCAGCAAATGAATCATGTAGACGATATGTTTTTTAGCGGTTGACACCGACTGCTCGTTTCGGGAGCTGGACAGTAAATTCAATCAGTTGAAAGGAAAGGATTTATGAAGCTGCTTCCAAAGTCCGATTATGGATATATTAGCGAGATCATTAACAACTCGTTTCATTGTCACAATGTATTCGTATATTCAGTAATAGACCATCATCAACCCGGCGAAATCTATGTAAATTGCTCTAGCAAGCCGACATCAGGATTAGTCGTACATCGCGGAGGTTCCTACTATGTTTTTGGCGATCCTTCCGACGTCAGTTTTCATAGCGCTCTTATTGCTTTCTTAAAAAACCGGTCCAATCATGGCAATTATTTCGATCTATATGTATCGTCGATGGACTGGATTCGGTTGTTGGAACAAGCGCTAAAAGGACTAGTCGTGCGGTTAACGCGAACCATTATTTGTTGAACGATGAGGTTAAAGTAGATAATCCTATTGCAGTACCTGAAGGTTACGAAGTAATACCGATTGATTCTCCGCTTTTCAACATCTATCAAGATAAGATAGATACAACGTACAGTCTACTTTGGGAATCAGATGAGGAATATTTGCAAAAAGCGTTTGGATTTTGTTTAAGAACCAATGGAGAGCTCGCTAGTGTATGTAATACGTCTTTTGTAGGCGGAGGGTTCATTGCTCCAGATATCCTTACTTTAAAGAAGCACCGAAGAACGGGACTGGCAACGATCGTATGTACCTTTTATGTTCAAAAAAGCAGGGAGCTTGGACTTACGCCATACTGGAACTGTGATGCAGGGAACGATGCTTCCAACAGCTTGGCCCAACGTTTAGGGTTTATTAAGGTATGCGATCTGCCTATATTGTGGTGGCATGAAAATCCCAAAACCATAGCGTCCTACTTGAAAAAGTATCATTACTCAGTTGATTGATTATGAACAGAGATGGGAAAAAGGTTATAGAGCTGATCGATTCAAATTAGGTTGCAAGATGGATCACCACATTTTAATCCTTTATTTTTCCGGAGTTCCAATGCTAGAATTCAAGTAATATTGCAATTGGAAAATGCTAACATGGGAGTCAACGAACCCATATCGCAGGGAGTGACCGGAATGATCGTGCTGAATTACGGGTGGCAGCTCGCCCTTGTCGTATTATTTAGTTATTTTGTCGGTAATTTTTGCGCTGCCATTTTTATATCCAAAAAGTTTATTCGCCAGGATATCAGGGGGATGGGAAGCAAAAACGCCGGCACGACGAACATGACTCGCGTATTCGGTATGAAATATGGAGCCGCAACGCTGCTGATTGACCTCCTTAAAGGATTTGCATGCGTGCTGGTCAGCAAATGGGTCCTTACGTCCATCGGTGGGCCGGATGCAGGCATGCTTGCCGAATATTTGGCCGGCCTTGCCGTCATATTGGGTCATAATTACCCTGTCCTGCTTGGCTTAAGGGGCGGCAAAGGGTTTGCATCGGGTATAGGGGTGTTTATTGCCGTCAATCCGCTGTTTACATTCATCGTACTGCTCCTGGGAGTCATTATGCTGTTCATTGTAGATCGAATGTCGGTGTTCGCTCTAGCTTTTTTTGCGGTAGAAGCCATTTATTATTTCATCGTTCATGAGCATTGGTGGATACCTTTATTCACAGGCGTATATTTCATATTAGCCGTCATCGCCCATTGGCCCAATATTATTCGATTGGTGCGCGGCGAAGAAAAGAAGCTTGGATTACTGCGCCTTATTGCAAAGGGAAGATAGTCCTCCGGATAGGGCGAGGGTAGGGGGGCGATGAACCGGCCGTCGTCGACAAGCCCCGCGTCGATAAGAGCAGGCCGCCGAAGTTTGATTCGGCCGCCTGCATTTTGTATATCATTCTCAAGCTTGCATTTTTTGGACGACAATATCTCCAAGTACCGACCGGTCCAGAAATGGAGCAAATGGAGTAAGGAATGCGAAAGGCAGCCGTCCTGATTCCACTGCCTTTACAAGCTTGAGAAGATGCTCTTTTTTCAAAAAAGGAGCTAGACTGCTCATTTTTTTGTTATCCAAATGCCCCTCGATGCATCGATCGACCAGCCAATCGAAAGTTTCCGGCGAGCTGAAAGGAGCAAGCTTGGAGACCGTTTTCCACTCGAGATTTTTTTCGTGAACGATCATAACGAGCTTTTGAATCCATTCTTTCCCCAAAAAAGGAGCGAGTCCGGCTAATTTCTCTACGTCGTTCGCCCCTTCGATGACATTTTCGGCCAGATGGTGCAGCGTATCTTGATGAAGAAAAGGAGCGAGCTTGATCAGCTCCTTCACCTGAAGCGTATCTTTCTCCATATGATCGACAATATGATCCAGCGTGCTCGCTTTAACCAAAGGCGCGATCGCCACCAGTTGTTCCGGATCGCTTTGCCCCGTATTGATCAACTCGGCCACTTTCCCCGGCTGTTCGTTAGCCAGTTGCTCGACTATGGCCCCGAGGCCGCGCGCTTCCTTACGCTCGCCGCCGTGGAGCAAATCGTCGACGGATACTTGAAAAAGTTCGGACAATAAAGGAAGCGTCCCGATGTCAGGCATGGAATCGCCTCGTTCCCATTTGGACACGGCTTGATGGCTTATATTCAACTTTTCTGCCAATTCCAATTGAGTCATATCTTTTTCTTTGCGGAGACGCGAAATATATGCGCCGATCTTTGAAATATCGAGCATGGATGAACCTCCCTAAAAATAGTTCAGAGCGCTCTGTTCGTAATCAGGTTATCATACGGATTCGGTTCAATCTATCAATTGTTGGTTGAATCTCCAAAAAAACAATTCCACCTGCAGTTGAATGATGCCTGGAAAGGGGAATGGCCGGTATGAGGAATCCGCTGTTTATTTCAGGAAGCGGGTAGAAGGATCTTAACAGAATACGTGTAAACAAAAAACCAAGCCCGTGGTGGACATGTGGGCTTGGTTTTTGATTTGTCCTTATTTTATGCCGAAGGCGGCCATTCCGATGTTGAGGCCCAACAGATTTTGATCCTGAGCCGCGGTAAACACCTTGGTGATGCTGCCGATGCGGAATCTGCCGTCGGCCCGCGCAGGGGCGTTGGAAGCGATATCGGCTACGCCGGATGCTCCCATCCAGCTGTCCGTCGGGGTTCCAACGTAGACCAGGGCCGCCGTGGCTTTCGAGTTCGGTAGGCCGGAGAGCACTTCACGCATCGCTCCAGGGTCGAGTGGAGGAAGTGTAGTTTGTGCGGCTGCGGTAGCAGTACTCACGGTCGGTTCCTTCACCGCGGAGGAAGCGGAGATTGACCCTGCAAAACTGCCCGTTGTTAACATAATGGCAAGGATAGAACAGATTGCTTTTTTCATAAGAATGACGCTCCTCATATCGTTGTTTTATAGTCTTAGTGTACGATGTGAGGAATTTTCAGGAAATAGCCGGGAGTCGAGACTTCATCTAGGCTAAGGTCCAGTGAAATTGCAACATGCTCTTCCTGCCGTGTCGGTTTCTCCGCTGTTAGTTCAAGAAGCTGAATCTTTTTTAACCTTCATACGCCTGCCGTAAAGCATTCATATCGATTTTGGCTTTTGTTTGCAGCAATACGTTCATCACTCTTTGCGATTGTGCAGGATCGGGGCCGCTGATCATCTCGCTCAGGTCGGCAGGAATCACTTGCCACGATACGCCGAACTGGTCCTTTAGCCACCCGCACACTTTGGCCTTCTCATCCCCGCCCTCGCCAAGCATGTCCCAATAATAATCGATCTCTTCCTGCGATTCGCAGTGGACGATAAACGATATGGCCTCCGTAAATTGGAAATGCGGCCCGCCGTTTAAGGCAACGAACTGCTGCCCTTCCAACTGGAATTCGACGGTCATGACCGTCCCCTCCGGGATCCCGTGGACTTCGGCCAGTTCCGATTTTCCATGGCGGGTAATTCTACCGATCTGGGCATCTTTAAAAATAGATACGTAATGCTTCGCCGCCTCTTCGGCCTGTGTGTCGAACCATAGATTCGGAGTGATTTTTTGAATTTTCGTTTTCATACGGCCAACTCCTTCATTTTATGTTTGCTTGGTTATCCCTGGAAGTTACTTCTACAGTTTGATATTAACAAAAAATACGAGCGGACGTTTCTTATTGATTGCGGTTTTTATAGCCCAATGGGAATCGGCTAAAAGAAAGCATTTCTGATACAATGGAACAGGAACCGATATTATTCAAGGAGGACGTTGCGATGCGCAATAAAGTGATTTTGCTTAGTACGGACAGCTGGGGAAAAGGCGACGGGGAGCTTGGGCAATCGATCCTGGAATCGTTCTTTACGATTCTCAAGCAGGAGGAAGGGAAGCCGGCCGCTATTTTTTGCATGCATCGAGGGGTGCTTGCCTTAACGGACGCATCCGTCGCATCGCTGCATCTGAAAGAAATTCAGGAGCAGGGCGTACCGGTGCTCGCTTGCAAAACATGCGCCGATTATTACGGAGTGTCGGACAAGCTGTACGCCGGGGAAATATCGACGATGAAGCGTTTCATCGAGCTTTCGGCCGAGCACGAAGTGTTTACGATTTCTTAAAAGAATGCCTTGAATCGAACCGCGTAAAAACGAAAACCTCCGGCTCCGCTAGCGGAAGCGGGGCAGGAGGTTTGGGCGCTGCTTAAGGCTTTAAAATATAAAAGCGGATCGTCGGTCCGTCCGTCACCGGCACGCCGAGCAGCACATACCCGGCACGCCGCGCTTCTTCCGGCACGGCATGGAACGATTGTGGGCAATCGGCGATGACCTCCAAAATTTCCCCTTTTCGCAGCTGTTCCATCGCATCCAGACTATAGACGACGGGGTAGGGGCAAGGCTCTCCTTCCAAATTCAACGTCATGGTCGGTTGGATTTGCTCCGGCTTGTAGTCTTCCGCCCGAAGTGGATTCATCTTAAGCCATCTCCTTTCTCGCCACGCCGGCTTTCATTAGCACGGTTTGACCCTTGCGGTCCGCTTTATAACGGACGCGCTTCTCCCAAAAGAATGCGAATAGGTAGAAAGCGAGCATCAGCCCGACGGTGGCGAAAATCGCTCCGCTCCAGCCCCACTCCGATACGAGATTGTATTTTGGGTAGCCTTCCACCAGCTTCACATATAACGACCAGTGATCCCATCCCCATGCCAGCAGACCGGCGCCTACGATGTTGCCTGCGCCGACCACAACGTATTGCAGTTGGCCTTCCATCGCGCGGTACATCCATCCGGTTTCGCAGCCTCCGGCGACGACGATCCCGATGCCGAACAGCAGTCCGCCGATCAGCGCGCCCGGGCTGGCCCACATAATTTTTTGCGGAACGCCGAGCGAAATGATGACGGAAGTGCATAACGTTGCGGCGATGATGCCTACGGAAAGCGCCTTGGCCATCGTGGCGCGCCCGGTGACCCACAAATCGCGGAAGGCGGATGTGAAGCAGATTTGCCCTCGTTGGATCAGCAAGCCGAAGGTTACTCCGAACATACCGGCCAAGGCCAGCTTCGGTTTACCGGCTGCGAACTCCGTTGCGATAAAGACGACGGCTGCCGCCAGCACGACCAGCCCGATCCAGGGCTGGACCTTCGGCGTAGTGGATACCATCGAACGAGGCCTGGGGGCTGCTTTCTCAAGCTTCGGTTTGCCCAGCAGCAGCGGGTGCAGCACCAGCTTCACGCCGATCCAAGTGCCGATGCCCATCCCGAGCATGAAGAGCCAGGCATGGAACGAGAATTGCGGAATGCCCGTAAAAAAAGAAGCGAGGTTGCAGCCCATCGCAAGACGCGCGCCGAACCCGGCGATGATGCCGCCGACGAAGCCTTGAACGAGTCTGCGTTTTTGCTTCGGAAGGCGCAGCTTGAACTGCCCTGCCATCAGCGCGCTGAGCAGGGCGCCCAGAAACATGCCGGTGACGACCCAGCCGTCAATCCGGTCGATGGGACTGCCCTCCAGATGCATAATTTGTTCAATGTACGAAAGCTTGTGAGGGTCGATTCCGAACCACTCCATACCGTGGCCGGCAAAACGGGTAAATTCACCCGTTACCGCCCAAAACGTGCCGGTGACCCCAAAATAGAGCGCACTCAGCACACCCGCGATGACGGTGACCAACATCGGGTTCCAAAACCGTCCGAACAGCTTCTGACGAAGCTCGGGTATCATGTGAAACAGATTCAAGCCCATTCTCCTCCTTTGGGATAATGAAAACCAAATCCTATTGTAGCAAAATTTTTCCCGGATGCGGTGGCTTAAAAAAATAAAAAAACGGAAGTACGCCGACGCATACTTCCGCTCTTCATTCAAGCTTCCGCTTTTTGAATTTTAGCCGGATTGTTGATTTTGTAAGGCACGGGATGCTTGGTCAACTTCTTGGCTACGACTTTCGCTTCGAACGTTATCGCGTCGCCGACGCTGAGCTCCAGCTTTTTCAGCGTATTGCTGTAGCTGGACCACGCGGCGCCGAGCTCGATGGCAGGATCCACGATGGATACCGCCTCGTAGACGATCACTTCATCGTCGGTTTCGGTGAAATGGTTCGGCACGGTCGTGAACTGCTGAACGGTGGCGGTCATCTTGACTTTCTCTTCAGGCAGCTCAATTTTTGCAGCCTTTCCCTTTTTCGCCTTTTCCTTCGGCGGTTGTTCGGCCTTAGGCTTGTCCGCCGCGGCTTCTTCGGCCCCTGATGCGTCCGTTTCTTCGCCGGTAGAAGCATCGATTTCAGACTCCGGCGCTTTCGTTTCCGCGGCGACCGGAGCCGCTTCCTGCTCGGCCCCTAGGTCAGCCGTCTCCGGTGCGGCGGTTTCCTCCGTCACCGTTCCGACCTTCTGTCCGTAATTCGCGGCCTGCATCTCTTTCAGATACGAAGGGTGAATGCAGTGCTTTTGCCCATTCTCGAGTTCAATGACCGCCGTCATCTCATCGACATATCCGACAATGGTGCAGGCCAAGTGGAGGCTGCCCCGCTTGTAATAAAATGCTTTCGTTTTGGTCGCTTTCTCGGACAGCAAGCCCCATTCTTTGCACTGATCCATCTGCGCCGTTTCGTCTTCAAAGGCGCTATACGTAATGGGCTCGATCGTGAATGCATATCCCATCGTTTTTTCCACCTTTCATTGCGGTTAGAAACATTTTATCATTTTCATAGCGCAATGGGAAAATCAAATGAACCTTTTGACGGCTGACGTTGTTTATAGGTCAGAAACGGAAAGGAGGGCACAGCTTGACGGAGAAGGAGTTATTTCAAACATACAGTAAGGACGTTTACCGAACATGCTATTATATGTTGCACCATGCCGCCGATGCGGAGGATGTGTGTCAGGAAGTGTTTATGACCGTATTCCGGCACGACTGGAGGAAGGTCGAATATTTGAAAACATGGCTGATGCGCGTAACGGTAAATCACTGCCTCAACCATTTGAAGAAAGATAGCCGTGCCAGAACCAAACAAAAACGACTCGAGCTCGAGCCTGCGCCGGTGACGGAGAAGGCCGCCGAGACGATTGCCGAGGAACGGGAGACCGTAACGGAAGCGATGCTATTGCTGCGCAGGCTGCCCGGGAAAATGAAGGCGGTCGTATCGCTTCGGTTTTTGAACGAATGCAGCTTGAACGAGATCGCGGACATTCTCGGCATCCCGGTTGGGACGGTCAAGTCGCGTTTGAATAAGGCATTGAAGCTGATGAGGCTGATGATGATTAAGGGGGAAATTCATCGTGGAAAGGATGAGAAGGCATATGGATAAAGAGGAGCAAACTTTTTCCAGATTGATAAACGAAGACAAGCAGCTGGAATACCCGGACTTTGACGCGATGTGGAACCGGCTGGAGAAGACGCTGCCCGGGCCCGGCGATAAGCTGCAGCCGGTAGATATGAACGCCCCGAAGCGCAGGCGCCTTCGCAAAGCAGCAGTGATCTCGATTCTTTCCGCGGTGCTAGTGGCTACCCCGGTAGTAGCGGCCATCTCGTATAACTGGGACCAAATCCTTTCCTATCGCAGCGGAATTCAATCTGCGCTGCAGCAAGGCTTGGGGCAAAGCATTGAGAAGTCGGTGACGCAGGACGGCGCCAAGCTGACCGTACATACCGCCATCGTGGACGATAACCGGACGGTACTGCTGTACAGCTTGAAGACTGACGGCGGTTCGGAGAAGGACAGCTTGTACTTTGCCAAGATGCAGCTGACGGATAGTAAGGGCAACGTCATTGAAGGACGGCACAGTCAGTCATGGGATCAAGCGAACAAAGCGTGGACCGGCTATTTCGAGACGGAGTGGACGCCGGAAGGTCAGGAAGCCGACGTTCGATTCACGGCGCAAAAACTGCAATCTTTTTCCTCCGTGCAGCGCGATATTGCGTTTCGGCCGTTCGAGAACAAATCGCAATTGTTCGATATTCAGCAGGACGGGATCGGCAAGCTGACACTGCAGCCTTTTATTCAAGGGGATAAAGTGATGTTCGCTTCTGCGGTTGCTTTTAGTGACGCGGATGCCCAAGCTTGGTCGCATCCTCGGATCGGCGTGTTCAAAGGGGATACCCTCGTCAAGGACGCGGCTTCCGGCGTATTCGGCAAACCGGGGGAGCATGGGGAATACACCGGCCAACAGCATTTCGCGGTAAGCGATTTGCAGGAACCGACCGTCAAATACAAGCTGCTCTATACGCGGGAGGATCGGCGGATCGACAAAACGTGGACCTACGATCTACATTTGGATAAAAAGCAGATGCTGAGCGGTACCATCAAAAGGAATTTGAACATTCCTATTGCGCATGCGGAGAAGCAAATGGTGCTCAAGGAAATGATTGTGACGCCGACGCAAATCCGGATCAAAGCCAGTCATGAGAAATATTTGCGGTTCCCGTTCGTGAACTATGCTTTGGAAGTGAACGGCAAAGTGCTGAACGGAGGCATTTGGTACGGGGGAGACAATCGCGAGGAAACGACGTTCCGCTTTGAGCTTCCTCCAGGACTGCAAGTGACTGAGCAGACGCAGATGACGCTCATCGCCAAATATGAGGTGCTCGAACACAGAGACGCCAAAGAACCGATCCGTTTGAAAGGCATAACCGAGCAAAAACAAACCTCGACCACGCAGGTCGGCGGCTATGATGTAAAATGGACCTACTACAAGCAGGACGGAAATCTTTACGTGCAGAGCGAGTCCGCGGACCCAAGCTTTGGCGGGATCAATCAAACGTACATGGGTACTGGAAAAAGTTCCATCGTTGGCAGGCGTGTGAGCGCTAATATGTATGGTGACGGCAACAACCAGTCGATTGATATGTACCCCAACTTTACGGGAACGGATGCGGAGCTCTATATTTTCTGGTATTATACCGATAATCCGTCCAAAGAATTGCGGGTTGATGTGAAAGGATAACGGGATCGACTTAGTTTGGCGTGGAACCGGCTGTTGCGGTAGCCGGTTTTTGGTTGATGTAGGCTATTGTTTGAACGGCCGAAGCCGTGTAAGCATTCGAACGGCGCGATTATATGGGTCAATTTGGAGGATTAGAGGAGCTACCGCGGCAGCTCCTTATTTACATGGTATCATACCGTTGCCTCATGAGAGTCTGCTTGCGGTATGGGAGTCATGCGTCCTGTTTGTTTTAACTGAATCCGTTGGTTGTAAACGGATCCTAAATCTTTGCATAACGGTCCCAACTCGAGACGATGATCCGCCCGGAAATAAAAGGTCAGCGTTGGCTTTTGATCGACAAATGAAGGGGCGTACGCAACATCGACATATTGCATCATCAATTGATGCTTAATGATGCCCTCTTCCACTACTTTTTGGGCCAACGTTTTATCGATCGCACCGGATTCAAATGGTGATTGCATGCTTGCAGCTCCTCCTTTTAAGGGAATAGTCTGAGGAAGATGGTTGTTTTTGACATTATGATATATATGCGCATCCACAGCGCCAAGGATCATATCCAATATGTCGGCTGCCCGAGACTTGTCGTATTGCTCCAACATCGCTATGAATTCCTCTTCATATCGGTCGCGCCATGATTTCGGATAAAGGCGTATGAGCCATTTCATAATGTTCATGTCATCGCCAGCCTTTGCAGACCGACTTCGGCAATGCGGCTTAAGCTGGTGAGCTGCTTTCTTAACGCATCCGCCCCCAATGGCGTGATGTTGTACGGCCGCCTCCGATCCTCCGATTCGAGCGAGATAATGAATCCTTGCTTCTCCAACCGGGAAATCGCACCATATAACGTGCCCGGTCCAAGGCGTACGCCGGACATCGCTTCGATATCTTCCATCATGGCATAGCCATGCTTAGCGCCGCCTGCGAGGCTTGCCATAATGAGTACGGACGGATCGGAAAACCGGTCAAAATCGGCAGTCCCCATGTAAAGGTTCACCCCCTATATTATTACGTAAGGCGATATATCACCTAACGTAATAATATTCTATTTTTTTGGGTTTTGCAACTTCCAAACTGCGAAACTTTTTCCAAAATTATCCGTACCGTGCTGTAATATAAATAAACGGGGGTTCATGGATCGATCCTGAATCGGGAGGAAGTCGGATGAACCGAAGAATCGGTATCAACCGCTGTTGTACTTCGCATTGTTTTGGGCCGGGGCGGAGCTGTATCCGCCGCTTTTCCTGCTTTTCATGCCCATGTCCATTTTTGGCATCATGATGTCGCTGTTGAAGACGAATCAGGCGACGGAATCGGGCAAGCCACTCCAATTTTATGCAGGCTTTATGTATTTAATCTTTTCGGTAGCTATGTTCCCCGCCAGCGCCTTTTTGATTATTTTCACAACCGGATCGGATTATTACAAAAATCCGCTCGTTGTGATCACGCTGCTTATTCTCCCTACCATTGCTGCAGCAATCATTGCCGCACGGCAGCATGCCTTCGAAGGAGGCAAGCAGGGTTTTGCCCGGATGTACAGAGCGATCATGAGACGTCCGTGGATGTAGTAAAAGCACCCCGGCCCAGAACCACGAAGCGGCTCCAAGTCGGGGTTTTGAATAATGCAGGCTACTGATTCTCTTGAATGAACTTGTTCGCTTTTTCCTCGGCTTCCCGCAGCACCGTATTGACGTCCTTTTTATCGAATGCCATGCCTTTGGCGGCCTCGCTCAGAAACGGGTACAGCTTTCTGTCATATTTGGTCGCCTTCGGCAGCGGAGCCGGCTTGACGGTGAAAATGCCCTGAAGATTTTTTCCTTCATACAGCTTCGTATCGATCGATGCGTCTTTCTTGAGCGCGGGGTCTTTGAGCACTGTAAGGCGCGTTCCTTTGTTCATCGTTTTTTGCGCTTCCTCGCCGATCAATGTGTGGATGGCGGCATAGGCCGCTTTCTTGTTTTTGCTGTTCGGCGTGACCAGCGCCAGATGGTAGTCGATTTCCCGGCCGATGCCCGGCTTGTCATCGAAGGACGGGAACGAAACGAGGTCCCAGTTGAAGTTTTTGCCCGCTTCCTTGAGCTGCGGAAGGCGCGCCGTGGTGGAATCGTGCCAATAAGGGAACATGGCGGTCTTCTGTTCCTTCATGAAGTAGTCGATGCCGTACGTGTATTTTTTTTGCGGCTCGACGATCCCCGGCACTTTATATAGCTGCTCGTAGAGGCCCAATACTTTTTTATAAGCATCCGTTGTCAGGGCCGCTTTTTCCTGCTTCGCATCCACGACGCCCAATCCGTAAGGCCGTGTCAAAATCGACGGATTTTGCAGATCGAGACCGATATATTGAGTCCCTTGATCCATGCGGGTGACCTTGCCTGCAAGCTCAATCATTTGATTCCACGTCATGCCGTCCTTCGGATAAGGAACGGCGAATTTGTCGAAGATGTCTTTGTTATACAGCAGCAACCCATAGTTCATCGCATAAGGCATGCCGTAAAACTGTCCTTTATCGCCGTAGCTTTTCGTGACGTTAATCGTTTCCGGCTCGAATTTGCCGAGATCGATCTTCTCCTGCTTGATCATTTCGTTCAAGTCGGATACAAGCCCCAGCTCCACCATATCGTATAGAAAATAGTTGCTGGTCAAGATCACATCGGGCACTTCGCCGGCGGCGATGAGTTTGTCGAGTGACGTACCTGTGACGAGCTGCGTCGCAATGTTCGGATATTTGGCCTGGACCGGTTTCGTTACGAGCGCATCCAGATCGGCACCGTTCAGCACCCCTGCGCCGTTGGAGAAAAAAGTGAGCGTCACCGGCTCATTATTGTATCGGTCGGGATTGACGGCTTCGCCCGCTTTTCCGGGTTCAGCCGCTTCCTTTCCACAGCCGTTCAGCGCGAGTGTGCCGAGAAGAGACATGCCGAGCAATAGTGGTATCGCTTTCTTTTTGTTCATTGCAACCCCTCCGTGGAACGATTTTAGTAGTAAGTATAGGGAGTTGCGCCGTAAAATGATATTCCATAATTTATTCATTCTTTATGCGAATTTGTCCTCATTGGTGCTATAGTGAAAATATATCGTATAGCGAGGGCAGGAGGGACATATGGTCAAATCGGTTGAAATGCTCCCCGGTGCGGTAAAGGAACGCGTCGTTTATCAAAATCCGCTGCTGTTCCTGGACATCTATGAGCTGCGGCGCAACAGCGTGTTGTCCGGCAAATGGCATCATCATAAGGAGGTTGAGCTGCTGGCGATTATCAAAGGCCGGATCATCATGCATACGAAGCATGAGTCCGCGGTGCTCGAAGCGGGCGACGTGTTCTTGATCGGTTCCTCCCAGCCGCATCGAACGGACAGGCCGAGTACGGACGAAGTGCACTATGTGGTGCTTCAGGTCCATTTGTCCCCGTATTTTGATCAAAGCACATTGCCATTCATGCACGGTCTTTCGGAGTTGACCCGTCCGCTTGACGATTTGAACTATATATTCAAAAGTGATCCGACGGCGCGTCAGGAAGCGTTCCGGCTCATTATGCATATTTTTGAAGAAATGACGGGCAAACGGAAAGGGCACGAGATGGCGGTCGGCATATCGGTCCGAAGCTTGCTGCTGCTGCTTGTGCGTCATGATCGCCTGGGCATGCTGAAAGCGTCGGAGGATATCGAGATTATGCGGCTGCGGCCGGTGCTGCAGCATGTGGAGGCACATATCGCGGAGAAAGTTACGGTGGAAGACGCCTGCCGACTGCTTAATTTCAGCTATCACTATTTTGTGAAATATTTTAAAAAGGTGATGGGGCTTACGTTTCTCGATTATTTAAACTTCAAGCGCATCAAGCTTGCGGAATGTATGCTGCTGACGCAGGAATTGAGCATCGCTGAAATCGGCCACAATGTCGGGATACCGAACATATCTCAATTTTACAAAATGTTTAAACGGTACAACCACTGCTCGCCGAAGGAATTCAGAGCCCGGCTGCGGAAGAGGGACGTTACGGAAGAGCCGGTTTGACCGCAATGTTCAGGACAAAATCGCATAATAATTGAGCGATTTTATGTGATATTTTTCTGTGAAGCGGGATGGTATAATAAACCCGGCTTTTGTACCGGAAACGGTTACCAGGGCATTCCGAGGACAGGCAGGAGGAATGGAAGTGGAGACGATACAGATTCGCCCCGTCGTATCAAGGATGGAGCTCGAGCGGGCATATGATATTTGGGGGACCGTGTTTGCCGCAGGACGAAGCTTTTTTCAAGAGCGGCTTGATTACGACGACGCCTATGCGATGGATACGACATGGATCGCCTTGGTGGATGGGGAGATCGCCGCGGCGATTCAAATCTTTCCTTACCGGATGAGATACGGTTCGGTACAATTGAAGGTCGGCGGCATTGGCAGCGTGGCGACGTCGCCCGAATACAGAAAACGCGGACTCGCTCAGCGCATATTGCGCTGTCAGTCCGAATACATGGAGGACAACGGATACGATGCGTCGCTGCTGTTTACAGGCATTCATTCCTTTTACGAGCAAGTGGGCTGGGTGCGATCGGTAAACAACATATGGAACGCCAAAGCATCCGAGCTCAAGCTGTGCGCATTCGAGACTTCCGGCTCGGTAAGGACGTATGAGGATGCGGATTTGACCCGAGTGATGGATATATACGAAGAAATGAACAGCGGGCTGACCGGCTCGATGATTCGGACGAAAGCGTATTGGCAGGGCCAAAGTCAGTGGAAGGCCGTGAAGCCGGAACATTTTCTGGTGGCCGAGGGTTCTGGTACGGGAACGGGCTCGGGGAATATTATGGCTTACATGCGCTATAAAATTCGCAAAGACGGGCAACAACTGCAAATCGCGGAGTGCTGCTACGAGTCCGGGCAGGAGAAAGCGGCGTTATCGCTATTGCAGGGCGCACTCGACGCACAGCCGGATGTGCAGAGCGTCCAGGCGGCGTTGCCCGCAGGCCATGCGCTGCTGGAATGCTTCCGCGGGCATGGAACGTCAGGAACAACGGCGAGCGCGATGTGGAAGTCCTTCGACATCGTCCGGCTGCTGACGAAACTCGCGCCGGAATTAACGCGCCGTGTACGTCAAAGTTCGGCTGCAGACGGCATTGTTTTCCCTGTAGCGCTGCTGATCGGCGTGGGAGAGCAGGAGGCGGTATTACGCATCCGCGAGGAGGAGGTAGAGGTGGTCAAAGCTTCGGCGGCCGTGTCTTACCATCTCGCGGTACATTTTAGCGAGGCGGAGTGGATCACGCTGCTGCTGAAAGGATGCGATGCGCTGGAAAAACCGCCGTCGCAAGGCCACGATTACCTCCGGATCCTGTTTCCGGAAACGCCGTACATATTCTGGAGTACCGATAATTTCTGATTAAAAAAACTACGCCAAGTGGAATCGTACAACCGAAACAGGAATCCTCTCCTTTATGCGGGCTGCCGACGAGAAACGAGCGGCGATGCTTTATAAAGGTAGGGGATTCTTTTATATAAGGGGTCGTCGATAGGAACGGTTGATAAACCGGCGGCTTGTACGGCATTTCAATAGACCCCGTCATTGTGAATAAAGCTTCCTGAACTGCAATGGGGAAATGTTGTTATGAGCCGAGAAGCAGCGGGAGAAATAGGGAGCATACCCGAAACCGACATGCTCGGCGATTCGCGCAACGGACCAATCGGTTTTGATCAGCAGCAGCTTTGCTTGCTCCAGCCGAATTCGCAGCAGGTACTCCATAGGCGACAAGCCGTAAGCTTCCTTCATGCAGCGGATTAAGTAATTGTAATGAAAATGAAGATCGGTAGACAGCTTTGCGTTGCTGATCGGCCTTTGATAATTTCGCTTGAGGTACGACTCCACCATTTCCGCGACGGTGAGCGTACGCGACCCTTCCTGCGACGTCCGGGCCCCGTCGAGCTGACGAATCAGCTCCTGAAAGATGGATTGCTCTTCCCAGAACGCTTCCGAACGGCGTTCCGTCGATAAACGAAGCAGCCTTTCGAACTGCCGGTACGTCTGGCCCGGGAACGGGAGCATCCAATACTGCGGCAAACGAATGACGTACTGGATGGCGTCGGCGGCCGCAAGCCCTGCTGTTTGAAAATGCAGCCAGAAAAACCGCGTTTCCGCATCGCACGGACGAACGGCGTAATGGAATCGGTCCGGTTGAAGCAGCAGCATTTGCCCTGGGCCAACGTCCCATTGCACGGATTCCTCGCCTATATAGAGATGCCCGGCTTCCACTACGATGAGATCATATACGCCGATGCTGCGCCGGTTCGGATGCCGTTCCCCGGGAGCATAAAAGGCTCTGCCCGATTCCAGATAATAGGGAAGCGGCGTAGATGAAATGGAAAGCATGGGACGTTCGCGTTCGTGCATGAGAACCTCCGGCAATTTGTGTGAAATCGTATAAAAATCGGGGGAAATCTTGCATGGTTGGTCCCTATTGTAAACGGTAAAATGGAGATTGTCGAGGTCGATATCCATTTGAACCCAAGGGAGAGTGCGATGCATGAATCCGATGAATGCAAGCAAGCCGGTTCTGCTGCAAAACGTGAAAATCGAGGATGACTTTTGGTCGGAATACGCCAAACGGATCCGAGAGGTCGTCATTCCTTATCAATACGAGACGTTGAACGACCGGGTACCCGGCGTGGAGCCCAGCCATGCGATTCGGAACTTCCGGATTGCGGCGGGAGTCGAAGAAGGCGAATTCGGCGGCTTTGTGTTCCAAGACAGCGATTTGGCTAAGTGGCTGGAAGCGGTTGCTTACGTTTTGACTACCCATCCGGATGAAACTTTGGAGCGGTTAGCCGACGAAGTCATCGATCTCATTGAGGCGGCACAGCAGCCGGACGGTTATGTGAACACCTATTTTACGATCAAAGAGCCGGACAAACGATGGACGAACTTAACCGATTGCCATGAGCTGTACTGCGCCGGACATATGATCGAAGCGGCAGTAGCTTATTACCGGGCGACGGGAAAAAAGAAGCTGCTGGATGTTATGTGCCGGTTCGCCGATTATATCGGGACGGTGTTCGGTGAGGAAGAAGGGAAACTCAAGGGCTATGACGGCCATCAGGAAATCGAGCTTGCGCTTGTGAAGCTTTATCAAGCTACGGGCAGTGACCGTTATTTGCGGCTCAGCCAATATTTCATTGACCAGCGAGGCCAAGCGCCGCACTTCTTTTTGGAGGAGTGGGAGAGAAGGGGCAGGACGTCCCATTGGAGAGGCGGTCCGCAAAAGCCGCCGCAGCTATCGTATTTCCAAAGTCATCTTCCGGTACGGGAGCAGGAGACGGCAACAGGCCATGCCGTGCGTGCCGTCTATATGTATACGGCGATGGCGGACTTGGCGGCCCATACGGGGGACGAGTCGCTGCTTCAAGCTTGTCGCAAGCTGTGGAGCAATATCGTTCGCAAACAAATGTACATTACCGGCGGCATCGGCTCCACGCACCATGGCGAGGCGTTCACCTTTGATTACGATCTCCCGAATGATACGGTGTATGCGGAAACTTGCGCTTCGATCGGACTCATCTTTTTTGCGAGCCGCATGCTGCGGCTTGAGGCGAAGGGAGAGTACGCCGATGCGATGGAGCGGGCGTTGTACAACACGGTCATTGCCGGGATGGCGCGGGACGGCAAGCATTTCTTCTACGTAAATCCGCTGGAGGTATGGCCGGAGGCCAGCAGGCATAATCCGGGCAAGCATCATGTGAAGCCGACCCGGCCGGGCTGGTTCGCCTGCGCCTGCTGTCCGCCTAACGTTTCCCGGCTCATCGCCTCGCTCGGGGAGTATATGTACACCGCGAATGGCCGCACCGCGTTTGTCCACCTGTACATCGGCGGGGAAGCAGCGGTGGAGCTTGACCACACAACGGTCACGCTTACACAGGAGACCCGCTTGCCTTGGGAAGGAAGCGTGAATCTGCGCATTGCGGCGGAAGCGCCTGCGGAGTTTACTATAGCGATGCGCATCCCGGCTTGGAGCCGTACGCCGGTCTTGCGCGTGAACGGGGAAGCCGTCGATGTCGCTTCCTGCCTTCAGGACGGATATGCGTACATACGCCGCCTCTGGAAGGCGGAGGACTGGATCGAGCTTGAGTTTCACATGGAGATCCAGTTGATCCGATCCCACCCTCGGGTCCGGGCCAATGCGGGAAAGGTCGCCATTCAGAGGGGACCGCTTGTGTATGCATTGGAAGCGACCGATAACGGCGCTCCCCTTGCGTCTTTATGCTTGGATAAGACGTCTCCAATGACAGCACGGTTTGATGCCGAGCTGCTTGGGGGCGCTATCGTCATCGAAGGCAGAGCCATGCGGGAGGAAGAAGCATCGTGGGGGGACTACCTATACGAAGCAAAGCCAAAAACCTCCGAAACGATTCCATTTAAGGCGATTCCATACTTTCTTTGGGGCAATCGGGGCGAGGGAGAAATGACCGTTTGGGTTCGCGAGTAAATAGGTTAGGAATATAAGAGTCCAAAGATGGCCCGGCTAACAAGTTCCTGGTGACCGCTCCTTTTACCAAAGCTTTAGGTCAATAGTACTGAAAATGCGAAAAGGAGGGGCATTGCCCCTCCTGAACTACTCTTCGGATAAGCTGCTTTCCTTCAAAATAACGTCGTGTGCGCCTCCCTCCACAAGGCTTGTAGAGGATACAACGGTAATTCTCGCAACACGTTGCAGCTCTTCGATGCTCGTGGCGCCGCAATTGCACATGGTGGATTTTATTTTGCCGATCGTTTTGTCCAAATTTTCCTGCAGACTGCCTGCATAAGGCACGTACGAATCAACGCCTTCTTCAAATAACAGGCTGCTTTTGCCGCCGGTGTCATATCGCTGCCAATTGCGCGCTCGGTTGGAGCCTTCACCCCAAAACTCTTTCACAAAATTGTTGCCGACTCTCAGCTTTCGGGTAGGACTTTCGTCGAAGCGGGCAAAGTATCTTCCCATCATGACAAAGTCGGCGCCCATCGCCAAAGCCAGAGTAATATGATAGTCGTGAACAATGCCTCCGTCTGAGCAGATCGGCACATAAATTCCCGTTTCCTTAAAGTATTGATCTCTCGCCTCCACGACCTCCATCACCGCAGAAGCTTGCCCGCGCCCGATCCCTTTTTGTTCCCTTGTAATGCAGATGGAGCCTCCGCCGATGCCTACCTTGACGAAATCTGCGCCGGACTCGACCAAATAAAGAAAGCCTTCGCGGTCGACGACATTTCCTGCACCGATTTTCACATCGAAGTTCGCTTTTACATACTGAATCGTCTCGCGCTGCCATTCGCTGTAGCCGTCCGAGGAGTCGATGACAAGCACGTCAACGCCGGCTTCTACTAGCGCCGGAACGCGATCCGTATAATCCTTCGAATTAATACCGGCTCCGACAATATAGCTTTTGTTGCCGTCCAGAAGCTCCAGCGGATTTTCCTTATGGGCGTCGTAGTCTTTGCGGAAAACAAGATATTCGAGGCATTGCCGTTCGTTTATAATGGGCAAACAGTTCAGCTTATGCTCCCAGATCAAATTGTTCGCTTCCGAAAGCGTAATTCCGGATTGACCGTAAATCACCGCGGAAAAGGGCGTCATAAATTCGCGAACGGTCTTCGTAAGCGGATCGCGGCTGATCCGGTAATCACGGCTGGTGACGATTCCGAGCAGCCTGCCGCTAGCCGTGCCGTCTTCGGTTATAGCAACAGTGGAATGTCCTGTCTTCTCTTTCAAATTCAAGACGTCCTGGAGCGTATGATCGGGGGTCAGGTTGGATCGGCTAATGACAAAGCCCGCCTTGTAGCCTTTGACCTTACGGATCATTTCCGCTTCTTCCTCGATGGATTGGGAGCCAAAGATGAAAGAGATTCCTCCGCAACGGGCCAAAGCAATCGCCATCCCGTGGTCGGACACGGCTTGCATTACCGCCGACGAGAATGGAATGTTAAGCGAAATGGCCGGCTTTTCGCCCTGCCTAAACTTAACGAGAGGTGTCTTTAAGCTAACATTCGTCGGAGTACATTCCTTGGTTGTCAGATTTGGAATTAACAGAAATTCGCTGAATGTGCGCGATGGTTCCAGGTAATACGTAGCCACTTCATTCATTCCTCCTAAAAATTATTTTTTCAGGCTTCAGCAAATAAATTTTATCAATCTTATCACTGATTCTTTCAGGCGGTCAATGATTTTTCTTACATAAGAAACCACCTTATCGGCGGTTGTTCCAAAGCGTTCCCGTTTCATTCCGCTATTTACAGTTAACGTAGGAAGGAGACGCAGCATGATTATCGAAACTAAAGGGAGCACTACACCGATATTAACATTGAAAGCTAGGAGATGAATGAATGGCTTCGGACTTATTTCACAGCAAAACGATAAACGACCTTTGCCGGGAGGCATACGAGACGGCGAAACAAAACGGTTGGCACGAGGAGCAACGGGAATTCGGAACGTTGATCGCGCTCATGCATTCGGAATTATCGGAAGCGCTTGAAGCGTACCGGAAAGATTCGGAAGAAGTGATGTGGTCCCATATCACCGAGGAATTCGCCGATGTTTGCATACGCATTTTTAATGCTTGCGGGGAATATAATCTTGACCTGGCTGCCGCCATCGAGAACAAGATGGAGAAGAACAAGGCAAGAGGATATAAACACGGCGGAAGGCGAATATAGCATAACGCAGCAACCATTTGGCCGGTCATAGCGTCTAACACGAAGGATGCCGAATCAGGCGATGCGGCTTCAGATTTCGGATCGGCCTATTCCTCCCAAATGTAAGGAGAGTGTTTGCGCTATGAAAATAAAATGGCTGTTGATCGCGGCGCTTTGTTCATCAATTGTAACGTCGGGGACAGGTTTGGCAGCGGAGATGGAAATCGGAGACGTTGTCGGTCAGGTCCTGTCAACTGATATTCAAGCCGTTGTTAACGGAAGCCCCATTCCATCCATGAATGTGAACGGTTATACAGCCGTCGTTGCAGAGGATTTGCGGCAGTATGGGTTCGATGTGGCATGGATTCCGCAGCGGCGCGAGATCGTCATCCATAATGTTGCCGGCAAACAGCCAAGTCCACTGCCGGTTTCTCCGTCCAGCCCAAAGGTTGGAGAGAAGCTGGCCGATGTGCTGTACACCGATATAGCGGCGTACTATGGGGATACAAAGATACCATCCTACAATATCGGAGGCAAAACGGCCGTGCTATTGAACGATTTGGAGCCGTTCGGACAAGTAAGCTGGTCGGAACAAGAGCGCAAGCTGTCTTTCTCGCCGGCACCCGGCTCCGGGAAGGGGGCACGGACGGCCAATACGCCGCTCGCAATCCATCAAAAGGAATCCATCGCTATAGAAGGCATCGCCATCGGAGACGAGACGATCACGTATGAGGACAGCGAAATCGGCCGCATTGTCGAAGGCAGACCGATGGTGTCCGTAACGTGGCTGGCGGAGCGGCTGGGTTACCGTACGGAACGAGCGAAGGATGGCAAGCTTTACGTCAAAAGCGGTACGTACAGCTTTAACCTTCAAGCCGGCAATACGAAGGCGGAACGGTTCTGGTTCGGCAGCCCTGCGGCGGATTTCGAGTTATACGTCGAGCCGAAGACGGTGAACGGGGAACTGCTTGCCTTCGAAACCGATTTGAAGCATTTGTTCGGGTACTACTCCGTCTGGAGTCCGGAAACGCGTGCGTTGAATATAGACTACCGGAATTATGAAGTGGAAGATTACGGATTGTCCGAAAGCCCCAGCAGTTATAATTACTATGTTTTTGCGGATGAATATGTATCGGGTTACGCCGGGGTCCCGAGTCTATATGTGACGAGCCGTATAAACGGCGGTGAACGGGGCGGCGGCGGAGGTGGAGGAGCTTCGGGAAGCGGGATGGACGATGGTCCGAAATATCGTTTCGGCTCAGGCGCGCCGATCGATTTTGGCCGCAATGAACTGGAAGTGTCGCTAGTGGAAGACGGCAGGCTGTTGTTTTACAAAACATTGGTTGTGAACCTGACGATGCATGACGTGGACTCGATCATCGACTATAACGGTCCGTTTGGATTTGGAAACTATTCCGTGCTCAAGCGCGTTGATCCGGAACGGGCTTACTTGAAAACATCGGCGGCCGAACTGGAATTTTCCGGCCAAATCGACTCGAAAGTTGGGAGCGGCCTTACGTTTACCGTTGAAAAACAGGAAGGAGACGGGTTCCGGAAAGTTTCCGATGCCACGGCTCCCTTCGACGAGGATACGTTCCACGCGAAGCTGAGTTTGCCAGAGGAGCCCGGATTATATCGGATAACGGCCGTCAGTATGCTGACGAATCCGCGGTATAGTTCTTCCATCGCTGTGGCCAAATGGTATGTAGATAAGCAATAAGAAGTTCAAATTTACGAAGTAAAGCAGGCTGCCGATCATCGATTCGGCGGCCTGCTGCATATTAGTTGGACACGACAGCAGTATCATGTTAACGCGACACGTTCAGGCCATGTTCTTTTGTTTACTAACTTGGCAGCAGCTTGGCTGTACCTTCCGTAATGACCGTCAGCACATGGTCTGTCATTTGTTCCACCGACAGCCGTCTCGTTCCTTTGCTCCAATCGGCTGCCGCCCCGAAAATGGCCCAGCTGGTCATCAGCGCTAGCGTTTCCGCCGGAAACGGCCACTCGTTCGGTTCTTTCCGGCTTCGTTTGAGCCAATGAAGCAGCAGTGAATACAGTTCCTCTTGCACCGTTCGCTCAAAAATCGGGTTGACGGTATCGACCGGATAACACCGCCCACTCATGCTCTTATAATGCTCGAGAACCGCTTGGATCAAGATGCGCAATTGAGCCGGTTCCCACCGGGCAGACGGAGATAACTTCGACTCCAGGATGCGCTGGAACTTTTCCCGGACGGCCGTTTCGAGCAGCGCGTATTTATCGGGAAAATGAGCGTAAAACGTGCTGCGGTTCACATCCGCCCGGTCGGTGATATCCTGAATCGTGATGGACGGGAAACCTTTTTCCCGCATCAAGTCGGTAAACGCCTGCTTGAGCATCTTCTGCGAACGGCCGATCCGTCTATCCCGCCTCATGCTTTCTTCCATACGAATCACTCCCTGTTATCCGACAATTCGGGCCGTTTGTCGCTTATCCGAAATCGCGACTCCATTATCGATTGAACCTGACGCGGTTCGTTACTACTATTATAGTTACAGTTCGGACAGAAAGGAATGAGGCGATATGACGATGAAGGCTGTGCGTTATCATAAACACGGTGGTCCTGAAGTGTTGCAGCTCGAGGAAATTCCGCGGCCGGCTCCATCCGAGATGGAGGTGCTGGTCCGCGTCCATGCCGCCGGATTGAATCCTGGCGATTGGCAGATCCGTTCCGGCTATGCCGGCGACCGGTTTCCGCTGCCTTACATCCCGGGTTGGGATGTATCCGGCGTCGTAGAGGCGATCGGGCCTGGCGTAAGCGCGTTCCGGGTAGGCGATGAAGTCTACGGGATGACGGCGAACAGCGGAGCTTGCGCCGAATATGTCGCCGTGCCCGTGACGCAGCTCGCGCGAAAACCGGCGGTGCTCAGCCATATACAGGCCGCAGCCGTGCCGATGTCCTGCTTTACTGCTTGGCATGCATTAACGAAGCAGGGCCGGCTGCAGGCGGGCGAGACCGTCATCGTGAACGGCGCCTCCGGTGGGGTGGGCCACTTTGCCGTCCAGTTGGCCAAGCAGGCGGGCGCGCGGGTGATCGGCATCGCTTCCGGCCGCAACGCCCCGTTCGTGCGCGAATTGGGTGCCGACCAAGTGATCGACTATACGGCGGCACCACGGGAGCAGCCGCTATGGCCGGCCGATCTGGCGCTTGATACGGTTGGAGGGACATCCGGCGACTTGCTGCTGAACCTGCTCCGCCCCGGCGGCCGCCTGGTGCCTGTTGCCTTCGGTCAGTACGATCTGGAGAAGGCGGCCGCCCGGAACGTGACCGTTACAGCAGTGCAGCTGCTGCAAATAGGTTCGGCGGCGCTGGAGGACATTGCGAGGTGGTTCGACCGGGGTGACTTGCAAGTCGCGCTCGATATGACCGTGCCGCTGGCTGCAACTCGCCAGGCCCACGAGCGGAGCGAAAGCAGGCGGGCGAGGGGCAAAATCGTCATCGTCGTCAAGCCGGACTCCGTATAAACGGCAAATGCCGGAAGGATGCTTACCGCATCTTTCCGGCATTGCTGTTTTTGGCAGCCGAACCCCGGTGCCGTGCCGCTTCAAGAATATTCCGGGCTATACGGCTGCCTCCTTATTTCTCCGATTTCATCTGATCTTCAATCCTTTTGTTCGCTTCTTCCTCATACTCCCGCAAGGCCGTATTCATATCTTTCTTGCCCGTAACGACTTTGCTGATGGCTGTAAGAAGACTCGTGTCGGCGATCGCATAGTAAGGTGAAAAGGGCGGGGCCGGAGCGAACTTTTCCGGGAAGAACGCTTGAATGTTTTTACCCTCATAATTTTTGTTGTTTTTACCGAAGACGGCTTGAACTTCTTTATCGCGGATGGCGGGGGTAAAGCCTTCCTTGGCCAGTCCCATTTGCACCTCCAGCGATGTCAGGAATGCGCTCACTTCGAATGCCTGCTTCTTGTATTTGCTTGAAGACGTCACGTAGAGATAGTAGGGATCGACGGCCGGCGCTACGCCTTTGGCTTCCGGATAATAAGGCAGCGATACCGCATCCCAGTTCAACAACTCCGTATCGGGCAATCGGCGGGACACGTTCGTAAAGTGCGGATACATGGCCAGGGTCTGGTCCTTGAAAAACATTTGTTCCAGGTCTCCGCCTTTGCTCATTTTTTCCGTAAACTCATACCCTGGGACCGTAAAAAATCTAGTAAGATTTTCGGTGACCCGCTTTACTTTGTCGTCGTTTAATGCTTTATTCGTCTGCGGATTTACGAGAGCCAAAGGAAGCTGGCTCGTTTTAAAATGAAATGTGGCGTTGGTGCCGAGTCCGTAATATTTGACCCCGTCGACGCTACGGCTCATTTTGACGGCCAAATCGTACGCTTCATCCCAAGTCATCCCCGATTTTGGATACGGGATGCCAAACTTATCGAATAAACTCCGGTTGTAAAATAAGATCGGAAACTGGATGAACGCAGGCAGCGCGTACAAACCGCCTTTGGCGATATCCCGCTGCGCATTGACGATGCTCGGATCGAAGCGGTTCAGATCATAGCCGCTCTCCTTGATGAGCCCGGAAATATCGTAATGGAGCTTGTTGTCCAGCACAAGTCTCCGCGTACCCGCCGGCGTGACGAGCATCAGATCGATCGTTGCCCCTGCGGTGATGAGCTGCTCAAGCGGAGTGCTGGTATTGGCAATGTATTTGGGCGTAATATGTGGAAATTTTTTCTTGATCGGGTCGCCGTACAAAGCCCAGAACATCTCATCGGTCCAGTTACTCTGTCCCCCGTAAAATACAAGCTCGATCGGTTCTTGCGCTTTAGCCGAAGCATTGGGCGCGTTCGGAGCGCTGGATGGGTCTGTTTTGCTGCAAGCGGCAAGGAGCGATCCCAGCATAACGACGATCAGTAGCAAAGAGCCGCCTTGTCGTATTCGATTCATGTGCTTCCCCCTTCGATAAATAAGCGCTTTCATCGGCTGATGTTCTGCGTAACACCCGGTATGCGCATGCCCGAGGTTTCATCCGACGGAATATTCTCCCAGAGATGTGATCCAGATCACACCTTCATTATATCGATGGCAGGAAACGGATTACGATTAGTAATTTTACTATTTTTTTAACGATCCAACGGTTTCTCTGAATGGAGCATTGCCCGTGATTCCTCCTTATTCGCCATTGGATAACATGAATCTGTAGCAGGACGTAAAAAAGGCAGGCCATTGTTGGCGCTGCCGGTTTGGAAGGGAGCGATTGCGATCAGGGTCATACGATCTTTCCTTTTTTTAAATGGGAAGGGGGCTGTCCCACGATTTTTTTGTACATGTAATTGAAGTACGTTTGGTCGCAGTAGCCGAGCGCGTCGGCGATTTCCCCGATCGTCATGTTGGTCGTAAGCAGCATCTCCCTGGCGGACGTGATGCGAACCTCATGCATATACTCCACGGGTGTTCGCCCGGTCACCTCTTTGAACACGGACGAAATATAATTCGGGCTGCGGTCCACATACGCGGCGAGCTCCTGCAGCCGGATCGGATCACGGTAATGTTTCACGATATATTGCTGAATGCGCGCAGCCAGGTTCCGCTTGGAAGAAGGAATTCCTTCGGCGACCAGCTCGCTCTGAATGAGGCCGAGGATTTCGAGCGCGATGCCTTGCGAAATCATTTCATAGCAGGGCATCTTCCCGAGCCAGCACTCGCTCAGCATCGAGAAACGCTGCTTGAGATAATCGTATCCGAACGGACGAATCCGTTTGTACGGTTCGTCCATGAAATGAACGAGATATTCCGGAGAGGAATCCCTAAAATGAACCGAATACATTTGCTGCGGTTCGGATGCATCGGTATGTACGGAACGCGAACGCAGCGTTCCTTGCGGGATGAACAGCCCGTCGCCTTTGCCCAAGGTGACGTTGGCATCGCCAAGCCGGTAGTCTACCGTTCCTTTCACGACCAGAAGAAGAATATGGTAACGGGTAGGCGCTAAGGCCATATTCCATTTCGTATGGGAATGATCAAAAAATACATGCTCGATCTTCAACTCCAACGTCCTCTCCTTTTTCCGTCGATCCGATCCCGGACAGATCACCAAGCCGTAGAATTACTAAAAAAGACGTATGATTACCAATCGTAATTGCTGCCGATCGTTTTTACAATAGGGAATATAAACAAGAGAGGGGATACCCATATGAATACGGAAATGAAAATTATTGACGTCGATGTGCACAACGACCTGAAAAGTCCGAAGCAGCTTGTTCCTTTTTTGCCGGAACCGTGGAAGTCGTGGGTAGCCAGCTCCGGCATCGGCATGCCCGGGCACGGATACCGGTCGCCGATCGGCGTCATGCGCAAGGATTGCATTCCGCCATCCGGAGGGCCTTCGGCCTCGGACCCGGATTATCTCGTTCAAGATCTTGTCGAGCCGCACAACATGGAATACGCGATTTTAACCGGCAACATGATGAACATTTCGACGATGCACGACCCCGATTATGCGGCCGTTATCGCTTCGGCTTACAATGACCATATGATCGCGGACTGGCTGCCGAAGCATGAATCGTTCCGAAGCTCTATCACCGTCGCACCGCAAGACCCGCATCTCGCCGCCAAGGAGATCGACCGGTTGGCCGGTCATCCGGGCATGGTGCAGGTGCTCATGGGGAGCGCGCAGCGGGCGCCGCTGGGCCAGCGCCAATTCCACCCGATCTACGAAATGGCGGAGCGTCATGGCCTTCCCGTTGCGATTCATCCGGGAGGCGAAGGCGCAGGCTCGACGCCGCCTCCGTCCCCGGCCGGGTATCCGACGCGTTATTTGGAATGGCATACGTGCTTGTCGCTGAATTACATGGGACACTTGATCAGTCTCGTGTGCGAAGGCGTGTTCGAGAAGTTTCCCAACCTGAAATTCGTCATGCTGGAGGGCGGGATCGCCTGGCTCCCGCACTTGATGTGGCGGCTCGACAAAAACTACAAAGGGCTGCGTTCCTCGGTGCCGTGGCTCAAGCGGATGCCGAGCGAATATATTCGTGATCATTGCCTGTTCTCCACCCAGCCGATTGAAGAGCCGGACAACCCGAAAGACTTGATCAGCATCTTCGATATGATCGATGCGGAGAACTTCCTGATGTTCTCAAGCGACTATCCGCACTGGGACAATGACATGCCGACGGAAATATTGAAAAGACTAAGTCCGGAAGCGCGTCAAAAAATCTTTTATCAAAACGCCAAAACGTTATATAAACTCTAGGAAGGGAGCCGGGTGACCGAAATGGCGATTCATTACGTGGCCGAGGCCGAAGAAATTCAGGAAGGAAAAAGCAAAATCGTCCAAATCGAAGGCCGTTCCATCGGTATATACCGAATAGGCGACGAATATTATGCCCTGCATAACCGGTGTCCCCATGAAGGCGCTCCGCTGTGCAAAGGTCCCGTATGCGGCACGACGCTGCCGTCGGGCGTATACGAATACGAATTTGGCCGCAAGGGTGAGCTGGTACGCTGTCCTTGGCACGGATGGGAGTTCGACATCAAGACGGGCAAATCGGTCTTCGATGAAAAAGTGCGGGCGAGAAGCTACAAGGTTCAAGTCGATCACGGTAAGGTCGGTATTATGATATAGAAAGGCGGCGGCAGCATAATGGATTCACGAAGATATGTTCCGGCGCGCATCGTTCATTCGCAGGATGGCGCCTTGCCGGAGGGCAAGCGGCTGCCAAGAGGATGGTCCGGGGTACGGGTAGGCAAGGAGCTGCGGCTCGCGTGGCCGGATGGCGGCATTTCCGTGAAACGGCCGCTTCCCGCGGTCAGCCGGCTGCGGATTTCCGCGGCCTTGGACTATAGGGCTGCAAGGCAGGTGGAAGCATTCCTGCCGGAGTCCGGCCGGATACTGGGCTATTTCGATATTCGTTACGCTTATGCGTTTCAGCCGTTCGAGCTAATGCTTACGGCGGAGCAGACGGAAGCGGTGCTGCGCGAAGGCGTAGGACTGAGGGCGGATGACGGAGACGGCGTCGATGAAGGGAGCCCGCTGTGGATATTTGACGAGCTGAACGGGGATGCATCGCGGCAATTTTCAGCGCCGCATCTTTATATTGACGCGCAGCCGGAGCACTCGAAATCGGAGCATTTCCTGGAACGGATGGCGTCGCTTGCTTCTTTGCAGCCGTTCGGTTGGCTGGAAGGCTGCGTGCTTGACGGCTTGTATGACTTGCGAGCGGTACTTGGGACGGAGCTCGTTGACTCGGTCATTGCCCGACATCTCGGGCAGTTCGTGAGCGCGGACGGGGAACTGCGTTATGAGGATCTTCAAGGAAGAGCGGTGTCCGGCTCGTTTACGACGATTGAAGCGACGCTTCCCGTCGGTATCATCGCCAAGCTTCACCATGACCATCCCGCGGTCATCCGGGCGCTTGCCTTCTGGGATTCGCGCGGGATGGCTGCTGGCGGATCCGTCATCGACGGAGATACGGTTTCCGCGGAAGGCGCGTATACCGTCGCGTATCCTATGGCGGCAGTCGCCGCTAGACTGCGCAGGCAGGATCTTGCGGAGCGGGCGATCCGGCAACTGCTGCTGCGGCGCGACCGGCTGGTCGAAGGCGATCACATCCATTTGCGCTACAGCGAGAAAAAAGGAACGCAATCGTTTCGCAGCTGGGCGCGTGCGTACGCTTGGTATATGCTCGGAATGACGCGGACGTGGATTGAGCTGAAAGCATCGGGCTATGCCGGTTTAACTGGAATGGCCGAGATTGAAGCGGAGCTTGGTCGCGTTGCCCGGGCGGCGCTGGCCTGGAGGCGGCCGGAAGGCTTATGGGCTTGCTTCCTGGATGAACCGGATACCGGAATCGACACCTCCGGTTCGGCGGGCATCGCCGCCGCGCTTGCCCTCGGCGCAAAGCACGGCGTGCTGCCGCAAGCTTGCTTTTCCGAAGCCGAAGCAAGCTTGAGTGCATTGGAATCGTATTTGACGCCGGACGGCATCTTGTCGGGTGTAGCCCAGCATAATGCGGGCGGCCTGGAATTGCAGCGGTCCGGCTACCGCGTCCTGTCGCAGATGGGGATGGGGTTGATGGCGCAGCTTTATGCCGCGGTTCATACGGAATAAACAGAGCCAGAGCTTTGACGTGGTCCTACGCCTCCCAACTTTCGCTATTTGGAGGGGCGTACGGCTCCCGCGGCTCATTTGCGTCGTAGACCGGTTCTTTTAGAACGATTGACCACGGTGAGAGGTCAATCGATTTTTGCCTTCTGTGCAAGCGCGTCGAGCAATATTTGTAACTGCTGCGCCGTTGCATCGTCGGTCAATTCGCCCGCCGCGTTCAATTTTGCGCTCACAAGCGGGACAGCAACGGTTCCTCCGTCCACAATGGCGGCGGACATTATTTTCAACGTGAGCAGCAACGATTCTAGTGCTTTCGCGCCGCCTGTCATGGAAGGTGAAGCGCTAATGACAGCTGCCGGTTTATTCATGAGCTCTCCAGAAGATACGATCCAGTCGAGCGCGTTCTTTAACACCCCCGGAACCCCGCCGGCATACTCCGGCGTACAAATAAGCACGCCGTCTGCCGCTTGGAGCTGCGCGCGCAAAATCGCGACTGACGCCGGCGGTTCATCCCCGTCAATATCGGGATTGAATGGCGGAATACCGCCTAACCCTTCGTACATCGTCACGATCATATTCCCGGGAGCTAGTTCGGCGGCAGCACGCAGCAAAAAAGTATTGGACGAACGGTTGCGAAGGCTGCCGGAAATGGCCAAAATGCGGAACGTTGTATTTTCATTCATATGATCATCCCACCGATTTCTATTTGATTTGGTGATTCGCCTACGATTTATTCTAAACCATGACATTAATGTGATGGTCAAGAGGAGCATGAAAAATTGGGCCAGTCATCGGTACTACGGCCATCTCGAACCTATCATTCTTTTAGAAGGAACCGAAGGGATATGGTAGAATAAAATATTAAATGATATTCCATTTATTTCCAGAGGGCGCTCTATTTGAAGCGGTCGCTAATTGAAGAAATCCATTATTTCCGCATTCCTGTTATTGATTTGGACGTTTCAGTTCAATGGTACACCGACTGTTTGGGGTTTATGCTGCGTAGGAAAGAAGGTGACAGGGCTGTGCTGGAATTAAAGGCGGGTGCATTGTTGGTACTTGTGCATGCGGATGTTAATTCTCGCGGTCATTTTAATAAGGATGGACTTCCGGAGTTTTCCATTGGCTTCACCAGTCCTGATATCCATCAATTGCGACAGTATTTGAGCGAGCAAGGCGTAGCGGTGGATGAAATGAAAGAAGATAATGGGCATTTCTATTTTCACTTTTTTGACCCGAGCGGGAACAAGCTACAAGCCCATTGGTAAGTCATATAGAATTCCACATGCAAGGCTCCTAATCGGGTGGATATATAAACGGGGAGTGTTCCATTTATGGCTATCGCTTCTAAGCTGCAGCAGCTCTTTAATGAACCGATCGAACGGATCACGTATCTTGATCCTGGTTATTCCGGGCATGCCAGCGACGTCTGGTTGGTCAAGACCGTTTCGGAGGAGCGCGTTGTACGTTCATCCAGATGGAATGAAGCACCGAGCCGCGAGTTTTGGTGGGGGTGTTACGATTTGTTTGGAATCGATCCCAGACGAATGCGCCACTTCGAAGCCAACGCTGCCATGCTCGGATCAATTGCGGGCATTCCGGTGCCGCGAGTGCAGGCACATGCGACGATCGAGGGCAGGGAATATATCGTCGTCGAGAAAATGAACGGCAAGGCATTGCAGTCTTTCATCGGGCAATCCGATGCGCTTTTACATCAGTTAGGCGTTTGGCTGGCCCAGGTGCATTTGCAGCGCTGCGACTACTTCGGAAACCTTGCTCGCCCCCAAATGGAGAGACGGGAATTATTCCATGCCCGTTTGTCCCAAACCATGCGGCAGCTCGTCGAGCGTGATTATGTGAATGATAGCAAGATCAAAGTGTGGCTCGATGCCATGATCCGAGAACTTGGCGTTCTGCCGGTTCCGGATCATTTCTGTCCCGTGTTTATTGATCTTGATCCGTCGCAGTTCTTGATTCAAGATGGGGTGCTGTCGGCGGTCGTTGATGTTGAAGCGTATGCGATAGGCCCTCGGGAGTTTGATTTTGTCGGATTGGAGTGCGTGTTGGATGAGAAATCGGCAGCTTCTTTCCTCAAAGGCTATTCGACGATCCAAGATCCTCCGGATTTATCAAACTATCGCCAGGTATACCGCTTTTTGTATAGACTGTTAGGGGTGCAAGGGTCTGTCGATTTGGAGCAATGGTTCGCGCAGCGGGTGCTGTTCTGAGCAAGTTATTAATCTGACAGTTACGACAGTTAAATAATCGGCGGCCCCGTTAAGCTAAAGGACAGGATAGTTTAAGGGTTCTATGGAATACAAAGAAAGTAAAAAAAAATACCATGGTAACCCTCAGTGTTCTCTATTTTAATTATTATTAATTTCTTTGAATGACATTGAAATATCTTTATAGACATCTTTAACCTGGTTATAGCGAATTTTAGAAAAGAAATAAACAATAAAACGGTGTAAGGTGCTGTTGAATAGACGATAAGTAACTTTAAAATAAAGGGGAACGATAGTGTGGAGCTGCCGTAAAGGACAGCTCCTCTTTGATATTCGTTGAAAGGCAGTTTAAGTCAATGAATAACCACAATGCTTGGCGGCAGAATAAAGTAAGGTTGGGCAGATTCTTGAAAAGAATATTACCTTTAATACTTTTTTCAATGATTGATGAGAACCCGCGTAGAAGAAATGCTGTATTGCTTTTCAGGGAATCGCTCTGACGGAGAGCTCTCTTTTATTAATATGACAATAGGTGACGTAGTTGAGGTCTATAATGGGTGGTAGATTAACGAAAGGAGTAACAAAACATGAAACGAAAAATAATTTTGGATTTAGCGGTTACTTTAGATGGTTTTATTGAAGGAAAAAATGGTGAAGTTGATTGGTGCATTATGGACTCTGAGATGGGGTTTAATCATTTTTTAAATCAAATTGATACCATTTTATATGGAAGAAAAAGCTATGATTTATGGGGACAATTTACTCCGGAACTTGAACATGCTGATTCTGAAAGAGAATTCTGGGAATTGGTTCATAGTAAAGAGAAATATGTGTTTTCCAGGACGCAAAAGGGGACGGATAATAAAGCAATATTCATAAATGATAGTATTCTTGAAAAGGTAAATGAATTAAAGAATAAGCCTGGTAAAGACATCTGGCTATATGGTGGAGCAAGTCTTATTACAACTTTTATCAATTTAGGACTTGTTGATGAATTTAGATTATCTGTTCACCCTGTTGTTTTGGGAGAAGGAAAACCGCTGTTTGTGGATATAAAACAGAGATTGAATTTAAAAATCGTTAATACAAGAACCTTCTCCTCAGGTGTTGTACAACTAATTTATCATTTGGATGGGAACTAATCATTTTGCACATTCCTATGATAAAATCGTTAGTTTCAGATTAACAGCGGCGGCAAGTCTAAGACTTTATTTTCCGGTCTTCGATCGCCGCTTTTTCATTACACTGAAAGTTTAGAAAATAGAAATCCGAGGTGGAGGGGCTATGAAAGTCAATGATATCGTAATTGAAGGAGCACGCGAGAATAACCTTAAAAACGTGAATGTCTGCATCCCGAAGCAAAAAATCACGATCTTCACCGGCGTCTCGGGCTCGGGCAAATCTTCCCTGGTTTTCGACACCATCAGCGCCGAAGCTCAGCGGCAACTTAACGAGACGTTTTCTGCATTCATCCGCAATCGGCTGCCCCGGTTTAGTCAACCGGATACCGATCGCATCGAGAACTTGTCTACGGCGGTTGTGATCGATCAGAAAAAGCTCGGTGGCAACTCCCGTTCGACTGTCGGCACGATCACGGATATTTATGCGATGCTCCGGTTGCTGTTCTCCAGAATCGGTAAACCTTTTGCCGGCTATTCGCATGTTTTCTCGTTTAACGACCCGGCCGGCATGTGCCCGGAATGCTCCGGAGTCGGGCAGGTGGTGCAGTTCGATGTGGACAAGCTGCTTGACAGGCCCAAGTCGCTGAATGAAGGAGCAATCCTGTTCCCCGTATTTAAGGTAGGAAGCTGGTACTTGAATACGTATACCCATTCCGGCTTGTTCGACAACGACAAGCGGCTCGCCGACTTTACGCCGGCAGAATGGGATACCCTCCTCCACGGCAAAGAAAGCAAGATCTTATACCGAACCAAAGGCGGCGATATCGAATCGGATTATGAAGGTCTGCTGCCCAAGCTCACCCGCCTGTATTTGAAGCGAGACAGCAGCGAGATGTCAGATGCCAAACGCGAAACCCTTAACCGCTTTCTAACCTATAGTGAGTGTAACCTTTGCGGGGGAAGCCGGCTTAATCAAGCGGCCTTGGGCTGCCGGATTAACGGATACAACATTGCCCAATGCGCGGCGATGGAGATTGGCGAGCTAATACGTATGATTGAAGCCATTCAGGATCCCGTTGCCGGCCCGATGACTGACGGGATTCTGACCCGGCTGAATCATCTGGTCTCCATCGGGCTTGAGTATCTGAGTCTGGACCGACAGACCGCAACCTTGTCGGGCGGGGAGTCGCAGCGCATCAAGATGGTCCGTCATCTGAGCAGCAGTCTTACCGACATGATCTACATTTTCGACGAACCGAGCGTCGGGCTGCATCCGCGAGATGTCCATCGTCTGAACGGCATGCTGCGCCAGCTCCGGGACAAAGGGAATACCGTGCTCGTCGTCGAACACGACCGCGAAGTCATGGAGATCGCCGATTACATCATCGATGTCGGACCTCATGCGGGATCCCGCGGCGGAGAAATCGTCTACGAAGGCGACTTTGCGGGCTTGCTCCGCGCGGATACCTTGACAGGACGATACTTGAAGCAAAGTCTACCCTTGAAAACTTCAACCAGGGTACCCAAGGGTTGGATGACCGTAGCCGGCGCCAGCCTGCACAATCTGAAGGATGTGACAGTCGATATACCCGTCGGTGTGCTGACCGTGGTAACGGGGGTAGCCGGCTCAGGCAAAAGTACGTTGATTAACGGAGCATTCCTGCCGTCGCATCCGGAAGCAATTATCATCGACCAGTCGGCCGTGGGCACATCCATCCGCTCTAACCCGGCCACTTATACGGGCATGATGGACGAGATCCGGCGGCTGTTCGCAGCCGCCAACAAGGTGAGCGCATCGTTGTTCAGCTTCAACTCCAAGGGAGCCTGTTCCAACTGTCAGGGTCTCGGGATGATCTACACGGATTTGGCCTTTCTCGAGCCAATAAGGACGACTTGTGAAATTTGCGGGGGCAGGCGGTTCAGCGATGAAGTGCTAGAGTATAAGCTGAACGGAAAATACATCAGCGACGTCCTCGCCATGACGGTACGGGAAGCTTCAGAGTTCTTCAGCGGGAAGGAGCTGCTCCGTCAATTGCAGACGCTGGAGGATGTGGGACTCGGATACGTGACGCTGGGCCAGCCTCTGAGCACCTTGTCGGGCGGAGAATGCCAACGCATCAAATTGGCCGGGGAACTTCACAAGGAAGGCAGTCTCTATGTAATGGACGAGCCGACAACTGGACTGCATATGTCTGATATCTCTCGTCTGATGGACATTATGAACCGCTTGGTCGACGGGGGCAACACGGTGGTGGTCATCGAACACAACCTGGATGTGATCAAGAGCGCAGACTGGATCATTGACATGGGTCCCGAGGGCGGCCACCGGGGTGGCCGAATTATATTCGAAGGCACTCCTGTCCAGCTGGCTGCTTCCGAGCATTCGATAACGGGGGTGTATTTACGCAAGGCAGAAACCGGCCAAGGAGCGTCATTCTGACGGGGTACGTTGTAACCGGACCCGATCGAGGATCGATTAAGCTTTCGTAGAACGATAGCTCAATCATGAAGGCAGCCTTTTTGTTACGGGTACGCTCGTTTGAAGCGGCTTAGCCTTATTTGATTGAAACAAAAATATATGTATAATTATACTTATTATAGAATATTTATGCATCACAAGGAGGCTGATTATGAAATATAAAGTATTTGTTGACGGACAAGAAGGGACAACAGGCTTGAAGATCTTTGAGTATCTATCAAAACTATCAGACATAGAGGTTCTCAGGATTGACTACGATAAAAGAAAAGATCCTAAAGAACGAAGTAAATTCCTTAATACAGCAGATATTGTTTTTCTTTGCCTTCCCGATTCGGCTGCAAAAGAGTCCATTGCTCTTGTGAAAAATGAAAAAACCAAAATCATTAATGCCAGCACTATTTTTAGAACCGATAAAAATTGGGTATATGGCTTGCCCGAGTTAAAAAATCAAAGAGATTTCATACGTAACGCATCAAGAGTTTCCGTCCCTGGTTGTCATGCTACCGGTTTTATTCTTACCGTTAGACCGTTGATCGAAGCTGGTATTCTTCAACAAGATTATCCCGTTACATGTTATTCAGTGACTGGCTATTCCGGAGCTGGAAGAAGTGGAATTGAGGAATATGAGAATTCAACATTAGTCGCTGAGAAAAAACTCAATGTTCCGAGACATTATGCGTTGCAACTCAATCATAAGCACATCCCTGAGATGTTGTTGTATTCAGGACTTTTATATGAGCCATTATTTACACCCATTAAAGCTAATTATGCGCAAGGATTAGCAATGTCAGTTCCCTTAATGAGTAGGTATATGCCGAAAAACCCTTCCGCAAAAGATGTACATGAAGTATTATCAACGTACTTTGAAACAGAGCGTTTCGTACATGTGATGCCGTACGATTCAGAAGCTTACCTCGATGAAGGGCACTTTATGATATCTGAATGTAATCATACGAACCGACTGGAAATATTTGTTTTTGGACAAAAAGACAAGATAAATATTATTTCAAGATACGATAATTTAGGTAAAGGAGCATCCGGTGCTGCTGTACAAAATATGAATCTCATGCTTGGATTCGATGAAGGAAATAGTTTGGTATATTTACGTTAATGGGTGACAAAAGCTTAACACACGACACTTTGAAGCTGCCGTAGATCGATAACGGCGGCTTCACATAGTCGACAGGGACTCATATTGACGCGTAAGGCAAGCTCATGAATGCTTCCGAGAAGTTCCGAAAGTCCACCGTGAGTATGATTAAATGTAAACAACTTTTAGAAATAGCTTTGCTTTTTTATATGCCAATACGAAGTCAAAACAACTGTCATTTTGATTTAATTTCGGAAAAGCACCTATACAATGGTAGCACCTTTTTCGGTAAGCGTAGTTATTCAATTGTGTCTTTCGTTGCCTTATACATATTTTCTACGTGTTCGTCGACTTCATCTCGTGACATGCGTAAGCGATTCACAGAAGTGCCATATCCAATTTCCTTTTTACCTTCTTCTAATCCTTTGAAAATTCCATCTGCGAAGGCATCTAATGGTTCTCCATGCGTATGCAACCCCACTCCGCCTAAACCTGTATTCACTGCCGGAGGAGCAACTTCTATTACTTCAACAGACGTATCGGAAAGCTGGTGTCTTAGACTCATTGTAAATGAATGAAGCGCCGCTTTCGTTGCTGAATAAATTGGAGCTATCGCAAACGGTGTAAAGGCTAACCCAGATGTCACGTTAATGATAGTTCCCTCTTCTTTTGTTGCAAAAAATGGAGCGAACAGCATAGAGAGATGTAAAGGTGCTTCCATGTTGGTTGTAATTTCTTTACTGAAATAACTCCAATTGTTTCTCGTATCCGCTTTTAACACATTAAAGCGTTGTTGGACCCCCGCATTGTTAACTAACACATTCACTTCTGGATAGTTCGCTGTTACCCAATCAAACAATGCTACACGCTCGAATTCAATATCCAAATCACTTACACGCGTAATAAGGCTTGGGAATTTTTCTTTCACATTTTGAAGTACATTTTCGCGTCGTCCAGAAATAATGACTTTATTTCCAGCTTTTATAAAGCGTTCTGCGAAAGCTAATCCTATTCCAGAACTTCCGCCTGTAATAAGTATTGTATTTCCTGAAAGTTTCATTATATTATTTCCTCTTCTCCATTTTTTTAACTTAATAAAAACAAATTTATTATGCCTTTCTAGATTTGTATTAAACTAGCGCTAAGCAAAACCTGAATTCATCTCATTCTACTTTTCTTTCCTGGGTACGTTTGTATAACGTGTAATTTTTACATCAATCCCTTTCAAGGATTCTGTCATCAACGAAATTTCAGCGAGCACGGCCTGCCTGTGATTCTTCATCATTTCAAGTCGGAGTTCTATGGTGTTATCTCCTTCCACTACCAAATCAATATATTGCTTAATACCGCTTATTGGCATATGCGTGTTTTTTAAACAAATAACGGTTTCAAGGAGCGCAATCTGATCTTCTGAAAATAGCCTCCTGCCGGCTTCATCACGCTCGATTAATGGTAGTAGTCCTTTTTTTTCATAATAACGTAACGTGGATTCTGGAATATTGAACTTAGCTGAAGCTTCGCTAATTGAACAATACTTCATCTGGAGACCTCCAAATTTTATCTTTCGATGTCGACAGGAATATGATACGACTTAAACCATGGTTTAAGTCAACAAAAAATACATATTTTAGTCTGTCGAAGCAATAAAATATTTTTGAATCCACGGTTGAAGGAGACTGTAAAGGTCATGTAGGTGCAATTGGCAAGAGGTTGGATAGTGGCTTGTTGACATTCAATCAATATATGTGTAATCTATAATTAGAAACTTAGAAATTTATCTAAATATTGAAATGTGGTGGTGATTCTTGTGAACGATGCTTTTAAAGCATTATCGGATCCGACTCGTCGGCAAATTTTACAGCTGTTACGGGACAAAAGTATGAGTGCCGGGGAAATATCCGAACATTTCCAGATCAGCAAGCCAAGCATTTCTCATCACTTGAACTTGCTTAAGCAGGCTGGCTTGGTCCTAGACGAAAGGCAAGGGCAAAACATTATTTATACACTGCATACGACAGTTGTAGAAGATGTTATCGGATGGATGTTCAATATTTTAAACAAAAGTGAGGAAAAAAACTGATGAAGGTAATGAGAGAAATCGTTCTTATTTTGCTTAGTATTTCGCCGGCATTCGGGGCATTGCTTTTTTATAACCAACTTCCGGAAACGATGGCTACACACTTTGGAGTTGATAACGAAGTGAATGGAACCATGAGTAGAGGAGCGCTAATCATCACTCTTATTTTACTTGGTTTATTGCCGGTTTTAATGCGTGTTGCACGTTACGTCGACCCCAAGAGAGCAAATTATAGACAGTTTTCAAAAGCATTTGAAGTATCTCGAGTTGGTGTCACTATACTGTTAACTGTAATAGGTTGGATGATCATCGCCTACAATTTGGGAAATCATGTCGACATGACTAAGGTGGTCATGTTCGTTATAGGTCTTTTCTTCGCTATCATGGGCAACTACTTAACCCAAGTTAAGCATAATTATATGTTTGGAATACGAACACCGTGGACGCTTGCTAATGAAGAAATATGGAGGAAAACCCATAGGTTAGCAGGTCCCCTAATGATGATCGGTGGAGTAACCTCCTTGATTACATTGTTCTTTAGCGGCTTAGCAGCAGTACTCGTATTTTTAATCGTGATTTTAATTGCTTCTATCATTCCTGTGTTTTATTCTTATATGCTATACAAGCGCAATAGAACGAAGTGAGTGAGCTATTATTGATGGTACAGTTTCTCTTTCCAGCAAACGCGGAAAGCATTGTGCTAAACGGATAACGATAGCTGAATATAATTTAACGTAGATCGCTCAAGTGATTTTTCGAGAAAAATCAGGCACTAGGGTAATGCAAAAATGCCTTCAAACCACTGATCGTGGATTGAAGGCATTTCTATTTATGTGACGAGCTTGAATTGAAAGTTGGTTGCGGGGGCAGGATTTGAACCTGCGGCCTTCGGGTTATGAGCCCGACGAGCTACCGGGCTGCTCCACCCCGCGAAAGTATAATCGAGCACTGTGATTATTAACATCGACCAGAGTTCTTATATTACAGCAATTCCCGCCAACATGCAAGCATGGCTGAGAAGCTTTATGTAATATGTAGCTGATTTTGAGGTGTAACTTTCTTGTTGAATGCGATTTGGGGGTAATTATGTTTGTTGTAGCCCATAAAGCCTCCCGGCGACGGGAGGCTTTATGGGTTTGCTGGGCAAATCGCCCGCAGCATCCTCGAGGACACTTCGTTTATATTGCTACGGTGCCTAGCGAAGCGCAAACAGTTCGTGCAGCTCCTCGTTGGTAAACTCGGTAATCCAGCTCTCGGAGGTGGAGATGACATTTTCGCTCAAGCTCATTTTGCTCTCAAGCATGTCGTCGATCTTCTCCTCCAGCGTACCGAAAGATATAAACTTATGCACCTGCACGTTCCGCTTCTGACCTATTCGGTAGGCGCGATCGGTTGCTTGGTTCTCAACAGCGGGATTCCACCAGCGGTCGAAGTGGAACACATGGTTGGCCGCCGTCAGGTTCAGGCCGACGCCTCCCGCCTTCAGCGACAGAACGAAGATTCCCGGCCCCGTACCGCCTTCCGCTTGAAAGGTCTCGATCATATTATCGCGACCCGCCTTGGAGGTGCTGCCATTCAGGTACAGAACCGGTTCTCCGCGCTCCGCCTGAAGGATGTCGGTAAGTATTCGGCCCATACCTACGTACTGAGTGAAGATCAAGCAGGAGTCGCCCTCATCACGGAGCTCGCCGACCATGGCTATGAGCCGCTCCAGCTTGGCTGAACGTGAGATGAATGCCTCCCGCGCCACTGCCGATTGCAGCACCTCCACGGCAAGTCCGGCTTCCTTCGTCAGCAAAACGGGGTGGTTGCACAGCTGCTTGAGCTGGGTCAGCGCGCCTAAGATTGCTCCTTTGCGCTCCATGCCTTCCAGATTTCTCACTCGCTCCATCAATTCCTTGACCGTCTGCTCGTAAAGCGCTCCCTGCTCAGGGGTCAGGTTAATATACACCTTCATCTCCTGCTTGTCGGGCAGGTCCAGCTGGATCGCGGGATCCTTCTTTTTGCGACGCAGCATGAAAGGCTTGACGAGTCTTCGGAGTTGGGCCGTTTTTTCCTCATCCTGATGCTTCTCGATAGGACCCGAAAACCGGTGCTGAAACCCCCGTTGGTTCCCGAGATAGCCGGGGTTTAGGAAATCGTATATCGACCAAAGCTCGGACAGCCGGTTTTCTATCGGCGTTCCCGTTAGGGCAACGCGGTGCTTCGCTTGGAATGAGCGGACAGCGATGGATTGCTTGTTTTGCGCGTTCTTAATGTTCTGGGCCTCGTCTAAACACAGGGAGCTCCAGACGATATCCTGCAAGGTCTCCTGGTCGGATAAAGCGGTTGTATAGGACGTAATGACAACGTCGATCTGCTTCAAGGCTTCCTTGAGCGCCTCACCGCTTAAGCGGCCCTTCCCATAATGGAGCATGACCTCAAGCTCAGGGGCGAACCGAGCAAGCTCCTTCTGCCAGTTGCCGAGTACGGAGGTTGGACAGATCAGCAGGGCGGGGGAGTCGGAGACCGGCTTGTGATACAGCAAATACGTGATGAACTGGACGGTTTTGCCAAGTCCCATGTCGTCGGCCAGGCACGCGCCGAGCCCGAACCTTCTTAAGAAGCTTAGCCACGTGAAGCCTTCGCGCTGGTAGCTGCGCAACTCGGCGCGAAGCCCTTCCGGCACGGGGAGCTCCACTAGCTGCGACGGCTTCTCTAGCTGACGTATTAGCGCCAAGAGATGTGCGTTTAGCTCGATCTCCAGCTGCACCCTCTCTTCATCATCTTCCGATGGTTCATCGGCTTTAGATGCGTTCCTTTTGGAAGAGGAGGTGTCCACCTCCTGTTCGCTCAGCAGATGCAGCTGAAGGACATCCTGCAGGGACAGCCCTTCCTCCGGGTTCGTACTGCTCATAAGCCTTTGAATTTGCTTCAGCAGTGCCGGGTCCAGATAGACCCATTCCCCGCGGAAGCGGATCAGCCGTTCCTTGCGGCTGAGCAGCTCCGCGAATTCTTCCTCATTCAGGTCCATATTCCCTATAGCGATCCGCCAGTCAAAATCGACGAGGGCGTTCAGACCGAAGAGCGACGACTGGGCTTCGCCGCCGGCATTCTCCGAAACGCGCGCGCGAAGTCGCGGCCTCCGCTTCGAGGCTGCCTCCCACCAGCCGGGCAGCATGACGTTCCAGCCTTCACTTAACAGTTGGCGACTGTCGGTGCTCAGGAATCGCCAAGCGTCTTCATCGCTGATCGGCTGGGAGAACAGCTCATCGCCGTTTAATGCATATGGCAGTGCCTCGCGCAGTCTCGCCGCCCAGCCCTGGGAGCGCTCGCCGATGTAGGGTCCCCAATCACTGACCCATATGCCGTAAGCTTGTCCGTCTGCCATCAGACGGATGGGGACAAGCGCCGAGCCCTCGCTTTTATCCTGAAGCACCAAGCGAAGGCGCCAGTCGTAATGCTCCTCGTCGGGCTCCAGCAACTGCAGGGCGGGGCGGAAGGGAGCCGTGTCCGGCCTCCAGCCAAGCAGGGCAAGCCATTCCTCCTCCGTTAGCGCGGCGGAAGCAGGCGCCTGCTCGAACAGCGCCGGGTACTCGCTGCGAAGCTCAGCCTTGGAGAGGTCATCGGCATAGTGCAGCGCGGATACCGCAGCGGAGAAGGCGGCACGCAAGCCAGACAGCTCCCCGCCGGATGCGTCTATGCCTTTAAGCGCATCCCAATCCACTTCCTTGAGCTCGTCGGCTTCAGCATCCCATGTCCACTCCAGCTTGCCGCACCGAAAAGCACGGTAGCTCGGCACATAACGCCTCGCCTTGGCTGCTCTATAAATGTTCGGTGCGGCATGAAGCCATGCCTTGACCGCCGGCTCGCCGCCCTCCCACTCAACAATTTCCATAACATTCAGCTCGGAGAAGAACAGGAGCACCATCTTCGAAGGCAAGACCGTCACCGTCAGCTCTCCAGCCTGCTGCAGCTCCAGCAAAGTGCCGTAGCAGGAGGGTTCGTGCCACGCGAATAACAGCTTGCGTAATTTATCGCCGGGCATCTCGAAACCATTGTCATATCCCCACAGCAAGGCATCTCCGCTGTCCGTCAGCATAATATGCAAGTTGATATTGTAAAATCTTATATTCATTCCATAAGCTTTCCTTTCTTAATTTCCTCCTGCAGCGCACGCAGCCGGCTGTGCCGCTCCACAAAATCGTGGAAGAAAAGATCCCAGCGCTCTACCGCCTTCATTTTTTTGTAAACCTTCTGGAGTCGCTTCAGAAGCTTCACCGTTAATTTGTAGTCCTGCCGGTTTTTAAGCGACACATGGTGGGCGATCGCTTGGTGGTAGTACGGCAGAAGGAGCTCGGGCGCCTCCTTTTCGATCGGCTGCAGCACACTGACCCGATGGTAGAAGGGACCATGGCCTTGATGTATTTGCATTTCGATCCATGCTTTCCATTTCCGCTGCTCATATAGCGCTTCCTCGATGAGATGGGAGGAGAGGGGCAGCATGTCCTTGAGTACCTTCCACCAATGCTCCTCGGCTTCAGGTAAATGCGCCGCCGTCATTTTCCAATAATTCATATAGCTATTCATATCATTATTCAAGCGACTGTTGAAGGTCGGGGCCGACTTGATCAACCATCCGAGCAGGTCCCGCCAATTCCCGGCTTTGGCAAGCTGCTGAAGGAAAACAATTAGCAGACTCGTCGGAGCGTCCTTTAGCGCGCCACCGGTTTCCAAAGCAGTCCAAGCCTCTTCATTTCTGGATTGACTGATGAGTAAGTAAGCCTTCACCATGGAGCATCCGATGGATTTGGCATCACCTGTCGACTGGCTGTTGATATCGCTTAATTCATGAGTTACCCATTGTCCCGCATCCGGCTGAGGGGCTATCTCTTGCTGCCATAATGCCGCATAAATGCGGAAATGAAGATAGTCTTTGTCTTTTTCCTCAGCCATTTGTACTCTCAAGTAAGCTAAGGTTTGTTTAAGGCGCTCCGGAGAAAGCGTGAAGTTGAAGTGTTCGGAGGCTTGCGAAAGCCAAGCGTGAATGTTATCGTACGCCCGGGTCAACACGTGGGAGGTGAAGTAGGCAACGCTGCTTTGAGCGCTCAAGTCCTTCAGCTTCCGGACCATAAACAGCTCCTGATGCAGCTCAAAAAACTTCTGGTCGATGTCGGATAACGGATTAGAAGCTTTACGCATCGCTTGAAGCTGATCCCTTAGCAGGTTCAAATAGATGCCAGGGTCATAGGACTGCTTAATATGAGCTGTGTATTGATTTAAAAAGGTATGCCACTCGGATACATCGACGTCAGGCAACTGCTCAAGCCATACTAAGGAGGAGGAGCGTACCTCCGCCCGCTCAAGATGATGCTTGGCATTCATAATATGGGAAGAGGGATAGCCGTAACGATCGGCCAGCTCCATCATCACTGCGGCCAAATGCTTGCAAGGCGGAGGCGCCGGACAAGTACAGGAGTAGGAGCTGAGATTGTCCAGATTGAGCGTAACCGCGTAATCCTCTGAACCTGTTACTCTTGCGTGAATCATATGGTTTTCAGTCAGGCGTAGGTCTTCTACGCGCTGCTGTTTAAAATAAGTGAAACCCCGGCTTAGGGTGACCTCCGTAAAGGTTTTAGCCACCTGTTCGAGCATCTTGTGCCATAGCTCGTCATTTATAGTAGAAGAACGCATTGCAAGACTCCTTGCTAAAAATAGAAAATGAGTAATCCTGTAAATTCGCCACCGCGATGCAGACGGACGCCGATGAATCACTAGTTCGTGGGTCATAGGCGTATATCTATTTTATTATAGAGTGGGGAGGAAATAAATACGATGGTGTTTGAGAGAAAAGCAGGTCCGGAACTAAGACCACCCTGATTGAAACTGAGCCAGTTTTAGAAAAAGGGTTAACGTTATACTAACGGCTGCGACAAAGACGGTTATGTCGGGAGGGATAGAGTTATGCATAGGCATGAGAATTTAAATAGCATATCTTTAGGTACCTGCATAATCTCCTTTTTGTGGGATTTTGATACGGAGAAACCGGCTGACTATGATGTACTTAAGAGTGATGCGGTTTGGAACAAAGTTATTGGGAATAGGCAATGGTCCCAAGGACCTTGTGGAGAGAGGCGTGCGATATGTAAACTTTATCCAAGAGCCATTAATAACATAGCGCCGTATATAATACTTGAAGGTTGTTTTTTTCTTAATATTTTAAGCAATAGAGGCACCATTTTTATATTCGTCAATGTTCTAATGATGCTTTCCCTCTCGATCATTATCGGGCTATAGTGATGCGCCGTTTTTTTACCACACTTCATATCACCCTTGGTGAAGATATCGTTATATCCACGAATGGAAAGCATTATATGGCTTCACAAATTGAATGTATCTGTATGGGATACAAAAGGATTGGTTTTAAGCTATATGGAAAGAAAGTGGTTCCATATGATCTATGCTTTTACTTTCACAAAGGTCAAGAATTTAATGGGTTAGTTACAAAATAATTCACAGCAAAGCTGCCGCGTTGTTTATACAAGGAAGAAGAGAGTACGACGGCAACTTTTGTCGTAGGCATAATTCAAATAGAATCTGAACTTATAACAAATCATTTCTGAAGGTTATAGCATGTTACCTCAAAAAGAATTCCGCCCAGAGCCGTGAAATATAGGGTGTAACCGCCCCTTATCATTCTAGGTTCATGTTCCGAAGCAATGCCGGCTGCCGCAAGTTTCTTAAAGAAATGGTCAACCTCGGTCATCGTTTCGACATAGAAACCTAGATGGAAGTCTTTTGGGTAAGGGGCTGCATCGTTTTGGTCGGACCGTAATTTGCTAAGAACCAGGCTAAACCCATGACCGTCGGTCATCGCGGCAATGAAGTCTCCTTTTTGATCTAAAAGTTGAAAGTCGAAAAGATTTTGAAAAAATATAATTGCCTCTGACAGATCGTAAACACATAAATTTAAATGGTTAAGTTTCATTTGATGATCTCCTCTCTTTGAGAAAACTCACCGACCCATTGCAAAGATTGAAATGCCATTTCGCCATCACTTGTATAACCGAGCAGAACCATTTTTCCACGATATCTCGGAATAGACGATCGGAGATCTCCTTGTGGCGTTCAATCAATAACAGGGAGCCGGAGCTGGTCTTTTTCTGATCTTGATCCGACGAGCGGAACATCCGCATGTTCAGTTTTATAAGGCTTATCGTTGATCGACCTTTACTTGTCCGCAGTGTAAAATATGCAATTTCGCGCACATTATACACTATAAGCCCCCTCACAATCTAATCCTATTAGAATAATCTAATGATGTTAGAATACAAATATGTGGTATACTTGTCAAGTGAAAGAGGTGAACGCATTGGCTAGACGGCGAACAACCCCACTACTGAACAACGAAACCGAAGAAGGCACGAGACATATTCCGCTTGACCGGGCTCGAATCCTGGAAACCGCCTTATTCTTACTGGACGAGATTGGCTTGAAAGAGTTAAGTATGAGGAAAATAGCGGACAAATTACAAGTAAAAACGGCATCCCTTTACTATCATGTCAAAGACAAAGAAGAATTGATGCAGCTGCTTTCAGACCGGATAAGCGGAGAAATAGTTTGGCCGGAAACGTCCCTTTCCTGGCAAGAACAGATTTATCAATGGGCGGGGCAGTTCAGAAAGGTTCTTCTCTCCCATCGGGATGCAGTAGAGTTGTTCAATCAAATGATCGCAATGGGCTACGAGCGGCTAACCCAAATCGAAAGGCTGTATCAATTACTCGTTTCAGCGGGTTTTTCAGATCCCCACGTTCCATGGATCGCATCCATGCTGAAAAATTACGTGCAAGGTTTTGCAGCCGAAGAGGTGCAATTACACATAATTGCAAGGCACCATCATTCTTCATTCGAAGAATTGGGCGAACAATATGACCAATTTTATCGAAAACTACCGGCAGAACGATTTCCGAATATGATTCGCCTTGCTACTTATACCACGAAAACCAATTGGGAGAATGAATTTCGTTTTGGATTGAGTGTATTAATTGAAGGGTTTTCAGCTAAACTCATGCGAGGAAAATAGGGAACCTTAGACATTGAGAGAAACGTATCTTATAAAGTAAATCATTGTGCTATGGAGTACGATAGTGCAATAATTCTCACCATGAAAAAAGCGCCGACGCGGAGCGCATCATCGGCGAGCTGCTGCTGCAATTGACCGCCGTGTGGCAGTGTTGCCCGTAGCGGCGAAGCTCGTTTGCGCCGGCATCGGCAACGCGATCGTCAAGCACGCGAACGATTTGAACAAAGGCGACCGTGAGCATTCCGACAAAGCATATGCTGGATTTCTCAAGCATCTGGAGAACATGGAGGCCGTTCCGGAAGCCAAGCGCACGCTGTCGAGCGACGTTCAGGCGTTGATTGCGATGTGGTCAACGAGGGGCCGGTAATAAGCTCGTCTCGAGAATAGAAACGCCCCGCCGGATTTGTTCCGGGGGGCGTTATGCTGTTAGCGGGTCGCATTATGCAGCTCGCGGGGAGATTCCACATCCCCGGCGTTCGGCCGGGTCAGTCGCGGACGAACACGCCGATCCCGTTGGCTACCGCGCGCTCAGAGCCGTCGGACGGCGCGTTCCGCACGGTCGCCGCCGGCGCTTCCGACTGCCGCGTGACGAGCGTCGACGAGCCGCCGCCGTCCAGGTTGACCGCGTCGACGGCGCCGAACGACTGCATCAGCGCGGCCAGCTCGCTGACGGTCATGCCGACGCTGGCGGCGATCCGGCCGTCGACTACGGCCAGGTACACCTGCTTGCCGTCGGCGCTGACCCCGGCCGACGTTCGCGGCGCCAGCGCCGGGTCGTCCATACCGGCTAACGGCTGGCCGTCCCGGAGAATCGGAAACCCGCCGACCGCAAATAAGAAGCGCGGATGGTCCTCGGCGACGAGACGGTAGTCGACCTTCAACTTGTCGCCGGGCTGGAGTTGGCCGAGTATGGCGGCGCCTTGCTCCCGGCCGACCAGCACGACCGTGTCGTCTGGGATTGCGCCGGCGCCGGGCTTGCTGTACACGGAAGCGACGACGCCGTCCCGCACCGTGACTTCCATCGTCTCGCCGCTGCAAGGAGCGCTCCGGCTCGTGTCGGAGCCGCAGGTCGGCCGGACCCGGGAAGCGGTCCCCCAGTCGCGGGTATACACGCCGATGCCGCCTTCCGGCAGCGCATATTGATTGAGGCCGTTAATGGTGATCCGGCCATCCTTGGTCTTCAGCTCGCCGTCCAAGGCTAAGCTGGATACCCGGGCCCGACCGTCGACGCCGAGGCCGAAGACGTTCCGGGTGGACGTGCCGTCAGGGAGCTTGGGACCGAAACGCTGCTTGTTCGGCACCGCGAACTTCAGGGATTCGCTGCCCGAAATTTCCGGTCCGACTGCGGAGTTGGTCGGCGCAACGCCGGCATGCGTCTCGCTGACGTTGAAGAAGTCGCCGTTCACCCCGGCGACGGCGCCCTGCCGGCCCACCATCTGCGAGATCCGCTCCTTCTTGGCCACTGCATCCGGGTGCAGGAGCTCCAGCGAGACCTTCGGGTTGCGCAGATCTACGCTCACCAGATGCCCGGAGGCCGAGCCGTGCGACGTGGTGAGCTGGAACGTCCGGTAGGTCACGCCTGGGGCGACCGGATCGGGGTCGGAGAACCGGATGCCGCCGACCGGATCGGAAACCGCAGCATAAGCCGCCTGCGGCAAGGGCACGTCCGGCGCTGCGGCGTTGACGCCGATGGCGCTGACCAGCGCGGTACCCAAGGCAACCAGCGCAATCCAGCTTGCTTTCTTCCTCGCGTTTCTTCCTGAGATCATTTCATTCTACCTCCTTGATTCATTCAGAATGATAGACTGGACGATTCTCTTAAGATGTCAAATCCATTATATACCATAATATTGAATAATTTGTTAATTTTTTTTAATGGCCGTTTGACGATCCGCCATTGCTTTGAGATCCCCGTGACGTGATTTGACACTTCGTATTTCGAAAACTGCAGCTATTGCTCGGTAGACTCGCTACGCTAACGAGCAGTTTTTTAAATGGATAATAAAGGGAATCCGACTTAAATGTCGAAAATACAATCGTTAGATTAACAATGAGCTGCGAAAGGGGACTTTGAAGAATGAATTTGAAGCTGGAAAAATTAGAATTAGAAATGGCTGATATTTCTGGGTCTAGGTTTGAAAAGGTTAAAGCAGAGGATTTAAACTTTAATGATGTTTGTTTAGTAAGGACACAAATTCATAATGCAAATATGAGTGGGATGGCATTAAATGATGTCAATATGTCTGGGTTTAAAATTTCGGACGCTAATTTGAGCAATCTTGAAATTTCTGAAGCTCAAATGGGTGGAGCCTATATACGTAACATTGGTATACCTAAAGAAGGAGATCCCCACTACAATCCAAAAACCGCAGGTCAGCCAATAAGATTTGAGAATTGTGAACTAAGGGGTAGCCAGATTTCAAACTGTGACCTTAGCAATGTAGAGATATTGGATTGTGAACTAAAAGGTATGAAGATTAATGGGATACTGGTTGAAGAACTCTTAAATAATTATAAAAACAAGCAATCGTTCTAAATAATTGATTTCACTGAGTACTATAGCTCAATAAACAAGCTGCCGCGTGAAAAATGGCAGTTACTATTTGTGCCAAAAGATGGATAAAAAGTGGACTATGATATGATAAAATGCTGAGTAGTCAAATGGTATGATTCAAGGAAATTAAGGAGGAAATATGACTACGATTGCATATCAAGGTAACGCTTCCTCAACCGATAATGATTTAGAAGCCGTATCCATGAGATTGTCCGAAACAAACATAAACCGGCTGCAAACGGCATGCAGCCGGTTTATGTTTTCCAGCATCAAGCAGGAGGTTATTCAGCCAATACCTTTTCAAGCGAACCGCACATTGCAGCCCAGCCATGCTTAGCGTTTTCGAGTACATACTCATTCGTGATTCCGGATTGTTCGAAATGAAGGTTCACCTTGCCGTTCCCCAGGTCCTGCAAAGTCCAGGTTACTGTGTTATTCTGTCCTCCGCTGACCCAAGTGTAGGACAACCGATTAGGTGCGTCCAAAGTCAGCACTTCGCAGTCAATAATTCCATTCCACCCTTCGACCGGCTGAGTGCGAAACTGAAACCGGTGTCCTACTTCGGGTTTAAAATCATTTTCCATGACCCACTTGGCAAGCTTGTTTGAATCGGTCAAGGCGGACCAAACCTTCTCGATCGATGTGTTGTACTGAAAATCCATGATCAAGGTTTCACTCTTTTTTTCTTCATCCTCCAATAATAGTTTCAATCCCAACATGCCTTTGCTCCAGAACTTGTTGTAGGAAGACACCCAGACCTGAAATTCTTTAAGTGGAGAGGCGTTCAGCCTGAATCGCGGTTCTCTGCCGACTTTTCGGTCAATCACCAGCCCAGCCTCTTTAAGGATTGTCAAATGCTTGGATACCGCTGTGCGGCCCATTTTAAATTGTGCCGTCAATTCATGAAGCGGGATCTCATCCGCTTCTGCCAACAGACGGATGAGTCGACGTCTGGTTGGATCCGCTACCGCGGCAAACAAATCTCGCAACCTGTCGTTCTCGCTCATAACACCCCCTCCTAAAATTCTTTCAAACAAAACTTGGCACCGGCATTCAACCCCAAGAACCCGCAACTTGTCTGGTTGTGACGTTGAGACGATTAAACAGGTTGGTTGTAGCAACCGAGAGAATCAGGGCAGCCAAGGCGGTTTCGTCAAAATGCCGGGTTGCTTCATCCCAAATTTTGTCCGGAATCGGGTCTTCTCGATCACTGAGCCTGGTGATCGCTTCGGTTAACGCCAGAGCGGCACGTTCGGCGTCCGTAAAGCGCGGTGAATCCCGCCAGGCTGTAACCGCAAATAAGCGCTCATTAGATTCTCCAGACTTCTTGGCATACAATGCACCGGATTCCACGCAAGCGCTGCAACCATTAATTTGACTCGCGCCAATTCAAAGACTGTATCGCCTTCATGGCTTCGGAAATGATCATTGCAGGGTTTTTCATGCGTGCTGGCATAACATCAACTCCTTGTCAGATAAGTTTTACGCAGACTACATTGCCGGTTGCTTGATGCAATTCGATTGTTTTTAGATCGCCTCGCCGATAATCTCATCACCACCTTAAAGTTTGCGGCTCTTCGGACGTAGCGCCCACGAGACGAGTGCCAGGGCTGCAAAGCCAATGGTGGTAAAAATATGGTACGCATAAGCCCCGTAGTCCCCCACGAATGCATGTGATGCAGCAGCGCCCGTCATTTCAAAGAAAATACCGGCGTATGCCCATTCTTTAATCCGCGGAAGACTAGGTACGAGGATGGCTATCGCCCCCAGCACTTTCCAAATCCCGATTACGGTCAGAAGGTACACAGGGTACCCTAATATTTCCACCGTCTCGAGTGTCCCCCATTGATTGGTTATATCCCCGATTCCTCCGCTCCCAACAACGAATGCAAGCAGCGCCGTTGTAACCCAATAAGCGATAACTCTTCCTCGGGAATGGGTTTCTTCTTTCGCGGTTGTTTCCGCACCGACAATCTTGCTCATCTGTTTCCACCTCACAATAAAAATGGATACCATTTGGTGTCGCATCTGAGTATAGGATACCATTTGGTGTCGTGTCAATAGTATTTTTTCATCTTCACATGAAAACGGTTGATAGGAAAGAAGGTGGATGTTTCTTATTGACGGGACTCTATATAGTGTCCTAAAATAGAGGCACCATTTGGTGTAATTTCATTTCATGCGAGGGAGTGGGTGATGATGAGCGCAGTTGCACAGACACGGGATGTCTATTATGCCGTGGCCGATCCGACCCGGCGTGAAATCATTCGACTGCTGGCGGATGCGGATGAATTGCCGCTCAATCGGTTGACTCCGCATTTTGCGATGGGCCGCACCGCAGTCTCCAAGCATTTGACGATATTGAAGGAAGCCGGCCTCGTGAGTGAGCGTAAAGTCGGTCGTGAGACGCGAAACCGTCTCAATCTCGAACCGCTGAAGGAGCTTCAGGATTGGTTGTCGTACTACGAGAAATTTTGGAAACAAAATATGGTTCGTCTGGATCAACTTCTTAAGGAGGAACAGGAGTCGGAGGCGCAAAATACGGCTGGACGAGCATGTGCGGACAGCCTGAACAAGTACTAGTCGAATTGTAAATCCAATGTTAGGGAACAAAGAGATAAAGGAGCGGGATGGATATGTCCTATATCGTTGATTTTAAAAATGTGTCTATGCTTGGTTTAGAGTCTTCACCTGTAGCAGATGCGCTTGCTGGTTTGCGTGCGAATGAAGCTCGTTACTTCATGAACAAATACAAGCATGAATTTACGGTGGTACCAGCTAGCGAAAGCCAGGAGACCCTTGATTATGTGAACCGAATTTTGAAAGAAGAACGTGATATTGAGTTTGCGGCCAAACCTTTAGAAACGTCGCGTTTTCAAGTGGAAAATATTAAATGGACCTTCGTCTTTTATGAGGATGGTCTAGCGGTCAACGTCCTGTATACGGTTGATGACCCTAAGAAGCGGGCCGTTGGTTTTAAGCTTTCTGAAGGGATGGAGGTACCAAAGGAGTTAGAAGAGAAGAAGTTTAAGTTTGCTAGACAGAAGTCTAAACTAGCTGGAACAATTCGAGGCTCGTTTTTTGTAATTAAGGGAGAATATTAAAAGAAGCAAAAGCGCAAGCATAGCGGTGGATCCGATATTTCGTTTTCAACAACGTGCTGCACCCCATTACGCTAACGGGTTACGATAGCTGAATAAACCACGCCACGAGGCTGCCGCAGAGATGATCGGCAGCCTCGCTATGCTAACGGGCAGAATAATTCAGTAAACTATGGAGGAGAATATCGATAATTCATTTCATTATATTACCACTAGGTTAATTCAGAGTCCTGACGGTCGTAGTATTAAAGCCCTTCCATGAAATAAAGAAGGACAATCTGGGCCGCTGCCTAGATTGTCCTTGGTGCAAATTAACGCTTTACATTCTTTCCGTTCATGGCAACGGTCCCGTTTCCGAGAACTTCGGCGAAGTTTTCCGGTGCGACACGGCGCCGTTGAATACGGTCGATTTCGGCATTGGACAGCCGGCGGCGCGACAAGATGAAGGAAGATGTCTGATCATTGAAGTCAGGCAGGCTGTCTACTTCGATGGAGCCGCGAAACACCCTGCGGGGACCTTGGTAATTGATATCCTGGAAAAGCACGAGGGTGCTGTTGCGATTGCCTGTTAACACGAAGCTCGACAGGACATCGTTGAAGTTAAAGATCACCAAGGAGCGCACCCCCAGGTTGCCGCGAAAGCGAAGGCGGCGTCCTCTTTGTTCGTTGTCGCTCCAAAGTGTCAGCTGAGGCAGTGTTTGGGTGATAACTGCTTTGCGAACGCCTGGATTTTTTGCGAAAGTCTTTTTCTGCATTGTTCTCACCTCCTCGATTGCAATATACGCTCTCGAAAAGAGGAAGCTTGTATGATTGACCGTAAAATGGCTAAAAAGGCGAATGTCATAATGAATCTGCCTGCTATTATTAGATTCAGTGACGAGATTATCGGTAACGCCGATCGGTCATTGTTGGAGGAGATTATTTGCAACCTAATAAGAAAGGTTTTAGGAAGTTTTTGGTATGCACTGGACAGGCGACTCATATTGGGAGGGAGCATTTGTTCAAACATATTAATTACAAGTAACTAACGGGGAACGTTAATGCAATAATGCACACCAGGATAAAGCTGCCGCTTTGAACGGCAGCTTTGTTGCACTACCCCGAAAATTTCACATAGCATAGATCTAAAATTGGCAATACGAAACTAAGCCCAGCTTTAGTGTTTTTTTAAAAACTGTGCTTCATAGAATTTATGTGAAATCAAGATGGTTACGAGGCTGTCGAGGCGGTGAGAGCTACCTGAAAACCAAGATTCTCGAGCCTTCGAACCGCTTGTTTCATTATGGCTTCTTTTTGT
>NZ_JBHSRV010000007.1:0-347942 GCF_042659105.1 Paenibacillus allorhizosphaerae | reverse complement strand
ATCCGACATTCGAGGGTTCAATTCCCTTCGACCGCCCCATAATTTTTACTAGCATTGGGGATTAGCCAAGCGGTAAGGCAACGGACTTTGACTCCGTCATGCCTAGGTTCGAATCCTAGATCCCCAGCCATTTGCGAGCCATTAGCTCAGTTGGTAGAGCACCTGACTTTTAATCAGGGTGTCGTAGGTTCGAGTCCTACATGGCTCACATGAATTTCACAAATATGCGGAAGTGGCTCAGGGGTAGAGCATCGCCTTGCCAAGGCGAGGGTCGCGGGTTCGAATCCCGTCTTCCGCTCCAAAAATTTGCCGGTATGGCGGAATTGGCAGACGCGCGCGACTCAAAATCGTGAGGGAAACCGTGGGGGTTCGAGTCCCTCTACCGGCATTCATATTATCGGGACGTAGCTCAGCTTGGTAGAGCACCTGGTTTGGGACCAGGGGGTCGCATGTTCAAATCGTGTCGTCCCGACCATCATGAGCGGGTGTAGTTCAATGGTAGAACTCCAGCCTTCCAAGCTGGTAGCGTGGGTTCGATTCCCATCACCCGCTCCAAATTAGTTCCAGTAGCTCAGCTGGATAGAGCAACGGCCTTCTAAGCCGTCGGTCGGGGGTTCGAATCCCTCCTGGGACGTAGTCAGCAAACAGCTTCTTGTATTATACAAGAAGCTGTTTTTTTGTTTTTAGGTTGACTTACGTCTTGCAAACATGAGGAGCGGGAAAGACCAATGCGGTCTTGCTGCACGTTCGTAACGACGCGACTACGCTTGCCGAACAAAGGCTCGGTATAGTACAATACGCTTGAACTAATTGTTAACCATAAACAACATGTATTGGTTTACAATTATATTTGCATGTTGAGAGCCATCAAAATCTATTTTTGCAAAAAGGAGCTATCGGAGATGAATACATTACGAATCAATTGGCGTACCTTAGCCGAAAAGTCGATTAGCGGCGAAGCATTGAGCATGGAGGAATCGTTAGCGGTTCTTGAAGCGGACGATGATGAAATATTGGAGATCATGAATGCGGCGTTTCAGGTAAGAAAACATTTTTACGGGAAAAAGGTGAAGCTGAACTTAATTATTAATGCCAAAAGCGGATTATGTCCGGAGGACTGCGGTTATTGCTCGCAATCTATCGTATCCAAAGCGACTATTCAAAAGTATCCTCTTCTGGACAAAGAAACGTTGGTAGACGGCGCTCGCAAAGCGCTCTCTATGAATGTCGGGACTTATTGTATCGTAGCCAGCGGACGCGGACCTAGCAGCAAGGAGCTGGATCAGGTCATCGAGGCAGTGAAAGAAATCAAGTCGACGATGCCGATGAAAATTTGCGCATGTTTGGGGATTTTGAATGAGCAACAGGCGTTGATGCTGAAGGAAGCCGGTGTAGACCGGTATAACCATAACCTGAATACAAGTAAGACGAATTTCGCTAACATCACATCTACACATACTTATGATGATCGCGTGAAAACGGTGGAAAAGGCGAAATATGCAGGCATGTCTCCTTGCTCGGGCTGTATTGTAGGAATGGGGGAGACGAACAAAGAGATTGTTGAGATAGCATATGCATTAAGAGATTTGGATGCGGATTCGATACCTATCAATTTCTTGAACGCTATACCGGGCACGCCGCTGGAGCAATATCAGATGCTAAATCCGCGTAAATGTTTAAAAGTATTAGCGCTGATGCGTTTTGTTAACCCGGCAAAAGAAATCCGCGTAGCCGGGGGCAGGGAAATTCAATTGCGATCCCTTCAGGCATTGGCTTTGTATGCGGCCAACTCAATATTTATCGGCGACTATTTGACAACAGAGGGGCAGGATGCTACGTCCGATCACCAAATGATTGAAGATTTAGGCTTTGAAATTGAGAGCTGCGCGTTGTAGCTTTCGCAAAGCAAGCAATGGCTTAAAAGAGCGAGGTTTTTGGATACTGTGGGATTGTTTTGTTAGCACTCATTTGATTTAGCATAGTAAGACAACATTTACGGCAGGAGAGTAACCAGGAAGAAAGAAGTCATAATTTTGCAGTCAATATGCGAGAGTACATACGAAATACAGCAAGGGACATGACTATAAAGTCGTTGAATCATAGGTACGAATGAACCGGATCAATCACTTATGGTATGGCGCACTCACTGATTTTGACTTATAATAGAAAGGACAAGCAATCCGTAGTTGGCGCGAGTTCGGATCAGCTTAAAACGTTTAAATGGGGTGCTATTAAGATGAATTTGTTTGATTTGACCGGAAAAGTGGCATTGGTCACGGGCGGTGCTGTTGGTTTGGGCGGGGCGATCTCGCTGGGCCTTGCAAGAGCCGGAGCCGATGTTGCAATCGTCACGAGCAATGACCGTACGCGGGAAGTGCAAAAGCAAATCGAAGCAATGGGTCGTAAAGTGCATACCATTGTCGCCAATTTGATGGATGAAAGCGCGCTTGAGAGCGTTGTGAATGAAACATTGTCCAAGTTGGGCAAAATCGATATTTTGGTCAATAACTCAGGCATTATTCGCCGTACGCCGGCAGCCGATCATTCCGCTCAAGATTGGCACGATGTGCTGAACTTGAACTTGAATGCAGCGTTTTTTCTGTCCCAACTCGTAGGCCGCGAAATGATTAAACAAGGGTCGGGTAAAATTATTAATATCGCTTCCATGCTGAGTTTTCAAGGGGGCATCAACGTTCCGGGTTACACGGCATCCAAACATGCCATTGCAGGGGTAACGAAGGCGTTGGCCAACGAATGGGCAAGCAAAGGCATTCAAGTCAATGCTATCGCTCCCGGCTACATGGAGACGGACAATACAACGGCGCTGAGAGCCGATAAAGAGCGCAGCGATCAAATATTGGTTCGCATTCCGGCAGCCCGCTGGGGAACGCCTGAAGACCTGCAGGGACCTGTCGTATTCCTTGCGTCGCAAGCTTCCGATTACATGAGCGGTCACGTGCTGTGCGTCGACGGCGGGTGGATGACGAGATAATGAACATAGAACAGCAAAACGGACAATCGCAAATGTTTCAGCCGGAGATCATTACGTTCGGTGAAACGATGGCGCTGATGATGCCTACAGGCTCCAAAGGGATCGAATACTCTCCTCAATTTCAAGGGCTGTTTGGCGGTGCGGAAAGCAACGTTGCGATCGGCGTCGCGCGCCTCGGTCATCGGGTAGGCTGGTTCAGCCGTCTGGGAAAAGATCCTTTCGGACGGATGATATTGAAAAAAATACGCGGCGAAGGCGTCGACGTTTCCCGCGCTGAACTGACTACGGAAGCGCCTACCGGGCTTATGCTGCGGGAAGTCGTATCCGGAAAAACGTCGGTATACTATTATCGTAAAGGCTCTGCGGCCAGCACGCTGCGCCCGGAGCATTTGGATGAGGAATATATTAAACAGGCCCAATATTTGCACGTTACAGGGATTACACCGGCGTTGAGCGATAGCTGCCGGGAGACGGCGAAGGAAGCAATCCGGCTAGCGCGGAAAAACGGTGTAAAAGTATGTTTTGACCCGAACTTGCGCCTGAAGCTGTGGACGATCGAAGAAGCACGTGGCGTACTTTTGGAGCTTGCACAGGAAGCCGATTATTTCTTGCCGGGTCTGGACGAGTTGAAGCTTCTCTATCAGACGGAGAGTTTTGACGAAATCGTGGCTCGTTTGAGCGAGCTGAGAGCCGTTTCTATCGTCAAGGGCGGCGACGACGAAACCTATATCGTAGAGAATGGCAAAGTCAGTTCAGTGCCGTATTTTAAGGCGGAGCAAGTGGTGGATACGGTTGGGGCTGGCGATGGATTTTGCGCAGGCTTTTTCGTCGGGCTGCTCAAAGGCTACAGCTATTACGAATCGGTGCGTCTCGGCAACCTGATCGGCTGCATGGTCGTGCAGACGGAAGGCGACTGGGAAGGCATTCCTACGTGGGAACAAGTCGAAGCATTCTTGAACAATGTGAAGCATGTGGAACGTTAATAAGTTAGACTCCATGAAGAAGGAACGGGTAAACTTATGAAAAAACTCAAGCTGGTACAGCAAATTGTAAACGAAGGCGTCGTGGCGGTACTCCGCGGCGAAACGCCGGACGAAGTCGTGGAAATGGCAGAGCAAGCAATCGAAGGCGGCATTAAAGTCATCGAAGTAACGATGACCGTACCGTTCGCACTTCAAGCTATCGAAAAGCTTGCCAAAAAATATTCGAGCACAACGCAGGATGCGTCCAAATACGCCATTATCGGTGTAGGTACCGTACTAGATCCGGAAACGGCCCGTGCCGCGATTCTCAGCGGCTCCGAGTTTGTCGTCGGTCCGTGCTTGAATCCGGAGACAGTAACTCTCTGTAACCGATATCGCATTCCCGTGATGCCGGGCGTCATGACGATTCAGGAGATCCAGAAGGCGCTGGAGCTGGGCGTAGATATCGTGAAGCTGTTCCCAGGCAACCTGTACTCTCCGGCAATGATCAAGAACATTAAAGGCCCTCTGCCTCAGGCGAATATTATGCCTACCGGCGGCGTATCGCTCAGTAATCTCGGCGAGTGGATCAAAGCCGGGGCCGTCGCTGTGGGGATCGGTTCCGATTTGACGACCGAAGCCGTCAAAAACGGCGATTACAGCCTCGTCGCAAAAAAAGCCGCGCAGTACATCGAGGCTTACCGCGAAGCGAAGAAGTAGGCTTCGCTGGTAGTAAGAAAGCATCAGCAAGAAGCATTACGCTGTGAATGCAGTTATTCGAGGACTACATACGTAAACACAAGTTTGATGATAGATATGTATGTAGTTTGATCCGCAGTGGAGCCGTAGCGAGCAAGCAAGCAAGTGGAACCACTAATAGGTTAAGCAAAAAAGGCAACGAATCTCGCCCGTTTGTGCGAGGTTCGTTGCCTTTTACTTATCTCAATCGGGAAACGCCGATTGAAACGCCTGCTGAAAGCCAGGCAATCCCTTTATGTTTTCCGCTGTAAAGCGTGTCTGTCCACGGGTATTGAAGAATGACAATGCCCCAAAGGACGAAAGCGAGTCTAACCCGACAACGTTCCTCTCTCCGCAAACCCGCACCCTCCATAAAGCGTATCGGCCTCGTATCTGCTTGCAAAAGCCAGACCGAGGCCGATAAACGCGCTCCTTCCACCTACGTAACACGATAAAGCTCCAAAAGGAACTCGTCAGCCGGATCGTGGTCCAGGGGGCGAAACCCCTGGGGTCCCCTCCTTGGAGGGGATTTAGGGGAGGTGTTCTCGCTTACTCTGTAGCCACCGATTGGTCAGCTTGCAGACCTACAGGGGCAATACGTACAAAGTTCGATTGCAGATCGCTGAGCAGCGCTTGAATTTTTGCTGCGGCTTCCGGTTGACCGGAATTCACGAGTTCTTCGTGGTAAGCCCCAAGCAGTTCATTCAAATCTTTCGTGCTTTGCGCGCCGATCGGCTCGATTTTCACTTTCGCGCCTTTTGCGACACGGCGTTCGATAGCGGCTTGATCGAGGCCCATTTCCGGAACGAGACGTTGATAGATCACGCCGCCCGTCATCCCTGCGCAGATCCATGGACCCGGGTCGCCGAGAACAACCGCACGACCGTTAGTCATATATTCGAACGCGAAGCCCTTCATGTTGGCGCGAGCCGCGATACCCCCGAGTTCATCGCGCAGCGGGGAAGTGATTTCGCCGCCGAATACGACGTCTGCACCGGAGAAACGAATGCATGCGCGAGTATCCGCGTTGCCCTGGATCAGGAACAGACCTTTTTGCGCTCCGTATCCGAACGATTTACCGACGGAGCCGTTAATGAATTGCTTATGCTTGCTAGGTGCCTTCAGAATGGCGACTTTGCCGCCGAGAGACATTTTGCCGACGCCGTCTTCCGCACCGCCGTGAACCGTAATTTCGACGCCGCGAGCGTTGAACGCCGCAAGTCCGTTACCCGGCACGGAGCCTTCGGTCATCGTGATGTTCACCGGAGGCAGTTGATCGTAGCTGCCGTCGAAGCGGTCTCTCACGCGATGGCTGGAATAGCGGCTGCCCAGAATACGGGACTCGGCATCCACTTTGCTCCAGTTGCGTATCACCGGACCGTTGAAGGATACGGAATCCGGGAAGAAGTCCAGACCTTCGGCTCCTGCAGCGATACGGATATCGGAGGATACCGCAGCCGCAACTTCCGCCAGAGCGTCCTGCTCGCTAGAAGCGGCAAACGGTGCCGGGCGAAGCAGGTCGGACAAGTCGATTTTTTCCTGATGGCTTACTTGCTGCAGCAGGTCGGAACGGCCAACCAGCTCCTGCAGATTTGCATAACCAAGCTGTGCAACAAGCTCGCGAATTTCTTGACCGATGCCGCCGAACAGACGAACGAGGGAATCGACTGCAAGATCGAATTGACGCGGTACGAAACGGCGAAGGCCTTTCTCTTCCGCTTCTTCCATGGAATCGATCTGCGTTGCGATACCGACGTGACAAGTATCCAGGTGACATCCGCGGCAAGTCGTACAACCGATCGATTGCATCGCGATGGAGCCGAAGCCGACACGGTTTGCACCAAGCATCACCATCTTGATGACGTCTGCGCCGGATTTCATACCACCGTCGGACCAAAGCTCGACTTTGTCGCGAAGACCGGCTTCGATCAGGGCAAGATGCGCGAGCTTCGTACCGATTTCGGTAGGCAGGCCGACATGCGTGATCGAGTGAATCCGCGCCGCACCGGTACCGCCGTCGAAGCCGGACAACGTAATGACGTCCGCACCCGCTTTGGCAACACCTACGGCAATCGTTCCGATGCCCGGAACGACCGGCACTTTAACGATAATTTTCGCCTTGCGCCCGCTTGCTTCTTTCAGCTCGGAAATGATTTGCGCCAAGTCCTCGATCGAGTAAATATCATGGTTGTTGGACGGCGAAATCAGGTCGGAGCCGATTGTTGCGTTCCGCGCGGCAGCGATCTTGGCCGTAACCTTGGAGCCTGGCAGATGACCGCCTTCGCCCGGTTTCGCGCCTTGACCGATTTTAATTTCAAGGAAAGCTACAGCGGTAGCAAGCTCTACGTTGACACCGAAGCGTCCGGAGGCGACTTGCGCGCCGCGTGTCCGCTTGTAACGGCCGAGCATATCTTTGATCTCGCCGCCCTCGCCGTTCATCGTCACCATGTTCAGACGCTCGCCGGCTTCCGCATAGGCGCGGAACGCGGTTTCGTTCTGCGATCCGAACGACATGGAGGAGATGAGCATCGGCAAGTCATGACCGCCGATACCGATATTGACTTGAGAAGGATCAAGCGGTTTGCGTCCTTCATTCAATGCTTTCTCAAAGTCAAACGCAGCGACGTGACGGATGGAGATCGGATTTTTCTTCTCTTCTTCACGAAGCTTGTCGCGGTAGTCCTCATAAGGAGCCGCGCCGGAAGCCGCATCGCCGAGCGCTTTCCACATCCGTTGGAAGAAACGGAAATTGCGCGCCGCTTTGGCTTTCGGGTTCGAGAAATCGTTGTAACGGGCTTCCGCATCGCTTTGCAGCTCGGCGAAGCCGGTACCTGCGGCATCGCTGCCCAAGTAGTTGACAATATCGAGCACTTCCGCGATTTCCGGCTTTAGGCCGATGGAAGAATAAAAACGGGTGTAACCGCGAAGCTCGTGCGTTCCGATGGTGGAAATGACTTTTTCCAAACCTTTCATCAGCGCCGTAAATACTTTACGTGCAGCTGGCGCTCCGTCTTTGTTGGAAGCGGTAGCGAACATGACGTAAGGCGAAAGCACATCCGCACCCAACCCACAGGCTACGGCGATATCATGCAGATTGCGGATGGCCGCGCTGCGAAGCACGAGCGTCGTCTGACGGCGAAGGTTGTCGCCGAAGCCAAGCTTCTCGGCTCTCAAGGCAATGTCCACTTTGGAAACGGCCAAATGCGGATCCATCCACAGACGGTCGTTCTGATGCGATTCGCTGTCGTCCAGGACGAGCAGCATTGCACCGCCGCGAACGGCCTGAATCGCATCGGCAGCGAGTTGATCAAGCGCATCCTTCAAGGAAGTGCCGCGTGCGAACGTAGTCGACAGCGTGGCGACGGCATCGCCGCTCTGTGCGCCGAACATGGCTGTAAGCTGCTCCAGGCTTGGCTGTTTCAGCTCTTTTAAGGAATCGGCACCGTTGCTGCCTTCCAGCACAACCGGGTACAGCAGTTCAAGGCGCAGACGTTCATCCGGCTGTCCGTAAACGGTTGGACGAGGACCTACAACGACGCGGGTGGAGAAATGCTCCATCTCGCGGTCGCGGTCGATGGCCGGGTTGGTGACGACGGCGACACTTTCTTTAATGAAATCCGGAATGTTGATCCGTTCCCAGTTCAGCGCCGCATGCGGGCTGTCATGACCGAGAGAGCGGATCGGCTCGGCGCCGGTTTCGGCGGTCGTTTCGATCATTTGAATGCCGTCGCGATCCCATCCGAACGCGCTGTAAAGCGAATCGGTCGGCGTCACGTCAGCGGATGGAGCGGCTTCTACCGCAGGAACCGCGTTGTTGAGATGCTTGCGCAGGCCTTCAAAACCGATGCGGGCGGATGCGCGCTCGAGCACTTTATTTTGCACTTGATGATAAGGGATCACTTGAATATGCTCTCCAGGAGTCAGCAGGACGCCGACTTTTTCGCCCGGAGCGATCGGTTTCGGATCGGCAACCATTTCGCCGACGGTAATGACGCCTTGCTCGGAGGAGAAGTAAAGCGACGTTTCGCTTTCGACCATCCATACCGGACGAAGACCGAGCGCATCGACGCTGAAAATACATTCGTTGCCGTAACGCGATACGATACCGGCCGGACCTTGGGCGTAATGACCCCACATTTGACGATAATATACGTATAAATCCTGAAGCTCTTGGCGGTACAACTTCATCTCATTAATAATTGGAGGGAATACGACTTCCATCGCTTCAAACAAGCTGAGACCGGCACGGTGGATGAACGTCTCGATCGTCCGGTTCATATCCTGCGAATCGCTGCCGCCGTCTACGAGCGGAACGCCGACCATATCGGCTTCAAGGCGCATTTTCTTAACAGTGTTGATCTCGCCGTTGTGGCCGAGCAGGGAGAATGGTTGTACGCGGAAAAAGCTGGATTGGGTGTTGGTAGAGTAACGGTTGTGACCGACGGTTACTTGCGCAGCAAACAAAGGATCGCGAGTATCGTTAAAATATTTAGGCAAAATGCTGGCGGCGCCCATCACTTTGTAAGCGGCCGTCACATTGCTGAGTGTGGCGACGTGCACATTGTATTTGGCTTCGATGGCGATATGAAGCTCGAACAGGTGATCGGCGACCTTTACTTCCTGCTTGTCGCAAAGACCGGCGATTTGCCAGAATGTCGGCTCGTCAGCGCGCCCGTTCGGACCGAGTACGGAGCTGTCGACTTGGTTTTCCTGCTCCAGCAAAATGCTGACCTGGAAGCCAGCGAACAGTTCACGAATGCCTTTTTGCATCTCGGCGGCTGAAATGTTCAGCTTGCGCGGAACGAAAATGTGGGCGACGGAAAAACGCTCGTCGTATGCCAGCTTGCCGTCAAGCCCGGCGTCTGTCAATTTTTTCTCCCAGAGGGCTCTTGGAATATCGGTCAAAATACCGCATCCGTCGCCTTCCCCGTTAATAAATCCCGAACGGTGCTCCATTTTGACAAGAGCTTCAATCGTTTTTTGGATGTTATCGCGGGAAGGGAACCCGTCTTTCTCTACGATACAAATGATGCCGCAGCTGTCGTGTTCGGTGGCCAAAAGGTTTTGAAAGCGGCCTTCATTGCGCATTACTTGGTTCATACTGTTGGTCAGCAGGCTGACCGTCACCTCCCTAATAAATTATGCGGATTCATCCCTGTGTTAAGGTTTGTTCATGTCGCAGAAAGAAAGCGGATGAAGGTCAAAATGGCAGTTTAGTATGAATAAATATACATTTATACTGCATATTCGAATTCTTCAACGGTTCTTTTACTCGAATGAAGCTGCCTGGAAGAGACAATAATAAAGGAATAAATGTACCCGATTCGCCCTGACAAGCACTTACCTTTCAAAGCTTACATGGCTTGTAAACCTTATAATAGAGCCGATTTTATTACTTGAAAAAGTATTAATAGAATAACATGAAATTTTCGACGATACAATAGAACTTTACAGGGATTCTAACGATGTAAGCGCTGTCTATTGTGCATAACTGGTGAATAAAACCAATTTTTATGCATAACAGCGCGGTTTGTTAAAGACGAACGAACTTTTATCGTTGTCCGATAATAGTTCGTGATTTGAGTGATAAATGGAATTTATTAGTTTGAAAAGCACCCGTTGTCGCAAAGGACAAAATCGGGCGCTTTTCCAATAAAATAACGTTTTAGTGAGCCATCGCTGCGAATGCGCGATCGGCGGCTTCGACTGTGACGGCAATATCATCTTCCGTGTGGGCGATGGTCGTAAACCAAGCTTCGTATTTCGACGGAGCGAGGCAAATGCCTTCCTCCAGCATCAGCCGGAAAAACAGCGCGAACTGCTCGCTGTCCGTGTTCTGCGCTTCATCGTAGTTGGTTACCGGATGATCGCAGAAGTGGGTGGACAACGCCCCACGGATGCGGTTGATCGTCAGCGCGACGCCGTGCTTCCGCGCCGCGTCCGCCAGGCCGGCTTCGAGCACTGCGCCCAGCTTGTCGAGCCGGGCGTACGTCCCCGGCTCCTGCAGCACCTGCAGGCAGGCGATGCCTGCGGAGATCGATGCAGGGTTGCCTGCCATCGTGCCGGCTTGATAAGCCGGGCCCAAGGGCGCGACCTGCGCCATAATGTCCTTGCGGCCCCCATACGCCCCGATCGGCAGTCCGCCGCCGATAATTTTGCCCAGGGCCGTCAGGTCTGGCTCGATGGCCGCGAAGTCGGTGCCCGAAGGCAGGCCATCGAAGTTCTGTACCGTTCCGTAATGGAAACGGAACGCGGTGATCACCTCGTCGTAGATGACGAGGGAACCGTTTCGGCGCGCGACGGCGCACAGCCCTTCGAGGAAGCCCGGCTTCGGCATGACCATGCCGAAGTTGCCGACGACGGGCTCGACCATGACCGCGGCCACGTCACTGCCCCAGCGCGCGAGCGCCTCATCGAGCGCGCCCAGATCGTTGTACGGCACGGTGATCACCTCGTGCGCGATGCTGACCGGGATCCCGGCGCTATCCGGGATGCCGAGGGTGGACGGGCCGGAGCCCGCGGCGACGAGCACCAGATCGGAGTGGCCGTGGTAGCAGCCGGCGAACTTGATGATTTTGTTGCGGCCCGTATAGGCGCGGGCGACGCGGATCGTCGACATGACAGCCTCCGTGCCCGAGTTGACGAAGCGTACCTTGTCGAGCGAGGGAATGGCTTCCTTCAGCATGCGGGCGAACTCGATCTCTAGCTCGGTCGGCGTGCCGTACAGCGTGCCGTTCTCGGCGGCGCGGCAAATCGCAGCCGTCACATGCGGATGCGCATGGCCGAGAATGATCGGGCCGTAGGCGGCGAGATAGTCGATGTAGCGGTTGCCGTCCTCGTCCCAGAAATAGGCGCCTTGGCCGCGCTTCATAAATACCGGCGCCCCGCCGCCGACGGCTTTGAACGAGCGGGACGGGCTGTTGACGCCGCCCACGATATGTTCGAGCGCTTCCTTATACAACGATTCGGATCGCTGTTTTTGCAAAGTCATATGTATCTCCTCCATGGCTTCAAAGATTGATTGGATTATGGTAAGGAAAGCTGCAGCGTTCCTTTCAGAACGGTGACGGCCTGTCCGGCGAGCTTGATCCGGTCGCCAGCGACTTGCAGTTGCAAAATGCCGGTGCGTGCCGACAACTGCATCGCGCACAATGTGTGCTTACCGAGCTTTGTTTGCCAGTAAGGGGTAAGGGCGCAGTGCGCGGAGCTGGTAACGGGGTCCTCGTTTATTCCGATCGCGGGGAAAAAGCAGCGGGAAACGAAATCGACCTGCACACCGTCCGGCAACGTCAAGTCCTCCGATCGGGCCGTTACCAGCACGCCTCGAACGCCTTCCCATGAAGCGATTGCTGCAAAATCCGGGTTTAAATCGTGTACCGCTTGGGCCGAATCGAGTTCGATTAATACATCGAGCCGGTTATTTCCTGCGAATCGGGGCGGCTCACTCAACCCGAGCGCGGACAACAGCTGCTCCGTAACGGGAATCGCGCTAACGGGCTCGGAAGGGAAATCGAGCTGAATCCATCCGTTATCAAGCGGGACGGCGGTGAGAAGACCGCTCAAGGTCATAAAGGACAGCGGTTGCGATAACGCCTCGGCCCCCGATTCCCATAAATGATGCGCGCTCGCCAACGTCGCATGCCCGCATAAATCGACCTCTACTTCGGGGGTAAACCAACGGAGCCGGTACAGGCCGTCATTTTCTTTGCAGAGGAACGCTGTCTCGGACAAGTTCATCTCCATCGCGATTTGCTGGAGCGCCGCGTCCGAAGGATAGCGGTCCATTACCAATACCGCCGCCGGATTTCCACGAAACGGGCGGTCGGTAAACGCATCGATCACATGAATTTCCATGGCCGTAAACCTCCTTGCCGTTCGAATGATAGTGCCCCCTACCGTTTATTATAAGGAATTGCGTCCGGCTTGGAAAACAAACAATAAACGGAGAGCGGCGGCTCTCCGTTTATTGTTCGGTATGTTCCGGCTTCATTCCTTTACAACGTCGCGCGACTTTGTAAGGCGTTTCTCACGAAAAGAGCCGTTATTTTTTATACGAAGCGGTGCTTCCCGTATTGCTCTCGGTCGCGCGGTTCACGCCGGCGCTCGTCGTTGTCTTGTTTTGCTGCGGCTTCTCGGCCGGAGCGTTCGGATCGCGTCCTTCGAACAGCGCCTTCACGTAGGCTTGCAATTTATCGCGGTTTACAGTTAATACTTCAGCGCCGCCAACCCGTTTCTCGACAAGCAGCTCCGAAGGCGGGATTTGCTGGCTGACCATGCCTTCCGTTTTCGCGTCAAAGCCGAGCGAACCCAGCTTCAGCATGTCCGTCGTCGTTAAATTCGTCTCGATGTACGGATCGATGCTGTTCAGCACTTTCGGCAAGCGGATAAGCGATCCGGTCGTCTGCATTTTTTGCGCCACCGCCTGCAGGAATTTTCGCTGCCGTTCCGTTCTCGCGAAATCGCTAAGCGCATCGTGGCGGAAGCGCACATATTGCAGCGCGGTTTTGCCGTCCAGGTGCTGCATGCCCTTTTTCAAATTGATATCGTACTCGTGGCCGTCTTCGGAGTCTTTGTATTTCATATCCTTCTCGACGTCCAAATCGATTCCGCCAATGGCATCCACCAGCGCGATAAAGCCTTTAAAATCGGTATACACGTAATATTGAATCGGTATGCCAAGCAAGTCGCCTACGGTACGTGCCGCCAAATTCGGCCCGCCGATGGCGAGAGCGGAATTGATCCGGTCTTCCCCGGAGCCGGGAATTTTCACATACGTATCGCGCAGAATGGAGAACAGATACGCTTTTTTTGTAACTGGGTCGATGGAAGCGACCATGATGGAATCGGAACGCGGAATTTCGTTTTTCTTGAGACCCCGCGAATCTCCGCCGAGCAGCAGCACGTTCACCCGCTGTTTCCCTTCCCATTTGGGCGGAGTGTACACTTCGGTCATGCCGATTTGCTTGGCGGTGATCCCTCCGAATTTTGTCGTTTCCGGTCGGCTTTGAATGTTATTTGCAAAATGGAGGAAGGAATATGTAAAATAACCGATGCCCGCTACCAAGATCAGTCCGAGCATAATAAAAAACCACTTGAACGTTCGAGCCATAAATATCCCATCCTTTCTTGTAGTATCGCTTGCTTTTCCAATCGGGACGGTTCGTGTATGATAACGTGTATAGGTTTTGACAATGTTTCAAAATCATGCGCGCGAACGAAAGGAAACTTTTTCTTTTCATTTCATTATAAGATGATTCGCTTCACGCCTGCAAGCTTCGGCAATTTACGACAGGAGGAACCTGAGAAATTATGCTGGCTATCGACGTACATCGACTTCGCAAACAATTCAAAGTGCAAAAAAATCGGGAAGGCCTGAAAGGCGCTTTACGCGATCTGTTTAATCGAGAGTATAACCAGGTAACGGCGGTTAAAGACATTAGCTTTCAAATCCCGAAAGGGGAAATATGCGGCTATATCGGCGAGAATGGCGCAGGTAAATCGACAACGATCAAAATGCTGACCGGCATCCTCGTTCCGACAGCTGGAGATATACGGGTCAATGGATATATTCCGTACAAGGAGCGGGAGAAGTTCGTCCAAGGGATCGGCGTCGTCTTCGGACAGCGAAGCCAGTTGTGGTGGGATATTGGCGTGGTCGAGTCGTTTCAGCTGCTCAAGAAAGTATACCGCGTATCCGACAAGGATTATAAGGAGCGCTTGGACGAATTGGTGGAGCGTCTGCATTTGGGGGAGCTGTTAAACCGGCCGGTGCGGAAGCTCAGTCTCGGTCAACGGATGCGCTGCGAGCTGGCCGCGTCGCTGCTGCATAACCCGGAAATTTTGTTTTTGGACGAGCCGACGATCGGACTCGATATTGTCGTCAAAACGGAAATTCGCGAATTTTTGAAATCGATGAACGCCCGGTACGGGACGACGATTTTGCTGACGACGCATGATCTGCAGGACATCGAGGCGCTCTGTTCGCGGGTCATTATGCTCGATGACGGGAACATCATCTACGACGGAGGGCTGGAAGAGCTCAAGACCCGTTGGGGCAAAGGCAAGGAAGTCATTCTCCGGTTTCCGGAACCGGTCTCGCTTTCCCGTCTGCGGGAACTAACCCGCGGGCTTGAAGTGGAATGGTCGATGGACACGGACCGCACGGCCAAAGTGTGGATTCCCCAGCAGGGAGCGGGCGTATCGGAAGTGCTGAGCCGCGTGGTAGGGGTGATGAATATCGAAGATATCAAGATTGTCGAGACGAATACCGACGATATTGTCCGTGAAATATATAAGACCGGATCGGCCGATGTGAAGAAAGAAGTTACAGAAGAACGGGAAGTGACCGTGCGTGCTTAGCGCTTATGTAGAAATCATTCGCATGCGCTTCCTGATGATGCTGGCTTACCGTGTCAATTATTACAGCGGGATTATTATTTATGCCTTGAATATAGGAGCGTATTATTTTTTATGGAAGGCGATTTACGGCTCGAAAGAGCTGCTCGGCGGCATGACCGTCCATCAGATGACGACCTACGTGGCCGTTTCCTGGATGGCGCGGGCGTTTTACTTCAATAATCTTGATCGCGAGATCGCCAATGAAATCAAGGACGGCAGCGTTGCAACCCAATTCATTCGGCCGTACAACTACATTATCGTCAAAATGATGCAAGGTCTCGGCGAAGGGTTGTTCCGGTTCCTGCTGTTTTCGACGCCGGGCATGATCATCGTGACGCTGCTGTTCCATGTAGAGCTGCCGACGGACCCGAAAGTATGGGTCATCTTTTTGATCATGCTGTTTTTCAGCTTCTTGATCAATTCTCAAATCAATATTATAACCGGTCTATTCGCCTTCTTCCTCGAAAATAACGAGGGCATGATGCGCATGAAGCGGGTTGCCGTCGATTTGTTTTCCGGGCTAGTCGTGCCGATGTCCTTCTTTCCGGGTTGGGCGGAAGGACTGATGAAGCTGCTGCCGTTTCCGGCGATTACGTATTTGCCGGGCTCCGTCTTTACCGGAAAAGTAGCGGGAAGCGCGGTGTATGGCGTGTTTGCGACGCAGCTGTTCTGGTTTGCGCTGTTGATTATTCCGCTGTTTCTGCTGTGGCGCAGCGCGCGTACGCGGCTGTTCGTACAAGGAGGTTGAGGCGGATGTTTTATGCGGGCTTGCTTGTCGATTACTTGAAAAATTACATGAAGACGCGGTTGACGTATCGCTCCGATTTTTGGATCGAAATCTTGTCCGACCTGCTGTTTAACGGGCTCAATCTGTTTTTTATTCTGGTCGTCTTTCAGCATACGGCGGCGATCGGCAATTGGAATGAACAGCAAATCATGTTCATCTATGGTTATTTTATGGTGCCATACGGCTTGTTTATTACTTTTTTCAATTTGTGGGGGTTTAGCGAGCGGTATATCGTCAAAGGGGAGATGGACCGCATCTTGACGAGGCCGGCGCATAACCTGGTTCAGCTCATGTTGGAAAACATGGACCCGTCCTCGCTGTTCAGCGCTTTGGTGGGGCTGCTCATTATGGCGTATTCCTGGAGCCAGCTGGATCTGAGCCTGATGTGGTACGATCCGCTCATCTTTGTGCTGCTCGTGCTTGGTTCCATTATGATTTACGGGGGCGTGTATATTTTCTTTACGTCGCTTTCGTTTTACTCCGATGCGCCTACGGGGATTCTTGCGCTGATGTGGAATTTGCAAAACTACGGCCGGTACCCCGTAACGATCTACAACAGCATTTTGCGGATTATGCTGACCTGGATACTGCCTTTCGGCTTTGTCGGCTTTTACCCGGCCGCATATTTCCTTGACCGCGCCAACTGGGGGACGTTTGCGCTCCTCACGCCGGTGGTCGGCCTTGTATTTTTGGCCGGTGCGCTCATTATCTGGAACATTGGAGTGAAGCGATACCGGGGAGCCGGATCGTAAGAAGAGGCAGAGGTTCGATTTCCCGTACAAAATTGTCATAAATCACGTATAGAGGCTTTGCTGCGACGATCCGCGGCAAAGCTTTTTTCATGCGAATTTTCCGAAGATAATTAACCAATGGATAATTTTAAAGTTATTTTAAGCAACCTTTTATCTCGTGCTAAGGTTAGCGTAAAATTTCGTTCATAATTCGGCTTTATACTTGGAACTGTAAGCGGCAATACATAAAAAAAGATGAAGCGGCCTGAGGAACAGTCTACGATCTTTGTTTCCGAAAGGAACAGCTTCAAGCGAAGGATAAGGTGGAGAGACCATGAAGACATGGAAGGGAAAATGGATCGCCGGAGCTATGGCGACAGCCGTATTGTTCGGAGGGCTCGGAGGATTGACGCATCAGGCTTTTGCCGATGACGACAGCAGCGACGGATCAACGGCCTCGGAATCGTCAGCGCCGGCGATGCCGGTCAAAAAGCAAGTCGGTCATGAGCTGAAAGCGATCATACCGTCGGCTGCAGAGCTGCTTAGCTTGTCGCCTGAGACAGTGAACAGCGAGCTGAAAAACGGCAAATCGCTCACGGAAATTGCTTCACAGCGCGGGCTTCATGCCTCCGAAGTGAAGGAAAAGCTTGTAAAGTCGCTGGAACAGCCTGTCGACCAGGCGCTTAGCGAGCATAGCATCAGCTCCAAAGACGCGGCGAAGCTGAAGCAAAAAATTACGGATGAAGTGCAAAGAGCATTCAGCACGGCCGGGTATCAGGAACAAGAGAGCGATCAAGCGGCTAAGGGTCATGCCCTTCGTATTGGCTACACTCCGAAGCTCGAAAGGCTCGCCACTGTGCTCGGAGTAAATAAGAAACAATTGAAGCAAGCCCTTCAGGACGGACAATCAATAGCCGAATTTGCCGCAAGCAAAGGGATCGGCGAAGAACAACTGGTTGCCAAGCTGAAAGAAGAACTCACGCCTTCGATTCAGGATTTTATTCAAAAAAAATAACGCTAGCTGAAAAACGAAAAGGAGGCTGCCCGCGATTGGGCGGTCTCTCTTGCATTCCCCGTCATTTGTGCAAGCCGCCCGTTGTATGTATAATGTCCGTACAAACCTAAACAGGGCATTCTCGATACAGGAGTGAAATGACTGTGGAAACCGTTCAAATCGGACAGCCCGTACCGGACTTTACTTTGCAGGCCGCTGGCGGTGCAACGTTCTCGCTAAGTCAGCTGCGGGGCCGGAAAGTCGTCATTTACTTTTACCCAACCGACGATACGCCTACTTGTACGGATGAGGCTTGTTCGTTCCGTGATTATAACGGGCAGTTCGAGGAATGGAATACGACCGTCATCGGCATCAGTCCGGACGACGTTGCCTCGCACGATAAATTTGCCGCCAAATATGAGCTGCCGTTTGTGCTCTTATCCGACCCCGATCTCGCCGTCTGCCATCTGTTCGACGTATGGAAGCAGAAGAAGCTGTACGGAAGGGAGTACATGGGGGTTGTCCGTTCGACGTTCTTGATCGACGAAAAGGGCGTGCTGGCCAAAGAATGGCGCAATATTCGCGTCAAAGGCCACGTAGATAAAGTGCTGCAGGCTGTAATAGCCATATAGCGTTTGCGGCTACCGGTATCGCGCAAGTCTCCTTTGGGGGCTTGCGTTTTTTTGTCATATCCCGGCTGTGTCTCCCATATATTCTATTAAATCAACAATATAATAGAATATGCGGAGGGATTTCCTGATGATGAACGACGGACGACCGAATGGCTTGATGGGTCAACTCATGCGGATATGGGTCTGGGTATGCTGTATTCCTCTGCTGTTTGTAACGATAGGCCACGAAGCGGCGTGGGCGCAATCCCCGGCAGATGCAGGCGGGACGGACGTTTATGCGGCGCTGAAATCCGGTCAACGCGTAGAGCTTGAGAAAAATTACCGTACGCCGGATAAGCCGACGGTGTACCTTACGTTCGACGACGGACCGAGCAAGCAGACGCCGCAAGTGCTCGATATTCTGAAGCAAGAAGAAGTGAAAGGAACGTTCTTCGTGCTCGGTGAGCAGGTGCAGGCACAGCAAGAGCTTGTTCGGCGCATGGTTCGGGAAGGGCATGCTGTCGGAAATCATACTTATAACCATGTATATAAGGAATTGTATGCGGACTTCAGCGCGTTTTGGGGACAAATCCAGCGAACGGAGCAGGCGGTGGAGGATGCGGCAGGAGTTCGTCCCCGCATGGTGCGGGCGCCTGGAGGCACATTCGGTAATTTCGATCCGTTCTATTTCTACTATTTGGATCAAGCCGGCTACGAAATCTATGATTGGAATATCGATAGCGGCGATTCCGCCCGCGTCGGCGTTCCGGCGAAAGAAATATATGATACGGTGGCCAAAGGACCGTTCCGCCATGAAGTCGTCGTGCTCATGCACGACAGTTCCGGCCATGGCGAAACAGTGAAAGCGCTGCCGCAAATCATTGCCTTGTTCAAATCGAAAGGGTACCAATTTGAAGTATTGTCGCCGGAAGTGAAGCCGATCCATTTTTCGAACGGCAAGCCGAAGTGGTCCCGTTCCGTCAGTCCGCAAGGATTTGACAAGTTCGTTAACGCTGCCGCGGAGCATCAGCATACCGCATGGGCTGAACTGGAGGAAGACGGCGGTACGGAGCCGGGAATGACGATCGAGCCGCCCCCTCCTACGGCGATCGCTTCAGCAGGCCCGTCTAGCGAAGCGATAGGACCCGATAAGCTGGCAATTCGAATGGATGAGCGCACGCTTGTGCTGGATAAAGGCGATTTCCGGCTTCACGACGGCTCCTACGTCGTGCCGCTTCGCAAGCTGGGAGAGACTATGGGAGCATCGATCGAATGGTTGGGGGAGCAGCGTACGGCAAAGATCACGTACGGGTTATATACCGCAGAGTACGATATGAGCAAGCATGAGCTGCGAATCGAACAGCATCACGCAGCCGATACGCATGGTTCCATGAAACGGATTGCTTTGCCCGATATGGAGCTTATCGACGGCACTTTGTACGTGCCGTTGCGGTATACGGTCGAGTGGCTAGGCGACTCGATTGCCGGTTATGTGATGGATAACGGGCAAGGCCAAGCAGAGGTGCGGATCACGCAGCGGGGAGGTCGTGCGTTACCTTGGCTGGGAATGTCCCGGTCAGCTACGGGCTAAACGGACCGAAGCGGGGATTACGGGAAGTCTAAAACCTTCATGATGCGTCCATACTATATTCATAGAGTAGAAGACTATGATTCTATTATGGATACTTGGAGGTATTGGAAGCGATGACTATGCCCTCATCCCTGTCGGATCAGCCGCAAACGGTTGTAGAACGTATTATTTATCAAGTGGAAAAAGTGATTGTCGGCAAAAGAGAAGTGATCGAAAAGCTGCTTGTTGCGCTGCTGTGCGGCGGTCACGTGCTTCTTGAAGATGTGCCGGGCGTCGGGAAAACGATGCTGGTGCGGGCGCTGGCGCGAACGATCGACGGCAGCTTCAAACGGATTCAATGTACGCCCGACCTGCTGCCCTCTGATTTGACCGGCGTTTCCGTCTACAATCAGCGGACGGGCGAGTTCGAGTTTCGCCCGGGGCCGCTGCTCGCTAACATCGTGTTGGCCGACGAGCTGAACCGGACATCGCCGAGAACGCAGGCAGCGATGCTGGAAGCGATGGAGGAGAAGCGCATTACGGTCGACGGCACGTCGTATCCGCTGCCGGATCCGTTTTTCATTCTCGCCACGCAAAATCCCGTCGACTTTGAAGGCACTTTCGGCCTGCCGGAAGCGCAACTCGACCGGTTTACGCTCAAACTGCGCCTTGGTTACCCGGACGTACGTGATGAGATCGACATGCTAAGCCGGATGGAAGAAGCGGTTCCGCTTTCGCAGGTGCGAACGGTTGTTCTTCAAGAGGAGTTTGCCGCTTTGCAAAAAGAAGTGCGTGCGGTCCATGTAGACGAGGCGATTAAGCAATATATCGTTCAATTAACGGGCTCCACCCGAACGCACGCCGATGTCACGCTCGGCGCAAGCCCGCGAGCCTCGGTCGCTCTGATGCGGGCTTCCCAGGCTCAGGCGCTGATGAAAGGCCGCGGATATGTAATCCCGGACGATGTCAAAGCACTGTCCGGGCCGGTGCTCGCTCACCGGCTGCTGCTTAGCGACGGCGCGCTCATGGCCGGCAAAGATGCACCGTCAGTGATCGCTTCCCTTGTCGGAGCGGCTGCGGTTCCGGTTCGCCGCCATGCGGCAGGCTAGGAGCGTCCGATGCGGAGTGTAGTTTGTATCGGAGGGCTGGCGTGTCTTTGCGCGGCGTCCGGTTGGTGGGCGTTCGAGCGGGACGGACGGACGGCGTGGTTTTTGTTCTATAGCTTTGCCTATTTATCGCTCTATGCGATCGCCGCTTACAGCGCATTGAAGCGTGGGCTTGAGCGGCTGGAGACCGGGCTCGCCGTATATTCAGCTGAAGTGCGGCGCTGCTACGCAGGTGAGAGCATTCATTTCTCCGCTATATGGAGCGAAGCGGCGCGGCTGCTGCCGGGCGCACGCATCCATTGGGAGGAGCAATGGGTACACCAGGGCACGGGCGAGCGCACGGTCGTGCGCGGCGAGCTTGCACCCGGCGCCCGCGCGGTCCGTACGCCGGGCTTCCGCCGCGGCGTCTACGTACGGGAGGCGCTGAGCGTGAGCGCCTCCGAAGTGCTGGGACTCCTGCATGCGGAGCGCAGGAGCGAAGGTGGCGGGCAGCTGTGGGTGCTGCCCCGCCCGGCTGCGGCGGCCGGGCTTTCCGGGACCCCGGAAGGGGTCCGGAAAGCGGCTTCGCCGGCGGTGGAAACCGCCGTGCCGCAGGTGAGCGGCACGCGGCCTTATGCGCCCGGGGACCCGCTAAAGCGGATCCACTGGCGCAGCACCGCGCGCACGGGCGAGCTGCGCGCGATTGAGACGGAGCTGCCCGCGGGCGGGCGGCAGCTCGTGCTGCTTGACGCGGCCGGATTGGGCGGCAGCGAAGGGGCCGCCCTGTGGGCGGACCCGATGCTCGCGGCTGCGGTCGAGGCCGCGGCCAGTATCGCCCGGCGCGAGCTCGAGCGCGGCAAGCGCGTGCGCCTTGCCGTCAGCGACGGGCAAGGGAGCAACGCGGAGGCGCAAGGCCGGGCGCGCCTGCCCGAGCTGCTGCAGCCGCTGGCGGCGGTGCCGCAGGGCGGCTGCGCCCCGGGCGCGTTCGCCGCGCTCGTGCGGCGCGAGACGCGGCGGTCCGCCGGGGCGGCGACACTCGTCACGGCCCGGGCCGATGCGCAGCTGCCGTCGGCGCTGCGCGGGCTTCCCCGGGGCGCCGCGCAGGTTGTGTTCGTGCACGAACCGGGGCGGGCGCTCCCCGAGTCCGTGTGCGTATGGAAGCGGCAGCTCGAAGCGCTCGGCTGCCGGGTGACGATGTTGGCGGCGGGCGCTGCGCCTGCGCCGCGACAAGGGGGTGCCGGCCATGCCGCCATCGGCCGATGACCTTTCGAAGTATCCGGCCCGCTTTGCCGCGGATGCGCTGCTCTCCGGCCTGCTGCTGCTCGTGCTGCTGGAGTGGCTGTACCCGCTGCGCGAGCTTGTGGAAATTACCGAGGTGTATTCCATCGGGCCGTTTGTCATCGCCTTCAGTTTATTCGTGCTGATCGATACGTTCCGCTGGAGCCCGTGGCTCGTTTGGCCGGCCAAGCTGCTGTGGATCGTTGCGGTGACGGCGTGGCTGCACAACGGGCAGTCGCTGCCTTCCGCAGACTGGTGGATCGACTGGAGCCGTGAATTATTGTCCGACGCGGCCGAAGGATTGCAGGGAAATTTGGCGGCGTGGGAGCCTGCAACGCGAACGCTGCTGTTTTTGACAGGATGGGCGTTCTTCATCTCCGTCGTGCAATCGTTTGTGTTGGAACGCCGGTCGGTGCTGTGGTTTTTGATGTTGACCGGCTCCTTTCTTGTGTTTATCCAGTTGGTGTTTTCTGTGGATTCTTCCGTTTCCATGCTGCGCGCGTTCGGCATCGGGCTGCTGCTCCAAACGCTGCTGCAGCGCGGACATTGGGCACGGTGGACATCCGAGGCAGATGCAGCAGAAACGGCCGGGCCGGAACCGGCGCGTTCGACCGAGCGGTCTTCAACGCTGATTCCAGGCATCGTGTTTGCCGGCATATGCCTAGCCGTGGGCTGGGTGGGCTCGAGCTTCCATCCGTCCGTGATGAAGGAGATGGATTGGTCCCGATATATCGGCGCCTGGGAGAAACGATTTCAGAGCCAGGCCTGGACCGGACATTATACCGCAAACGGTGGAGCCGGCAGATGGGGCGTTACGGGCTACGGCTCGGATGATTCAGAGCTTGGCAGGCCGCTGCGGGCGGACGACCGGCCGGCGTTCACCGCCGTGACGACGAAGCTTACCTATTGGCGCGGCGATGCGAAAAGCGTCTACACCGGAAAAGGCTGGGCGCCTGCGGGCGACACGCTGGTGCAAAACAATGCCGATGCCGCCCTGGCCCCGCCGGTGCTTCCCGGCAGCACGCCGACGAAAGATACGGTTGTGCAGGAAGTGCGGCTGCAGTCGGGGGATTTATCGCGCCAGCTGTTTACCGGAGGCGAGTTGAGCGCGATCGTATCGCTTCAGTCGGAGAACGGACAGCCGATACCGGCCGAATGGGTTTGGCGGGAGAAAGGGACGGATCGTTACTCGATTCCGTCTTTAACTGATCCGCTGGCATCGTACAAAATCGAATCGATGGTCTTGTCCGACCGCTCGCAGCTTGACCACGAGCCGGTGTCCCCATATGGCACGGATATTGCCGAGCGGTTCTTGCAGCTTCCCGAATCGCTGCCGCCGCGCGTGAGGCAGTTGGCCGATACGATCGCAGGACAAGAGAAGACGCCGTATGCGAAAGCGCTCGCGATCGAACGGTATTTGCAAGAGCATTATGCGTACAGTCTGGAAGGCAGCCGGGAGCCGGGGCCGGATGAAGATTTCGTCGATCATTTTTTGTTCACGCAGATGGCAGGGTACTGCGATCACTTTTCGACGGCCATGGTCGTGCTGCTGCGGTCGGTCGGCGTCCCCGCCCGCTGGGTCAAAGGGTTTGCGCCCGGGGAAGTGGTGTCGGTCGAACCGGACGGAGACCACAATAAATATACGGTGCAAGTGCGGCAAAAAGATGCGCATGCTTGGGCGGAGGTATACTTTCCGGATGCCGGTTGGGTTCCGTTCGAACCTACGCCCGGGTATACGGCAGGAAGCGCAGCGCAGGTTAAGCAACCGGCTGCAGTCCCAGCCTCTGATGCTGTACCGCAAAAGCAAACGCCGCTCGATGCCATGTGGCGGCAATCCGTGCAGTCGCTTCAATCGTTGAAAATTACAGTACGGCACCTCGGCGTTGCAGCGGTGTCAGCGGTCCAGCTGCTTCTCCACAACGCTGCATCGGCTTGGTCCAAGTTATCCTTGTGGACGGCTGTCAGCCTCGGCGCCGCTGTGATCATACTCATCTCAGGGGTTATCCACCTGTGGATGCGTTCAGCCTATGCGGCCAGTTCTAACGCCGCAGGCTCGGAACAACGTCCGGGTTTTGCAGGCTTTGCGCTTCCCGCCGATCGCCGGGACAGGCTGCTTCGATTCGGCGATCGCATCTGGCGCAGGCTGCAGCGCGTTTACGGGCGCTCCAAGCCGCACCAGACGCTGCGTGAGTACGCGGACTCTCGTCAAGTCGGCAGCGAAGCGCAGCGGGAGGAGCTGCACCGGCTTATGGAGATGCTGGAAACTTCCCGCTATGCCGAACCGAACCGTGCGGCGCTGCTCGTGACGCGGCGTGAGCTATCCGAAGCATGGGCTAAGCTCAAACGACTTAAATAGAGCTGGCTGGCTACAAGTCCATTTCAGATTCGCATAGTCCTTGTATTTCGAGATTGTCGAAACATATGGAGGGCGTCCCCAAGTCATATTTGATTTGTCCCCCCCGTTGTCATGAATCTGCATCGAAAAGGCGCTTTTATTTCCACTCGCATCTCGCATGGTGGTCATGGATGCGTCTTTTCTTTTGGTGCGCGACGATTTGGCACGCTGTACGAACTTTGCGGAAGCGTTCTTGATCGATTTGAATTTTTGCAGAATTCATCTGCTGGAATCGTCCAGCATGAATGGTCACTCTCTTTTTTAAACGATACTTTTCCAATTTGTACACATATCCCCAACGCCTTCAGAACAACCGGATTTATTCAGAGGTTGCATCGATCTGCGTTACGCTGCGTTTATGCACAATCCACAGCCATTTTGTTGCCGAATGGACAACACTTTTCCCCGGGACGCATTGCCCTTTGCCCATCGTACGCTTATAATAAAGTTCATTATGAAATCGAACGAAAATATCGGGAGGATTAAAATTATCAATGGACAAGCCGAATGAAATTATTGTGGTGCTCGACTTTGGCGGACAGTACAACCAGTTGATTGCGCGCCGCATCCGCGATCTGGGGGTATATAGCGAACTGCTTCCTTTTAACACACCGGTAGAGAAACTTAAAGCGCTCCAACCTAAAGGCATCATCTTCTCCGGCGGACCTGCCAGCGTATACGGCGAGGACTCGCCGCTTGTCGATCCGGGCGTTTATGACATCGGCGTACCGATTCTGGGCATTTGCTACGGGATGCAGATGATGGCCCACCAGCTCGAAGGAAAAGTCGAGCGGGCGTCGAAGCGGGAGTACGGCAAGGCGGAAGTCGATTTTACGGATGCGTGCGGTTTGGTGCATGGACTCGATAAAAAACAGACGGTATGGATGAGCCACAGCGATCTTGTGGTGCAGCCGCCGGCCGGTTTTGTGGTCGACGCCAGCACGGAGCATGCGCCGATCGCTGCGATGAGCCACCCGGAGCGCCGCATGTTCGCGGTTCAGTTCCATCCGGAGGTGCGCCATTCCGTATATGGCAATGACATGATCCGCAATTTCTTGTACCATGTGTGCGGTTGCGAAGGAACTTGGAGTATGACGACGTTCATCGAAGACACCGTGCGCGACATTCGCAATCAAGTAGGCGACCAGAATGTACTTTGCGCACTCAGCGGCGGCGTGGATTCTTCCGTCGTGGCAATGCTCATTCATAAGGCGATCGGCGATCAGCTTACTTGCATGTTTATCGACCATGGTCTGCTCCGTAAGGATGAAGCGGAAGGCGTAATGGAGACATTCGTCGGCAAATTCGATATGAAAGTCGTCAAAATCGACGCCCGCGAGCGTTTTCTCGGCAAGCTGGCCGGTGTAGACGATCCGGAACAAAAGCGGAAGATTATCGGCAACGAGTTCATCCGCGTGTTCGAGGAGGAATCGTCCCGGTTTGACGATTTCGCGTTTTTGGCGCAAGGCACGCTGTACACGGATATCGTCGAAAGCGGCACGGCAACGGCGCAAACGATCAAATCGCATCATAACGTCGGCGGTTTGCCGGAAGATATGAAGTTTAAGCTCGTCGAGCCGCTTAAAGCCTTGTTTAAGGACGAAGTGCGCAAAGTGGGCGAGGAATGCGGCCTGCCTGCCGCGATCGTATGGCGTCAGCCGTTCCCTGGACCGGGCCTTGCGATTCGCGTGCTTGGCGAAGTCACCGAAGACAAACTTGAGATTGTGCGGGAGTCCGATGCCATTCTTCGCGACGAGATTGCCAAAGCGGGCCTGGACCGTGAGATTTGGCAGTACTTTACGGCATTGCCGAACATGAAGAGTGTCGGGGTTATGGGCGATGCCCGCACGTATTCGTATACGGTAGGGATTCGCGCGGTTACATCCATCGACGGGATGACGGCCGACTGGGCGCGAATTCCGTGGGACGTGCTGGAGAAGATTTCTGTCCGCATCGTCAACGAAGTCGATAACGTCAACCGCGTCGTGTACGACATTACGTCCAAGCCGCCGGCGACGATCGAGTGGGAATAATTGAAAACTTGCGACCTTATAGGGAATGCAAGGAGGCCTGTTCTCTTGAAATTAGGAGGGCAGGTCTTTTTCATACATACAAGGCATAGGACCTGTCTCCCAGAGCGTTTACGCTTGAATGCTACGTTGATCATTCGGGAAACATTCTCGATGCATGATGTGTACTTATGTATTCGAAAAAGACCGCACCTCCCCGTTATCCGAACATAAAATTAAATTTTAGCAATAATGTTCGGAAAAACGATTGACAACATTCGACTTCCCTCTTAGAATAAGGAATGGAAATCAAGGGAATAACAAGTTTCGTATAATCCCGGGAATGGGCCTGGGAGTTTCTACGAGGTCACCGTAAATGATCTGGCTACGAACAAGAAATGACGGTTCACGGAAGAAATTTCGTGGAGCCTTCTTTTGCTTGGAGCCTGGGGCATTCGCGCACCCGGGCTTTTCGTTGTTCCGATAAACCATTTTGGAGGGATTCGGGAATGGATCGGTATTTTAAGCTGAAGGAAAACGGCACCACGGTACGCACCGAGATTATGGCCGGATTGACGACGTTCATGACCATGGCGTATGTGCTCGCCGTAAATCCGAACATCCTTAGCGCGTTCGGTTCCGGAGCGACCGGCATGGATTGGACGGCCGTGTTCCTTGCTACGGCGATTGCGGCAGGGGTCATGACCATTGCCATGGGATTGTTCGTTAACTTTCCGGTAGCTTTGGCGCCGGGTATGGGCTTAAATGCGTATTTCGCTACGGTGATTTTGTCTTCACAAGGCCAATTTACTTATCAAATGGCACTAACGGCAGTATTTATTTCCGGTATTATTTTTATCATTCTTACGGTGACGAAAGTTCGGCAATTGCTGCTCGTTGCGGTTCCGGACAGCATCAAGCATGCGATCACCGTCGGGATCGGCTTGTTCATTACGATTATCGGCCTTAAAAACAGCGGCCTGTTGACCGTTGCCGTAGAAGCGGCAAACGATATTCCGAAAGGCAAATATACGGATGTTTTATCGTTCGAGACCGTGTTCCATATCGGCAGTATGCATGACGTTAATGTCATACTTTGCGTCATCGGTCTTATTCTCATTTCCGCCCTTATGGTGCTGCGCGTGCGCGGCGCAATATTGTTCGGGATACTGCTTACAACGCTGATCGGTATCTTCCTGCACAATCCGGACGGCAGTCCGGTCGTCAACTTCGCGAACTTGGGATCGGAAAAAACGACGTGGGTGCCGGACCTTGGCAAGCTGGCGTTTGCTCACTTTGATTTTGCAGGCATCATGAATGCCGGTATTATCTCCGTCATTGCGACATTTACTTTCGTTGAATTGTTCGATACGTTCGGAACGATGGTCGGAACGGCCAACCGTGCCGGCATTATGAAAAATAAAGAAGAAGGCAACAAAAAAGTCGGGAAAGCGATGATGGTCGATGCGATCGGCGTAAGCGGCGGCGCGCTTGTCGGGACAAGCACCGTAACGGCCTATGTTGAAAGTTCCGCAGGGATTGCGGAGGGCGGACGTACGGGCTTGACGGCGGTAACGACGGGCGTGTGTTTCCTGCTTGCGCTGTTCCTCGCTCCGATTGCGGCACTGATTCCGGGCGCGGCTACTTCTGCGGCATTGATCGTGGTCGGCGTACTGATGATGCAAGCGGTGCGAGAGATCGATTTTCAGGATATGGTGTATGCCATTCCGTCTTTCTTGACGATTGCGCTGATGCCGTTCACTTACAATATCGCTAACGGTATTTCCTTTGGTATTGTCACTTATGTGATTCTCGGTACGATCGCTAATGCAAGCGGCAAAGGGCAGTACAAGGTTCATTGGCTCATGTGGATTTTGGCGATTTTGATCGTCCTGCGCTATGTTTTGATTGGCGGCGAGGGTTAAGTCAGCTCGCTACCGACATACGTTGTTACCAGCCTCGGTGTCCGACCATGTTCGGGTATCGGGGCTTTATTTATGGCGCAGAGAAAATGTTTGGAAAAAGCCGGACTACGAGCGATGGCATAGCTTAGCGGACAAATAAGAAAAATAGTCTGCTCGAAGCTCTTTGGATGAAGATACATTCTTTGTTCCATCCGCACAATTGTTGAAATGACAGAATGGTCCGGCTCCGCTTTCAAAGGGATGAGCGGATCATTATGAGAATGATCCGGCCTTTTATTAAATTCGAGGCATTGACAATGGTTTTATCGCATACTATAATGACAAACAAATCTCAAACGCAACGAACGGGAGCAGTAACCGAAATACCCGTCCAGAGAACTGCGGGATGTTGACAACCGGCATTTGATAAGGATGCCGCTGTTGCGACACAGGTGCGACGCAGTCGGGGATACGGCGAAACTCGCCCGGGAGCGGCAAAGATGAACGTACGGCGTAGCGCTGCGCTTTGCGATAAGCTTTGACGGATCGCCTCCGTGATCAGGCTTCGAGCGGGCTTACGCCATCCTTTTCGGATGCGTTAGGTCAACAAGAGTGGTACCGCGATAGGTCAGACCTGTCGTCTCTTTGTAAAGAGGCGGCAGGTCTTTTTGGTTTTCTTGGATACAACAACAGCATATCGGCAAAAGCAAGGATCGGGAGCAGTAAAGCGACTCCCGCTGTACAGAGAGCTGCGAACGTTGCGGGCGGGCATCCATCTAGGGGATGCACTGTTGCAACAAAGGTGCGACGCAGTCAGCGGAAGCTTGAACTCGCCCGGGAGCTGCGGGACTGAATCGATAAAAGTAAGTCTCGACGGACACCTTTCCGTAATCAAGGTTCGAGGTGGAATTCGCATGACCTTTATGCGAGTTCAAGAAGAGTGGTACCGCGGCAAGCTTGCAGCCTGTCGTCTCTTGATTATTCAAGAGGCGGCGGGCTTTTTGTATTGAGATTTTTCTTGGAAAATAATCGATTGAGGGGATGAATGGCATGAATAAGGACAACGGCAAACGCAAAATATCGATTTTCGATACGACATTGAGAGACGGGGAACAGGCGCCGGGCGCTTCGCTTACGCCGGAACAAAAGATCGTCATCGCAAGGCAGCTGGCGAAGCTTGGCGTCGATGTAATCGAGCCGGGTTTCCCGATTTCAAGCCCGGGGGATTTTCGGGCGGTGCAGCAAATCTCCAGAGAAGTGGCCGGCGTAGAAATTTGCGGCTTCGCGCGTGCGGTTAAAGATGACATCGACGCCGCCGTTCGGGCGACACAAGATGCGGAGCGCCGGCGGCTGCATTTATTTCTCTCCTCATCCAGCATTCACCTGGATTTTCAGCTGCGCAAGTCGAGGGAGCAGGCGATCGACATCGCGCGGAACATGGTTGCATATGCCAAACAATTCGTTCCCCGGATCGAGTTTTCCCCCATGGATGCTACTCGGACCGGCGATGCGTTTCTGTACGAGATGATCGAGGCTGTCATTGCGGAAGGCGCCACGATCATCAATATTCCGGATACGGTCGGCTATGCGTTGCCGGAGGAGTATGGAGCGATGTTTCGCAGGGTGATGGACAATGTACGCGGGGGGCGGCAGGTCGAGTACAGCGCGCATTGTCATAACGACCTCGGCCTCGCGGTAGCGAACAGCTTGGCTGCGATTCAAGCGGGTGTCACGCATGTAGAGGTAACCGTCAACGGCGTAGGGGAGCGGGCCGGCAACTGTTCGCTTGAAGAGCTGGTGATGGCGCTGGAGACACGGAAAGAGACGATTGGCGCAGAGACGGGCATCCGGGCAGATCAAATCTTCACCGTGTCGCAAATGGTCAGCCGGGCGATGAGCTTCCCGATTGCTTTCAACAAGCCGATTGTCGGGAGAAACGCGTTCCAGCACGAAGCCGGCATTCATCAGGACGGGCTGCTCAAAAACCGCAGCACGTACGAGATCATGGACCCTGAGCGGCTGGGCATTCCGCGCAGCATGATTATTTTGGGGAAACATTCCGGCCGCCATGCGATCAAGCACCGCGTAAGCCAGTTCGGCGTACAACTGAACGATGAGCAGATGGAAAGCTTGTATACGGAGTTCAAGCTTGCGGCCGACCGGCAAAAAGTGGTTCACGATCATCAGCTGCTCGCCATGGTGGGACATACGGTTAACGAAGTTTTGGAGCCGTATACGCTTGTTTCCGCGCAATTGGTGACGGGAAGCACCGGCCATCGGATGGCTTCGTGCACGATTCGCGATAATGTATCGGGCAAAGAGACAATGTATACGGGAACCGGGGAAGGACCCGTTGAAGCAATCGTGGCCGGAATCAGGCAGGCGCTGCCGTTTGAGGCCGAATTTGCCGATATGGAGTTGTACTCCCTCTCCTCCGGGGAAGAGGCTAGCGGCGAAGCCATTGTTACGGTTCGCGCAGGAGTGAAGACGTACAGGGGGATCGCGATAGACCGGGACGTCATTATGGCAGCGGCCCACGCGTACATGGCGGCATGTAATCAAGCGGCCAGAGATGAGGAACGACTGGTGAAGCAAGGATTGCCGGCCGACGCAGGTGAAGCACAAATTACAATCCCATAAGCGTTAGGAAGGGGCTGTGGATAATACTTATCCACAGCCCCTGTGCATAATGTGGATAAACACAAAAATAAGCGCTGTAATCATAAAAAATATACACGGGCATTTCGTTGCCGGGTGGATAAGTTTTTCACAGTGGGGTTGTGGATAATGTGAATAAGTCTGTGGATTTACAAAAAAACGCTGATTTTTCTGGAGAAAGCGACATTTTTTTCTGGGGATAATGTTGGGGATAAAGGTAAGTTACTGCCTCCATATGCACATGTCGGATAAAGCGGTTGAATTTGGGCAAAGTACGGGGTAAATGCGCCGAACATTTCTCGGTAAAAGTTGTAAATCTGTGCGTATTTTTGTCAAAGGACAGCGGTTTGCGCCGTAATTTATCAACTGTGGACAAAGGTTCGATAGGCATCAAACGGAAACGGGGGAGCACCGCGATGCGAGGCTGCGGATATGGTTCGAGGAGAAAAGGAAACGGGTTGTTGAGGGCTGTGCGGGTTGTCGTTACCGTGCTGCTTTTGTCGATACTTGGTTTCCCGTGTCTGTCGTTTGCGGTACCGTTGCAAAACGGCGAGGCGGATGCATCTTTATCCACAATTCACGAATCGGATCACTCGAACGGAATGAGGCGTCATGTTACGGTTGTTTCCATTCCGTATCTTTCGTTTATGGAACTCGATTCAAACGGTCTGGACGCGTATCCCAACTTTCGTGAACTCGCATTGTACGGCAGCTGGGCTGCCATGAACGTTCGTTTGCCATACAAAGGACTGGAGTCTGTGTATGCCACATGGGGAGCGGGGCAGACGGTCGATGCGCGCGGAGCAGAGGCGTGGAACGGCTCGGAACGGCGTGACGGGCAGACGGCTGCAGAGATGCTTGAACGATATGCCGGCCAACAGGCGGGACAACGGTTGCCAAGTGTGACGGTTCCCTCCATCGAATCGATTCGACGCAAGTTGGTAGGAGGCAGCGAGGCTGTACCGGGGCAGCTCGGGGAAAGGCTCAAACAGCAAGGCATTCGCATTGCTGTATGGAGCGGGCTGGATATACCGGTCAGCGGAAAAGACCATATTCGTCGCCCGGCGCCATTGATGGCGATGGACGAGCAGGGAATGGTCGAGCACGGAACCGTCGGAGGCGGCATACTCGAGGCGGACGGCGCGATGCCTTTCGGCGTTGTTACACGGTACGAGCTGGTTTTCGATCAGTGGAGACGGGAGTTGGAGCGGGGAAAGGCCGGGACCTTTGCGGTCATTGAGCTTGGGGATTTATATCGTTTGTATGAGGAGAAAGATAACTACGCACCCGAAGCGTTCGTTCTTTTGAAAAAAGAGATTATAGCCCGAATCGATCGGTTTCTCGGAGATCTGATGAAAGAAATAAAGACTTATGGGAGTGACGGAGTATTATGGGTGCTAAGCCCGCAGGTTCATACGGAGGCGATGAAGGAAAAGCTGATGCTTACCCCGGCGGTCCGGTGGCGGGCTAATGCTTCGGCAGCCGGTGAACTGTTCTTCTCCGGCACGACGCAAAGGCCCGGTATTATTGCGGCCACGGACGTAGCTCCTTCGATGCTGCAGGAATTCGGCTTAACAGTCCCCCGATCGATGGCGGGCATGCCGGTGGAAGCCAGCAGCCAATTGGAGAGCAAGGGTGTGAAGTCAACTCTGGAAGAACTTCTGCTGGACGTGAAGCGCAAGGCACGAGTATACATGCTTCGCCCGCCGCTGCTTTATGGGCTCGCGGCGTTCGAGGTCGTCGCCATGTTGTTGGGGCTTTATGCCGTCTGGAAGAACGGACGTTCCATCCTGCTGCATATAATCACGCGGGCACTGCTCCTTAGCGTACTATTGCTCCCGGCTTTACTGCTGATGATGGGGTGGCTGATCCGCCGGGATGCTTCCGGAGTCATTGTTTTTGTATTAGCGGGTATGCTTGTCGGAGGTGGCGCAGCAGCTCTCTATGGGACAACGAAACCTCGATTGATTCGAACCTTTGGCTGGATGGGTATAGGAATCACGCTGCTTATTTTGTTTGACGGATGGACCGGGGCCCAGGCGATGAAATATTCCGTTCTCGGTTATGACGTGATGATCGGAGCTCGTTATTATGGAATCGGCAACGAGTTCATGGGCGTACTTCTCGGCGCAGCCGTGCTCGGACTCAGCGCCATGCTGCAGGTTCGGGCGGAGCCGGATGACGGCATGCCACCGGCGCTGCCCCGGTGGCTCGCGATCGCGCCCGTCGTCGTCGCGGGCGTCGGCATCGCAGGCTACCTTGCGGCGCCGGCACTAGGTACGAACGCCGGCGGCGCACTGTCCGCGGCGGCGGCGTTCGGCGCGCTGGTCGCCCGCCTGTTCACCGGCGGCGCCTTGTGCTGGCGCCGCCTCGCTCTCGCGGTCGCGCTGCCGATGGCCGCGGCGCTCGCGGGCCTATGGCTGCTCAACGCCGCTTGGCCCCCTGGCTCGGCCGGAGGTCCAGGCTCGGTCGCAGCCGCGTGCGTAACCGCCGCCGCTGTTGGTCCCGGCGGCACAACGACCGGGCACGGCAGCCATATCGGCCGTGCCTTCGACGCGCTGCGTGAAGGGCGCTATGACGCTATCGGTGCAATGATCGCGCGCAAACTCGCGATGAATCTGCACCTGATCCGCGTCTCCGCCTGGAGCAAAGTGCTGCTCACCGGCCTAGCCGTCATGGCTTTGCTTGTAATGCGGCCCAAAGGGCGGCTGCGCCGGTGGGGGGAGCGGTACCCGTATTTGATGCACGGGTTTTATGCGAGCGTGATCGGCGTCTTCGCCGCCTTGGCCCTCAATGATTCGGGCATTGTAGCCGCCGCCGCCATGATCGTGTATAGCAGCGTGCCGCTGCTGCTGTTGCGATTGGCGGAAGCGGGGGAATCGTAAGCCTCCATTTTTACAAGGAGGGTCTAGCGTTCCGATGTAAGGAGGAATGCTGCTGCCTGCGTTAGGCCGACAGGCAGGAAACGATTAGTAGCCCGAATCTAACTAAGTTAGCACTGAAATAGGCAAATTGGCAGAATCGTAAAGTGAACCGAACTATTCGAAGGGGTAAGTCTCTGAATAGTAAGGTTTCACGAACGGTTCCGCCCTTTTTGGGCTTACTTAGGAGAAATTTGTTCGATAGGGGCAACTATTATTCACTCCGCCAGCTGCTCCCACTGTTCATAACAGTCGGTGAGCTCCGCTTTCTTTGATTCGAGCAGCGCGTTTTTTTCCTGCACGAGCACGTAATTGTTGTATACCTCGGGCACCGCCAACTCGGCTTCGATCGCGCCAGTCTCTTCCTCAAGCTGTGCGATCCGCTGCTCGAGCTGCTCCAGCTTACGCTGGCGGTTCCGTTCTTCGCGCTTTGCCTGCTTGCCTGCTTCGTAGTCGCTGCCGGTTCCTACAGCCCCGGCGCTTTCCCCGGTCGGGCTTGCGCCCGCCTGTCCGCCCGCCGCCCGTTTTGTCGCTTCTTCGGCCAGACGCTGCTGCTCCATTTCGGCGAGCTCCTGCTTTTTTTCCACATAGTCGTCGTAGTTGCCCAAATAGCCGGCAACGCCGTCCGGGCTCAACTCCAGCATGCTTTCCGCCATTTTATTAAGGAAATACCGGTCATGGGAAATAAACAGCAGCGTTCCCTCATAATCGATTAAGGCGGATTCGAGTACTTCTTTGCTATATAAATCCAAATGGTTGGTCGGCTCGTCGAGAATGAGCACGTTCGCTTTTTGCAGCATCAGCTTGGCGAGCGCCACGCGCGCTTTTTCCCCGCCGCTGAGCGAACTGACTTTCTTGAACACATCTTCGCCGCTGAACAGGAAATTGCCGAGTACGGTCCGAATTCGAGCTTCTTCCATATGGGGGTAGGCGTTCCAAAGCTCGTCCAGTACAGTGTGGTTCGGATTCAGTCCCGTTTGTTCCTGATCGTAGTAACCGATACGAACATTGGCGCCCCATTCGAAGGTACCGCGGTCCGGCTGGTGCTGTCCGATCAATGTTTTCAGCAGCGTCGATTTGCCCACGCCGTTAGGCCCGATCAGTGCGGCGGTATCGCCGCGGCGAAGCTGGAATGTTACGTTTTTCACCAAGGGCTTGCTGCCGTCATATGAAACCGCTACATTACGTACATCGAGCACTTCGCGCCCGGTTTGAACTTCGACCTCGAACGAAAAGCTGGCCCGCTTCAAATCACCTTGCGGCTTATCGAGCCGTTCCATCTTGTCTAAAGCTTTTTGTCGGCTTTGCGCCCGTTTAGTGGTGGATGCGCGGACGATGTTGCGCTGAATGAATTCTTCCATTTTGGCGATTTCTTCCTGCTGTCTTTCGAAGTGTTTCAACTGCACCTCGTAATCCGCCGCTTTCAGCTCGATGAAGCGGGAGTAGTTGCCCGTGTATCGCCGCGAGGACGTCCGTTCAATCTCGTAAATGGCATCCACGAGCGCGTCCAGAAAATACCTGTCGTGCGAAACGACGACAATCGCGCCGGAATACGATCGCAGATACTGCTCGAGCCAAGTCAGCGTGGCGATATCCAGATGGTTGGTCGGCTCGTCGAGCAGGAGCAGGTCCGGCGCTTCGAGCAGCATTTTGGCGAGTGCGAGCCGCGTCTTTTGTCCGCCGCTCAACGCTTGGCACGGGGTGGCGGGATCCATGTCCCCAAAACCCATTCCGCTCAATATCCCGCGAATTTTCGCTTCGATCTCATAGCCGCCCTGTTCGCGAAACGTATCCGACAGTTTGGCGTAGCGAGACATCGTTTCTTCGGTTTTTTTGGCGTCCTCAAGGATTTGCGGATCGGCCATCAACGTTTCCAGCCTGCGAAGCTCGCGTTCGGTTTCGATCAGCCCCGAAAAAACACTCAACAGTTCATTCCAAATGGAACGGTCGGAGTGCAGACCGCTGTTTTGCTTCAAATAGCCGATCCTGGTTTCCTTTGCCTTGAAAATGTTTCCGCTGTCATACGAAAGCTCGCCGGCGATAATTTGCAGCAGCGTCGACTTACCGGCGCCATTCACGCCAACGAGTCCGATTCGCTCGCGCGGTTCAACTTGGAGCGATATATTGGAAAGCACGGTAGTGACCCCGTAGCTTTTATGAATTCCTGATACTTGCAGCAGCATGATAAGCCTCCCGAATGTCGGTTTCTTCTATTTAAAATGTAGTCCAATCTCCACCAGTGTAGCATATTCCGCCGCCGATTTCGATTTCCAACGGTTTACTTGTATACAAACGGAATGGCTCTAACGTATGCTCGGTGTACTTCCTATTCTTTTACGAAAATGAGGTTGAGGCGTCATGCAGCCGTCTTCCGCAGCTAATAGAAAAATTAACCGAGTTATGCTCCTGTTGGTCATGTTTTTTGTATCTATGCTCGTACATCCTTTACTGTTTACCACGGTTGCTACCTCTTCGTTGAAGCTTGATTACAATCCGGTTGAGCTGCGCGTCATAACATATAATATACGTCATGCGGAAGGACTGGACGGAAAAGTGAGACCTGAGGCTGTTGCAGCGGAGCTTCGGCCGCTTCATGCGGACGTGATCGCCCTTCAGGAGGTTGACCGGTATAAATGGCGCAGCGGGCTTCACGATCAGGCCCGGTATTTTGCCCGCGAACTCGGGATGAACTACGTATTCGCGCCGTCGATTCGCAGCGGATTATCGCAATACGGCATTGCCTTGTTAAGCCGCTATCCGCTCGAGTCGCCACGGCAATACCGGCTAAGCGGAGGACGAGAACCAAGAAGCTTGCTTACGGCAGAGCTGCACCTTAGCGGGCGCAAGATCACAGTTGCAACGACGCATCTCGGAGTTGCCGCTGCCGAACGGCAACAGCAGCTGCCGCAGCTGCAGTATATATTAAAAGGTGTCCCGGAACCGTTACTGCTGATGGGGGATTTTAACAGCATATCGCCGGGCATGCCAAAGCTAGGACTCATCCGGCTGAAGTTTCCCGAAGTCACTTCCACCGTACTGAAAGGCGGCGAGATCGATCATATATTCGTCAGTTCCGATCTTGCCTACGAAGCGCCTGTTGCAACCGTACCGAGCAGGGCGTCCGATCATCTTCCGGTCGTAGCCTCGCTGGTTATGAAACCGGCTCGTGAACCGTAGCATTCGGTGGGGAGGCATTTTTCCCGGGAAATATTCGATTACCGCCTTCATTCGCGATTTTACACGCAATTATGGTACACTATATATAACGCTCACGATCGTTGTTTGAACAATTGCAAGAAAAGATTTGCTATAAATCGTTCACAGCATTAGAATGTGGTTAACCAAGAATCGACCCGCTAGAAGAGAGGCCGTTTCATGAACATTAAAGAGAAAAAAATCGAGCTTCGCCGCCAGGCGGAGGCCGTCCGTGCCGCCATTACGGAGGAAGGACGCAACCTGAAATCGAATAAAATATGTGAAACGCTGCTCAGCAGGCTGGAACTACTGCTTAAACCTGATCCTTCCGTCAGACGGAAGCCAACGCTTTTCACCTACATGCCGGTCAAAACAGAAGTGGATGTTACGCCTGTATTGGAAGCTTGCTGGCAGCGCTCATGGCGCGTCGTTGTGCCGAAAGTCGTTCCGGCGTACAAGCAGCTTAAGCTGTTCGAAATTCGTTCTTACGCGGATTTGGAGCAGGGTACATGGGGCATCCCCGAACCTGTAGCGAAAGCGCCGCAGCTGTATGATATCCGCCAACTCGACGTCGCGCTTGTACCGGGGCTGGCGTTCGACTTGAACATGGGAAGGCTCGGCTACGGCGGGGGCTTTTACGATCGCTTCATGCAGCAGTATGTGCGTACGGGACTGCCGAAGCCGTATATTATCGCCGCTGCCTTCGATGAGCAGGTGATCGACGAGGTTCCGATGGGACTGTTTGACTTTCGGATTGACGAACTGGTTACGGATAAACGTTGCGTTGTGCAGAGAGGGGCGGAGGCGGATGTCTGATCCCGTGGAGCAAGGCGGGAATTTGACCCATTTTAACGAGCAGGGGCGCGCCCGGATGGTGGATATTACGGAAAAGCAAGACACGGTTCGGACGGCCACGGCCCAAACGACCGTGTCTATGCAGCCCTCTACGCTCGCTTTGATCAAACAGGGGAAGATCGGAAAAGGCGACGTGCTGGCCGTAGCGCAAGTGGCGGCCGTCATGGCAGCCAAAAAAACATCCGACTGGATTCCGATGTGCCACCCGCTGTCGTTAAGCGGCGTGGATGTTCGGTTTGCCGATTTCGAGGATGGACGCCTGCAGATTGAAGCGACCGTCAAAACGAAAGGGCCGACCGGGGTCGAGATGGAGGCGCTCACGGCCGTTTCTGCGGCGGCGCTGACCGTATACGACATGTGCAAGGCGGCGGAGAAAACGATGCAAATCGGGCCAACGTTGCTGGTCAGCAAAACCGGCGGAAAAAGCGGGGATTTCCACCACCCGGGGCTATTGTGATTCCGCATAAACACGAATGTATCTTCATCGAAAGGCTTCGATCAGAAGCTTTTTCTTAAGAGTAAAGAAAGTTTACTTTAATTAAGCGCTAAAGCGCGTATTGAACTTTCTGCTCGCAAGAAAAGCTTCCGCTAAGACACGAATGTATCTTCATCGAAAGGCTTCGATTAGAAGCTTTTCTTACATATACAATGAGACAAGGAACTGAATGCTGGAGAGGAGCAGGCTTATGCGCTGGAAAGTGGCTATCTTAACCGCAAGCGACCGCGGTTTCCGTGGAGAAAGAGAAGACACTAGTGCACAGGTGATCCGGGAACTGATCGAGGAGGAGATGAGTGGGGAAATCATCGAGTATCGCGTCGTGCCGGATGAGAAGGATGAGATCATGGCGGCGCTGATCGAGATGACGGATTACTTCAAGGCCGATCTTATTTTGACAACCGGAGGTACGGGTTTGGCTGTCCGTGACGTGACGCCGGAGGCGACGCTGGACGTGATTGACCGACAGGCGCCTGGCTTTGCCGAGGCGATGCGTATGTATTCCATGTCCAAGGCGCCGCGTGCGATGCTGTCCCGCGCGGTCTCCGGAATTCGGGGCAGGACGCTGATCATTAACCTGCCGGGCAGCCCCAAAGGCGTCTCTGAGAATCTCTCCGCGATCATGGATCAGCTGCCGCATGCACTTGGCATTTTGACCGGACGGGAAGGTGACCACGGCTGATGAAACATGAATCGATGCTGGAGGAAGTGAAGGTCGAAGAAGCCGTCGGCATGGTGCTGGCGCATGATTTGACGCAAATCATCCCGGGGCAATTTAAAGGGCGCTTGTTCAAAAAAGGCCATGTCATCCGCGAGGAGGACATTCCCGCGCTCCTCAGTATCGGGAAGGAACACATCTATACGATTCGGCTCAAGACGGGATATCTTCACGAAGACGAAGCGGCTTTCCGCATGGCGAATGCAGCGCAAGGCACTCAGGTGGAGCTAACCGAGCCCCATGAAGGAAAAATAACGCTGAAATCGGCGATTCATGGATTAGCCAAAATCGACAAGTCCCGGATCGATCGGATCAACTCCCTGGATCAAGTGATTATGTCAACGATCAAGACGAATACGGTCGTAGCGCCCGGCAAACCGCTTATGGGCACACGGGTTATTCCGCTGCTCATTGACGAGGCGAAAATTGCAGAGGTGGAACGGATCGCCGCGGAAGCGGAAGGGGCGATTGCCGAAGTGAAACCGTTCCGTAAACTGCGGGTGGGTCTCATCACGACGGGAAGCGAAGTGTTTAAAGGGCGGATCCAGGACAAGTTCGGGCCGATCGTACGCGAGAAGCTGGCCTCACTCGGATCGGAAGTGATCGAGCAGCGCCTGGCGCCGGATGACAGCGACACGATCGTACGCGAGATTCACCGCTTCCTGCACGAAGACCGGGCGGATCTCATTCTCGTAACCGGAGGCATGTCGGTGGATCCCGATGACCGGACGCCCGGGGCGATCAAACAGGCCGGCGCGCGCATCGTCAGCTACGGTACGCCGATGCTTCCCGGCTCGATGCTGCTCGTCGGCTACTTGGGCGATGTGCCGATCATGGGCCTGCCCGGCTGCGTCATGCACGACCCATATACCTCCTTCGATGTGCTGCTGCCGCGTATTTGCGCCGGAGAAATGATTACACGCGAAGATATTACGGAGCTGGGGTATGGCGGACTATACGGCTGTTAAACTTGACTTTACTTTTACCGGAAAGGAACGATTCCGATGTTTGGAAATATTGGCTTCGGAGAATTGCTGCTGATCGGGCTTATCGCACTTCTCCTGTTCGGACCGAATAAGCTGCCGGAACTGGGCCGCTCCTTAGGTAAGACGATCCGCGAGTTCAAGCAGGGCGCTCGCGATCTGCTTGGAGATGAGCAGGAAACACCGCGTGAGCGCAAAGACGTAACCCCTCCTGAACCGCCACCGGCTCCGGCGCCGGCCCAGGCCCAGACCGCACAGAAGCCGGGGGAGGCGGAGCAAGGCGCCTCGCAACCGCAAACAGATCGTCAGGATTCACGCAGACTTCCCGATTAACGAGAGGGAGACTTTGGAATGGTAGGTTGGTGATCGTTAGATGGAAAACGATGAAGGCATGTCGCTGGTCGAACACCTGACAGAACTGCGAAAAAGGTTGATATGGGTTGTACTCGTGCTTGTCCTTGGAATGGTAGTCGGACTTATATTTGCTCAACCGCTAATCGTCTATTTAAAAAGCGTCCCCCCGGCTAACACGATCTTTTGGAACGTGTTCTCGCCGTGGGATGCGATCAAAATGTACATGAACTTCGCCTTCGTAATGGGACTCGTCATCGCACTTCCTTTTACAATGTATCAATTGTGGGCTTTTTTGAAGCCGGGACTGCGGGTAGAGGAACAAAAAGCATCCTTGATGTTCGTTCCGTTCGCGCTCGTTTTGTTTTTGATCGGCCTTGCTTTCGGTTATTTTGTCGTGTTTAAGATGGCGTTCCTCTTTACGTCCGCCGTCACGAAAAACTTGCAGCTGCAGGAAACGTACGGCATCACGCAATACTTTTCGTTCATGTTCAACATTATTATTCCGTTGTCGCTCCTGTTTGAACTGCCGATTGTCGTCATGTTTCTGACCAAGCTGCGTCTGCTCAATCCGATGCGACTGCGCAAAATGCGGCGGTACGCGTATTTGCTGCTTGTAGTCGTGGCTACCATGATTACGCCGCCCGACGCAACGTCCGCTATTATCGTCGCTGTGCCGATGATCGTGCTGTATGAATTCAGTGTGTTTCTATCCGGCATCGTATACCGCAAACAGCTGCTTCAGGATCAGCAGTGGGAGAAGGAGCGGGGGTAGCATCTACTTATAACTATATACGAGACTTCGTGTTTACTGCCGGCTTACGCTTCTGCTTAATGCAGAGGAGCCGGCAGTTCTTGTTGGAAAATGTCGTATATTTTCGAATGCGGTGGAAACAATGATGTGAGTGCGGTTTTATTGTAATTTGACATGAAATGAATAGAAAACTACTTGCAAAATTGCCGCGAAGTGATTATTATAAGAATTGTTGTTAGCACTAACCACATTCGAGTGCTAATAAGACCGTACCAACATATCAAAGGAGGCTATTTTCTCATGATCAAACCATTGGGTGATCGCGTAGTTATCGAAGCCATCGCTAAGGAGGAAACGACTGCAAGCGGAATCGTACTGCCTGACACGGCGAAAGAAAAGCCGCAAGAAGGTAGAGTCGTAGCCGTAGGCAGCGGTACACTCAAGGACGGCGAACGTGTTGCGCTTGAGTTGAAGGAAGGCGACCGCGTCATTTTCTCCAAATATGCCGGTACTGAAGTGAAATTCGACGGCCGCGAGCTGCTGATTATGCGCGAAAGCGACGTTCTGGCTATCCTGGGCTAAGGATGACGTGCCGGAGCCTGTTGACAACTGAGATCGTCGAACCGATCTAACCGTTGTAACGGGAATACTTAAGTTTTGTGCAATTACTTAGGAAAATATCCGAAACGCAAAATACATGAAACCAATTTCTTGGGAGGGTATAACACATGGCAAAAGAAATCAAGTTCAGTGAAGACGCTCGCCGCGGAATGCTTCGCGGGGTTGACGCGCTTGCAAATGCCGTTAAAGTCACTTTGGGTCCAAAAGGCCGCAACGTGGTGCTGGAGAAGAAGTTCGGCAGCCCGCTGATCACAAACGACGGCGTAACGATCGCCAAAGAAATCGAGCTCGAAGACGCATTCGAGAACATGGGCGCACAGCTTGTAAAAGAAGTCGCTACGAAAACGAACGACGTTGCCGGTGACGGTACGACGACGGCTACCGTATTGGCTCAAGCGATGATCCGCGAAGGCCTGAAAAACGTAACTGCGGGCGCTAACCCGATGGTTGTTCGCAAAGGGATCGACAAAGCCGTTAAAGCGGCTGTAGAAGAGCTGCAAAAGATCGCGAAGCCGATCGAAGGCAAAAACTCTATCGCTCAAGTAGCGGCTATTTCCGCGGCTGACGAAGAGGTAGGCCAGCTGATCGCTGAAGCTATGGAAAAAGTAGGCAAAGACGGCGTTATTACCGTTGAAGAATCCAAAGGTTTTGCAACGGAGTTGGAAGTGGTTGAAGGAATGCAGTTCGACCGCGGATACATTTCCCCTTACATGATTACGGATACGGACAAGATGGAAGCTGTTCTTGACAATCCTTACATCTTGATTACCGACAAGAAAATCTCTAACATTCAAGAGATTTTGCCTGTGCTTGAGAAAGTTGTTCAATCCGGCAAGCAGCTCCTGATCATTGCTGAAGACGTAGAAGGCGAAGCGAACGCTACACTCGTAGTGAACAAACTGCGCGGCACCTTCACTTGCGTAGCGGTTAAAGCTCCTGGCTTCGGCGACCGCCGCAAAGCAATGCTGGGTGACATCGCGGCTCTTACCGGCGGCCAATTGATCACGGAAGAGCTCGGCCTTGAGCTGAAATCGACCACTGTCGATCAACTCGGTTCCGCTCGTCAAATTCGTGTAACGAAAGAAAACACGATCATCGTGGACGGCGCAGGCGACAAGAAAGACATCGGCGCGCGCATCACGCAAATCCGTGCACAATTGGAAGAAACGACTTCCGATTTCGATAAAGAAAAACTGCAAGAGCGTCTTGCTAAGCTTGCTGGCGGCGTAGCCGTAGTAAAAGTCGGAGCAGCTACTGAAACTGAGCTGAAAGAGCGCAAACTGCGCATCGAAGACGCTCTGAACGCGACTCGCGCTGCTGTTGAAGAAGGTATCGTTGCAGGCGGCGGTACGGCGCTTGTAAATGTGTATAACGCTGTCGCAGCAGTAAAAGCAGACGGCGACGAGCAAACGGGCGTAAACATCGTTCTCCGCGCTCTGGAAGAGCCTGTACGCACGATCGCAGCGAATGCGGGTCAAGAAGGCTCCGTTATCGTTGAGCGTCTGAAAAAAGAAGCTGTAGGCGTAGGCTACAACGCAGCAAGCGGCGCATGGGTGAATATGATCGAAGCCGGTATCGTTGACCCGGCGAAAGTAACTCGCTCCGCTTTGCAAAACGCAGCATCCGTTGCAGCTATGTTCTTGACGACGGAAGCGGTTATCGCAGACAAACCGGAAAAAGAAAAGCCAGCTATGCCTGATATGGGCGGCATGGGCGGTATGGGTGGCATGGGCGGATTCTAATCCGACTATGCAAGAGAAACGGCAGCATCCCTATGGGATGGCTGCCGTTTTTGTTTTGTGGTTGCGGGTATATAGCAAGCGCGGCATGACCGTATAATATTGAGGAATTACGGGGGAATGTCAATTAGATGTTCCTGAAAAATAAGAGCCAATCATTTAGTCTTTTAACAGACTGATGATTGGCTCTTTCCTCATTCGACTAAAATTGTGCGTTCACCAAATTTTGAATTTGCTGTTTCTCGTTAGGATCTTTAGCGAGTAGCTTATCCATTAGAGGCTGGTCGTTCTTACCTTGTTTCTGAATCGTCGCAAGATAATAACGGATAATCACTCGCGTTTGGGCTGCCGTTTGCGGATCATCTAGTGAGCCGCCAATGCCGATCCGGAAGAAATTTTCCGCTGCTGGATAATTGCCGCGTATAAATTCGATTTGTCCTAGTGAAAGTCCCATACTCGGCGTTACAGAAAATTCGCGACCTTGCAATTGTTCTTTTGGCAAGGATTCCAATGTTTTCATTTTGCTTAGCACAGTATTATAGGTTTCAAATGCTTCATTCCAGTACTGGGTTTGTAACTGTGTATTCTTTTCCGTTCTTGCTCTATTGCCCAGATCAGTTGCTAAAGAAATGCTTTTTTCATACAAAGTGATATCCCATTTGAAATTAACGATTTCTGCCTTTGCTAACTCTAACGCTTTAGGAAGCTGTTCTTTTAAAGCAAGAGCATATATTTGCTTATCTAGTGCAGGTCTATTGTGAGGTTCTTGTTGTTTCAGTTGTTCAAGCAAACTCATGGCTTCGGTGTAATATTTTTCATCCTTGCTTTGATTATAGAGCTGCAATAGCATATCAATTTTACTGTTTGTATAATCCGGATGAAGCGGGCGATTTTTCAAAGCTTTATCAAGCGGTGTTGTAATTTCCGTAAGTCCTTTACCGCTGGACGATGCAGCAGCTGCATTTCGAAACAGGCTGTTTGCGGATAGGGATTTGACTGCTGCAAAGAAACATACAATGGATAAAATAAGCAAGACGGATGGATAAATCCACTTGTATTTGCTTATTCCATTTTTCCAATTCCCTTTCAATTCGATAGCATCATTGGAGATTAAAACTCCCAAGCTTAGGAAAAGCAGCATTCCCAGGTATACATAACTTAAGTCGAAGTCAATCATACTGTGCACAAGTAAAGAGATAGCGAGAATGTAAAAAATGAACCGCCGGTCTCTCGTTGCTTCGTCTTGCTTCATAAAATTTCGAATATACACATAAATAATAGCAGCTAAAATTCCTAAAAAAATCAACAGTCCGACGATCCCGACTTCCACGAGATATTGAAGGAAGAAGTTATGCGCTTGCCGGCTAGTATACGGGTTATTTTGATATTTCTCATATAAAGCGGACCAAGCACCGCCGCCGGCTCCGAATATCGGGTAGTCAGCCGAAAGTTTCAATGCATCTTTATAAAATGTTCCGCGTTCCAAAACGCTATGCTGCTGGAAGTTGATATTCTCAACCCGCGTTCGTACATTTTCAGGAAGCAGCTTAGTCAACCCAAGGTCGCTAAAAAGCACTGTAACCCCTATCGCGCCTACTACGATGGCCACGACAGGAATTGCTATATTAGCAAAACGAAACTTGTTAAAACGATCCAGTAGACCGGACAGCCATGCAGCAACAAATTTTTGAATGAGAACGGCAATGACCGCATTAATTAAAGAAACGACAAGTAGTGTCATCCAGCCGGTTGCGTATTGGTTTATGTTAAATGCTTTATTCAGTTCGATGCCAAGATTCGTTATTTTCGTAAGAATGATGAGAGATAAACCAAACGATACAATCAAATGGATGATATAAAGTATTTGTCTGTATGGTTTCAGGAAAGGGAGTACCAATAACAAAACAACCGGCAATATCACCAAACCGCCGCGGGATAGTGTCAGGAAAAATGAGATAATGATTGGAACGACCATAAATCCATGTATTCCGATGCTGTACCACTTTTTGGACGATAATACCAAGAATAATGTACAAAACAAAGCTGCAATCAAAAATGCTGCGTAACTATTGGCGTATTGAAAAACCGACGTAAGTCGCAGTCCGTTAGCATCGGTCATAACAGCGTCACGGTAAAATGGCTCGACCATATCGGCAGCAAACCATTTTACCCAATTATAGCTAGTGATTTTATTCCCAAACCAGTTAAATATTCCGAATAGTATGATTACGTACGTGGAAATCATGAAACCATTTTTTAATATAGCGGCTCCGAGATCGCTTTTGGCAATATAATAAGCGAGTAATAAAAAAATGACGTAAGTCGACTGAATATATACCATATTGATCGCATTATAGTGAGAACCCGCATTAATAAGCGATATTAGGTAAGTCAGTGGAATGAGCCATGCGATAAAGCTGATGACGTCAGATGTTGTTTTTAACTTCCAATGATAAAATGCGTAAATAGCCACAAGCAGGAGTATTATACTCGACCATACGAAAGCGGAGTAGATCGGTCTTTCAAAGTCAAAGCTGTTTCCGTTAAATAGGCCTTTTTGGAATGGGGACCAGAAAAGTAATACTACGGAAAACGCACCCAGAAGCCAAAACAGTAATGAATTATTCTCAGTTAAGTTTTCATTTTTTTTTGCGCCAGATGAATACCCATAGGCTTGATTTTTTTTGTTTTTCATATGAGACTCCTTTATTCGATAATACCTGACAACCTTTTTCATTCTAGCATATTATTTGATTTAATTCATTAGTTCTCATTCCGGTTGGTTGAATTGCGAATAAGCAAGCTTATATAGTAATTAAATATTTATTTTGTTAGAATAATTAGAAGTTAGAAACATGAATGGTGGTGTTTTAAATAAAGACAAGCTTTTATCGATTAATATATAGATTAGCTGTATTGTCGAAATCAGTAATAAAACCTCTACTTCCTACATCTTATAGAACGACAATTAAAAAGAAATTATTAAATAATGCTTATCCGATCACATGGAATGAAAAAAAAGCTAACTTAACTATTGCTTCAGTGCAAGGTGTGAATTTGGTTGGATATTCCAGGGCGGAAATGGGAATTGGCGAATCATGCAGGATAGCTGCCAAAAGTTTAGATGCCGCTAGCATACCTTTCGGTATTATTAATTTTACAGGAACTAACAGCTCTAGAATGACTGATACTTCTTGGATTCATAAAGAGATAGAGTCCCCAAAATATAATGTGAACGTTTATCATGTGAATGCCGAGCAAACAATGGAAATCTATGCTGAATATGGAAGCCCACTTTTCGAAAACCGTTATAATATAGGTTACTGGCATTGGGAATTACCAGACTTTCCTGATGAATGGAGTGATAGCTTTAAATTGGTGAATGAAGTTTGGGTACCTTCAACTTTTGTCGCGGATTCTATCTCCATTAAAAGTCCAGTGCCTGTGGTGAAAATTCCACATTCCATTGAAGTTAAATATATAAGTAATAAAGATAGAACTTACTTTAATTTACCTGATAATAGCTTTTTGTTTCTGACAATGTATGACGTTAAAAGCTATCAAGAACGAAAAAACCCGCGGGCATCGGTTGAAGCCTTTAAAACTGCTTTCGAACCAAATGATTTATCGGTTGGATTGGTCATCAAAATAAACACCTTAAAGCAAAATTTGGAAGAAATTGATGTATTAAATGATTTAATAGCAGATTATAAAAATATATATTTAATAAAAGAAACATTAAATCGTGAAGATACAAATGCATTAATTTCTGTTACCGATAGTTATATATCACTTCACCGAAGTGAGGGATTTGGTCTCGGATTAGCAGAAGCTATGTATCTAGGGAAGCCAGTCATTGGAACCAACTGGTCATCTAATACGGATTTTATGAATCAGGACAATTCCTGTCTTGTGAATTATAAATTAATACCAGTTGGTAGAGACTATGGTCCATATAAATCTTATCAAGTATGGGCTGATCCAGATATTAATCATGCAAGCTATTACATGAAACGATTAGTTACCGATGTTGAATATCGTCAAGAAATTTCGAAAAATGGGGAAAATACAATTAAAACACACTATTCTCCAAAAACCGTTGGAACATTAATTAATAAAAGACTGCAATATATAAATTCTTGGTACTTAAAATAGATTGGCCTCTAAAAAGAGGTGATTGGAGGAACTCGCTTGAAGGGAGTTATTTTAGCAGGTGGCACAGGTACGAGATTATACCCTTTAACCAAAGTTACAAATAAACATTTATTACCTGTAGGAAGGTATCCTATGATTTTCCACGCGATATCTAAACTTAAAGAAGCTGATATTCAAAATATTTTAGTCGTTACCGGTAAAGAACATATGGGAGATGTTGTGAATTTATTAGGTAGCGGTAATGAAATGGGAGTCAGCTTTACTTTTAAAGTTCAAGACGAAGCTGGCGGTATTGCCCATGCTCTAGGTCTTGCAGAGCAATTCATAGGAAATGAAAAGATGGTTGTTATCTTAGGCGACAATGTTTTTTCAGAAAGTATTGTTCCTTATGCGAATAATTTTAAAATGCAACCACGCGGGGCAAAAATTTTAATTAAAGAAGTACACGACCCGCAACGGTATGGTGTTCCCCAAATATCGAACAATTTTATTATCAATATTGAAGAAAAGCCCAAAAATCCTAAAAGCAATTACGCCGTTACAGGTATATATATGTACGACAGCTCTGTCTTTGATATTATAAAAACTTTGCATCCATCCGAAAGAGGAGAATTAGAAATTACGGATGTTAATAATTTCTATATCGCAAAGAGCCAACTTACTTATGATATTCTTGGGGGATGGTGGACAGACGCAGGAACCCATTTATCGTTAACTAAAGCAAATGAACTGGCACAAGAAATTGTGCTGCCTAAAGAATTCGGTTACTTAAGAAATGAGAGGATAATGTAATGAGGACTGTTGAAACTCCGTTTGCCGGTGTATATATTATAGAACCCCAAGTACATGGCGATCAAAGAGGTTTTTTTATGGAAAGTTATAATAACAGGACGTTTCAGCAACTTGGTTTCAATCATACTTTCGTACAGGATAATCACTCCCTATCTATAGAGGCAGGAACGATCCGTGGTCTTCACTATCAAAATAGCCCGATGGCTCAAACCAAATTAGTTCGTGTTATTGCTGGAGCTATTTACGACGTTGTTGTTGATTTACGCAAAACATCTTCCACTTTTGGACAGTGGATGAGTGTAATTCTTAGTGAATCAAATAAGCGACAACTTCTAGTTCCAGTAGGATTTGCACACGGTTTTTGTACGATTACGTCAAATACACAGGTTATATATAAAGTCGATGAGTTGTATTCGCCCCAGCTAGATAGAGGTATATTGTGGAATGACCCGGAATTAAACATCGATTGGCCGACATCAATTCCAATCCTTTCGGATAAAGATAACATGCATCCATTATTAAAGGATGCGGATATTTATTTTGATTAATGAGGTGATGATCCTTGAGAATATTAGTTACTGGTGGGGCAGGATTTATCGGTAGCAATTTCATAACCTATATGATCAATAAATACCCGGATTATGAAATTATTAACTTAGATGCTTTAACTTATGCGGGGAATTTAGAAAACCTTAAGCATATACAAGATCATCCTAAATATTTATTTATTAAGGGAGATATAGCAGACCCGAGAATCGTTGATGATGTTTTCCAACGGAGTATTGATATTGTAATCAATTTTGCTGCAGAATCTCATGTTGACAAAAGTATTTCTGATCCTGGTGTTTTCATCCGAACCAATGTCATGGGAACCCATGTTTTGTTGGAAGCAGCAAGGAAATATAGAGTTGGGAAATTTATACACATATCAACGGATGAGGTATATGGGACATTAGGGGATACCGGACTATTCACGGAAACGACCCCATTAGCACCAAATAGTCCATACTCTGCAAGTAAAGCAGGAAGTGATTTATTAGTCCGTTCCTACCACGAAACGTATGGTTTAAACATTAATATTACACGTTGCTCAAATAATTACGGTCCATATCAATTTCCTGAAAAGTTAATTCCTTTAATGATTACCAATGCGTTACAAAATAAAGAACTTCCTGTTTATGGTGACGGTCTTAACGTTAGAGATTGGATTCATGTTAAAGATCATTGCAGTGCAATCGAAACCGTTATGCTTAAGGGCAAAAACGGGGAAATCTATAATATAGGCGGCCGTAATGAAAGAACGAATATTGAAATTGTTAAAACCATATTAATCGAATTGGGCAAACCGGAATCTTTAATCACTTATGTTGAAGACCGACCCGGCCATGACAAACGTTATGGTATTGATGCATCAAAGATTATAGACCAACTGGGGTGGATTCCTGAATATAACTTTTTTACAGGCATTAAAGCCACTATCAATTGGTACAAAAATAATATGGATTGGTTACAACGAATTCAAACCGCAGCATACCAGGATTACAACAATCAAACCTGTGTATCAAGCAAGGTGTAAAAATGAAAATATTGGTGACAGGTGCCGGCGGCCAACTAGGACAAGATGTTGTTGCATTGTTTCAAAAAGATCCTACTATGTCCGTCATAGGTCTTGGTCGATATGAATTAGACATAACAAAAATGGAGCAATGTTTGCATCAGATAATGTTACATCAGCCGGATGCCATTGTACATTGCGCTGCCTATACTGCGGTTGATCAGGCGGAAAGTAACGAAGATCACGCTTATATAGTGAATGCTGTTGGAACTAGAAATTTAGCCGTTGCTTCGGAGAAATATGGAATAAAGTTATGTTATATTAGTACAGACTATGTATTTGACGGTCAATCGGATAAACCATATAAAGAGTACGATCGTACGGATCCGGTAAATGTATACGGAAAAACCAAGTATGCGGGGGAACAGTTAGTTACCAGCTTAACAACTCGTTATTTTATTGTTCGAACATCATGGGTATATGGAATGCATGGAAATAATTTTGTTAAAACCATGTTGAAATTAGCCCATGAAAGAAAGCAGTTAAAAGTTGTAAATGATCAAATAGGATCTCCTACTTATACAGAAGATCTCGCATTATTTTTATATGAGCTAATTCAGACTGAGAAATATGGTATCTATCATGGTACAAACAAAGGTTGCTGTTCATGGTATGAATTCGCTAAAGCGATTATGGAAGAGAGCGGATTGGCCATTATTGTAGCTTCCTGTACTACAAAGGAATTCCCAAGACCGGCACCGCGGCCAAGTTACTCGGTTTTGGATCATTTATCTATTCGGACAAATGGTTTTGCGGATTTTAGGCCTTGGAGAGAAGCACTTAAAGAATTTTTATTAAAGTTAGGAAATCAACTGTCATGAAAAAAGTTAGCATTCACATTGTTACTTTTAATAGTGAAGCTTATATCCGTGATTGTCTCGAGTGTGTTATGAAACAAACTTATCCTATTGAACAAATCATTATTGTAGATAATAATTCTCAAGATGGTACCTTGACGATTCTTGAAGATTTTAAAGGTAATATTATGGTTGTAAGAAACGATGAGAATGTCGGTTTTGCTTCAGGACATAATCAAGCTATCCGTATGTCATCCAGTGATTATTTTCTAGTCCTAAATCCAGATGTGAAGCTTTGTCCTGATTATATTTTATGTTTGATCCGAATTTCGGAAATGGACTCTAAAATAGGGAGTCTTACGGGCAAATTATTATTAGGTCAGTCTCCAGATCAAATTGATAGTACTGGTTTAATAATTACGAAGTCGAGAAGAGCGTTCGACCGCGGCGCTAGCCAATCTTCCGAATTCGTCTTTGAAGAAGAAGTGTTTGGGGTATCAGGAGCCGCAGCGTTTTATAATCGTGAAATGGTAAAAGATATCAGTATTGATGATTGTTTTTTTGACGAAGATTTTTTTGCCTATAAAGAAGATGTAGATGTAGCTTGGAGGGCAAGATTATTAGGCTGGAAAGCTTATTATTCACCGGAAGCATTAGCCTACCATGAAAGAGGATGGAAAAAAGAATCAAGAAGTCAAATTCCATTAAGAATTCGCAGATATTCATATATAAATCGTTACAAAATAATAGTAAAAAATGATCACTGGTTGTATGTATTAAAACATATTATTCCTATTCTATCATATGAAGTTCCTAGCTTTCTTTATTTTTTAATGAAAGAACCATTAGTGTTAGGTTCATGGAAAGATTTTTGGAATAAATTTGGGGATTTGTTACGTAAACGAAAGATGGTTCAATCCAAACGAAGAGCTCGTTTTGGACAATTATATTCTTTTTTTCGGTAAAATCCCCAGAAAACCGTCATATTACTGAAATTGTTTTGTGATATAATGAAATTGATCTCTTATTCTGTCTAATATTGGAGAAAATTATGGATTTAAGTATTATCATCGTAAATTACAATACATGTGAATTAACGTTAAATTGCTTGAAATCAATATTCGAATCACAAATTAATTATTCATACGAAGTTATTTTAATTGATAATAATTCTTCAGATTTATCGGTCGAACAAATTAAAAAAAAATATCCGGAAGTAAAATTACACTGTAATAAAATAAATTTAGGCTATTCTAAAGCGAATAATCAAGGAATTCGTCTGGCAGAAGGACGGTATGTCCTATTGTTAAATTCGGACACTATCATTCAACCGGACTCATTACAAACAATGGTTAGTTTCATGGATCATCATCCTAAGGTTGGTGCTTCAGGTTGTAAAATTGTATTGCCAGATGGCAGCTTAGATAAAGCTTGTCGCCGTGGTTTTCCGACGCCATCGGCCTCATTTTATTATATGTGTGGTCTTTCTAAATGGTTTCCACAAAATGCAAAATTCAATCAATATCAGTTAACCCACTTAGATCCGGATAAAGACTATCCTGTAGATTGTTTGGTCGGAGCTTTTATAATGGTGCGAAGGGAAGCTATTCAACAAGTTGGTTTGTTAGATGAAGAATTTTTTATGTACGGCGAAGACATTGATTGGTGTTACCGGATAAAAGAAGCAGGATGGGCAATTTATTATTATCCTTATACACAAATAATTCATTATAAAGGTGCAAGCAGTCGACGTAAGCCGTATAAAATAATATATGAATTTCACAGAGCAATGTACTTATTTCATAAAAAGCATTATCAGGATAAATATTCTTTTTTTGTAAATTGGATTGTTTATGTCGGCATTGCTGTTAAACTCGGCATATCGTTACTGTTGAATCGGTTTGGGTCAGTGAGGTGATAAAATGATTAGGCGAAGTCAAAGTTTTTTATCTCAATTTTATGCACTTACGGACTTCGTATGTGTTCAAATAGTTTTCTTATTTTCCTGGTGGTTAAAATTTAAAAGTGGATGGATTCCTTATGAGAATTCACTTCCAATTGAGACTTACGCTTTATGGAGTTTAGTATACGGTGGAACCGCGATTTTTCTAAGTTACTTTTTCAATTTTTATACACCGAAACGGAAAAAAAGGTTCTCCTTTGAATTATTTATCATTGTTCAGGTTTATTGCATAAGCTTATTGATTTTATTAAGTATTTTATTTATTTTTAAAGAGTTAAACATTTCTCGCTCGTATTTATTGCTCTATCTTGTTAATAACATTTTGCTTATCAGTTTTTATCGTTACATTTTAAAAATATCCTTGAAGCGCTTAAGACAAAAAGGATATAACAAACAATTTTTGTTAATTCTAGGCGCCGGTACTTTGGGGAAAAAGTTCTATACTAACTTAATGCAGCATCCTGAACTTGGTTATGAGGTAATTGGATTTTTAGATGATTTCCAAAAAAACCATGAATTCGGTTTTGAAAATTATAAACCGATAATTGGGAAGGTTGATGATCTTGAATCCATAATTAATGAGTTATTAATAGACGAAGTAATCATTGCATTACCTTTACATGCGCACAAGAAGTATGGAAGAATAATAAATATTTGTGAAAAAGCAGGAGTAAAAACTCTCATTATTCCTGATTTTTATGATTACTTACCTTCAAAACCTTTCTTTGATAATTTTGCCGGTATTCCTCTAATTAATGTCCGAGATATACCATTAGATGAATTTCGTAATCGATTTATAAAAAGAGCATTCGATATTATTTTTTCATTAATTGCGATCATTATTACTTCCCCGTTATTAATTTTAATAGCAATCAGTATAAAAATAACATCCCCTGGGGAAATCATTTTTAAACAAGAACGAGTAGGATTGAATCGAAGACATTTCATGATGTATAAGTTCCGATCAATGCGGATACAGACGGAAGAAACATCGGATAAACAATGGACTACTCGAGATGATCCTAGAAAGACAAAATTCGGATCCTTTTTACGAAAAACAAGTTTGGACGAATTGCCGCAATTTTTTAATGTTCTTTTTGGCCATATGAGCGTAGTAGGTCCACGTCCTGAAAGACCATTTTTTGTAGAACAGTTTAAGGAAGAAATCCCTAAATATATGATAAAACATCATATTCGTCCTGGAATCACAGGTTGGGCACAATCCAATGGGTTTCGAGGGGATACTTCAATTGAAGAAAGAATTAAATACGACATATTTTATATTGAAAACTGGAGTTTCTTATTTGATATAAAAATCATATGGAAAACAATTATTAACGGTTTCGTTAATAAGAATGCGTATTAATATTTTAAAAAATATTATATTACTACTACCCAATAATTAGAAGTTATTGCTTTGTCGGAATTTGTTACGTTATAATATAGGATGTCATATTGTAGATTTTTTTATGTGAGTTTTTGGAGGGAAGTTATGACTATTACAGCAGTGATTATGGCTGGGGGAAAAGGTGAGCGATTCTGGCCGAAAAGTAGAACGCATCTACCGAAGCAGTTCCTTAATATTTCCGGAAATAAATCGATGATTCAGCAAACTATTTCCAGACTTGAAAATCTAATAGACATAAAACAAATTTTTATTGTTACCAATGAGCTTTATGCCGAATTAATCCGGGCTCAAATTCCCCATCTGCCGCACGATAATATCATTATTGAACCGATAGGCAGAAATACGGCACCTTGTGTAGGGTTAGCTTCGATTATTATAGAAGCAAAATATCCCGATAGTACGATGGTCGTTCTTCCTTCGGATCACATTATCGAAAATGAAGATGGATTTATTAAAATTCTTAAAACAGCAGTAGAGGTTGCTCAAAAAGATAACAATCTTGTAACGTTAGGTATTAAGCCTGTTTATCCGGAGACGGGATATGGATATATTGAAAGTACCAAACAAATACAGCATATAAATGAATTGGAAGTTCATAAAGTTAATAAATTCGTTGAAAAACCGGATTTTCAAACAGCTCAAGAATACTTAGCATCCGGAAATTTTTTCTGGAACAGTGGAATATTTATATGGAAGACCAGCGTAATAAGGAATTATATTAAATTATTTATGCCCGAAATGCATGACTTATTGGAAACAATGAAATGCGCTTTCAACAAGGAAGATAAAAACCAAGTGATAAGGTCTGAATTTATTAAAATGCCGGACCAATCAATAGATTACGGTATTATGGAAAAAGCAGAAAATATATATGTTATACCATGTGTTTTTGGATGGGACGATGTTGGTAGTTGGACAGCCTTAGATCGTATTAATGATCGCGATGAGAATGGGAATGTTATTAAAGGAAATATTCTAAATATTGATACTAAAAGGTGTATTATTGAAAGTAACGGTAAATTAATTGCCACTCTAGGTATCGAAGATTTAATTGTTGTAGATACCGAGGATGTTACTTTGATTTGTACAAAAGATAAAGCTCAAGAGGTTAAATTATTACTCAAAGAGCTTAGAACCCAAAAACTTGAACAATACTTATAAACCTATTAAGGAGAAAATCATGACTAAAAAAGCGCTTGTTACCGGTATTACAGGACAGGATGGTTCATACTTGGCAGAATTACTGTTATCTAAAGGGTACAAAGTATTTGGTCTTCGCAGAAGAACGAGTGTTCCAATAATGGAGAATATTGAGCATATCAAAAATGAAATTGAATTTATAGAAGGAGATCTATTGGATCAAGGTTCTCTTATTAATGCAGTAAAGGTATCTAATCCTGATGAAGTTTACAATCTCGCTGCACAATCATTTGTAGGAACCTCCTGGGGGCAACCGGTACTTACTGGTCAATCTACGGGAATTGGCGTAACAAATATATTGGAAGCCGTGAGACTTACTAAACCAGAAGCTAGATTTTATCAAGCTTCAAGCAGTGAGATGTTTGGGAAAGTAGTGGAAACACCTCAAAAAGAAACAACACCGTTCTATCCAAGAAGTCCTTACGGTGTGGCCAAGGTTTATGGGCATTGGATCACTGTAAACTATCGTGAGAGCTTTGATATGTACGCATGTTCTGGTATTTTATTTAATCATGAGTCTCCTCGCCGTGGTGTTGAATTTGTTACGCGAAAAGTAACGGATGCTGCAGCAAGAATTAAGCTTGGACTGCAAAAAGAGCTTCGCATGGGTAACTTAGATGCAAAACGGGATTGGGGCTTTGCAGGTGACTATGTGAAGGCTATGTGGCTGATGCTGCAACAAGAAACCCCGGATGATTATGTTATTTCTACAGGTGAAACTCATACAGTTGAAGAATTGGTTGAAATTGCATTTGGTCATGTTGGTTTGAATTGGAGAGATTATGTTGTAATCGACCCTAAATTTGTTAGACCGGCTGAGGTGGATCTTTTGCTAGGAGACTGTACTAAAGCGAAAGAAAAACTTGGTTGGAAGCTTGAGGTTGGATTTGAGCAATTGGTAACGATGATGGTTGAAAGTGATTTGAAAAAATTACAAAACTAAATTAAAGCGAACAAAGGCGGTTGTTTAATGAGAGCTTTAATTACAGGTGCTACCGGTTTTGTAGCAAAACACCTTACTAAGCATTTAACAAATCTAGGATTTGAAGTTTGGGGGACAACTCGTAAGAGTTCCCCCGTTTTATTTAAAGGTATTCATCATATCCAAACGTTAGACTTAAATACTTCTATAGAACAAATAGTATCATATCTTAATTTTCTCAAACCTGATTATATATTTCATCTTGCCGGCCAAAGCTCAGTGAAAAAATCTTGGGATAATAAAATAGAAACATTTGAAGCTAATGTAGTTATGACAATTAATTTATTAGAAGCCGTTAGAGGTAGTATCGTTGCTGAGTCTGTTAAGATACTTACGGTTGGGTCTTCAGAGGAATATGGTGAAGTTAACTTAGAAAACATGCCGATCTCTGAGAAGAATCCATTAAGACCTATCAGTCCTTATGGAATATCAAAAGCAACAGTTAGTATGTTAGCTGAACAATATCACAGATCATATTCGTTAAATATTGTTCATGTCCGACCCTTTAATCATATAGGTCCCGGACAAGATGTCGGTTTTGTAACTTCAGATTTTGCTAAACAAATTGCCGAAATCGAAGAGGGAAAACAAACTCCTATTATAAAAGTTGGCAATCTCGATGCTAAAAGAGATTTTACTGATGTTAGAGATATTGTCCAAGCATATGCGCTTCTTGTTGCTCATGGGCAATCTGGTAAAATATATAATGTTTGCTCTAAAAAACCTACGTCTATTCAAGAGATACTCGAAAAACTAATAAATCTAAGCAGATGTCAGAACATTGAGATTCATCGTGATTTGTCAAAAATGAGACCTTCCGATTTTCCTTATTACTATGGGGATTCAAGTGAAATTTCATTGCACACAGGCTGGTCTCCTAAAATGTCTATAGATGATTCTCTTAAAGACATCTTAGATCATTGGAGATTAAGATTAAAAAGTGACTCCATATAAGGAGCAATGCAGACGATGGTTAATAAGATTAGAGAAATATATGAGTATAGACAAATGTTAGAAAGTCTAGTCCTAACAGATCTACGAACACGTTATAAGGGATCTTTTGTTGGATTTTTTTGGACATTCCTTAACCCGCTTCTAATGTTATTCGTTTATTCAATAGTATTTAAATATGTTGTTAGAATTGAAATGGAGAACTATACTTCATATTTATTTATAGGTTTAATATCGTGGTTCTTAATAAATCAAGCCGTACAGTCCGGAGCGGGAGTAGTAATTCGTAATTCCGGATTGGTAAAGAAAATTTATTTTCCTAAGGAAATATTACCTCTTTCAGTTGTTTTAGGTGGAGTCATTAATTTCTTATTTAGTCTGTTAATATTATTTCCTATTCTTTTTATAAACAAAATCCAACTTGGGATGCCGCTGTTATTGTTTCCCGTCATATTAGTTATATATTTTATGTTTACATTTTCGATCACTTTAATAGTTTCAAGCTTGAATGTTTATTTTAGGGATCTGGAACATATCGTTAGTATCGTAATGATGGTCTGGTTTTATCTTACTCCAATCGTGTTTACATCATCAATGATACCTAAAGATATCAAATATATTTTTGATTATAATCCTATGAAAGTGATCATTGAAAGTTTTCACAATATTTTCTTTTATAATAAGTTTCCGGATCCCGGTCAATTGACTTTGGTAGCAATCCTATCCTCTGTAATGCTCTACATCGGCTTTTATATTTTTAAAAGACTAAGCCGTAATTTTGCAGAAGAAATCTAAGGGTGGTATAAGATTATGAGTGTTATCTCAGTCACAAATGTTAGTAAATCATTTAAAGTTTTCAAAGAAAGAACAGCTACACTTAAAGATCGGATAGTTAATAACAGGAAAAATAAATACGATATTTATCTCGCCTTGGATAATGTCTCGTTAGAAATACCAAAAGGTGAAACTGTTGGATTAATAGGAAGAAATGGATCTGGAAAAAGTACCTTATTGAAACTGTTAACGGGAATTCTATACCCTGACCAAGGGACTATTAATATAGAAGGAAAAGTATCTAGCCTATTAGAACTAGGGGCAGGTTTTCATCCGGATTTTACAGGCCGAGAAAATATATTTATGAATGCAGCTATCCTGGGCCTGAGTAAAAAGGAAATTAAGAGGAAGCTGGATCAAATAATCACTTTTTCTGAATTGAAACATTACATTGAAAATCCTGTTAGAAGTTATTCGTCAGGTATGTATATGCGATTAGCTTTCTCAGTAGCAATTATGGTTGAACCGGACATTTTATTGATTGATGAAGTTCTTGCTGTTGGAGACGCGGCATTTCAACAAAAATGTATGGATCAACTACTCAAATTAAAAAATAATGGTACAACAATAGTATTCGTATCACACGATCTTGGAGCCGTAGAAAAACTTTGTGATAGGGTAGTGTGGGTCAATAAAGGAAAGATAAAAGAAGACGGAAAGCCTAGAAAAGTAATTGATAAGTATTTAGCTTATTTATCAGAGGAAGAGAATCAGCGTTTGATAGAAGAAAATAATAACTTTGAGAAAGTTAGTAGTGAAAATATTAATGAGGAAAATGAACAACAACATGCAAATGAACAAATGGATGACAAGCGTTGGGGAAATCATCAAGTTGAAATAGTTGATGTTAAAATAGCTGATGAAAAAGGTAACTCGAAACTAGGGTTTCTAAGTGCAGAACCCATGCAAATTCAAATTAGTTATGAAGTAAATAAAGATGTTGAAAAGCCTATCTTTGGCTGTGCTATTCATACAATAGATAATACACATTGCTATGGAACGAATACTTTTATAGATCAATTTTATATAGATCATCTAGATAAGAGTTCAAAAGGCAAAATAATTTTTAATATACCTTCCATAAATCTGGTTGCCGGAACTTATTTGCTTTCCGTTGCAGCGCATGATATAAACGGTAACCAGTATGATTACCATGATAAGAAATATTCTTTTAAAATATCGAGTCTGACCAATGACGTTGGAATCGCAAAAATAAATCATGAATGGGTTCATGAGAAATAAGAGGTGGTAATGTGTCTAAAAAGATTACTCCTGGGTTCATTATGAATCAAATAAGAAATGGCGTGCGCTCACAAAAGAAAACCATTGAGGAGATCAAAATTGAACAGGAAATAGAAAAGCCATTTGAGAGTAATGACGAGGAGCTTTCCCGAATTTTATCGTCTTTGCAAATAAGTTTGAAAAAATTGAACTACAGAATTACTCCTAATATACCAGTTGCATTTTTAGAACCTCATCTAGTTTCAAGATATAAATTATTAGGAAAAATCGTCGTTCCGATTAGGCGGTTTGGGGCAAGATTATTTACTAAGTGGTATGCGGACACCTTCATTAATCAGCAGAAACATTTAAATAATGATATATGGTTCGGTTTGAATTCAGCCGTTGAAATTGTTAATGAACAGAATAAGCTGATTTTGCACCTAATAAATAAAAATACTGAGTTAGAAAACCAAGTTTCTGAATTTGCCCATTTAATTGCGGGAATAAAATCAGAAAATGTAGCCCTTCAACAAGATATTAATGATATAAAATCGAATCATACAACTCTTCAACAAGATATTAATGATATAAAATCAGATCATGCAATCGTTCACCAAGGGATTAACGATATAAACTCGAACTTTACTGTTCTTGAACAAGATATCATTCATAAATTAGATGAAGCAGCTGCAAGTCATACAATAAACCTTGATGCCAAAATTAATTTAGTACTTGAGGAGCTCAAGAAAAATACTTATCTTGATTTTGACTACTCAAAGTTTGCAGAGCGATTTAGTGCCGACCGTGAAACAGTGAAAGGGATATACGAACAATACATTCCGCATTTCCTGGATTGTAATAATGTTGTCGATATTGGATGTGGCAAAGGTTTTTTCTTGGAATTACTTCAAGATCATAATATTAAAGGGATAGGCATTGATTCGGATCCTGAATTAGTACGTATTTGTAATGAAAATGGTTTAACCGCATACACGGCAGATGCAATAAACTATCTTGAAAATTTGGACGATAATAGTATTGATGGCGTGTTTACTGGCCATGTTGTTGAGCATTTGCCGGCTCCATTAAAAATAAAATTTTTCAAATTATGTTATAGTAAATTAACATCTAACGGTATATTGATAATAGAGACACCTAATATAAGTTCACCACATGTTATGCATAATCTTTACTATCTAGACCCAACACACGAAAAGCCGATGTTTCATGAAACATATAAATATCTTGCATGTGAGGTAGGTTTTTCTGTTGTTAATTCTTATTTAAGCGGCCCGATAGAAAGTACCAATCCTCAAGAATATTATAATTTTTCATTAATATTATCGAAACAATGAGGAGTTAGTTTATGAAAATTGGCGTTGTTACTCCATGGTTTAGCGACAACATATCCGGTGGAGCAGAAAGATTTGCGGGGGGCATTGCGAAAAGTTTGCAAAATGCAGGTTGTCAAGTAGAGATTCTGACTACTTGTGGCAAAGATTCGTTTTGGGATTGGGGTTCAGACTACTATGAAGAAGGAGTTTCAGTCATTAGTGGCCTCCGTGTAAGAAGGTTTCCTCTTAGAAAAAGGAATAAATCCTTGTACGATGAACTTATGGGGAAATTGATACATGGGGAAATCCTTAGCTATGCACAAGAGATGCAATTAATGCATGAGACTGTCAATAGCGATTCTATGTATGAATTTATTAATAAATCGGAAAACGAATATATATTTTTATTTATACCGTACCTTGCAGGCACAACTTATTGGGGTAGTAGGTTGAAACCGGAAAATAGTTTTATCATTCCATGCCTTCATGATGAAGGAATGGCCTATTTTAAATCTGTTGGAGATATGTTTTCAAGAGTACAGGGGCTCCTTCTAAATACTATTGAAGAATTAGAATTCTCCTCGAAATTATATAATTTAGATCCTGATTCTTGCGTTGTTTCAGGTGGTGGTGTGGAATTTGATTATTCACCGAATGCGGACAATTTCAGGAATAAATATGGAATACAAGGAGATTACTTTGTATATGTAGGTAGACAAGTCTCCGGTAAAAATGTGCCACAACTTATACAACTTTTTAATCAATTTACTGAAAATAACTCTAATAGTATTAAATTAGTGTTTGTTGGTAAGGGAGAAGAACAAATTATTGAAACAATGAAAGCCTCTAAGAATATTATTCATGTAGGAGAAGTTAGTGATGAAGAAAAGTATGATTCCATTGCAGGTGCTTTAGCTTTGATACAACCCTCATTAATGGAGAGTTTTTCAATAGTTATTATGGAGAGTTGGTTATGTAATACCCCGGTTATCGTGCATGAGGATTGCGCTGTTACTAAAGGTCATTGTGATAGAAGTCAAGGGGGCTTATATTACAAAGACTATACATCTTTCAAAGAAACATTAGAGTCCATATTAGCTGATTCGGAGAAGGCAAAATCCATGGCTATGAATGGAAAAAAGTATGTTGAAGAGTATTATACATGGCCTAAAACTGCAGAGAGAATAATTAATTTTTTAGTAAGTAAGGGATTTCAAAGAGAGGGTCTTATCAAATGAGAATATTAATTGATATTCAAACTTTATATACTCCTGAGAAAAATAGAGGAATTGGAATCTATACTTACAACTGGATTAAAGGCCTTATTAACCAAGATAGCAGCCATAGATATTACTTGATGAGAAGAAAAAATGAGCAGTGGGAATTTACTTTCGCAAGTCAATTTATTGATTTTGATCAAAGAATTATGGAAGACCGCAACTGGGAAGTATATTCATTAGAGGAATTTCTGGAGCGAAAGAATATTGACGTTATACACTTTACTAGCCCTCATATGTTTGACATTGAGGTTCCAGACATAACGAGCGTGAATATTAAAAAATCTTATTTAGTGTATGATTTAATCCCCTTAGTAATGAAAGATCACTATTATAATAATTGGTCACAACACATTCAACGGTTGTACGATTCTAGGTGCAAACTAATTGCTGAAGCCGATTGTATCCTTACAATTTCCGAGGCTTCAAAAAAAGATCTTGTAAACTATCTTGGAATTGATCCTGATCGAATTCATGTTATTTACGCTTCTACAAACGAAGAGCTTTATGAAGCGTCACGTGCTGGGAATGAGAAAATTTTAATAAATAAAGAATTAGGTATTTCCTCTCCATTTATATATTCCCTTACCGGTTATGATCCTAGAAAAAATAACAAGGGTTTAATTAGCGCGTTTTCTCAAGTCGTTAGGGAATTTCCGGATATAAAATTGGTCATTTCAGGTATAAAACAAGAAGCAGAAAGAGAAGAACTCATCAAATATGCAACAACTAAGGGGATTACTCCCGATCAAATAATATATTTAGGCTTTGTAAGTGATGATAGTTTAGTAGCTTTATATAAAGAATGCGAAGTATTCGTATTTCCATCTATTTATGAAGGCTTTGGTTTGCCAGTTCTAGAGGCTATGCGTTGTGGAACGCCAGTAGTAACAACTAGCAGTTCATCACTTCCTGAAGTAGCAGGAGATGCGGCCATTATAGTTGATGTTAATGATGATGAATCAATGGCTACGGCTATTAACTCTTTTCTTAAAGAAAAGGGATTTGCCGAGACGTATAAAACTAAAGGCGTTAAGCAAGCTGAAATGTTTAGTTGGAGTAAAACAACCTTAGATAGTCTAAAAGTTTTTCATAACCTTGTATACCCTTCATTTGAATCTGCATCACAACTATTAGATAAATTAGAATTAGCTTTCTTTAGTCCTTTGAATCCTCAATCTTCAGGAATTTCAGATTATAGCGAGGAATTATTAACAGAACTAAGACATTTTTTTGATGTGAAAATATTTGTAAATGGTATTACTCCTGAGAACCCTTTTATTTCCCGAAATTTCGAAGTTTTTGATTATACGACGAATTATGAAAGATTAGAAAAAATAAAACTAAGAATGTACCACATGGGGAATAATGAACTACACTCTTGGATATATAATGCTATGATTGATTATCCAGGGTATGTAGTTTTGCATGATCTTAATTTATACGGATTCTACATGTATACTAAATATTTGCGCGGCGACAAGATCGGTTTTGTGAATGAATTAACTTATTGTCATGGTCAGGATGGAAGTGCAGCTGGTGATAGACTACTAAATCAGGCTTCTTATCCTAATGATCAAGAATTCCCTATGTTTAAAAAAGTAGTAGAGTTGAGTAATCAAGTGTTAGTGCATAGTCATTGGGTTAAGGAGAAAATTGAGATTGAATCTGACTTTAAAGGCGTTATTACTGTTATACCGAGTGGTATCTTGATGGACGAATCAAACGTTAATAAGAAAGAGTTCAAGAGGAACTTAGGATTGGATTGTAATAAGATTTCTATCGGAATATTTGGAAATGTAATTCCAAATAAAAGAATAGAAGTAATTCTAAGGGCTTTATCGGAATTAGTAAAGACGAATAACAATATACACGTTAATATTGTAGGTCATTGTAGTACCGAGATGGAACAACATATAAATAAAGCAGCGAAACATTTAGACTTCAATAAGCACGTTAGTCTAATTAAAGGCCCAACATTAGATGTCTTCAAACAATATATTATAGCGTCTGATATATGTATCAATTTGAGATGGCCTACTTTTGGTGAGACTTCTGCAACATTGGTAAGGAGTTTAGGATATGGCACTCCATGTATAGTATCGAATGTCGGTTCTTATATAGAATATCCAGATGATTGTGTATGGAAAGTCGACGTTGATGAGTATGAGAATGAGTTGTTGCTTGCTTATTTGTTGGAACTCACGAATAATGATTTGCTTCGTGAAAAGATGGGATATTATGCAAAAAAGTATATGAAGGAAACTCATGATTTTGGTATAGTTGCCGGGAATCTAAGTAAAATACTATCATCAACTTAGCGGAGAGTGATATCTAGTATGATATACCATACTAGACGATTTAAATACGTCATTTTTTTCAGCCGACTTATTATCATTAATGATTTATTTAAGAATATATTGATAATAAAGAGATAAAAGACGAAGGTGAATTTATTGATTTATATTGTATATTATGTCTGTGTTTTATTGATTGTTTTTATTTCAGGGATTTGGTTAGCTTCAATTTTTGGCAGGGGCATTTTTAAAGATAGCAAGCTCGTTCTTTCTTTTTTGTTGGGATTTTTATGGCTAATATTAGTTAGTTCTTGGTCAAGCTTTATTGGATTAACCTTTGAACGAAGCTCTATTTACATTTTAGGAATATCTATTTTTTTGAGCTTGATAGCTTTAGCATGGGAGATTCGTACAAAAAACCTGTCTAGTTGGCAACCATCAAAAAATATAATAATGTTAGTCAGTCTTGCATTTGTTTCTGGAATTGTTATCCTTAGTCCAGTATTAATATTCAAAGCAATAAATCTTTATAATGATGCTTTCACATACCTTTCTATCTCTGACTATCTATTGACTCATAGCTACTTCGATGAGGCACGACCTGATGCTAATAGCCCATGGTTAACACAAATGAAATTATATCAAGTTATGGGCTATAGAATGGGCTCCCAATTCTTTTTATCTTTAATAACTGCTATCTTTAGTAGGCATTTTTCTTTGGATTTGTACATTTCGGTTCTTGCAATTGGGCAATTTATGTTGGTTCTTGCAATCTGGTTATTTAACAAATATGTAATGAAACTAAGCAACGTCGCGTTGACAATAATTGTATTATTTACTGCACTCCATATTGGAATACCTATTCAGAATACTATTAATGCATTTTTTCCCCAAGCATATGGTATGGTGATAATTGTCTTAGTTTTTACTTTTATGATAATTGCTTATTCTAACAATACTGGTAGAATACAACACATATTATTATCTTCAATATCCATAGCGGCTTTAGTAGTTACGTATAGTGAGTTAGTACCGTTCGCATTTATTAGTATGTTTGCGGTACTTATATATCTATTATATAAAGATAAAGATATTAAAAGTCTCCTATTGAAAAGTAGTGTTATTGTTTTATGTGCTATTCTCTTAAGTAATATTGCATTAATTAAAGCTTTTCAAGCAATAAAAGGTCAACTTTCTGCTGTAGTGGGCCATCATATCGACTATACCTTATGGAATTATGTACAACTTATACTATCACTTCATCCGATTATGAATGATGGTTCATTATATAATAAATATCCTATAATAAACTTAATTCTTTCTTTCTTCACAGTGCTATGTGTTATCCTAATAGTTATAGGTTTTAGTCGAAATAAATTATCTAGAGAATTCGTTATTCTCTATTGTTTATCGTCTTCCTTTTTACTTATGTTATTCTACTTTATTTTTGTTGCCCATAATCCTTGGAATACGGCAGTTAGAGGCCATTCATGGAATATCTATAAAACTGTACAATACTTATTTGTTCTTGTTCCTTCCTTCGTTGGCTCAGGTATAATGTTTTTCTATTATAAATCAGGCATTACTAGAAAGTTGACTTATCTACTAGGACTTACTTTCATCTCATTAAACATGATGTTGACATATTATTTTGACTATGTTAACACATCTCCAGTAAGAAGTTATACTGGTAATAAAGTTAATCCGTTAAATGAATACTACAAATTATATGAAATGCTGAAAAATGAGAAGAGACCAATTAATATAATAGTCCCTGATAATTTAAATACACATACAAATGTGTTGAGTTATATACTTAGGGATCATATTCTAGTTAGTGACTGGTCTAAAGTTCCTTCAATAAATCATATGCTAGCGCCTAATGATCGTACGCCCGAATTACGAAAAGACGCTGTAACTCTTATATATAAACCAAACTCACAGTCAGGTGCAGCGAGTATGGAGATTTTACAGGATAATGTTCATGTCGACATAGTTTCTGGTGTCCACTCATTAGAGCAAAATAAAGAGCATAAATGGTACTGGAGTAGTGGAGATATTCATATTAAAACAATCAATACACTTGATGTGAAAAAAACTTTATCACTAACATTTATAGTATGGCTTCCGCCTACGATAAAAGATAGTAAAGACATAGAGATTTTATATAAAAATAATTTGATAAATAAAATTAATATTCAACCTAATGTTCCAAATCCAATTAATATTAATATTCCTATCGATGCTGGAGAAGGTTCAATTACACTTAAATATTTAGGAGAGGTAGTGAAAGTGGGTGGAGATCCTAGACAACTAGGTTTTAGTTTAGTGGATTTCCATTATTCTATAAAAAATTAAAATTAAAGAGGAATAAATCGTGAAAAAAATTCAACTTCTTACTGGCATACTGGTTAGCGTAATATTAATTTATATTGTGTTGAATGGAATTGATTTTGGTGATGTTTGGAATATTATAATTAATTTAGATTATTTAATCTTGGTACCAGCAGTTATAATCCAAATTCTTAGTTACTGGGTTAGAAGTATGAGATGGGCTATCATTTTAAAAAACATAAAAACGGTAAGAGTCAACAGATTATTCCCTATTATTTGTATAAGCTATATGGCCAATAATTTATTGCCACTAAGAATAGGGGAATTTGTAAGAGCTTATTTGATGGGTAAGAAAGAAAACATTAGTGCTACAGCGGTTTTTTCAACTGTAATCTTAGAAAGAATATATGATGGAATCACATTACTTTTGTTTTTAGGAGTAACAGCTATTTTGTATCCATTTCCAAGTTGGGTTAAGCAAATAGGATTAGTTACGACGTTATTCTTTTTTTGTGCTTTAGTGTTCATTTTTTGTTTGGTGGTATTTAAAAAAAGAACATTATCGTTTATCAACTTATTTATCCAAGTGCTTCCCGGTAAATTCAACAAAAAGATAGATGATATCATTGAAAAATTTATTGATGGTTTTGATACTATAAAAGACAAAAAAAAATTAGTTCCTATAGCTGTTTATTCTATAGTAATATGGTCTATGGAAGCGTACTTGTTTTATGCATTAGCAAAAGCTTTTGATTTTAATAGCGCAGTATATTTAGCCTTCTTTACACTAGTTGTAGTTAATTTGGGTATTATGATTCCCTCATCTCCAGGTTATGTAGGTACGTTTGAATATTTCATTACTAAAGCACTTAGTGTATTTGGAATATCTAAAGAAATCTCTCTTAGTTACGCCTTGATTTTGAGGGTCTTTCAATACTTACCTATTACATTAATAGGATTTTTATTTCTACTAAAAGAAGGTATTTCATTAACTCAATTAACGAAAATGAGTAAAGATGGAAATGGGAGAGAAGCTTAAATGCTTAAAGGAGTAATCTCAATTGTTGTGCCGGTGTATAATGAAGAGTTAAATATTAGACCAATGTACGAAAGGATTTGTAATACCTTTGATAAATGCGATTATGATTTCGAAATAATTTATGTCGATAACTGTAGTAAAGATAACACCGTAATGGAAATAAGAAAATTAAATGAACTGGATGCAAGAGTCATGGGAATTACTATGGCTCGAAACTTCGGAAGTTCTCAGCCAAGCACTATGGCTGGAATACATTACGCAAATGGTAATGCTGTTGTTATCATTGACGGTGATATCCAGGATCCCCCTGAATTAATTTTGGAGTTCATCAAAAAATGGGAAGAAGGCTATGAAGTTGTTTATGGCGTAAGAACGAAACGAAAGGGTTCTATACTAAGACGAATCGGGTATAAGATGTTTTATAGGATATTCAAGAAAATGTCTTATATAGAGATGCCGTTAGATGCAGGGGATTTTGGTCTCATAGATCGTATTGTAGTGGATGAGATAAAGAAATTAAAAGAAAACGAAATCTTTTTCAGAGGCATTAGATCGTGGATCGGATATAAGCAAATTGGTGTTGAGTATATAAGAGACGATAGGAATTTGGGAAATACTAGTATTCCTTTTTTTGCGAATTTTAAATGGGCGAAAATGGGGATATATAACTTTTCATATAAGCCATTAGAGTGGATATCTACTTTGTCTCTTATATTGACCATGGTGTCATTGTTAGGCATAGTTTATTATATTGTCCTTCATTTTATCTATCCTGAGACCCCTTATGGGTTTTCTACTATAATTGTTTTAATACTTTTTTTGGGAGCTATTCAGTTGTTGTCTCTTAGCATTATTGGAGAGTATATTGCTAGAATTTTTAATGAGGTTAAGGGAAGACCGAGATACATTGTCAGAGAATTAATTACAAGGCAACCTAAGGAGCAGCACATACTCGAAGCAGCGGCAACGTTAGAGGAGGAGAAAGGATGAATTATAGAGATATTCCTGTTGTTTTATTGTGTGGGGGTAAAGGAACTAGAATTAAAGAAATGACTGAAACTATTCCTAAACCCATGGTTAGAATTGGAGAAAAGCCTATCATGTGGCATATTATGAAAGGCTACTCTTATCATGGTTTTAATAATTTTGTCATTTGTTTAGGTTACAAGGGACATGTTATTAAAGACTTTTTTCTAAATTATGAATGTATGAATAGTGATTTCACTGTGGAATTGGGCAAAAAAGAGAACATTCGATTGCATAGTACACATGAAGAGAATAGTTGGAAAGTTACATTAGCCAACACCGGTGAAGAAGCGATGACAGGTTCAAGAATTAAACAAATCGAGAAGTATATTCAATCGGATATCTTTATGCTAACCTACGGAGATGGAGTATGTAACGTAGATATCAATAGATTACTTGATTTCCATTTATCCCATGGAAAAATCGGCACAGTTACAGGTGTTCGACCGCCATCAAGATTTGGTGAATTGTTAGTTGATGGTGATGAGGTTAAAAGTTTTAGTGAAAAGCCACAAACATCGGAAGGTAGAATTAATGGTGGATTTTTCATATTTAACAAAGAAGTGTTTAATTATGTATCCGAAGATGAAGATTGCATTTTTGAAAGAGAACCACTAGAAAGATTAGCGTCAGACGGAGAACTTATGATTTATAAACATGATGATTTTTGGCAATGTATGGATACCGTAAGAGATATGCAATACCTTGATAAATTGTGGCAAGAAAAAAGTGCCCCGTGGAAAAAGTGGGGGAACGCGAATGTCTTTTAATAACTTTTATAAAAACAAAAAAGTGTTGGTTACTGGGCACACTGGCTTTAAAGGGTCCTGGTTAGTGATTTGGTTAAAAGAATTAGGTGCAGAAGTAATTGGATACGCATTAGACCCTTATACGGATAAAGATAATTTTGTTTTGGCTGGGTTGGACAAAGAAATTGTAGATATCCGTGGTGACATTAAAGATTTTGCCAAATTAGAATCCGTTTTTCAAAAATATCAACCAGAGGTTGTATTTCATTTAGCTGCTCAACCATTAGTACGCTTGTCATATGAAAATCCAAGAGAAACGTTTGAAGACAATGTTATGGGTACTGTGAACGTGTTGGAATGTATCAGAAAGTGTGAATCTGTAAAAGTAGCAGTAAACGTAACAAGTGATAAATGTTATGATAACAAGGAATGGGTATGGGGATATAAAGAAACCGACGCTATGGGTGGGTACGACCCTTATAGTGCTTCAAAAGGCTGCTCAGAGCTAATTATTAATTCATACACCAACTCATTTTTTAATCCGCAAAATTTCGAAACACATAAAAAAGCGGTTGTTTCTGTTCGTGCAGGTAATGTTATTGGTGGTGGCGATTGGTCTAAAGACAGGATCATACCGGATTGCATAAGAGCAATTGAAGAAAATATAGCAATTCAGGTCAGAAATCCTTATGCCGTTAGGCCTTGGCAGCATGTCTTAGAGCCTTTAAGCGGTTATTTAAGTCTTGGATCGAAGTTACTTTCTGACCCCGAAAAATTTATCGGCAATTGGAACTTCGGGCCAACGAATGAATCTATAATCACGGTAAAAGAAGTCGTATCTACTGTTTTATTTAATTTCCCTCAGGGAACCTGGGACGATGTATCTTCTAATGGTCAGTTACATGAAGCAAAGCTTCTTAATCTTGATTGCAGTAAAGCTAATTTTATTTTAAAATGGAAACCTTCATTGAATATCAAAGAATGTATTAAACTAACTTGCGATTGGTATAAAAATTATAATACAGAAAATGTATATCAACTTTGTAAAGAACAAATAAGTTTTTATAATGAATGTGGGATTAGAAATAATAATGACTGGGCAATAAAATAAATTAACATGAGGAGGCCTTTAACTATGGTTACAGGTCTTCTTATTTTAAAGGAGATTTATGAAACACTATGATAATAAGAAGATATTGATAATAGGTGCTTCTGGTTTTATCGGGGAAAAACTCTATTCATATTTATTAAACGTCATAGGTTGTACTAATGTATTTGCAACTTCTCGAGCTGAGAAGAGTCAAAGAAATTGGTTTCAGTGTGACATTAAAAATAAAGTTATGGTTGAAGAACTCCTTTTACAAATAAATCCCGACATTATTTTTCATTTAGCTGCCGATATAAATCCCAGTAGAAGTATACTGGACTTTGAAGAAATAATGGAAACCAATATTATCGGTACAACAAATATTTTATCATCGATACAAAAAAATAAATTAAGCATTGATTGCTTTATTAATATTGGAAGTTGTGAAGAGTATGGCTTCATTGACCAACCATTCATTGAAGAAAAAATGCCTAGTCCAATATCCATTTATTCTGGGACCAAAGCTGCTGCAACAATACTGTGCAAAATGTTCTTCAATCTTTATAATATACCGATAATAACAGTTAGACCTTCATTAATTTATGGACCTGGACAAAAAGAACGTTTTTTTATACATCAAGCCATTACAAGTTTACTTGCTGGAACTAGCTTTGATATGTCATTAGGTGAACAAACTAGAGATTTTCTTTTTATAGAAGATTTGATCAGAGCACTTATTGAAATTAGTAAAATGCCATCATTAGCAGGGGAAATAATTAATGTTTCATCCGGGCAAGAATATTCGTTAAAACAAGTAATACAGCTTATCCAAAGGTTAACTAATTCATCGTCAAGTATAAATATTGGTGCATTACCCTATCGGGAAACTGAAATAATGTCTTTTTCATGTAATAATGAAAAAATATTAAATCTGACTAATTGGAGACCAATTATCTCACTAGAGGAAGGGCTCAAAAGAACTATTGAATATCATACTGGAGGATCTATCGAATGAAAATAGCGATTGTTGGTGGTGGTATTGCAGGGACGTCTGCGGCATATTACCTTCAGAAATTTTTAAATGCTCAAGTTGATATATTCGAGAGAAGTAATGATATAGGAGGTTTAGCAGGTACAATAAAAGTTGGTGATACGTTAATTGAAAAATACTATCATCACATATTTACACATGATAATTTTTATTTGGATTTAGTCAATGAATTGAATTTGGAAGATAAGTTAATATGGAAAGAAACAAAAACTGGATTTTTTAGTAATGGAAAAATATATCCTTTTACAACTCCTTTTGATCTTCTTAAATTTGATCCGTTAAGTTTTCTAAGTAGAATAAGGTTTGGTCTTTCAACTATAATTATTTCAAGATATAAAGATGTTGAAAAAATGGAGAATATGACGACGGAAGATTTTATGGTGCCTATTGTAGGCAAGCAAGTTTGGAATGTAATTTGGAAACCGATGCTTCGAATTAAATTTGGAGAAAATTACAACAAAATTCCTGCAGTCTGGATTTGGGAAAGAATTGTACAACGGTTCAGATCTCGTACAAATGGTGGCCAAAAGGAATTATTAGGTTATATGGAAAGTAGTTTTCATACTTTTAACGAAAAATTGTTGGAAGTCATAAAAAAACGGGGCGCAAACATAAAGTTAAACGCAAATGTTGAGGAAATAGTTATACAAAATAATAAATGTAAGGGATTGAAAGTCGACAACGAATTACTGGAATATAACTATGTTTTATGTACTGCCGCGTTACCAGTATTTATTGACTTAATTAAAGGTGCACCAGAAAGTTATAAAGAACCTTTAAAGCAAATTAAATACGATTGCGCACTTGTAGCTCTTATGACAATCAACAAGAAATTAAGTGATATTTATTGGTTGAATATCAGTGATAATCAAATTCCGTTTGGGGGCTTAATCGAGCACACCAATTTTATTTCTTCTGAGAATTACAGTGGAAAGACTCTTTTGTACTTTTCAAAGTATTTAAGTGTTAATGATAAGTTATTAACTATGAAAAATGAGGATATTGCAATTGAGTATGTTAAGCATCTAAAGAAAATCTATCCGGACTTTAAAGAAGAAATGATTGAAGATTTTGTAGTTTCTAGAGACCGATATGCTCAACCAATATGGCCAATGAAATATTCTAAAATAAAACCGTCATATAAAACTCCTATTGAAGGGCTATTTTTAGCTAATACATCACAAATTTATCCTAATGATAGGGGCATGAACTTTAGTGTGAAATTAGGTAAACAGGTATCTGAAATTATGGCAAAATTATAAAATAACCATTAGTAATCTATATTCAATATCAATATTTATCGGTATGTATGGCTAGCTAGAATTTCTAGTTGGCCTTTTTTGTCGTTTATTTAAACTCATTGAGATGTTGTAATTAAAAACTATTTGCTAGAATCTGAAGATTAGTGTAGAATTTTGACGTCGTAAAGAAAATTTAATGATTTCATAATACAATAGTAATAAATAAGATAATTATAGGAGAGAACTATATGAAAAAATATTTTTTAATTTCGGAGCTCACATTATTTTCTATTGGTTTTTATTTAATTAGCACAAAGACTGCACATGCATATATTGATCCGGGGACTGGGAGCTATATTTTACAGGTAATTATAGCTACTTTGTTGGGAATTGCATTCTCCATTAAAATGATGTGGTTTAAAATTCGCACATCTTTTCTAAAATTTCTCAAGAAATAGGTGCTATATATAAATGATAATTTCTAGTTCATTTCGCGATCCAAGTGGATTTGTATTTCAGAATAATGGAATAGTTTATAGACAAATTAACAAAATATATGAAAATGATTATTTGCGTTTAATGAGTTCGGGATTGTATCAAGAACTCGTTTCTGAAAATCTGCTTATCCATCATGAAGAAGCATCATCCGTGGAACCACCGGTTGAAGAAAAGTGCTATAAAATCATTCAACCATTAAAAATAGAGTTTATTTCTTACCCATATGAATGGTCTTTCCATCAATTGAAAGATGCAGCATTATTAACATTAAATATACAAAAAAAAGCATTGCAGTATAATATGACGTTAAAAGATGCCAGCGGATATAATGTGCAATTTCATAACGGTAAACCCATTTTTATAGACACACTATCGTTCGAAACATATAACGAAGGCGATCCTTGGGTTGCTTACAGACAGTTTATCCAACATTTTTTTGCTCCTCTAGTCTTAATGAACGAAGTGGACATTAGATTAAACGATTTATTAAAGAACTATATCGATGGATTACCATTGGATTTGGCAAGTGCGATATTGCCCAAAAAAACTTATTTTAATTTTACAGTGTTAACCCATATTCATTTGCATGCAAAAAGTCAGAAACATTACGGTAGTACGAATAAAAAGATTATAAATCAACAGAAAGTTAGTAAACACTCGCTTTTGGCCCTATTAGATAATTTGGAAAGTTATTTAAAGAAGCTTGAATGTAAATCTGTTGAAACGGAATGGGGCAATTATTATAGCAATACTAACTATTCTGATGAAGCAGCCAAATTCAAGGGGAAAGTAATCGAAGGATTTTTAGAAGAAATATCACCCGAATTTCTATGGGACTTAGGGGCTAATACCGGACATTACAGTAGGATCGCAAGTTCAAAGGGAGTTCGGACAATTTCATTTGATATTGATCCCATTGCAGTGAGCAAAAACTATCTGCAAGTTAAGGATAATAAAGAAAGTAACATACTGCCGCTTTTGCTTGACTTAACAAACCCTAGCCCGAACATCGGTTGGGCGAATAATGAGAGACTTTCGATAATCAACCGAGGATTACCTGATACTGTTATGGCATTGGCATTAATTCATCATTTAGTTATTAGTGCAAATATTCCTTTAAGTAAAATAGCAACGTTCTTTAATAACATATGTGATTCATTAATAATAGAATTTGTTCCAAAAACCGATTCTCAAGTAGAAAAAATGTTAACGAATCGCAAAGATATTTTTGAAGATTATACACAGAATTCTTTTGAAAAAGAGTTTCGTTCATTTTTCACAATGAAGGAAGCGATCAAGATTCCTGATTCGGAAAGAACTATATATTTATTTCAGAAAGAGCGAAAGGAATTTTGATTAAATTATGAATTCCGTCGAAAATAGAAACCAGTCGATTTTAGTTTCGATATTTCTAGCACTTACTTTATTTGTAGTTGGCCCACTTTCTATATATGAAGCCAATCATATTGAATATGCGTTTACTGTACCGCAAATCATACCGATTATTTTATTTGTATTTTTCATTGTTGCAACAGTAATTTTTTTAATATTATCTCATTTAAAGGGAGAATTATACAAAGAAATAATAACAGTCTTCTTTATGATAAGTGTTCTTTTTTGGATACAAGGGAACGTGTTAGTTTGGAAGTACGGTGTTTTCAATGGTGAAGAAATACCCTGGGAGAAATATACGAGTAATGGATTAATCGATATTTCAGTTTGGGTTATTTTTTTAATACTTGTATTTATAAAAACAGACTTTTTTTATAAATTAATAAAAAAGGGAAGCTTGTTTTTTATTTTATTACAAGTAATCTCATTAACTTATACATGGGTTCAAGCTCCGCCAGAACCACAATTTAAGAAGTATGTGTACGATGAAACAAATCAATTTAAATTTTCGGCCAAAGAGAATGTAATTGTTTTATTGCTGGATACGTTTCAAACGGATCTTTTTTCTGAGTTAATTAGTGAGAACGCGGAATACAAAAATATGTTGTCTGGGTTTACTTATTACCCCAATACAGTAGGCGGATTTCCTACAACATATGCTTCGGTTCCCTTTATTTTAACTGGCCAGTACTATGACAACTCGGTACCCATGCAACAGTTTGTGAAAGAAAAATACTTAACGCAATCGATTCCATTAGTTCTTAGAAAGCACAACTTTAATGTAGGACTTTATCCGATGGTTACTCAGACCGTATACCCATCTGAGGAGACGGCATCGAATGTTTCAAAAATTAAGTCCTTCACATTAGCCAACACGACTTATGTCAAAGACTTGTATCAAACGACCTTCTTTAGATACGTACCTCATTTCTTGAAAAAATATTTTTACAAAGTGGATGTTTTAAATAAAGACCCGGAGCAGCACGGCCGTGACGTTAATTTTGTAGAGAGAGCCGAGAAAAAATCACAAGTTGGGGAAACGAATCCAACGTTTAAATTTTATCATTTGGAAGGTGCACATCCCCCTTATAACCTTAATGAAAAACTAGAGCGAGTAAAGCTTGAAGGCCGAGAGGGGTATAAGACAAAAGCAAACGCTGCATTAAAAATCACTGAAAAATTCCTGGGCGATTTAAAGCGTATAGGAGTTTATGATAACTCCATTATTGTTATTATTGGGGACCATGGAGGCGGTGAAAAAGTTAATGTTAATGCAGGGACGGCAAATGACGCCAACTATACTAATAATTCGGTCGTTGCATCCGGACTTCCATTAATGCTGTATAAACCTATGAATGCTACTGGGCAACTGAAAATCTCAAAAGTACCGGCTTCTTTATCCGACATTTCAAGTACCATCGTTTCTGAATTAGGGATTAACGAAAAATTCCCGGGACAGTCGTTATTAACACTTAAGGAAGATGATGAACGGCAACGTCGCTTTATGTTTTATTCCTGGGAGCATGAATATTGGAATAAAGAATATCTTCCGACGATGACGGAATATGCGGTTAACGGTTACAGCTGGAACAAAGATTCATGGATACCGACGTACCGAAAATATTCGTCAGAAGGACTTAATTTTAGTCCTCCACCAACCTACGAGTATGGGAATCAATCAAAATTTGGTATTGGTGGCGACACAACAAAGTATGAAATTTGGGGTTTTAGCACTCCTGAACAAGGCTTTACATGGACCGATGGAAAAGGGGCTTCCCTTTCCATTCCGGTAAAAAAAGCTGATAAAGATTTAATTCTTAAAATCACTGGATTTCCTTTTCTTGCTGGACAAGTTACTCATCAAAGAGTCAATGTAAAAATAGATGGGAAACTATTAACGCAGTGGGATATAACTTCGCAAGGGGGCTGGGAAGTTAAAATCCCCAAAGAATTGACAAATGATGATGTTATTCATTGCAATTTAGAATTTCTTGATGCCGTATCTCCTTTTGATATGAAGCTGAGCGACGATCAACGAGTTCTTGCACTAGCTTTACAATCTCTTGTTATTGATGAGATTAAATAATACATCCAACTCCTATAACCTACCCGTTATAGGAGTTTTTATTTCCTCCCCAAACCTTGTCTGCATAATTGTCCAAGTCCCCACATAGACATGTTATCAGTTAGCTTGATCATGTGGTGGAGGGGATGGAGTTATGCGGCGGTTCACGTGGGTAGTGGCCCTAGTGATGGTTTGTTTAAGTGTAGTGGTGAGCGGGTGCGGCCTCTCGAAAAGAGACGCCGGCTCGGTAGTGAAGGATCTGGACGGGACGATGAGTAAGCTGACCAGCTATCATGGCATCGGTCAAATGACGCTCAAGACGGGACAAGAGCCGCAGGAGTATGCGGTGGAAGTTTGCTTCCAGGCACCGTCGTATTACCGGATTTCGCTCACGAACGCAAAGAAGGATATTACGCAGATTGTGCTTCGCAATGATGATGGGGTGTTTGTCTTGACCCCACATTTGAACAAAAGCTTCCGTTTCCAAAGCGACTGGCCGGAGAACCAAGGGCAAGCCTACTTATATCAGTCGCTGGCACAAAGCATCATCATGGATAACGAGCGCCAGTTCATATCCGATGAAAAAGCGTATATTTTCGATGTGGTGGCCAACTACCAGAATGGCTCCCTGGCACGTCAAAAAGTATGGCTCGATAAGAAAAACTTGGCGCCGCAGCATGTGGAAGTTTCCGATCAAAATGCCAACGTGATGATGGTAGTGAACTTCGACAAATTTGAATTTGGAACGAAGTTCGAGAAAGATTATTTCGACATGCAGCGCAATATGACAAGCTGGAACCTCAAATCGTTGCCGACGATGGCGCAAGGTAGCGGCGCAGCTTCGGCAGCAGGCACGCATGAAACGGCACAAGGCAAAGAGGACGCCAAAGCTACAACAAGCACGGGAACAGGCAAAGAGACGGCCACGGGCAATGGAACAAGCAAAAATAATGGCGCAACCGCGCCGACCGATAATAAGTCTAATGCAAGCGCCGGAACGACGTCCGGTTCCAATAGCGGAGCTACTAACAGCAATGGGGCTTCGGCGAACGGCAATGCCACCGGAGCAACCGGCAACAGTGCAGGAACAAGCGGTGGATCTGCCGCAGCAACCGGCAGCAATAACGGTGCAACAGCGGGTGCGACTACCGAGGGGCAGAAACAGCAATCGTTCGGCATTATCGAGCCGAGATATATGCCTACAGGCGTGAAGAAGCAGGATGTAACCGAAATCAAACTGGGTGAGGACAAAGGGGTCATGCTGCGCTATTCCGGGAAATACAACTACACGTTGACGGAGTCGCGTCCGCAAGCGCAGACAGTATCGATTTTGCCGGGCGATATTATGGATCTCGGTTTTACGCTGGGCGTAGTGACGGGCGACGCTAAGAAAACGCTCACCTGGACGTATGACGGTGTAGAGTTCCGTTTGTCGACGGGTGATCTGCCTCCAGAGGAAATGATCAAGGTAGCACAAGCGGTGCAAGGTGAGATGGGCAAATAAGCAGGTAATCGAAAAAGCTTCGCTCTCCGATGAGAAATCTTCATTCGGGGAGCGAGGCTTTTTACTTCAATTTGGCGTGAAAATATTTGTATTTACAAACGATCACCAATCGCTTTTTACAGGGACACACGAAATACTTCTGCACACAAAACGTCGTTACAAAATCGCTGGTAAATACTGACGAACGGAATTGTTACTGTTTTATTCGTTGACAGTGCGCGGCGGAACGGATTAACATGGGGATATTGCACGCAGGGAAGCGCCCATTCGCTGGTTAAAACCGATAGTGGTGCGCGTTCCACGATACTGTCGTGCTCAATGAGACTGAAGAAGGTGAAAGGGTATGGATTCGTTTTACCGGCCCACTCGGGTGGAAATCTCCTTGGACGCGCTGCGGCATAATTTGGGAGAGTTCCGGAAAGTGCTGCCCGAGCACGTGAACATGATGGCTGTAGTCAAAGCGGATGCTTACGGACACGGTGCCGTGGAGGTAAGCCGGGAGGCGCTTCAATGCGGCGTTGATTATATTGCGGTAGCGTTTTTGGATGAAGGTTTGGAGCTGCGCAGAGCGGGCATTACGGCGCCGATCCTTGTGCTGGGGTACACCCCTCCCGAAGGATTGGAGACGGCCTGGAAGCACGATATAACGCTGAATGTATATACGCATGAGCTGCTGAATGCATGGGAGAAGATCGGGCAATCCAAACGCAATGAGCGCCCGTTAAAAGCGCATATCAAGATCGATTCCGGCATGAATAGGATCGGGCTAACGGATGTGGAAGACGCCATCGCTTTGATTGAACGGGCAAGGCAGCTTCCGGGGCTCTGTGTTGAGGGCTTGTTCACGCACTATGCATGTGCCGATGAAACGGATAAAAGCTACACTTACGAGCAGCACAACAAGTTTGCGCAAGTGGTGGAGCATTTTCGGCGGGCAGGCGTTGAATTTCCTTATATTCATGCAGGGAACAGCGCTGCGGCAATCGATACGCCCGATTTGACCTTCAACATGGTAAGGCTCGGGATCAGCATGTACGGAATGTACCCTTCGGAGGAAGTTAACAAGCGCCGCATTGAGCTTCAGCCTGTGCTTAGTATCAAATCAGGCGTAGTGATGGTCAAAAAAGTGCCTGCCGGTGCCGGCGTAAGTTACGGAGCAATATATCGGCCGGTTACGGAAGAGACGATTGCGACGCTGCCGATCGGATATGCGGACGGTTTTTCTCGAATGCTGACCGGCAAAGCGGAAGTACTGGTTCGGGGAAGACGCATGCCGGTGGTTGGCAGAATTTGCATGGATCAATGTATGTTGAATGTAACCGGGCTTGACGATATTTCTATTGGAGAAGAGGTAGTCATTATCGGCTGCCAGGGGAACGGGCGGATTACGTCGGAGGATCACGCGGCTTGGCTCGGTACGATCAATTACGAAGTGACTTGCATGATCTCGCACAGAGTGCCGCGAGTATACATCAAGGATGGCCGCGTATTTCTGACCGTGAACCCGCTGCTTCATCACGTATGGGAACAGCCGGAATAGTTGATCGATGGAACAACGGGACCTTGGTCTCTACTTGCAGATAAGTGATGCGGAACGGGGAAACCGACAGTGCTGCCCGATACTGACAAACGTCGCTCCAGGGTCGCAATCGCCTCGTTGTAGTACTCTGCTGGTATTTGGTGGTGGTATGGCGGACCCCACTACCGGCTGCCGCCAAATGGCGAAAGAGGCAACGAATCGTTCGTTTGGGTATAATTGCCATCGAACTTTTTTTAACCGATGAGAGGATTTTCTTGTTTTACCGCGAATATGTATATAAAATACTTTTGCGAATGCATTGCACGGTATAACATACTTGCTATACTTTAAGCATATACTCACTTTGTATATTTTTACTGGGAGTTTGCCATACTGGTGGTAATAGGTGTTTGTATTGTTTTTGGGGGTGCATGTTCAGGTGTCCAATGCGCATAACACAAAGCGTATCATGATCAGTTTGCCGGATTATTTGCTGCAGGAAGTGGACCATCTGGTTGAGAAAGAAAATTCCAATCGCAGTGAATTCATTCGTCAAGCCATGAAGCTTTACCTGTTGGAACGGAAAAAGCGTCATTTGCGCGAATCGATGCAGCGCGGGTACATGGAGATGGCGAAGATCAACCTACACATGGCCTCGGAGGCATTTCAAGCGGAGGAAGATGCGGACCATACGCTGGACCGTCTAGTGAGCGGGGTGTGACGATTGATTGTCAAACGGGGCGATGTTTTTTTCGCGGATCTGTCACCAGTTGTCGGTTCGGAGCAGGGCGGTATTCGTCCGGTTCTGATCATTCAGAATGATATTGGCAATCGCTTCAGTCCCACGGTCATCGTGGCGGCGATTACGGCGCAGATTCAAAAAGCCAAGCTGCCAACGCATGTGGAGATTGACGCGGAAGCGCACGGTTTTGACAGGGATTCGGTCATTTTATTGGAGCAGATTCGGACGATTGACAAGCAACGGCTCACCGATAAAATTACGCACTTGGATGAAGAAACCATGCGCAAGGTCGATGATGCATTGCAGATTAGCGTTGGACTGATCGAATTCTAATGAATCTTCGAGGCGGGGGTGGTTGATACCCTCGTTTTTTATTTGACAATGGATAGCGGTAACCCTGATATCATTGTTGCAATGTTTGATTGACAACTGACAGCACTACCTCGATGTAACAGTTGCAATGTTTGATTGGCAACTGACATCAGCACCTTTGATGTAACAGTTGCAATGTAAGATTGACAACTGACATCAGCACCCTGATGTAACAGTTGCAATGTAGGAGGAGCAGCGGATGGCCAAAGAACAAGCGGTACAAGCAGACGAAGCCAGAGCACACGTGGAATTGACGGATGAAATGAAAACGGCGATCCATGAGCGTATTTTAAAACAGATTGCGGCGGAGCTCCAGCTGCCGGCGGGACGCGTAAGGACGACGATCGGACTGCTGGAAGAGGGGAACACGATTCCGTTCATCGCCAGGTACCGAAAAGAAATGACCGGAGAGCTCGACGAAAACCAGCTGCGGGACATCGAGGAGCGACATACATATCTTAAAAACTTGGAAGACCGCAAGCTGGAGGTCATAAGACTCATCGATGAGCAAGGCAAGCTGACCGGCGAACTACGCTCCGCGATCGAGAGCGCCGTCAAGCTGCAGGAAGTGGAGGACTTGTACCGGCCGTACAGGCAAAAGCGGAAGACGCGGGCAAGCGTGGCCAAGGAAAAGGGACTCGAACCGCTTGCGGATTGGATGTTGAAGCAGCCGAAGCAGGGCGATGTAATGGCGGAAGCCGGCAAATATGTGAGCGAAGACAAAGGCGTTGGCTCTGCCGAGGAAGCGGTACAGGGCGCGATGGATATTATCGCGGAGCAGATCGCCGACGACGCAAAGGTGAGAGCTTGGGTACGCCGCCAAACATACGAGCAAGGCATCCTTCGCACGGAGGCTAAAAATGCGGATCAAGAGTCCGTGTACGAGATGTATTATGCATATCAGGAGCCGGTCCGCAAGCTGCCGCCGCATCGCATATTGGCGATTAACCGCGGGGAGCGGGAAGAGGTGCTGAAAGTGTACCTCGAAGTTCCGACAGAACGAATCCATGACTACATCGCAAAGCAGTATATAAAAGGCCCGTCCGTCGTGCGCGAGACGCTGATAGCTGTGATTGAGGATGCTTACAAGCGGCTGATCGCTTCGTCCATCGAACGCGAGGTTCGGAATGAAATGACGGAGAAAGCCGAGGAGAAGGCGATCGAAGTATTCGCCGAAAATCTTCGCAACCTGCTGCTGCAGCCCCCAGTCAAAGGGAAAGTGGTACTGGGCGTAGACCCGGCCTACCGGACAGGCTGTAAGCTCGCGGTCGTGGACGATACGGGCAAAATGCTGGAAATCGCCGTCACGTATCCGACGCCGCCGAATAATAAGGTTGCGGAAGCGAAAGCGGCTTTTAAAAAATTGATCGATAAATATAGCGTCGAGCTGATCGTTATCGGTAACGGTACGGCGTCGCGTGAGACGGAGCAGTTTGTTGCGGAGCTGATCGGTGAGGTGAAATCACGCAAGCTGCAATATTTGATCGTGAACGAGGCGGGTGCGAGCGTGTATTCCGCATCGAAGCTTGCCCAGACCGAGTTCCCCGAGCTGGATGTAGCTGAGCGAAGTGCGATCTCCATCGCGCGCAGGCTCCAAGATCCGCTGGCCGAGCTGGTAAAGATCGAGCCGAAGGCGATCGGAGTAGGCCAGTACCAGCACGACGTCACGCAAAAAAGGCTCGAGGAGAGCCTCAAGTTTGTCGTAGAGTCTGCGGTAAACCATGTCGGTGTGGACGTAAACACAGCTTCGCCGTCGCTTCTTTCCTATGTTTCGGGGATTAATAGCACCCTGGCTAAAAACATCGTGAAATACCGCGACGAAAACGGGAAATTCGAGCGCAGGGCTCAGCTGCAAAAGGTGCCGCGGCTAGGGGCGAAAGCGTTCGAGCAATGCGCAGGCTTTCTGCGGATCGGCGAAGGGAACAGTCCGCTGGATAATACGCCGATTCATCCGGAGTCTTACGACGTGGTGGACAAGCTGTTTTGCGAGCTGAAGCTCGAGCTGTCCCAGCTCGGCAGCGCGCAGCTGAAGGAAATGCTGCAGCGGCTTGAGCCGGAGGAACTCGCGCCGAAGCTGGGCGTTGGCGTGCCGACGCTTCGCGATATTCTGGATTCGCTGCAGCGGCCGGGACGCGATCCGAGGGAAGACGTGCCAGCGCCGATATTCCGTACGGATGTGCTCCAAATCGAGGATTTGTCTCCGGGCATGGAGCTTAAGGGCACCGTTCGCAATGTCATTGACTTCGGCGCTTTCGTCGACATCGGGATTAAGAACGATGGGCTGGTGCATATTTCACAGCTTAGCGATTCTTACGTGAAACATCCGATGGATGTCGTTTCCGTCGGTGATGTCGTTACGGTGTGGGTGCTCAATGTTGATTTGAAGAAAGGCCGCGTAGGGCTTACGATGAAAAAGCCCTCCTAACGCATAAAAATAGAGCATGCGCCGGCGCAGGAAAAGCACTGCCCTTCTTGCGACGCGCTGATGCTCTATTCGTTTTTTTATGATTACAATTCAGATGTCGACGATTCGCCGTCGCTTTTTCTCGTCCGGTAAAAAAACCAGCAATCGTTAAGCAGTCGGATTTGCCGGCGGTTTTTATTGTAAAACGCTCGCATTAACTGGTTGCAAAGCCATTGTGGCAAGACGATCAGTCCCTTCCGTTCTAGCTGCCTTCTCTTTGGTATAACATATGGGCGGCAGAAGATAACGGTGCAGGTCCCAAACGGTATGGTTTGCTTGCAAAATCAATCGATTGCTCCTAATGGAATAGAGGCAGCTTACGCGAATTCTTCCTCGTCCTCATACCACTGCTCCAGCTGTGCTTGAAGCGCGCGGATTTCCGTGAGCAAGGAGACGAGCGGGTATTCTTTTTCCTGAATCGAAGCAAACGTTTGCTCCAACCGGTTGATGTATTCCAACCCGTTGTGAAGCTTGTAATCCGGATGTACGATCTCCAGGTTGTCGAATTCCGCAATGAAGCTGGGCAGCGCTGGCACACTGCTTGCGGTCAACTTGCTTACTTCTTTATGAAGACGCTGATTCAGGGCAGCCAACTGGTACATATGGGAAGCGGGCATTTCCACAAATTCAATCGTCTCACTTTGTTTGAGCAATGCATACTTTTTAGACATGGTTGGAAAAGCTCCTCTCATAAGGGGAAAAGTGTCTTAGAACGTCCGATATTGATGATTCCTACTTGACAGTGTAGCCTAAGCAGTGGTTACAATTCAAGTGAGAACATTAGAGAGATACTAGAAAACCAAGGGTGGGAGAGCTGATGGATGACCGACAGCTGCAGCTGTGGGTGGAGCAAATCTCGCTGTCGTCGTTTGGACGTCCTTTCGTACATCGGGCGAGGTTTAATCGAAGGCTTCGTTCGACAGGGGGGCGATATTTTACCCGGACGCACGATATCGAGATCAGTTGGCTGCAATATGAACAGTTTGGGGCAGCCGATGTGGAGAAAATCATTAAGCACGAGCTGTGTCATTACCACTTGCATTTGCTCAAGCAGGGGTACCAGCACCGGGATGAAGATTTTAAGCGGCTGCTCGACCAAGTGGGCGGGACGCGGTACTGCAAATCGCTTCCGTCGTCGCTTCAGCGCAAGGAGCCGTATCGCTACAAGCTGGTATGCGTGAACTGCCGTGCTGAATATATGCGCAAACGGAAGGCCGATCCAAGGAAATATGTGTGCGGTTATTGCAAGGGCAAATTGAAGCTGCATCAACTTGACTTGAAGAAACATTCATGATAAATTAAAGATTGTCATTCCCTGATAGCTCAGTTGGTAGAGCACTCGACTGTTAATCGAGTTGTCACAGGTTCGAGTCCTGTTCGGGGAGCCATTTTTTCTTGGAGAGATACCCAAGTGGCTCAAGGGGACCCTCTGCTAAGGGGTTAGACTGCGTAAGTGGTGCGAGGGTTCGAATCCCTCTCTCTCCGTATATAACAAAGGAACCGCCGAAAGGCGGTTTTTTTGTTATATACGGGAGTAAAAGAGGGGTTTGAACCCGAGAAGAGGGGGCGTCGGAGCAGTGAGTAGATGCTGCGGAGTCTCGCGAGCGAAGCGCGAGTATCCCTCTCTCTCCGTATAATAAAGAAACCGCCGAAAGGCGTTTTTTTTGTTGTATACAGGAGTAAGAGGGTAAGAGAGGGGGGCAAGTATAAATCCGTACTTCGTATTTCGATTTCAAAAAAAATAGAAAAAAGGGTTGTCAATCCGTGTCGACTCCGATATAATAACACTTGCCGCTCAAAAAGACGGCGTTTATAACAAGCGTGGCCCGTTGGTCAAGGGGTTAAGACACCTCCCTTTCACGGAGGTAACAGGGGTTCGAATCCCCTACGGGTCATTATAAAAAGCAGGGGATGAGAACCCGAAGGGTTCGTCGGAGCTTGGCTTCAGAAGCGTAAGCTGCGCAGTCTCGGAGTGAAACGGAGAGTATCCCCTACGGGTCATTACAAAAGCAGGGGATGAGAACCCGACGGGTTCGTCGGAGCTTGGCTTCGGAAGCGTAAGCTGCCCAGTCTCAGCCTCCTGCTATTTTTAATACGCGGTTGTGGTGGAATGGCAGACACGCTATCTTGAGGGGGTAGTGGGCGTACGCTCGTGGAGGTTCGAGTCCTCTCAACCGCATAGATTGTTTTTTGGGAAAGCCCGCGCGAGCGGGCTTTTTTACTGTTTGTCGAACAAGGTACCTGCATAGCTGGACCGTCCTGCGATCACGCAATAGCCGCGGGAAGCCTACCGCCCCGAATCGATCAGTTCCGCTTCAACTCTCCTTACCGGTGCCCGACCTGACATTTTGCAAAATACATTATGACATTCCCTTTTATACCAATTCGAGGTAATCTAAAAGTAATCGAAAGAAGCATGCACACAAATCCAGGAAACCGGGGAGTTGTTCGAATGAAGCGGCCGAATATTTTGTTAATCACGAGCGATCAGCAGCACTGGAACACGATCGGGGCTTTCAATCCGGAGTTACGCACGCCTAGCTTGGACCGGCTGGCTAAGGAAGGGACGACCTTTACCCGCGCCTATTGTCCGAATCCGACCTGTACGCCAACGCGGGCGTCCATCATAACAGGGATGTACCCGAGCCAGCATGGCGCCTGGACGCTTGGGACGAAGCTGCTGGAAGACCGTCATACGGTCGGAGAAGATTTCGCAGCAGCAGGCTATAAGACGGCGTTGATCGGGAAGGCGCATTTTCAGCCGCTGAAAGAAACGGAGCAATATTCATCGCTGGAATCGTATCCGGTCTTGCAGGATTTGGACTTTTGGCGGACGTTCCACGGTCCGTTTTACGGCTTCGACCATGTCGAGCTCGCGCGCAATCATGCGAACGAAGCTCATGTCGGCCAGCACTACGCCGTTTGGATGGAGGAGAAGGGCTGCAGCAACTGGCGGGATTATTTTTTGCCGCCGACCGGTACGATGGATAAGAAAATACGGCATAAATGGCCGATTCCGGAACAATACCATTACGATACGTGGATTGCCGAGCGGACGAATGCGCTGCTGGAACAATATAAGGAAGAGGATCAGCCGTTTTTCCTTTGGTCGAGTTTCTTTGATCCGCATCCGGACTATTTGGTGCCGGAGCCGTGGGATACGATGTACGACCCGGAGAAGCTCTCGATCCCGGCAATCACGCCGGGGGAACACGATCGCAATCCGCCGCATTTCGGAATGACGCAGCAGGAAAAGCCGGACTTCAGCCATTTGCGGGAGAGCGGCTTCGGCGTGCACGGCTACCGCTCGCATTTGATGCCGGAGGCCGAACGGAAGCGGATTGTAGCAACCTATTATGCGATGATCAGTCTGATGGATAAATATATCGGCAAAATACTCGACAAGCTAGACGAGCTCGGCTTGGCGGACAATACGGTGGTCATCTTCACAACCGACCACGGTCATTTCTTCGGTCAGCACGGGCTTCAGCATAAGGGCGGATTCCACTATGAGGACTTGATTAAGCTGCCGTTCCTCGTGCGCTATCCGGGGCATGTGCCGGAAGGGAAGCGAACTGCCGCTATACAGTCGCTTGTTGATTTGGCACCGACGATGCTGAGCTTTTGCGGGATCGATGTGCCGGCTGCGATGACCGGTGTAGATCAAAGCGCCGTCTGGACAGGGGAGCGGGAGCGGGCTCGCGACCACGCGATATGCGAGTTCCGGCATGAGCCGACGACCATCCATCAGAAGACGTATGTGGATGAGCGTTATAAAATCACGGTGTACTACAACCAAACATACGGCGAAATATTCGATCTTCAGGAGGACCCGGGCGAGCTTCGCAATCTGTGGGACGATCCGGAACATGCCTCTTTAAAAGCGGAACTGCTGCTCAAATACGTTTGGGCGGAGCTCGGCAAAGAACCGCTGGCAATGCCGCGGATATGGCATGCTTGAACGAACGGCCAAAAAGGAAGAAGCACAAGAGCTTCTTCCTTTTTGTTAAACTTTTCGCGGCAGGATGGTAAAGCCGAAGGACATGAGCCTCCGTTAAAATAAATGATTTTCATCGAAGCGCATTCCCAACCGTTCATCAATTTTAGAAGCTATCGATCCAGAACGTGTTACTGCTTTGCGCGGTGCCGCCACCACATTCCTGCACATTCCGGTACGACGCTCCACCGGTTGTGCCGTACCACTTCCGCAAGCGTATCCCCAAAGAAGAAGCGGGTCAGCCGCTCAGCTTCTTCCGGCGACTCGAACCGGTAATCGGTCCGATACGCGGCATGGGTGAAACCGTAAGCCTCTTCAAGCTGCCGGTAGTAGGCTTTCAGGAAGTCCGGAGGCTGAGGCTGCTCCACGCCGGTTCCCAGCGTTTCGAAAATGATGACGGTCCCGTCCTTTTTCAAGACGCGGTCAATTTCGTCCATCGTTTTCTGCAGATTGCGCTCCCAGTTCGGGACGTTGCTGCTCGCAATATAGCAGATACTCCAGCCGGACACGACCAGGTCGATGGAGTTGTCCGCAATCGGCAAGCTCCGGTGATCCGCCGTACCCGTCCTCCAGTTGGCATGTCCGGCCTCAGCCAGCCTGGCTGCCGTCACTCGAAGCATCGCTTCCGAGGCATCCAGCGCAACGAGCGACCGGGCTTTTGGCGCCAGCATCGCAGAAAATCTTCCCGTACCTGCGCCTAGGTCGAGCACGTCCAGCCCTCCTATCGGTCTTACAGATTCGATCCTATCAAGAAGACTGCGCTGCTTTGATATGAGCTGCTCGTACGTGTCGGCTTGTGTGTTATAAATGTCAGTGTGGTTAGGCATCGTGTTGACCTCCTCAACTATTTATTCGCTACAACAAACAGCCTACGGCTTCACGCAGCGAGAAGGTCAAGTACGATTTTGAGCCGGCAGCGCTAGATGGAGGAGGTCAGGGAAACAAATAATCCCGGCACGGCTATTCAACGATACTACGAACGGTGCGTCGCAGCGGGGCACTGTATGAGGTTTCATAGCAAACCACACGACTACTGCCGCCAAATTGGAACGGCATACAGGATGCAAAGCATATCGTCCAGCAACTTATAGGTGGCGAGGTATCCGTTCGCTTCAAACCAGTCGATCAGGCGCGAAACATCAGCGTAGTGCCGCTCATCTGCGGGGTGGGCCGGCTCAGGGTATCTCCGTTTCGCTTCATTTTCGAACATGAGATCCGTTATGCAAATACGGCCGTGCGGCTTCAGGACACGTTTCATTTCCGCGAGTGCAAGCATCTTTTCTTCATCGGTCAAATGGTGAAAGGCGTAGCTGGATACGATGAAGTCAAACTGCCGGTCCGTGAAGGGAAGCGATAGGAAATTGCCCAGCTTCGTCTCGAGCCCGGGATACTTGCGGAGACAATGCTTCAGCATTTCCTTGGATTGATCGATCGCCGCCATCCGAATGCCCCGCATCAGAAGCCGACCTGCCAAATTCCCCGTACCCGTGCCGATGTCCAGCCCGTATTCGCCTTGCGCAGGCGCAACCCAGTGCATCGTTTGTGTGAGCGCTTCGTCATAGTTGCGATAATCGGCGCCGCTGCCGCTGGCAACCCGTTCATCGTGAAGCGGGGCCAGCTTGTCGAAGTTCCAGCGGTCATGCCAGCTTTTGCGCAGCTCGCGAAGTCGCTTGGAACCTTCGGCCAGCGTATATACATCGGCGAGCGGCAGCGTTTGCTTCTGCTTAACCATCGCAATCATCTGATCCGTCGTTTCGACCATTTGTTTCAGCTCCAACCACTGCGAGAACATCACCGATCGTTGAATCTCCAGCAGCGACAATAGCTCGCTTTGGTTGCCCGCATCGACCTCGATTAACGCCAGCCGAATATCCTCTATACTCATGCCGACTTCCCGCAAGGCTATGATGCATTGAAGCTTCCACACATCGTTTTCCGTAAAAGACCGATATTGGTTCTCGGCCGATTTGGCCGGATGAATAAGCCCCTTCTCCTCATAAAAACGGATCGCTCGCGGCGAAATATTCAGCTTTGCGGCTATTTCCTTGATTTGCATGAATGAGATGTATTCCTTTCATGGATTCGTTCCTATCAGTCAATCGCTAGCAAGCTAGATGACGTAACGGTAAACTTTGCCGTAACGTGAATGTACAGACCAAAGGAAGGTCCACCAAACATCTCATGCCAACAACGATCATTTATTTATCGCGGCTCACCGGCTGCATCTCTTTCACTTTACTGCGGTATGCCGCCGGAGATATGCCGTATTTCTCCTTAAAGGCTTTGTGGAAAAACGTATAACTCTTGAACCCGCAGCTGTCGGATATTTGCCCAAGCGTCATCGAGGTATAGTTCATCCGGTCCACCGCCCCGGATAACCGAATGTCCATCGCATACTGGATCATCGTCTTGTCGTAGCTTTCCTTGAACAAGTGAACGGCTCGCGAAACGCTCAGGCCGACGTGTTTGGCCACGTCCTCCAGCGTAAAGGTCTCCATCGCATGCGCTTCGACATACCGCTTCATGCGGGCGGCCGTATAGGGGCGGTTATGCGAGGGATCGGTTTCGTTGATCGCACGGTCCAAGTACAGGCAAAAGGCGCCAAGCAGATGAGCGGTCAATTCGCGGTTATCCTCACTGAGCCGGTACTTTTCCAAAATCAGCTGCTTCCACAAGGACAGCAGCATCTCGTTCGGCTCGATACGATACTTCCATTTTCGCGGCGCGCGGTTCCACCACTCGGAGATCTGATCATTCAAGCAAAATAAATAATAATCGCCGCTGGCGATTTTGGCAGCGGATGCGTCGCCCGGCGGCTCTTCGCCGATTCGTAATTCGTAGAGTGTTCCGGGAGGCAGCAGCAGCACATCCCCCGCGGCAAGCCGGCTTTCCCGCCCGTTAACCGTTACAAGGCTTGTACCCTCCGTTTGCAGGCGGATCAAATAACTGCCGAGACCTTGACCCCGGTGGCTTGTATAAAATTTGCTCGTGTGGTACGAGTAGCCGCACAGCAATACTTCTTTCTTCAAGTTGCCACCACCCATATAGCAAGATCGTTGATATATTGAATATTATCGATGATATGGGACAAACGCGCAATCTGCAATCCGGTTTATGGATGATATTGATATATGGAGAGGGAGGGGCGCTGCGCAGCTAGTACACCGAGCGGGCGCGACGGACCGTGCAGCGCCGTAACTTCCGGCTACGATTCGCGCGTAGGAAAGATGATGGCGCCCGGTGAAGCTCTGCTAGCTGCGGCTTGGGGGAATCGTAACAGAACCGCTCGTTAAAGCCCGGTACCAACGCGATTGAAATAAAGGAACCGCGTTCCCTGGTATGCAAGCTGTCCTTGATCACCTTCGGCCATAAGCCCGTAGTCCGTGCCCCGGACACGAAGCTCGACGCGATTGCCGTTATCGAATTGAAACGTCACATAGTACGTGGTATGGGCGGAAGTATCTCCACTCCCTCCGCTGACCAGCGTACGCTTGGATACGATTTCTGCCGCGGTGACAACCTGGTCGCTGGCATTGTTTTTCATCCAAGTGAACAGGCCTCTGCCGATGACAAACACAAAGATGCCAACAACGAGTACAGGGATGAGGGTGAAAAAGAAAGAAAATAGGGGAGGCGGCCCGCCAAACGACATATCTCATCAACTCCTAATCTGAATCATTATAATAATGACGCGCGGATGGAAAAAAAGTTACACGATTCTCAAGAACGAGCTTATCGAAATTGCCGAAAGCATCCACTTTACTCTTGCTCCGGAACGCGATATAATGACAACATTACGCGGTTGTGGTGGAATGGCAGACACGCTATCTTGAGGGGGTAGTGGGCTTACGCCCGTGGAGGTTCGAGTCCTCTCAACCGCATATATCATTGCGCAGAAAGACGCCTTATTGCATAAGGCGTCTTTTATTATTATCGCAAATGGTTTAAAGTACGATAAAGCATTAAAGCATGCTGCGGCGGTCTGCACCAAGAAAAAAATCCGATACAAACGTTCTGGCTGCTTTGAAGGACTTCGGTCGAAGCTTCTGTTACGAATCCCGAGACTTATAACCGCGCCAGAGACTGCCGTTCCGCTTGCGGCTTGCATTTTCGGCACACGCCGACGACTTTGCCGTGCACGGGGCCGGCATAAAACGTGAGCTCCTTGGGACTCACTTTCTGCTTGCAATAGGAGCAGCTTTGTTTTTGCAAAGACAGCTTTTTCCGTTGCAGAGGAGTCGGTCCCTTGCGGCTGCGCTTTCTTGAAGCGACGATCCAGATCAATGCCAGTATGATCACGGCCGCGACTAGTCCGTAAACAAGCTCCCGGCTATAAAAAGCCATCACACTCACCTCGCAATATAGCTTGCTCGCGACAGGATCGAGCAGCTTCGTACAAAACACCCGTTTACTAAACATTCTGCAAGCAAGGGGGTATTCCTTTTTTCTTGCCGCGAACCGGCATATCTCGTATACTATAATCAAATATAGGATCGGGGAAAAGGTGAGACTCGTGAATGTGAACGCGGCACTAAGTGCGGTAAACGGCGGCGATCTGCTTAAGCAGGCGATCGGTATAACGCTGTTGGATACAATGAAGGATGTGCAGACGGCACAAGCGGCGACGCTGCTGCGCGATTTTGCGGCGGCTCAGCATCCGTATTTGGGAAAAAGTTTGGATATACGTATATAGCGGAATCATTGCGCTGCAATGCCTCGTACAGACGCCGGCGAATCGCCGAGCTTGTCCGGGGCTGTTTTTTTTGTTTTCCGAAAGGTAACAAATTCCTTCCGATCATCCGATATAGATGATGAGAGAATGGAGGGAATTCATTTGATTAGGCTTTCCTTACCGATGCGACGTTTGCTTGTCGCAATGCTTATTGCATCCGTTATGCTATCGCTTTGGCCGTCACAGACCGTTCGAGCAGAAGCCAGCTTCTCCGATGTGGACGCGCGATACGATTGGGCGGTTCGCTCGATTGGCCTCATGGCGGATAAACAAGTGTTAACCGGATACCCCGACGGCCGCTTTCGCCCGGAGCTGCCGGTCAGCAAAGCGGAATGGACGGTGATGGTGTACCGGCTTTTTGACAGATACCGGCCGAATTTGTATGTGGAAGGTCCGCGGAAAATCGGCGGCTTTGCCGATGTCCCTGCGCAATATTGGGCTTATAAGGAAATCTCGGAGCTGTATGATACATCGTTTTCCGTCGGCGGCTATGGGCTGAACCGGAGCGGCGAGCTTGCGTTTCGCCCCGATAAGCCGCTCACGCGGCTGCAGCTGGCGCAGTTGTTGTATGCTTTCTTCGATAACCGGCTGATCGACTGGCGGCTCGACAATACGGTCGCCTGCTCGGTCGTTTCGGAGCTCAAGGATATCCCGACGAAAATATACGCGAGCCAGGCAGGGTACGATGCCGCTACAGCGGACGGTCGCTATATGGCGAACGGCTTGATGAATGTAGACAGCGACGACCTCTACATTACGCTGATGCTCGAACACGAGAGCGAGGAATGCACGCTCGGCAGCGACCCGCTTTCGAACGTGCAGACCAAGGCGCTGGCCAGCCTGAAGGCGAACGGTATTATGACGCCGGATGAGTTCGGATTTTTTCGCCCGCAAGAACCGGTAACCCGAGCGGAAGCCGTAACGATTCTCGATCGGGCTTACCATTTCCTGGAAAGAAACGACTGGCTGTTTGATTACTCTTCCATTAATTTGGACGGCACCGGACCTGTGGGCGGATCAACCAATCCGGGAACGGCGGGGCAAGGATCGTCCGGAGGCGGAACGTTTAACAATAACCCCGACAGCAACGTGATCATCCCGCCGGGGGGCGGATCCGGAGGGGGAACGGGCGGGAGCAATTCGTCCTGGTCCGATAAATCGATCATCCGCGTGCAGGACTACTTCAACGAAAAGGGCGTCATCGTCAAGGATGTGCGGAATAACGGCGAGCTCGAAGCGGCGGTGCAGCCAAAAGGGAAAAAGTATTTGACCGTTGATCTGAAGTCCAAGGAGAAAGTGGATCTGTATATCATTTTGGACGGAAAGATCGCTTTCGTGAAGCAGGAGGAGTTCCCGCTGACGCTATCGGTGGCCGGAGTGTCGATTGTCGGCTTTCGTTCGCAGCAACGGAGCCCGGACCCGAACGTACGCGGCGAGCTGAACGTCACCTTATCGGTCAGCCTGCTCGAAGAAGAACCGGTCAAAAAGAAAAAATAGAACAGTATGCGAAAAGGCCGTTGCGTCCCCGGAATATGGGACGGACGGCCTTTGCATTTTCAAGAACGAACGTAACTGATACGTGTCGGTCAGAAGCTTGCCTTATTGCAGCATATGCTTGTATGGCGAATAGTCGATTTGTTTTTTATCGAGATAAGAGGTCAAGCTCTTGTAGTCCCGTTTCGGCGTAGCCAAAATATATCCCTTGATGCAATGCTCCTGCGTGACGCGGTCCGCATGGTCTTCCAGGGCGACCTGTCCGATCTTCGCCGCAATGGAATGGCGCGCAATATCCCGGAACGGGCTGGGTACGGGGTCGACGAGCACCTCCAGGAACGCCTTCGCTTCATCGTCCCATAAATGGCGGGAAGCTTCGACGTAATGATTTTGCCAATCGAGCTTCGATTTGCCGTCTTCTCTGGGAAGCACCTTGAAAAATTTGCGGAACATGAAATAGCCGCCGACCGACATCATAAACAGCAGCACGAATACCCAAAAAAATATAAACCACATAAACCCGGTGTGCACGGAATTCATCGAAAGGTCACCTCGCTCCCATTATACCTCAAAACAAGCCATTACGAAAACGGCCGAATCGAAAGGTATTCTTTTCCTATTCTAGCTTTCTTGCGGCAATCCTAGTAAAATAATAAAAGTGAATAAAAAAGGAGTGATTCTTGCTTATGATCAAGATAGGCTCGCATGTATCGTTTTCCGACAAAGGGCTGCTCAATGCGGCAGAGGAAGCCGTAACTTACGGATCCGGCACGTTCATGATTTATACCGGCGCGCCCCAAAACACGCGGCGTAAACCGATTGAAAACCAATACATCGAAGAGGGCAAAGCGCTCATGGAAAAGCACGGCATCGGCGAAATTATCGTCCATGCCCCGTATATTATCAATCTCGGTTCGTACAAAGAAGATACGTTCGAATTGGCGGTCCGCTTCCTTCAGGAAGAGATTCGCCGTACGGATTATATCGGCGTGAAGCAGATCGTGCTCCATCCCGGCGCCTATACGGATAAAGATGCGGAATACGGCATCGCCAGAATCGCTCAGGGCTTGAACGAGGTGCTTGCCGGAGTCAAAGACACGGGCGTGCATATCGCGCTGGAGACGATGGCGGGCAAAGGAACCGAGATCGGCCGCAGCTTCGAGGAGCTGGCTTCGATCATCGAGAAGGTCGAGGATAACGGCAAGCTGACGGTATGTCTGGATACATGTCACGTAAACGACGCCGGCTACGATATCGTGAACGACCTGGACGGCGTCCTTGAGCAATTTGACCGCACCGTCGGACTTGACCGGCTGGCGGTCGTCCATTTGAACGACAGCAAAAATCCGAAAGGCGCCGGCAAAGACCGCCATGCCCCTGTGGGAGCGGGCTGGATCGGCTTCAAAGCGATGCACGGCGTCGTGCATCATGAGAAGCTGAAGCACTTGCCGTTTATTTTGGAAACGCCATGGATCGGCAAGGAAGACAACAGCCAGCGTCCGATGTACGAGGCGGAAATCGCGCTGCTCGGCGGTACGGTAAAAGAGCGTTTCGGCGATGAGTTTCTGAGCGATGTGGAGAAGCTCGAGCACTTCTTCTCCAAACAGGATATCCGAGCGCGGGAATACGTGCTGCAAACATGGGATGTGCTGAAAAACGACGCGAAAGCGAAAAAAGCCGACGGTCGCGAACCGATGGAGCGGCTGTACGATATGGTGCTGGCCGAGAGCCTGCTGCCGGAGCTTAACGAGGAGCAGGTGAATCAACGTTTGACCGCCTGGTTCGCAGGCGAGCATGTGCTTGCGACCGTGTAAGTATGGAATAGCATCTGAAGGAGTAGACACAAAACAATGATTCAGAAAGTAACCCCAACGAAAAGCGCCGATCTGAGCAACCGGGCGCGCATGCTTGTATCGTGCCCGGATCAGCCCGGCATCGTAGCGGCAGTATCGCAGTTTTTATTCGAACACGGAGCCAACATCGTTCAATCGGACCAATATACGATGGACCCTGAAGGCGGGCTGTTCTTCATTCGAATCGAATTCGACCTGGACAACCTGGACGAGCGCCGTGCGCAGCTGAAGGCCGATTTTGCCGAGGTAGCGGCCAAGTTCCGGATGGAGTGGAGCATGACCAGAGCTAGCCGGAAGAAGCGTTTGGCCATCTTCGTATCCAAGGAAGAGCACGCTTTGCTGGAGCTGCTGTGGCACTGGCAGTCCGGCGATTTGGACGCGGAGATCGCGATGGTCATCAGCAATCATAACGACATGCGGGGATTGGTCGAGCCGCTCGGCATCCCTTATCATCACATCCCGGTTACGGCCGAGACGAAAGCGGAGGCGGAGAAGCGTCAACTGGAGCTGGTTTCCGGACAAGTCGATGCCGTCATCCTGGCCCGGTACATGCAGATCATTTCGCCGAAATTCATCGAGCATTTTCCGAACAGGATCATCAATATTCATCATTCTTTCTTGCCGGCCTTCGTCGGCGGCAAGCCTTACGCGCAAGCGTACAATCGCGGCGTCAAAATCATCGGCGCAACGGCGCACTACGTGACCGAGGAGCTGGACGGCGGCCCGATCATCGAGCAGGATGTGCAGCGGGTCAGTCACCGCGACAATGTGGACGATCTGAAACGGATCGGCCGCAACATCGAGCGGACGGTATTGGCGCGCGCCGTGTCCTGGCATGTGGAGGATCGCGTCATCGTGCACCAGAACAAGACCGTGGTGTTCAGCTAGAGTCGGTCGAGGCCAAGAAGCGCAGATCCAGGATGCTCGCAGGAGCCTGCGGATCTGCGCTTGTTGCGTACGGCGCGCCGCTGCCACGAGGGCGCTCCGGCCGCTTGGTGCGGCTGCGGACTGCGCCGCTTTAAAGCGAGCGCGCCCAGCGGCAGCACCACCCCTTGCAAGCAGTCTGAACAAATGCACACAATTTGAACAAATTTTCACGTATGTTTAGCGGTTTGTTATGGCAAACTGGGACAGGGAATGGTACAATAAGGCAAGTTTAAATAAACGACAATGCACACGTGAACAATAACTTTGTTCGACAGATGAACGAAGTCGTGTATACTTATACTACTAGGGGCTCGTGTGCTAAGAGAAAACAACAACGTAGGAGGATAACAATGACGGTAACAAACAAATCGATCGAACAATTATCTGTGGATACGATCCGTACGCTTTCAATCGACGCGGTGGAGAAGGCGAAATCCGGACATCCGGGCATGCCGATGGGCGCTGCGCCGATGGGGTACGAGCTGTTCGCCAAAGTGATGAACCACAACCCCGATCAGCCGAACTGGATCAATCGGGACCGTTTCGTGCTGTCCGCCGGACACGGCTCCATGCTGCTGTACAGCCTTTTGCATCTGAGCGGCTACGATCTTCCGATGGAAGAGCTGCAAAAGTTCCGTCAATGGGGGAGCTTGACCCCGGGGCATCCTGAAGTAGGACATACGGCCGGCGTTGACGCGACAACCGGTCCGCTTGGCCAAGGCTTCGGCATGGCCGTTGGTATGGCGATGGCGGAAGCGCACCTGGGTGCGGTATACAACCGCGATCAATTTAACGTGATCGACCACTATACTTACGTCATTTGCGGCGACGGCGACCTGATGGAAGGCATCTCCTCCGAGTCCGCTTCGCTTGCGGGCCACCTTAAGCTCGGCAAGCTGATCGTATTGTACGATTCGAACGATATTTCGCTCGACGGCGAGCTGAATCTTTCCTTCTCCGAGAACGTAGCGACGCGCTTCGAAGGCTACGGCTGGCAAGTGCTTCGCGTCGAGGACGGCAACGATTTGGACGCGATTCACAAAGCGGTTCTGGCTGCGCAAGCGGACTACCGTCCGACACTGATCGAAGTGAAGACGGTTATCGGTTACGGCAGCCCGAACAAAGCGGGCAAAGGCGGTCATGTAGGCCCGCACGGTTCCCCGCTCGGCGTGGACGAAGTGGCGCTTACGAAGAAAGCTTACGGATGGGACGATGCCCAGCATTTCCATGTGCCGTCTGAAGTGCGCGCGCATTTCGCCGATGTGAAGCAAAAAGGCATTCAAACGTACGAAGCATGGCAAAAGCAGTTTGCGGCCTATGCAAGTGCTTATCCAGAGCTGGCAAAGCAGTTCGAAACCGCGGTAGCGGGCGACCTGCCGGAAGGTTGGGACAAAGATATTCCGGCCGACATCCCGGCGGACAAAGGCACGCGTACCGCTTCCGGCATCGTGCTGAACGCGATTGCCCAAAACACGCCGGCGCTCGTAGGCGGTTCCGCTGACCTGGAATCTTCCACGATGACGCATATGAAAGGCCTCGGACAAATGACGGCCAAAGATTACAGCGGCCGCAACATTTACTTCGGCGTGCGCGAGTTCGGCATGGGCGCGGCGGTGAACGGCATGCTGCTGCATGGCGGTCTGAAAGTATTCGGCGGTACGTTCTTCGTATTCTCCGACTACTTGCGTCCATCAATTCGCCTGGCGTCGATCATGAACGTACCGGCGATCTACGTATTCACGCACGACAGCATCGGCGTCGGCGAAGACGGCCCGACCCACGAGCCGATCGAGCAGCTCGCAGCGCTCCGCGTCATCCCGGGGCTGACGGTCATTCGTCCTGCGGACGGCAGCGAGACGGCCGCCGCATGGCGCTATGCCGTGGAGAACAAGCGCGGTCCGGTTGCGCTGATCTACTCCCGTCAGGCCGCTGCGCAGCTCGAAGGCACGAAGAACGGCGCAGTGAACCGCGGCGCGTATGTGCTCTCCGATGCGCCAGGCGGCAAGCCGCAAGCGCAAATCCTGGCAACAGGTACGGAAGTGCAGCTCGCGGTAGCGGCGCAGAAACAGCTGGCAGAGGAAGGCATCGCGGTTCGCGTGATCAGCATGCCGAGCTGGGAGCTATTCGACAAGCAGCCGCAGGAGTACAAAGATTCGGTCATCCTTCCGGACGTGAAAGCGCGTCTTGCGGTGGAAATGGGTCACTCGTTCGGCTGGGACCGTTACGTCGGCGATCAGGGAAGCGTGCTCGGCATCAACAAGTTCGGGGCTTCCGCACCGGGACCGGTCGTTATTCGCGAGTATGGCTTCACGGTTGAAAATGTCGTTTCCCAAGTGAAACAGCTTTTGAATAAATAACTGCGGAAGGACGCCGCGGATGGCGATCGGCCGCTTCGGGCTAACACGACAGGAGCCCGAAGTGGCCCGAAGCTTCCCGGCGTTCATTAATGCATAAAGGAGAATCCGTTTCATGTCCCAATTCGAGAACGTAACCGCCGTGAAGAAAGCGAATATTTACTTTGACGGCAAAGTGACCAGCCGCACCGTCTTGTTTGCCGACGGCAGCAAGAAGACGCTTGGCATCATGCTTCCGGGCGAATATGAGTTCGGTACGGATGCCAAAGAAATTATGGAAATTATGGCAGGCGAGCTGAAGGTGCTGCTTCCGGGCGCAAGCGAATGGCTGCACATTAACGGTACGGGTGAATTTACCGTGCCGGCGAACAGCAAGTTCAAGCTCGAGATCAAGACCGTGACGGATTACTGCTGCTCTTATATCGCCGAGTAAATCATTCGGGCCGGACGAAATGAATAAACCCCGCAGACAACGAAGGCGCTTCTCCTGGAAGTGCCGCCGTTTCGTCTTGCGGGGTTTTAGCATGCAGGCTTAACACTTAATAGGCTGCACCCGGTTCTCCGGTTTTGCTGTGGATATACTGCTCAAGCTTGAGCCGCACATGCGGCGACAGGCCCGACAGCATACAGCCGTAACGGAATTGGTTCTCTTCCTGATCGATGCGGATGATGCGCGCCGTGACCGGCGGGAGGTCGGCTTCCTGCGGGAAATGGATCACGATGAACATGTCCCGGGCAAGCGGCGTTTCCGATAAAATGCGAATGCCGCTGTCGGATAAATCTTCCAGCGTTCCGTCAATCAGCTGCCCGGAGAAGGCACCTTCTTGCTCCCATTGATAAACGGACAGATGGAGCCTGATGTTCATCCGGATTCGCGCGCTTTTGCGGCGTTCTCCGTTCTCGGAGGCTTGTCCGCCGGAAAGCCGGCCGCTGATCTCGGCATGAATCCAATCCTCGTAGCATTTGACGACCGAGCTCAAGTCTTCGTCGCCTAGCCCTTTGCTGTATCCCATCTGGAACAGTCCGGCGGCGGCGCGAAGCATGGGGGCCGGCATGCGGAACCGGTTCGTTACGTCCTCCGCCAAGATCAGATCCTTAAGCATCAAGCCGAGGGAGAACTGGCTGCTGAAATCGCGGTCGATGATTTTCGGGCCTTTCAGCTCCGCCTGTTTGCTGTTGGCGCCTCCGGATTGCACGATGCTCAGAAAACTCGCAGGATCGAGTCCAGCCTTAACGGCCATCGACAGTCCTTCTACGAGCGCTGCGGCGTTAATGCCGACGATCGTATTATGCGCAAGCTTCGCATACGAGCCGGAACCGGCCGGTCCCATGTAGACGATGGTCGTCCCCATCGCTTCCAGCACATCCCGATGCTTCTCCAGCGCCTCTTCCGGCCCGCCGACCATAAAGCCGAGTGTCCCGTTCTCTGCAGCCGGCTTGCTTCCCGCAACAGGCGCGTCCAGGAAATCGACCAGATGTGCGGCGCACTCGTCATTCAGCTTTCGGCTCGTTTCCGGCGATACGGTGCTGCAGTCGATAACGGTTTGTCCGGGCCGCAGGCTGTGGACGATCCCGTTCTCCCCGAATACCGTGTCCAGAACAACATGCTCCGTACTGAGCATTGTAATCACGACGTCCGCTTCCAGTGCAGCATCCACCGGACTATGAGCCGCCCTTGCGCCCAGGAGCACCAAATCATCCGCTTTCTCCGCGGAACGATTATATACGGCGACAGAGAAGCCTTTTTTCAATAGGTTGGCGGCCATAGGTTTACCCATGGTTCCCAGCCCGATAAAACCGATGCTCTTCAATAATATCACCTCTTCCACTGATTGTAGCATTTCATCGCTTTACTGTGAATTGGACACTTGCTTTCCCGAGGTAAAGTGAAGTATGCTATTGAAAAGTGAATATACAGCAAAAGACTAAGGTTAGGGGGATTTAGTTCAATGAGCGGCAAGCTTCGTTTCGATTACAGCAAAGCGCTCGGCTTCATCGCGAAGCACGAGGTGGATTATTTGGAGGCGGCGGTGCAGAAAGCGCATGAGCAGCTTCATGAGAAAACCGGCGCAGGCAGCGATTATCTCGGATGGATCGACCTTCCGGTCAATTACGATAAAGAGGAATTTGCGCGCATTCAGCAGGCGGCAAAGCAAATCCAATCCGACTCCGATGCGCTTGTGGTGATAGGGATCGGCGGATCTTATCTCGGGGCGAGAGCGGCGATCGAGATGCTCAGCCACAGCTTTTACAATTTGCTTCCCAAGGATAAGCGCAAGACGCCGGAAATTTATTTCGTCGGGCAAAACATCAGCTCTACATACGTCACGCATCTCCTTCAACTGCTTGAGGGAAAAGACATCTCCGTCAACGTCATTTCCAAATCGGGAACGACGACGGAGCCTGCGATTGCATTCCGCATTTTCCGCGAACTGCTGGAGAAGAAGTACGGCAAGGAAGCGGCGCGAAAGCGCATTTACGCTACGACGGACAAAGCCAAGGGCGCACTGAAGAAACTGGCGACGGAAGAAGGCTACGAAAGCTTCGTGATCCCGGACGATGTCGGCGGGCGCTACTCGGTGCTGACGGCGGTCGGCCTGCTGCCGATTGCAACGGCGGGCGTCGATATCGAAGCGATGATGCGGGGAGCGGCGGATGCGAGTCAGGCGTACGCGAACCCAAGCTTGCAGGAGAACGAAGCATATCAATATGCAGCCGTGCGCAATGCGCTGTACCGCAAGGGCAAGACGACCGAAATTCTTGTCAACTACGAGCCGTCGCTGCATTACGTATCCGAGTGGTGGAAGCAGCTGTTCGGGGAGAGCGAAGGCAAAGACAACAAGGGCATTTATCCTTCCTCCGTCGATTTCTCCACGGACCTGCATTCGATGGGCCAATTCATTCAGGAAGGCTCGCGCAACCTGTTTGAAACGGTCATCCAGGTAGAGCAGGTGACGGAACATATCGAGATCGGCAGCGATCCGCAAGATTTGGACGGGCTTAACTTCTTAACCGGCAAGACGATGGATTTCGTCAATAAAAAAGCGTTCCAGGGAACGATGCTTGCCCATTCCGACGGAGGCGTGCCGAATCTGATCGTAACGTTGCCGGACACCAGCCCGTATACATTCGGGTACATGGTGTACTTCTTTGAAAAAGCATGCGGCATCAGCGGCTATCTGCTCGGGGTCAATCCATTCGATCAGCCGGGCGTCGAAGCGTATAAGAAAAATATGTTCGCGCTGCTCGGCAAGCCTGGTTACGAGAAAGAAAAAGCGGAGCTTGAGGCGAGATTGTCCGAATAAGAACGTTTCCGATCAAAGCCCGGGTTGCGGGAAGGCTGGTTCATTGAAAAAAGCTTCTCTTACGGTTTCGCGAGTTGAAATCGAATTTCAGGCATATAGCGAAAAGAGCGGTTCATCCTTCGGGTGGCTGCTTTTTTTGCAAAATTTTCACAGAAAGCTGAAGAAGAGATAAGGAAGGAGGAGCAAGACGATGGCGCTGATGCAATATCGAACGGTCAAAGGACCGGGACAAGCGGAAATCGTCATCAAGAAGTCCCGCTTTATCGGTCATGCGAAGCCGGTTGCATCCGAAGAGGAAGCCATCGAGTATATTGAAGGCATCAAGAAAGAGCATTGGTCTGCGACGCATAACTGTTCCGCTTACATGATCGGAGAGCGCGATGAGATCCAGAAGGCGTCCGATGACGGCGAACCGAGCGGGACGGCGGGCAAACCGATTTTGGAGGTCATCAAAAACCAGGGGCTGAAAAACGTCGCCGTCGTGGTCACACGGTACTTTGGCGGCATTATGCTTGGCGCGGGAGGCTTGATTCGCGCGTATACGGACGGCGCGGTGGCCGGGTTGTCGGCGGCGCAGCAAGTTTACAAAGTACTGCATCAAGAAGTGCTGGTGGAAATCGACTATACGCTATTGGGGAAAGTCGAGAATGAACTTAGGGGACGCAGGATGCTGATGGGGGAAACGGCATTTACCGATAAAGTGACGCTTTGCTGTCTGCCGCTTGCTTCGGAGTCCGAAACCTTCATAAATTGGATGACCGATTTGACCCACGGTCAAGGTGTCATTGTTCCGAGTGATGAGCGATATATAGAGCACGCCGAGCTGCCCTGAGCAAGGGGAGCCGGCAAAGCCTTGAATATAGATGAAGCTAACTTGCGCAAAGGGGAGTGCGGGAAATTGGCGAGAAAAGCGGTTGCACAGGAGTTGAGCCGTGAGAGAATTCTCGATGAGGCGAGGCAACTCTTCATCGAGCACGGCTATCACGCTTTAACGATGCGCAGCATTGCAAAGGCGATGGGCTATAGTCACGGTGCGTTGTATTACCATTTCAAGGAAAAAGCCGAGCTGTTCTATGCTTTGGTTACGGATGACTTCAATATGCTGCTCGAAAGGCAGAGGGAAATGCTGAGTCGAACGCGTCTCGGCGATCTGGCGCAGTTGGAAAGGTTGATGCTCGAGTTTGTCCGTTTCGGCCTTGAAAATCCGAATCATTACGAAATCATGTTCATGATTAAAGATCCGGAACTTCAGCGTTACTCGCGAACCGAGCAGGCTCAAAGTCTGGATTTGTTCGCTACGGTCGTACGGGCGGTCGTGGCCAAACAGCCGATGAGCGAAAAGAAAATGTACAGTTTGCCCTGGAGTTTGTTTATGTCGCTGCACGGATTTATATCGTATAACATTCATTACAACCAGGCTTACGAAGACGTGAAAAAGCTTGCCGAGTCGCATGTCAAATATTTGTGCGAGGGGCTGCGAGGATAATTACTCTCCTACAACGCGCAATCTCGGAAATCATCGCAGCCTTACACTTCAATGCTTTGAAGCATTGACGCTTGCCCGCTTATCCGCGCATAAACTTTACCAGACAAATGCGGTCCCGCGGGCCGTCGAACTCACAAAAATAGATGCCTTGCCAGCGTCCTAATAGGAGACGGGAGCCTGAGACGATAACGGTTTGGGAGCTCCCTACCGTCATCGCCTTCAGATGCGAAGCGGTATTTCCTTCGGCGTGCCGGTACTTCGGGTGTTCCCATGGATACACTTCATCAAGCCGCATAATCACATCTCGCTTAACGTCAGGGTCGGCGTTTTCCTGAATGGTGACGCCAGCCGTCGTGTGCGGGCAATAAATGACGGCGAGGCCATCCTCCAGCGCTTCTTTTTTCAATAAATCATGCACTTCTCGCGTAATTTCGATTAGCTCATCCCGTTCTTCGGTTCGAAGTTGCAGCGTATGTATCATATAGACCTCCTTAGTCGTAAGCGGATTGCAGGTGCCCCCATTATATAGTACAGGGCGCCGAATCACAAAACGTGGTACAATGATTCAAGCTGAAACAGAACAATTCTGGAGAAAGGGATGGGATCGGAACATGGCGGATTTGAATGTGAACACAATGGATAACACCGAATATATGATTGAGGAGATCAAGAAGAAGCTGCGCATGGCTACAGGCGCCGCACTAAAGGCGTCGCAGCTCAACGACGAGCAGTACGACGACCTGCGCGATATTTACGAAATGGTTGCCAGCAAGAATCAGTTCAGCATCAGCGAGATTGAAGCGATCACAATGGAGCTCGGCCGGCTGCGGCGCGCGTAAACCGCTTAGCCCGGATAGCCGGGCTCTTAGCTAGACCACAGCCGTCAGGACAGCGGCACATCTTTGCCTGCTACGGACAGCTATACAGGCACAAATGTCGCGCCTTCCGTACAATATAGCGTTAACACCCGTTGACCGTCATCGATCGGTGACGACAATTACAAGGGCCTGGCCCGACGCTAAAAGTTGGAGGTGCACACGCATGCAAAACCATGTTCGCAAGCAGGATGTCCAGATGCTGATCGGCAAACAAATTTACGCAGTGAAGAAGGACGGCACCGTCGTACAAGGCAAGCTGGTCCGCATTAGCGGCAGCAAGCTGTTTGTTGCTCCCCGCAAAGGAAAACAAGTAAAGACGTCAGCCATTCTTCCGCTCGTACTGTTCGATCTGCTCGCCGTCGGAACGGCCCCTTATGCTTACGGCGGTTACGGCGGTTATGGCGGTTATGGCGGCTTTGGCGGCTATGGCTATGGCGGTTATCCGTACGGTTACGGCGGGGGATTCTTTATTTAACTTCTCGTAAACGGAATCATGACAAACAGCCCGTTCTACGCAGCTTTTGCTGACGAGAGCCGGGCTGTTTTGTGTAGGAAGCGAAGCTCACCCCGACAAGGCCAGCTAGGGTAGCAGCCGCGGGGAATTCCCGGAACATGGCGCATTACCGGCTTCTGGCGCTTTCGCTCCATTCATCCGCCAATACGCTATATACGGCCAGATCGATATAACGGCCGTAGAGCAGCTGCGCTCCCCTTGCGATCCCTTCCAGCTGAAAACCGAGCCGTTCGGGAATCGCGCGGCTTCTGACGTTATGTATTCCCGCGCAAATCTCGATCCGGTGCAGTTTCAGCTCGTGGACTGCATAGTCGACGATCGCCCGGCATGCTCTTGTCATGATGCCATTGCCTTGAAACGATGCCCCGAGCCAGTAGCCTACCGCGGTTTTGCGGTTCGTCCAGCTAAGCCCGTGCAAATCGATGACTCCGCACAGCTCTCCGCGATATTCAATCCCTGTTGCGATCCCGAGTCCCTTCGCCCAGCGTTTCCGTGTTCCCTCGATGAATAACCGGGTATCCTCTGATGTTTTCGTTTCGTCAATCCAAGGCATCCATTCGCGAAGATATTGCCGATTCGCGTCCGTGAGCCGAAACAGCGCTTCCGCTTCCTGCATTCCCAACATCTTGAGCTCAACCTCGGAATCGATTTTGTACTTGAACATCGCTACACCTCCACACTGACACTGTGCTGCCTACCCTTTCTTCATTATATGTTTCGTTACGGAATCTTTGGAGTCCTATTTTACGTGCGGTTCATTGACGCATGTTTTTATTACGAAACCGGGCGGTAAGGAGTAACGCGAAAGGGATTATGTAAGCATATGGAAACGAATATGGAAAGTCGATTTTGGAACCGAATAACATAAAATACGCGATATTAGGGTAGGCAACCACCGAAAAAACGATGATGATGATGCCCAGCGGCAAATACAGCTGTTTGACTTCTTTCAGTTTGAATAGCTCGGCAAGCGTTGTCGCGGAACCATAAAAGCATATGGCGAGCTTAAAATAAATCGTAATAAACCAAATCCCTGCCATGACGACCTCGAGCCGTTCCAAAAATTTGCCTATGCTGATTTTTTTAGCCAAACTGTAGCTCGGGTATAGGTGTCTTGCCGTTAATTCGCTTCCGAGCACGAGGATGGATAGGAGCGCGATAACGACCAGCAGCATTCCTCCTATGAATGTACCGGCCAGAAACGCTTTCCTCGCTTTAGGTGCGTTCGAAACGTGCGGGAAAATCATTAAAAATACGATAAGCTCCATATAAGGAGTACTGATTAAGGGAATGGACGCACGCACGGTCGGCTTCATCCCATAGCCGAATACGGGCAGCAAGTTATGGTAATCGAACTTGGGCGGAAGCAGCACGACCATAATAAGAAAGAAGAATAATACCCACGGTAAAAAGATTTCCGCAGTCCGGGTGATCGTCTCGAGTCCGTTGCGGAGTCCCATAATGACGACGAAGAGGAACAGGGCATGAATAAATTGAATCGGTGTATTGGGCAGTACTTGCGTCGTCATAAAGTCGCCGATATTGCGCAGCACGAGCGCGGCCAACATGAAGAAATAGCCAAAGTACAGAAATGAAATGAACCCGCCGACCCATGCCCCGAACGCCTCCTGACAACATGCCACTAATGTTTTGGAAGGATAGCGGACCGTAATTCGGTTGTACAACAAGATCGTAAGCAGCCCGACGCCGAGCCCTAAGGCCGCCGCGATCCATGCATCCTGCTTAGCGTCGTGAGCAAGCCCGGAAGGCGCGATCAGAATCGAGCTGCCGACCGTAAAGAGTACCGTTAATATCGTAAATTGATGGACGCCGATTTTGCCTTTTTCAATCATACTTACTCCCCCTTGGCCAGTAATCGAAAGATGAAATCGCTGATGGGCTGGTGGGCTGCCGTAATCCAGTCCAGCGGATTCGGCAGAGGGACTCTCATACTTTGCAGTACGCTCACCGTAATGCCGAACAAGAGCAAGCCCGCAAAAACGCCAAGCTCCTTAATCCGATTGTGCTTCAGGAGATAGGGAGCCTCGATGAATGCGATAAGCGCTCCAGCCAAGAGAATACCCGCTACCGACCACATCAGACTATTCCTCCCCTTCTTCCATCAGTGAATTGTTCGTTGTGCCCAGACGCCGAATTTGCACTTCGACCCGGACTTCAACATCCAGATCGGCGAAACGCCGGTCCCAATCCTTCTTCATTTCCGTCCAGGCTTTGGGATCGGCGTCTTCAATGGCTTCTCCGAAGCCGAAAATATCGGCTTTGTTTTTTTTGGCCACCGTTATGGCGGACTGAACGATATGTGCCAATGTTTTTTTCGATATGTTTTCCAACTGGTCTATCGTTTCGGTTTTGGTCACATCCATGCTGCAGAGCACTTCGGCAATGTCCTGCTCAACATACAGATCGATCGTAATTTTCGGAATGCCGTGTTCGACCTTCCCCTTGATTTTCGATTTTGTCCGAATCACCTCGACGGCTATGGCGCCGCCCCGGGGGCAGGACAAATGGCCGATCGTGCTTTTTACGTTGCCCATGATGTAGTTATACCCTTTGCTTTCTTGCTCGCTTAACCAGTCGATCAGTTTATCCCGTTTGAATAGCGCCAGCTCGGCATATTGCAAATTGGCGTGCGGAACGGATCGATTCATGTTGCCTTTGGTTTTACCTGTTTCCTGGGCTCCGGTGATGCGGACGCCGGTCAGGACCGTATCTTTCGTCGGGCTCGATAAATCGGAAATAAACTTGTCCAGCGGCATTTTGACTGTAGGCGCCCATGCTTTTTCGGAAATTTCCAACGAATTGAACATTTTGCTTGCCGGTATTTTTTCGACGGGCGTTAATATTTGCAAAATGTTCTCGGCGCGGTCTCCCTTGGCAATGACCAAATAAAAGTCGGAACGAAACTCGTGATTTCTGGAGATGCCGTCCATGACCTTAGCAATGCCCTGTCGAGCAAGCGCCTCTCCGATTACGAGCACCTGAAGATGGGAAGAAAGGATTTTGCGCGGGGCAATGGTCGTGAGCCTTCGGATGGCTTCGAATATAGTCGGTTCTGTAGCGCTAAACGTGCTGACCGGTGTACTGTATCCTCCCATGCCTTTCTTGGTGGCTACTTCGCCCGGATTTACAATTTGTGTCGTCACTCTGATGTTGTTCTCCTGCTTGTCAAGCCCGAGTCCGACGGCAATGGCCAGGTCGTTAAGCTCACGCCGGTCCCAGCAGCCCGAGAGCGCGGCGGCGACAACGATCAGAAGGCAGCAGACAACGGTGGGTTTGCACATGTTCATAACCTCGTTTACGGCTTTCTTCGTTCCGGCTTTTCAGGACGGTCTTTATTTTGCCTGTATATGTTTTTTTGGCTTATAAATCGCGGCCGCGTTAACAATCCCCACTGCGGCAAACGAATAATCGTATCTTTTTGATCTTCGGAGATGAACGGTGCCATGGGAGACATGTACGGTACCCCGAAGGAGCGTATGCTGCACAGATGCTGCACAATGCCGATCAACCCTACGGTTATGCCGAATAGCCCGAACGTGGCCCCAAAAAGCATGAGCAAAAATCGCAAAATACGGATCGAAATGCCCATGTTGAACGAAGGAATGACAAAGTTGGATATGGCCGTAATCGCAACCACGATGACCATTGCCGGCGACACGAGACCGGCTTCAACGGCCGCCTGGCCGATGACCAGCGCCCCCACGATGGAAACCGCTTGTCCGACCGTTTTGGGCAGCCTGACGCCGGCTTCGCGCAAAATCTCAAATGTAGTTTCCATAAGCAAAGCTTCGACAAATGCCGGGAAAGGAATCCCTTCGCGCTGCGCCGCCAGACTGAACAGCAGCGAGCTTGGCAATAGTTCTTGATGGAACGTGGTGATGGCAATATAAAGGGCGGGAGCGAGCAAAGAGATAAAGAAGCATACGTATCTTAAAATTCGCAGTAGCGTAGCGAAGTCGGCTCGTTGATAATAGTCTTCCGCCGATTGGTAAAATTGCGTGAACAACGCGGGCGCCATCAGGACAAACGGTGTGCCGTCCACCAGAATCGCAATGCGTCCTTCCATCAAGCCTGACGCAATGACATCCGGCCGTTCCGAATTGTACAGGGTAGGAAATGGGGTATAGGTTTCGTCCTGAATCAGTTCTTCTATATTGCCGCTCTCCAGTATACCGTCAATATCGATGCGCCCGAGACGGATTCGGGCTTCCTCCACTAGCTTGTCGTTCACAATGCCGTTGATGTACATAAGGGCAACTTCGGTTTGGGTAATGCGGCCGATCGTCATCGTTTCCAGCCACAAGTTCGGATCTTTGATCTTGCGGCGAATCAGCGCCGTATTCGTGTTGATCTGCTCAGTGAAGCCTTCACGGGGGCCGCGGACGACCGATTGGGAAGAGGGCTCCTCAACGGAACGATGCTCGCCCCCTTGCGTATTCGCAGCCAAACCAAGTGCCCAGCCATCCGGTAGGATAACGGTGGAACCGGACAAAATGGCGCGGCACAGCGATGGCAGATCGGTAATCTCCTGCACCTTGCCAAGAGCGGTCATGGCGTTCTTCAGCGTTTGCAGCGAGAACGGGCCAGGATCGGATGGAATCGAGTCCAGGATCAAATTTTGTACCGCTTGAGGGCTAACCATCCCATGAATGTATATGACTCCGATCGTATGCGGATGAGTATCGTTAATGGTCATTTCTTGCATAACGACATCGGTGCTGCCGCCAAAGGTGCCTTGAATATGCTCGAAGTTGTCGCGAAGCGAAGCTGCGAGCGTTTGCTTGACGGCATGGCCTTGAGCCTGCGTGTCGAATTGCCGCGAGGGGCGATCCAACAAATATCGCACGATTTTGCTGAGCGATTTCATCGTTCCACCACCTTAATCAACCGATATAACTTTCCTTACTATTTCCATCGGAATGAAATATATCCGCACAGTGCACGATAGTAATAAAACAAATCCTTTGTGCATGCCGGCGACGAAGAAAAAAACGAAAAGAAAATAAGCCGAAAGTAAAACTTAACGTTGACGTTAACGTTAAGTTGTATTATGATAAGAAACGTTGATTTGCGCGGAAGGAGCAGGATACGCTTGGAAAAGTACAAAATCGATGAAGTAGCCAAGGAATGCGGGTTGACGAAACGGACGCTGCGCTACTACGAGGAAATCGGCTTGCTGCCCCCTCCGGAACGAAGCGACGGCGGCATACGGCTCTACACGCGCGAGCATATCGAACGGCTGAAGCGGCTGATTAACGCTCGCGATGTGTTGGGGTTTTCCTTGCAAGAGCTGCAAACCTATATCGGGATCAGCGAACAATTGGATAGTTATCGGCAAGGCTACAGACAGACGGAAGACCAGGGCGAGAAGCTCAAGAAGCTGCTGGAGATTGAACCGGTCGTCGGCAACCAGCTGCGACTTATTAACGAAAAGCTAATGAAAATGATTGAAATACGCGATGAAGTGGAGCAATTTCATCTGCGGGTTCAACAGGCCATTGCCAGAGAGAGCGGGGAAGGGCAATAAATGATTATCAAAAAGGAGAATGCGTTGCAATGGAACGAGCAGTGGGAAAAACAAACATGTTAAGTCAGCCGAAAGCGGTATGGGCTGTTGCTTTCGCTTGCGTTATCGCATTTATGGGGATCGGGCTGGTCGATCCGATCTTGCCGGCGATCGCCGAAAAAATGAATGCCTCGCAAAGCCAGGTCACTTTGCTGTTTACCAGCTACAATCTTGTTATGGCGGTAGCCATGCTCGTGACAGGCGTCATATCTACTCGGCTCGGGGTGAAAAACACGCTGCTCTGCGGCATTATTATTATCGCTTTATTTGCGGCGCTTGGCGGATGGTCGAGTGGCATTTGGGAATTGGTCGGTTTGCGGGGCGGCTGGGGGCTCGGCAATGCGCTGTTTGTCGCTACGGCTTTGTCCGCGATCGTCTCTTTGTCGACGGCGGGCACGGCACAAGCCATTATATTGTATGAGGCGGCTATCGGCATCGGCATATCCGTAGGGCCGCTGCTCGGCGGAGAACTCGGCTCCATTTCGTGGCGCGGACCGTTCTTCGGGGTAAGCGTACTGATGGTTATCGCTTTCTTGTTCCTTTTGTTTATCATGCCCAGAACGAAGAACGTCGTCAAAAAGAAAAGCTCGCTGCTGGACCCGTTCCGTGCGCTGAAATACCGCGGTTTGTTGACGCTCGGCCTGACGGCTTTGCTGTACAACTTCGGCTTTTTCACTTTGCTTGCGTATTCGCCGTTTGTCATGCACTTGAAGGAACGCGGGCTTGGATATGTGTTCTTGGGATGGGGGCTTTTGCTCGCGGTGACTTCCGTGTTTGTGGCGCCCCGATTGGAGAAACAATTCGGAACGATCAAATCGATGATCGCCATGCTGTTGTTGTTCGCCGTTACGCTGCTCGCGATGGGGATTTGGACCGATGCGAAGGGGATCGTCATTGCCGCGGTCATTATTGCAGGCGCTTTTCTCGGCAACAACAATACGCTCATTACGACAGCCGTGATGCAATCCGCGCCGGTCGAACGCTCTACGGCTTCCGCTGCATACAGTTTTCTCCGCTTTCTCGGTGGCGCGGCGGCGCCTTGGATGGCAGGCAAGCTTGCCGAAGTGTTCAACCCGCATGTTCCATTCATTGTCGGAGGCGGCTTTGTCCTCTTATCGGTGTTGTTCATCTGGATCAATCGCAAGCACTTGATGCATATCGATCGTGCGGGTTCGGCGCATTAACGGGCCGTTCCTCTTTACATGAAGAGAAGTTCGGAGTACCTTATTACTAATAAGCGTTGGTCCTTTAGATCGTTACAGGAACGAGTCAAGATACGCCGATAAGGGGAATCGAATAAAATGAGCTTGGATGCACAAATAGGAACGACCGACGTTACCGGCCTATCCGGTGCGGGAACGCGTATCCTGATCGTCACCTCGGTTGCCGCGGAGAAAGAGGCGGTGGAGCGCGGTCTCGCCGGTAAGTGTGACCGGATTGACGTGATCGTGTCCGGCGTCGGTTCGGCGGCGACCGCGGCTCGTACGGCCGCGGCGTTGGCGTTGTCCAAAGCCGGATACGGCCTTGTGATCAATGCCGGCATTGCCGGCGGGTTTGCCGGACGAGCCGAGATCGGCACGGTCGTTATTGCGAGCGAGATCGTCGCCGCGGATTTAGGGGCGCAATCGCCGGATGGCTTCATCAGCTTGGACGAGCTGGGCTTCGGCTCGGCTCGCGCTGAAGTCGACGGCGGCTCGGCGGCTCGCCTGACAGGGGCGTTGCTGGCCGCCGGGTTGCCCGCCGTCTCCGGCCCGGTGCTCACGGTATCGACCGTGACGGGCACCGCGGAGGGAGCTTTGGAGCTGTCCGGGCGGGTGCCGGGCGCAGCGGCCGAGGCGATGGAAGGCTATGGCGCAGCCGTCGCAGCCCGCCACTTCGGGCTGCCCATCCTCGAAATTCGCGCCGTCTCGAATGCGGTCGGCCCGCGCGACCGGTCCGCATGGCGAATCAAGGAAGCATTGGACGCGCTGGAAACGGTAAGTTCCATCATAGCGGAGGTGTTCTCATGAATATTGCTTTTTCTCCATGTCCGAACGATACGTTTGTATTCCATGCCTTGGTGCACGGGCTCGTGCCCGGTGCGCCGAAATTTGACGTCATGTACGCCGACATCGACATTACGAACAATTTGGCGGCTCAACCGGGCGGACCGGAAGTGCTCAAAATTTCGTATGCGGCTCTTCCTTGGGTGCTGTCCGAGTACGCGCTGCTGCCTTGCGGAGGGGCGTTAGGACGAGGTTGCGGCCCGCTTGTATTGGCGAAAGAAGCGACAGAGCCTGCGGCATTGTCCGGCAAACGCGTCGCCGTACCGAGCGAGCGCTCGACGGCCTATCTGTTATTCCGTCTCTGGGCGGCACAAAATGTGTCGGGAGGCGTCGGCGAAATTGTGGTGATGCCGTTCCATGAAATTATGCCCGCCGTGCGGGATGGAAAAATCGACGCGGGACTTGTGATCCACGAAGCCCGGTTCACTTATCCTACATACGGGCTGACGCTGCTCTCGGATCTGGGGAACTGGTGGGAAGCTGACACCGGCCTTCCGATTCCGCTCGGGGCGATTATCGCCCGCCGTTCCATGGACCGGGAAGCGCTCGCCGGATGGATTCGCGCCTCGGTCGAATATGCATGGGCAAACCCGGAGGCATCCCGGTCGTATGTGATGAGCCATGCGCAGGAGCTGTCTCCGGAAGTGGCACAAGCGCATATCGATCTGTATGTTAACCGATTTACCGCCGATTTGGGCGAAGACGGATATGCGGCCGTAACGGCTTTGCTCGGCCGGGCTGCAGAGGAAGGGCTTGTACCGAAGGTAGATTTGGCGCTGCTGCGCTGATACGGTGACGGCAGTGGGAAGAAGTAAGCATGCGGCGCAATCGACGGACGGCTGATCGCCGCTACTCCGCTCGCTTCTGCCAAGGCGTTGCGGCGAACCTACCGATCCCTTACGGCTGCAGCGATTGTTGATAAACGAAAAAAATGAGCACTTCCCAAGATAGCGGGAAGCGCTCATTTTTTTATTTCATGCATGAATCCATGCTTTGAATCGTTATGGTCGCCGTTAACGTGTATCGTTCGTTTACCCGTTGGCGCTGCTCCGCTGTATCGTCCGAACGGCGTCAATCGGCTTTTCGAGCTTCATGCTTACAAGAATGATGTTGGCGACAAGAATGCCGGCTAATATCAAATATACGGTTCCGTACGTGGAAGACGCTCCGACGGCATTCACGTTCAAGGCGGCCCAGTCGAACTCCACCGTTTTGCTCAATACCGCTCCGCTGATGGCGCCGGACAAAAAGTTGACCAGATTGTATACGCCCATACCGATTCCGGTTTGCTCGCGCGGCAGCGTGGAGGAAACGATTTTGGCCAAGGCGGCTTGTGCGAACGTAAACGAGACATTGATCAGCGGCAGACAAAAAGCGATGATCCACGGCGACAAGCCGGTAAACGACGAAAGGCACACTAGACCTGCAATGAACAGGCTGAACGCAAGCAGCAGCACGAACCGGCTGCCCCGGGAATCGGTCAGCTTGCCGCCGAGCCGTCCCATCACCGCAGCAAGCATGGCCGCTGGAAACAAAACAAAGCCGATGGCTTGCGCATCCAGGTTATGCATCGCTTTTAACATCATGGGTGTCGTTAGAAAAATGCCGAATACCGAGAATAAAGCGATGAAGCTGATAATCAGGCCGTGAACGAAGCCGGGAATACGAAACAAAGACAACCGGATGAACGGGTGGGGAGCTTTGCGAACTCGCAAGAAGAAGCATGCCGCCAGAACGGCGCTTGCGGCAAGCCAAGCCAGGCTAAACTGAGTGACCGACAGCATGAACGAAGCGACGCTTGCCCCAAGCATCCCCGCCCCGATCAAATCCACTTTTTCCCCCGTACGAACTTCCTCGTGCGGGAGCGACTTGCGGATGAACGGCAGCGCGACCGGCGCAAGCAGCGAAATGAGAAACAGACCGTTCCAATGAAAATGACCTGCGATAAATCCGCCGACAATCGGACCGAGTCCGGAGGAGAAAGCGATGGTCGATGCGATCACGCCCATGACCCGGCCCCGCTGTTCCGGAGGGAAAAACCGCACCGGAATAAGCATCACCAAAGCCGGGACGCAGGATGCGCCAGCCGCCTGTACCAGCCGGCACACAAGCACGAGCGCATACGAATCGGCGAAAAAACCGACGGCGGACGCGCCGGAAAACAGCAGCAAACCGATGGTAATCAGCTGCTTGAGTGGATATTTATCGGCCAGCTTGCCGAACAGCAAAGAACCGAGCGCATACAGAACGGAATAGCCGGTGACGGTCCAGCTTACCGCAGAAGGTGCGAGCCGGAACTCCGCAGCAATGTCCGGCAAAGCCACATTAAACATCGTAGCGTTCATCACCGAGAAAAAAAGCACGAAACAAAGCGCCTGAACGAGCCGGTTTGACGGCGCCGCGTCTTCATTGTTTTTGCCGGCTGCTTGTGATTGCATATTTATTTTGTTCTCCACCTATCCTTAGTAGGAATCATCGATTACTTATCCGCAGCATTTCTTATATTTTTTTCCGCTGCCGCAAGGACAAGGGTCGTTTCTGCCCACGTTTTTTTTCGCCGCCAGATCGATTACGTCCGCTTTGGCCGTTGGTTGTGTCGGGGATTTCCCGTTGCGGGAAGCGGAGAGATCGTCGGGCGCGTATCCTTTGAGATCCCATTGCCGGGTCGAATTGTGAAGCATCATAATATGCGCCATAAACGCTTTGAGCAGTTCCAGGTCGTTGATGTCCATCTGGGATTGCATATATTCGAGCAGCCGATTGGGCAACTCCCCGTTCCGGATGGCATATACGCATTCTTCCACGAGATGGTCTGCCTCGTCGGACGATATTTCATAATGATTCTTGATGAAATCGAAAAAGGCTTGGAATGTAGCATTCCGGTCGACGAAATCGGGTTCACCGGCCAGCTTCAACTGGGACTTCGTGAACGGATAGAACGGCAAATCGGGTCTGGACTGGTGCTCCTGTTTCACTTTTTCATCGTCCCAAACGCGAATATGAGAGTACCCTTGAGCGCTTCGCTTGATACCATTATAGAATGGCAAGGAGTCCTCTATGACCGTTACATACGCATCCAAATTCAGATTCGTGCCCGTATGCTGCTTCATCAAGCTGTCCAGCTCGGCAATGTTGAGCGTGCCATAGTTAAACAGCATCCCTTGCGTGAGCTGAATCCATTCCGTGTTTCGGTGAACCGTCTCGCGAAGGGAGGGGCTGTCCGCTGCTTCGAAGCTCTTTGCGAGCGGCTGGGGCATGAGCAGGGTGCGTTTTCCTTTATACGTTCCCGTGAAGAGCAAGCCCCGCTGCTTGAAGTAATCGAGCTGCTGCGGTTCAAGGAGAAGCAAGGCACGACCGCCGCGGCTTGCGACTTGCTTCAAAATCCGGTAACGGGTTTCATCCATTTTGCCAAGCAGAACGGGCAGCATGGCCGACAGTTTGTCTACCAGCTTCTCGATGAGCTCCTGCTTCTTCAGCGAGCTTACTCCTTTTATATCCAAATGGCCCCGAATGGTCGACAATTCGTTCTTTGTCAATTTCCCAAGGCAATTGGCGAGGTCGAGCGGTTCTTCGAACGGCAGCCAGCGCTGCTCCTCTTCCTTAGCCCCCATTTTTTTTCTTGTTTCTTTGGCCTTCTCCAAGGCTTCCAGCAGCCTCTTCTGGTCGGCTGCATTCAGGCTCTTGACCATGCTTACTCATCCTTTCCGAACAGTTAAAACCCCCATTCGCGATTACTGCGAATAGGGTGGGATATCCATATATCGCCCGTCATCTATCAAGATTACTTTAAAACGAACAATTTGCCAACAGGAAATGCTTTTCTGACGCGATTTGCAGGTGCCGATGGGATATATACTCCCTTATATAGGTAGTTATTGGATAAATATTACTGATTCTTTTTGCGAAAAACGGCATCCATTAAGTTACTACTATATAATATGTTATGCTCATCTGACTGACGCCCGATTCATCGGAGCTGAGCAGCAGTGCTGATGCTAAGCGCTTGCAACGAGAGCCGCGTACCGGCGATTTGGAACTTTATTTGCGAATGGAGCGTCTGGGTGCTGTCGGAGAGTTTAAGTATAACGTAACGATTCCTACAACCGGCGGGGAAAAATAACTATACTGATAGGAAGTACATCTTTAGAGAAAATGAGGCAGGAGGGGAATAACGCATGGCATGGAGCGAACAACGGATGGTGCTCATAACCGGCATCATGGCCAGCGGGAAATCGACCGTCGCACAGCTGCTGTCGGAACGATTGGCTTCGTCGGTTCATTTGAGAGGGGACTTGTTCCGCAAGATGATCGTGAACGATCGGCAAGAGGTGCATCCGAACGCCGACGAGCGGCAGCTGGAGCAGCTTCGTCTGCGGTACCGGTTAACGGCGCAAGCTGCGGACACCTACTGCGAAAACGGCTTTTCCGTCGTTATGCAGGACGTCGTGATCGGGCCGCTGCTGCATGACTTTATTGCTTATGTCCGGAGCCGGCCGTTATATGTTGTCGTCCTGTGCCCGAGAGCGGACGTGGTTGCAGCGAGAGAAGCTTCGCGTACCAAAACAGGCTACGGCATATGGACCGTAGCCGATCTGGACGATGTGCTGCGAAAGGAAACGCCGCGGATCGGCATGTGGATCGATTCATCCGGGCTGACGCCTGAACAAACGGTCGATGAAATATGGCATCGAGCACCGAGGGAAGCGATGATCGAATGATCAGATCCTAGCGGCATGATCGTGCCATAAAGCCATCGCGGTTCGAGCCCGCGCGGTCAATCTGTCCATATACGGCGTATGTCAGGGGGATGCTGGAGCGGGGCGGAGAACGAGAGAAGATACACATCGGGATTGGTCAATGCTTCCCATTCCGCATAACCGATCCGCTCGTCAAACTGTTTCAGCAGCAGCGAGATCAGATTGCCGTGCGAGACGACCGCGATATTGCGATGCTCGCTGGCGAGCGCTTCTTTGACAACGTTAGCGGCCCGGCCCATGGCCGTACGACTGGACTCGCCCCCTTCAAAACAAAGGTCCATGTCATCGTATGTTGAACGAAGCCGCTCGCGCCAGTCGGGATGCTGGCGAACCGACAACACCCGTTCGGCTAATCGGTCGTCTGTTGCGATAGGGAGACGCAATCGTAGGGCTAATGGCTCGATGGTCCGGTACGCCCTTTCGAAGGGGCTGGAAGTAATCGAATCGATGTCCCGATCGGAAAGGAAATCGGCAAGCAGCGCCGCTTGCTTCAGTCCGGTCTCTGTTAACGGGGCGCCGGCGGCCTGCCCTTCAGCCTTGCAATGTCTGATGACGTATATTTTCTTCATAAGATCACTCCTTTGTTACAGCCCGATATTGCGCTTTAACCCCTGATAGCTCCCGGCCTCAGGGAATCCGTCCTGAACCAGCTTCATGAATTTTTCCGAAAATCCATACGCCTCCAGCCTATGCACAGGGATCATCGCTACGTCTTGGATCGGATTGCGATCAAATTCGTTGGAAGGCAGGCGCAGCTCGCCGTGAAGCCGCTCCAATAAGAAGGTGATGTGCAGCAAGGAAGGATCGGCATCCGGCTTATCGCATACGTACAGAAGCTTGATGACTTTGGTTGCGATTCCCGTTTCTTCCTCCATCTCTCGAATGACCGCCTGCTCCAGCGTTTCTCCTCGCTCGACCCGCCCGCCGGGCAAAGACCATTCTCGGCCCGCCGTTACTTTCTGTTTGACCGCTAAGATATGATCGTTCTCCACAATAATTCCCGTCACTCTGACTTGCATAAGCTCGCTCACGCCAAATACCTCCCGATAAGATCTAAAGAGGATATATTATCATAAATTGCTGTTTTATGGAACGGCTAAATGCGGGCTAAAAAGTCCGTCAGCGCGCGGTGTAACTCGTTCGGCTTGCTGAGCATCGGCAAATGTCCTGCATCCAGTAGCTCGACGTGGTCCGGGGCGAGATGGGATATGATGCGGTCTTGCTGGGGCAATCCGAACTCCCGGTCATTGGTTAACTTGACATACAGTTTCGGGGCGTTCGGGATGGGGGCTTCGGTCCGATCCGTATAGACTCTAATCGATTCCGGTGCGAAGCCGCGAACGATTTCCTCCGTCTGTTCCGCGGTCAGGTCGTTGCAAAGCCCGCTGCGTATGGCCGATTCCGGGGGCTGCGTGCCGAATACGCGCAAAAGAACATGCATCATGGCGCGTTTTGCAGGCGGCATGATGGAAAGAAATGAACCGCCGTTTGCCGGGATGGCTGCTCCGACTGCGGCAAAGCCTGCCAGTCGATCCTGCATCGCCGAGGCGATCTGAAGCGCGGGGATACCGCCTAACGAATGCGCGACGATGACAAATTTTTTTACTTTCCAAGCTTCGATTTGTTTTTGGATATGGGTGGTGTAATCGTGAAGCGTCAGGTGATGCCGCATGGCTTTCGGGCTTTGCCGCTGCGGGAAATCGACTAGCAAATACGGATACTCCAGTTGATTGGCGACTGTCTTCCATATTCCGCTGTTCAATCCTGCGCCGTGAATAAATACGAAGCCGATCGATTCCAAACTTTGCTCTTCGGTAACAGTAGGGTTCATTATGACGTCTCCTCGAATAGGTGATATCGCTATCATAAAATAACTTCCCTGCCAGTTTCGGTCAGGGAAGCTGCGTTTCATCCATTTACGATGGAATTTCTATTGCGTGGTTCCTGTCACCGCCGTTTCTTTTTCCGTGTAACGTTCTTCGCCATTTTCGGCATTTTCGGCCATCGGTGAGGCTCGACATGCTGAAGCATGGCCAGCAGCAATGTTCCCCACTGTTGTTCGCGGAGCGCCCCGATAGGCTGGGTTCGCTCGATTCCGAGCGCTTTCACGAGCCGTGCCATTTGCGGAGCTGAAAAAATGTCCGCCAAGGCTGCAAAAAACGGAAGCTGCGGACGCGATAGCCCATACGCGGCAAGCGCCGCGAATTTTGCATGATGCTGCGGCGGAACAGCGGGATTCTTCTTTCGGCTTATAGCAACGACCGCCGAATTCACGCGGGGCCGCGGTGAAAAATGATCGGGCGATACGGTGCAAACGATCCGGATATCAAACCACATGCGCCATTTCAGAATGCGCGGGTCCGTTATGGGGGACGCGGTGAAACGTTTGGCTGCCCCGTGCTCTATGACGAGTACGGCACGCTGCAGCGGTACCGTGGGTTGGTCCAGCAGTTTGCCGAGTATCGGCGTTGTAATCGAGTACGGAATGTTGGAGACGACGGAGAAAGGTTTCCCGGGAAGGTCCAACCGTAAAAAATCAACCGGCTTGATACGAATGTTCGTTCCTTCCCGCAGCTTGCTTGCTAATTTTGTGACGTAAACAGGATCGTTTTCTATGGCCAGCACGGTGGCCGCTTTCTCCGCCAGCGGGAATGTAATGGCTCCCGCCCCCGCACCGATATCGAGCACTGTGTCGCACGGCATGATGTTCGCAAGATCAATCAAATCATGAATCAATCGTTTATTGATCAATAGATGCTGCGCTGAAAAGTTAGGCGATACCCCGAACGTTCCGCGATGCGTTTCTTTATTTTTGGACACGAAAAAAAGCACCTCATTCATTCGTAATAAGGAATGAAAAAGGCACAGCCCAAATAGACCCGAGCCATTTCATAAAAAATGGTAGGGACCATTGTTCTGTACCTTAAACTACCTTATACGAATAAATGCCATGCCGCACATAAAAAGGAGGAACCTCCTTGATCATTAGGTTCATAGGGAAGTACAGTTCCCAGTATAGCAGATCCATCTTGAATCGTACAATGCGGGGGGCGGGTAGCGGGGAACTTGCAGCAGCAAAAATAACGACGATTCGACCCGGAATATTGTAGAGGCTCTCCGGCATGACATCACCTGAATCCTCATTTGTTGATGAAAAAGCCACTTCGGATCGAAGTGGCTTTTGTATTTTCAAAGATTCAACTTTTTGTTTCGGTGCCCATTTGCTTTGCGAAAGCCTTGATAGGCGTCGATCACTGCGAAGATCACGAATATAAAGACAACCAGCCCGTAGATCCCGTTTTTCGTTTCGTCCGTCATTGTAAATAAATCCGTCATGTACGATACGAAGGCGGTATTGAACAATCGGGAGTCGCTAATAACGACAATAAATATGATGGAGGATACGAGATGGAACGCAGCGTTTAGTAAGGCGACTTTTCGGGTCCACTGCGCGGTAGTCCATTTATAGATGGCCGAGGCCGCCTCAAGACCGATTACGATGACGACGAGCGGCCAATAGGAAAGAAGCACTTCTTGATTGAAAGTAGGTGTTACGAAAATAAGGCCATCCTGTCCTTTCTCATACACGCCCACCAGATGGGCGGCGTTAAAATAAACGGATGCCCAGATGGCCGTCCACAGTAAACTGCCGAACACTTCCCCTTTGGAAATCGCCTTTTCTTTAGGGATAAAGGGGATTTTGTTCAAATCATCAGGCTCCCATTCTTTGAAATGAGAGGTGCAGGTAATATTGGCTTTTGGATGCGAAGTGCGTTCCAGGAAAGCGAACACGATCGTTAACCAGAAAAACACTTGAATCGCTCCACTCAAAATACTCCAAATTCCATGCCCAATCGTATCGAGTATGACGTTCAGCACCGCTTCGCTCCCGTCGTATGCGATCACACGATTCGCTATGACGGAAACGATGGAAATCGCTATGGATACAGGCAAAATCATTTTTAGCAACTGGATATACAGATCATAAAAACGCGGTCCGATTAAATGCATCGGTCGATCCAGGTAACCATTTGCAAGAATTGCCGGATTTCCAAGCTTCGATAGGGTGGACTTGATGTCTTGCTCCGAATACTCATCCGGCAGCATATCTTCAATCGTCGAACGCAGCTCAAGCGCAATGTCTGCACGATTTTTTTCAGGTAGCCTACGCGTCACTTCATGAATATAAAGGTCAATCAGGTTCAATGATGTCCTCTCCTTTTAATAAAATGTTCAGTTCCCGGGTTGTCTCTTCCCATTCTTTTTTTAACTGCTCATAGATCTGCGTGCCGAATTCGCTCAACTCATAATAACGGCGCGGTCTGCTTTCCGACGTATCCCAACTGCTCGTCACCAGCTCTTGCTTCTCCAGACGACGCAGCAGGGGGTACAACGTACTCTGGTCAATCGCGATCCCGCGCGCTTCCAAAATTTGAACGAGCGAATATCCATATTTAGGTGTACGCAGCTGGCTTAATACGGCTAACGTCAGTGTCCCTCTCCGTAACTCTGTCGTCAGAGAACTCAGTAAAGTACTCATCGATCCACCTCTTGTGCTTCATACTATGCGTCATACACTATCGCTTATACTGTGTATAATACACTATCATGAAAATTAAAGCAATATAGGAATTATAATATTGTAATTTTTAGTCTGTTGAGAACAAACCGCTTTGAGGCTTTCGTTTTAACGTTGGCCCTCGCAACGGTAGCCTGAAAAAGGGAGTCGGTTGAAGTAAAGGATGAGTTGGCGCCCGCTAGCGAAAAATACTGCATCCCACTGGCTTCTGCGGTCGTCGATAACCTATCCATACCGGGTCACACGAAATAACGTCGGCGCAGGGGAAATACGAATGAGATTACATTGCGATCGTTCCCATGCTGTGTATGTAGTGCGGGGGGAGATGCACAAAAAAACAAGCAACCTTAGCCCGCCTTTTAGCGGCTCCGGTTGCTTGTCTTTTTTTGATGATATGTAGTTGGCAGAGGCCAATAATAAAGATCTTTCGCTAAAATTGTCATTGTTTTTGCAATATACCTAAATATTGTTTCCAAGGTCCAACGTCCGTACTGTACCGCACGGCCATGACTCTTACGATTTGCGTGATATGCGTTAAATCATGAACAACCCAAGTGGAAAGCAATTCTCTTACCTTCACTGTGCCGAATGCGGGGTGTGAACCCGTCAATTCCAAATGCAGTTCTGAATCGATTATAGCCTTAAGTTTGGTTATGCTATGTGCTCGGATCGTTTTAAATTCAAACAATGTTTGCTCAATCGTTTTTTCGGCGCGATCATGTAAATGCGAATAACGATCAAAAATTCATACGACGGCTCCGTAGTGATCTTGAGGGGATTCAATTTTAACAAGGCGGCAGACTTACTTCATACCTCATCCAATCGCTATTCGTTAGACTCCAAGTCATCAACATGCTGTTTAACTTCGATCCAGTTGGAAGCACGATAGACGAACGCACTCGTAACGTTCAGATTATAAGGCTGTTCATATAAAATAACGGGCTTATTAACAAGAGCGAACTCCTCCGCATAATGAGGACCGTCGTCAACCAGCACATCTACATGGGAATGGATGCAATGCTGGAGTTTGTTTTCGGTAAATGCGATGGTATGATAATTGATTTTGTGGAGCTTCAGCCACTCGACGGTTACATCATGAAAAAGCAACGGTCGTGCAGTAATGATGGATATTTGATGCTTAAGAAATAGCTGCTGTAATATTTCTACTGCCATCGGCAATGGCGATGAATTCCAATGTATGTCATGTCCATATTGATGATAAACCGCATCTCGTTTTTCATCATCCCATCCGTACAAGCGGTATATATAAAAATCGTTAACATCGCCGGGTGTTAGCGATAACCCGGACACCTGATTATAATACTGTAAATGGGCCGAGGTAGCATCGAGAATGGTGTTGTCTAAATCGATTCCGATATGCAACAGGCAACGACTCCTTGCTTTGGATTTCTGTTTATTTTTGTAAATAGTATACCATATGTTGGACTAGAGCTATGAGCATCGCAGCAAATCCAAGGGAGGTTAGGGCATCGTACATATTAATGAAATTTAGGTATAGTTACTATAAAGATAGTCAGCAGCATGAAGCGGGATTTCGTTTTCGGCATATGATTAAATATCTTCAAAATTGGAGGTGATTTTAAATGGCCGTGAAAATTATCAAGAAAAGAGTAACTCCCGTAAAAACGAAAGTAGCTCCAGTAAAAAAGAGACCATATCGGGCTAAACAAGAAAGCGACCTTCGGGATGCGCTTGACAGCCTGGATGACGCACGGAAAAATATCAGTGATGCAAGGCGTTCTATCCGGAGAGCTATACGCGATTTGTGACGAGGGAATTGTTCATTACTACTTGAAAATGAAATGAATACAAGTAACGGCGCGGGTTGCAGAAACCCGCGCCTTTTAATGTTAGTAGGTTTATATATAAAAAGAAAGGAAACTGCCCATTACTTCTTGGTACCCGCCCACTTTAACAACACGGCGCACTCCACATGCGACGTATGCGGGAACATGTCGACCGGCTGAATCCATTCCAGCCGGTAGCCGTGCCCGAACAGCACCTGGCAGTCCTTCGCCAGGGTGGACGGGTTGCACGACACGTAGACGAGCCGTGCCGGTTTCGCCAGCGCGACCGCGTCGAGCAGCGGCCGCTCGCAGCCGGTGCGCGGCGGGTCCACCACGACGACGTCGGGACGGACGCCGCGCTGCACCCATTCGGGTAGCAGCCGCTCGGCGCGCCCGACGAAAAACTGCGCGTTCGCGGCTCCGCTCGCGCGCGCATTGTCCCGGGCATCTTCGATCGCCTCGGGAACGGCTTCGATGCCCCGCACCTCGCGAGCTTGTGGGGCAAGCCACAGCCCGATCGTGCCCGTGCCGCAATAGGCGTCGACGACCAGCTCGTCGCCGGTGAGGGCGGCCGCTTCCTTGACCGCATCGTACAGCTTCACCGTCTGCGACGGGTTGAGCTGGAAGAAGGCGCGCGGCGACAAGGAGAAGCGGACGCTGCCGAGCGTCTCGTCAAGCCGCTCCTTACCCCATAGCACGGTTGTCTTGTCGCCGAATACGAGCGGAGCTACGCCTTTATTTACGTTTTGGGCGATGGTCGTCACCTGCGGCAGCGCTTCGCGGATAAGCCGTACAAGCGCTTCCTGCTGCGGGATATGATCCGCCGCGGTGATGAAGGTCAGCTGCACTTCGCCGCTCTCCGTTCCGGCGCGGGCGACGACGGTGCGAACGATGCCCTTGCGGGTACGCTCGTGATAGATCGGGATGCGCAGCTCGTGCAGCAGCTTCTTGACGTGTTCGACGACGCTATTGATCGCCGGATGCTGTACCGGACAGCCGCTGATGTCGACTAGCTTATGCGTCCCCGGCGAATACAAGCCGGTCAGCACATGCCCGTCGACGTTGCCGACCTGAAGCTGCGCTTTGTTGCGGTAGCCCCACGGGTCGTCCATACCGGCAATCGGGCGAAGCGGCAATGCTTCGGGAGCGGTGCCGGTATAGCGGTGGAACGATTCCCGGATCAGCTCTTCCTTCGCGCGCAGCTGCGCGGGATACGCCAGATGCTGCAGCTGACAGCCGCCGCAGCGGTCGTATACCGGACACGGCGGCGTTTGGCGGTCCGGCGACCGCTTCTCGATCTCTGTCAGCTCGGCGAGCAGGTAGGTCGGCTCCGACTTCGTAACCGTCGCTTTGACAACTTCGTCCGGCAGCGCACCGTCAATGAACACCGCTTTGCGCTTGTAGTAGCCGACGCCTTCCCCGTTGATGCCGATCCGCTTGATCGTGACGACGATCCGGTCGCCGATTCCGATCGACTGCGCCTCTGGCGTAACCGATTGCTTTTTGGCAGACGCGGTTGGGCCCGGGGCAGTGCCAGGCTTGCCGCGCCCAGGGCCGGAGGAATGCTTTTTACCGGCATTTCCATCGTTATTGTTATTCGAATAGGATCGAGATTTCGTCGGGTTCGGTTTGGATGTTGAGTCGGGATTCAAAGGTGCCATAGCTAAGTTCGCTCCGTTTCGTTTAATCGATGCTACTACTATACCACGGAGGCCGTCCAGGGAGAAATCGCCCGTCCTTTGTCCAGTGCAATGCGCCGGCACGAATGGTATACTGGAGCAAGGTTTGGATAAAGCGTGTGCAAAGGAGCGGGAAAGTTGTCGGCGCCAGAAATCATGATCAGAGCGGATGGTTTAATCAAAAAATACGGCGATTTTACGGCGGTTAAAGGCGTTCATTTCGAGGTGTACAAAGGAGAAGTGTTCGGCCTACTCGGACCGAACGGAGCCGGGAAAACGACGACGATGGAAATGATCGAGGGCTTGCGCCGGCCGGATGGCGGGCATGCGGTGGTTGCCGGATACGATACCCGGACCGAGCTGAAGAAAGTGAAGCAGGTGATCGGCGTACAGCTCCAATCGACGTCGTTGTTCGATTTGCTCAAAGTGCATGAAATTGTACGCATGTACGCAAGTTTCTACTCGGTATCGGTGCCGATAGAGCCTCTGCTGGATGATATGATTTTGCAGGAAAAACGAAACGACCGCGTCAAGCATTTATCCGGCGGGCAAAAACAGCGGCTGGCCATTGCGCTTGCGCTCGTGAACGACCCGCAGGTTGTGTTTTTGGACGAACCGACGACGGGACTCGATCCGCAAGCGCGCCGGACGTTGTGGGATATTGTGCTGCGGCTGAAGGAGCGGGGCAAGACGGTCGTGCTCAGCACGCATTATATGGAAGAAGCGCATGTGCTGTGCGACCGGATTTGCCTGATGGACAGCGGGCAGGTCATCGCGCTCGACACCCCGCGAAACTTGGTTCGCAGCTTGCAGTCGGATAGCGCGATCGAATTCCGGCTCGAGGGAAGCGACGATTTTACGGAAGAGCAGGAGCAGCAGGTGAGGGACGCCTTGGCTGAGCGGAAAGAGGTGAAACAGGTGGACCGCCGCAAAGAGGTGTATGTGCTGTACACGGATCAACTGCAAACGTCGCTGGTCGACCTGATTGCGCTCGCCGAGGAAAAAGGGTGGAAGGTGCACGATTTGCAGACGCGGACGGCGACGTTGGAGGACGTCTTCATTCACATGACGGGAAGGAGCTTAAGGGAAGAATGAATGCGTATATTCAGCTGACCGTCAGTCAGCTCCGGTTGTTTGCCAGAAACCGGCAAGTGTTGATGTGGACGCTCTTTTTTCCGATCTTCTTCATGGTCATGCTCGGATCGTTCCTCGGCAAAGGAAATCCGGTGACGGTGTCGGGCAACTTGATCGACTTGGACCGGAGCTCCGCTTCGACGGCATTGGTGCAGGCTTTAAAAAGCAATGTCGTGTTGGATTTGCAGGATGCCAAGGAGATTTCTCCGGCGCTGGACGACTTGAAGCATGGGGATACGCAGCTCGTCATCGTCATCCCGAAAGGGTACGGGCAGCAGGTGGAGAAACCGCACGGCGCGCCCGCGGCGATCAAAGTATATTACGACGAGACGAACGCCGCTGCCTCGCAGGTCGGGCTTCAACTGATTTCCCCGATTATTGACGGCATCGACAAGAAGCTGTCCGGGTATATGCCGAAAATAACGCTGGATGCAGAAGCGGTCCAAGCCTTGAAGCTGTCGTACATCGACTTCCTTGTCCCCGGCATTGTAGCGATGATGATCATGTCCAACAATTTGAACGGCGTTGCGGGGCAAATCGCCTCTTGGCGCGAACGGGGCGTTCTGCGGCGGATGCAAAGCACGACGCTCAGCGCGTCGACGTTCATTGCGGCGCAAATTACCGCAAGACTGCTGCTGAACGGTGCGCAGGCGGTCATTGTGCTGCTCATCGGTTCGGTGTTTTTCGGTACCCGGGTGAACGGCTCCTGGCTACTGCTGCTAGGCTTCATCGTCCTTGGCACGCTGACGTTCATGTCGATCGGCTTCATCATCGCCGGGCTGGCTAAGACGCCGGAAAGCGCCGGGCCGATCGCCGGCTTCATTTCGTTTCCGATGATGTTTCTCGGCGGCGTTTTCTTTCCTATCAAAAATATGCCCGAATTTTTGCAGCCCATCGTCAAGCTGCTCCCGATTTCCCATTTGACGACGGCGCTGCGGCAAGTGATGAATGCAGGAGCGGGGCTGATGGAAGTCGGCTGGCAGGCGCTGCTGCTCGGCGGCTGGCTCGTTATTGCTTTTGGAATCGCCTGCTTCACGTTCAAATGGGAGTGAGGCGGCAGCCGTTGGGCGCGTCGGTTTTTCCGTAAACGGCTAGGGTAAACGCAAATAGACAGAAGCCTTTTCACATATTTTTCATACATTTGGGAAATGCTATATCCTGGAAGCCGCATATAGTGGGTGAGGGGATTTAATACTTTATTGATGTTCCCTTAATCTTGTCTTCATGTTCGCACGGTAGCATAGAAGCAAGAACTTATGAGCGAAAGGAAGATCAACGTAGCATGATCCTGTACCAGTTGGCCAAACGGCTCGAGCAGCGCAACCGGCTCCAACACACGATCAATCGGTCGGAGGGAGACGTGTCCGCGTTAATGACAGAGAAAGAACAGATGGATACGCAGCTCAAGACACAAGCAAGCACGTGGAAGGAAGAAGGACAAGACGAGTTTGTGCTCGCGGCCTTGTCGCCGGATACCGAAGCGATGCAAAGCCAATCGTTTCTATTGTAAATGTGGAAATGGACCGAGAGGTTCCATTTCTTTTTTTTGTGTTCGATTCGGATTCCGTGTAGAATAGGGATATTATTTTGGATAAAAGAAGGGTTTCACCTCATGAACAATATTGTACTCTCTACGTTGAATGCCAAATACATCCATACCTCGCTCGGGCTTCGTTACTTGAAAGCTTATAGCGAGCGGGATTTTCACAATATCCAGATCGCGGAGTATACGATCAAGGACCCGGCCATGAACATCGTGTCCGATCTGTATCAGCGGAAGCCGGATGTGGTCGGGTTCTCGTGCTACATTTGGAACATCGAAGAGACGATCGTCGTGATCGGCATGCTCAAGAAGATTATGCCCGAACTGACCATCATACTCGGCGGGCCCGAAGTGTCCTATGATACGGAATATTGGATGAACCGGCTGCCGGAGGTCGATTATATCGTCATGGGCGAAGGGGAAGAGACGTTCCATCATTTGCTGACGGAGCTGAAGGGAGACCGGGCGCTGTACAGCGTATTCGGCGTCGCGTACCGCAAAGAAGATCGGGTGATCCTCAATCCGCCGAGGCCGAAACTGAACCTGGATGACATTCCGACGCCGCACCGTTTTGCCGAGGATGTTCCGAGCTTGGCGAACCGGGTCGTTTATTTCGAAACGAGCCGGGGCTGTCCGTTCAGCTGTCAATTTTGTCTTTCTTCTATAGAAGTAGGCGTGCGTTACTTCGATATGGAGCGAACGAAGAGCGACCTGCTCTACTTGATCCGTTCCGGCGCCAAGCTGATCAAATTCGTCGACCGGACGTTTAACATCAAGCGCGATTACGCGATGGAAATATTTGAATTTCTCATTCAGAATCACAGCGGATGCGTGTTTCAATTTGAGATTACGGCCGACATTATGCGGCCGGAGGTGCTCGATTACCTCGCGGAGAACGCGCCGCCGGGCATTTTCCGGTTCGAGATCGGCGTACAATCGACCAATGATTTGACGAACAGCCTAGTGAAGCGCCGGCAAAATTTTGCGAAGCTGACCCGGACGGTAACGAAGGTAAAGGAAAGCGGCAAAATCGACCAGCATCTCGATTTGATCGCCGGGCTGCCGGAGGAAGATTACGGATCGTTCCGTAAAACGTTCAATGATGTGTTCGCCTTGGGGCCGGAGGAGCTGCAGCTCGGCTTCTTGAAAATGCTGCGCGGGACCGGCATGCGAAACGATGCGGAGCAGTACGGCTATATTTATATGGATCATGCGCCTTATGAAATTCTCGGCAACCGGATTTTGCCGTTCTCCGACTTGGTGCGAATCAAGCGGGTGGAGGATGTGCTCGAGAAATATTGGAACGCGCATCGGATGGACCATACGGTAAGCTATCTCATCAAACGGGAGTTTGCGTCGGCGTTCGACTTTTTCCAGGAGTTCGGCGATTATTGGGAAGAGCGGGGCTGGCAGAAGATCGGCCATCAGCTCGAGGATTTGTTTACCCGGCTGCATGCATTTCTAACGCATCGAAAGACGGAAGGCATGGAAGTGATCGAGGGACTGATGAAGCTCGATTATTTCATGAACCATAAGTACAAGCCCCGCAAAATTTGGTGGGATTTCACCTTGGACAAGCAGCAGCAGGGGCAATATATGCGCCGCTTGGCAGAGCGGCCCGAGGACGTATCGCCGCAATTCGCCGCGCTTGGCATCGGAGAGAAGGAACTTCACAAGCATGTGATGATCGAGGTCGTGCCGTTCCGGATGGATCATTATTTGGCGTCCGGGGAAATGGACATGACGGGTGAGCAATTGCTGATCGTTTATTTTTCGCCGGATGCGGCCGGCGGACGCCCGGCGTCGTTCACGATGGCGCTGGAAACAAGCAAAGCGTAGTATACTGCAAAAGGATAAGCAAGCAGGCTTTCGGCGGTTCCGAATGCCTGCTTTTTATGTTTCGTCGGTTGCAGCACCGGCACCGGCGCGCTTGCTTCACCTATTTCTTCTGGAACGACTTCTTTAAGTGACAGGCTTGTCTGCTCGCCATACTTGATTTGCCGTTCGTCCAGGGATTGCATACATTTACATTGGATTGGCTGATCATCGCATTAAGGCAAATAGCTGCGCAGTACGGTCATGCGGCCCGTCAGCTCGTAGCTGCCCAGATTGGCCGGCAGCAGGTAGCATTCGCCGGGCTTCACCTGAAGCTCGCCGTCCGCATAGCGGATTGATCCGGTTCCTTCGCAAATGATATGAATGACGAAGCTATCGGAAAGCGTACTTAAGCTCCACGCGCCGTCGACCTCGCCTTTCTCCGTAACGAAGAACGGCGATTGGGCAAGCGTCAACCATTCGCCTGCGCGGCTCAGCTCCGTCTTCATATAAGTAGCGCCCGATCCTTCATAGGCGATGACGCTAAGCGAATCTTCGATGTGCAGCTCGCGGGGCTTCCCGTCAAGACCGAGCCGGTCGTAATCGTATAGACGATACGTGCTGTCGGAGTTTTGCTGAATTTCGGCGACGAGTATGCCAGCGCCAAGCGCGTGTACCGTTCCTGCCGGAATATAGAAGGAATCGCCGGGTTCTACCGTGATCTCGTTCAGACAATCCATGATCCGGTTTTGCTCGATGGCGGCGGCAAGCTGTTCGCGGTTTACGCCGTCTTTGAGACCGTATATGATTTTGGCGCCCGGCTTTGCATCCAGAATGTACCACATTTCCGTTTTCCCCAGCTCGCCTTTCGGCAAACGGTCGTAATGATCGTTCGGATGGACTTGTACCGACAGATCGTCCTGGCAATCGAGCAGCTTGATCAGCAGCGGAAATCGGCCGTTTTTCTCGGAAAAGCCTTTGCTGCCGAAAAACGTTTCGCCATACTGCTCGCGAATTTGATCGAGTCCCATGCCGGCAAGCTCTCCGTTCACGACCGAGGTCGTGCCGTTCGGATGATCCCCGATCATCCAGCCTTCCCCGATATGACCTTCCGGCAAATTCAGTCCGAACCGCTCCAGGGCTCTTCCACCCCAGACGCGTTCTTTAAACTCAGGTTTGCATTGCAACGGATATGGCTTCAATGTCTTCCCTGCTTCCTTGGTTTAGTTTTCGCGCTCATCGCGCCTGTCGAATCTATAGATTGGATTATAGCAAGCCGGCGTCCGTATTTCTATAGTAAACCGATACGCATCCTTACCGTTTCTCGATGGCCAGCAAGTAAGGCGGATTGTTTTTTTGGTTAAAAAAGCGATACTGCAGTACTTGATACGCTTTTTGCGGCAGCGCGGCAGCCCATGCTTCCACGGCGTTAGCCTCTTCCTTGCCGCCGGGATGGCCGGTATATAGCACCACGGTAATGATGCCGCCGCGCCGGATCGCTTCCGCTGCCGCCGCGAGTGCGGTCAGCGTGGAATCGGGCTGCGTCACGGTGGCATGATCGTCACCGGGCAAGTAGCCGAGATTGAACATCACGGCGGCAACCTGTCCCCACCGGTCTGTAGGTACGATACTTTGCAGCTCGGCATGACTTCGGTGATGCAGTAGCGTCCGATGATCCGGCAGCGCTTCGTTCAATCGCGTTGCGGTATTGCGCAGCGCTTGCGCTTGAACATCAACGGCGTGTACGACGCCATTAGGACCGACCAGCGCGGCCAGGAACAGCGTGTCTACACCGTTGCCTGCCGTCGCGTCCACGGCCGTGTCTCCGGGCGAGACGCGTTCTTTGACCAATTGATGGGTGAAGCTTAAGATCGATACGAATCCCACGGCGATGTTCCTTTCCCTTGCGAAAAGATGACAAATAAAGAACCGCCGGAATCCGACGGTACGTAGCGGTACGAATGGTATTCAAAACCTGGCTACGGGCGAGGCGGTTTGCCGCCTTCGAGCTTCCCGCCCTGACAGACCGCGCAGGTCGATTCGAACAGCGATTGCGCCGACGAGGTCGCATCGGCCGAAGACGGCGACGCAGCGCCAGACGATTCAAGCTTCGGCGGCGCGATCAAATCGGTCGGCATCGGCGCCGCTTTGCCGCCGCTGTCCTCCGGCTTCGCCGCTGCCGGCGGTGCCGTCGCGATCGCGGGCTCCTGCAGCGCGGGCGCACTCGGCATCTCCGCGGCGGGCGCTTTCGGCGGCGTCACCACCGGCGCCTGCGTCTGCTGCTGCTGCTGCTGCTGCTGCTGCTGCGGGGTGGCAGCAGACGGTGCCGACGGCTTTACCGCCGGTGGCGAAGCTTGGCCGCCGCGGTCGGCTTCGCCGCTTGCGCCGCCCGCCGGCGCGGTATCGGTCGCCTCGGGGGCGGCCGGTTCCGCTTTCGGCGGCGTGCCAAGACCTGGCTCCGTCGTTGCGACGACGGGCAATTCCGGTGCCGGCGCCGGGGTCGGCGCTGCCGGCCGATTGCCGCAGCCGGCGGCAAACACGAGTGCCGCCGCTACGATCAACATTCGTTTCACCCGTCATCCCTCCTTGAATTTGAGCCGTGTCTACTATTATAAACGCTGGTGGAACGCGATAAGGGTGCAGGCTCCTTGAATCGGTTATCCAATCTGCGGCTGCGGATTCCAAAGCTTGCCCTGCCACGTATTTCTCCGGGTTAGTTCCGCGTCAAAGGCGTTTAGCACTTCCCATTTCTTCAAGCTCCACATCGGTCCGATCAGCAAATCGCGCGGCGCGTCGCCCGTCAACCGATGGACGATCATCTCTGGCGGGAGCAACTCCAGCGTATCGACGACCAGCTTGACGTATTCGTCCTTTTCCAAAAATTGAAGCAAACCAGCTTCATATTGCTTGACCATCGGCGTCTTGCGCATCAGATGCAGCAGATGGATTTTGATCCCCTGCACGTCCATGGCCGCGACAGCCTTGCCTGTAGCCAGCATCATCTCATGCGTCTCCTGCGGCAGGCCGTAAATAATGTGAGCGCAGACGCGAATGCCGCGCGCTCTCAATCTGGCGACGGCGTCCGCATAACAAGCCGTATCATGCGCCCGGTTAATCAGCGCGGAGGTGCTTTCGTGAATCGTTTGCAACCCCATCTCCACCCACAGATAAGTGCGCTCGTTCAGCTCGGCCAAATAATCGACCACATCGTCGGGCAAGCAGTCGGGCCTAGTTGCGATCGACAGACCGACGACGCCCGGCTGCTGCAAAATCGCTTCATAATATTCGCGCAGCTCATCCACCGGCGCATATGTGTTGGTATACGCTTGAAAATAACCTATATATTGCGCTTCCGGCCATTTTTGATGCTGCAGGTCGCGAATTTTGTTGAATTGTGTCACCAGGTCGTCTCTGCGGCTACCGGCGAAATCGCCGGAACCCCGCGCGCTGCAAAAGGTGCAGCCGCCCGTTGCGATTTTGCCGTCGCGGTTCGGGCAAGTAAAGCCGGCATCCAGCATCACCTTGAACACTTTGGTGCCGAACTGTTCTCTCATTTCGTAATTCCAGGTATGGAAGCGTTTATCTCCCCATAAGCGGGGAGGAGCCGTATCCAGCTGTTGCATGCGAATTCCTCTTTTCACAAAGGCGAATATGCTTCTATTTTACCGAAAAATCGCGATAAAAGCGAACTTTCGTCTCTAACAAAACCCTCCAGAACGCGCGCAGGATAAGAACAACGTGCGGAGATCATGCTATGACTGCAAGCCGCTGCATTATTAATTGCACTATAAAAACAGTATCCGAAAGGAGAAAATTTAACCCATGAATAAGTTTGCAAAAACGGTACTGGCTTTGGCGGTAACGGCAACGATCGGCTTTAGCGGTCAAGCTTTGGCCGAAACGGCTGGCACGACAGGCACCACTTCCACCACGTACGGTACGACAACCGGTGCAACCGGAACGACGGCTACCGGTACGACAGGTACGGCCACTGGAACGGTCGGAAATTACGGAGCCGGAACCTATGGAACGGGAACGACAGGCACGACTTCCGGTGCTTACGGCGCCACAACAACCGGCACGACCGGTACGACTGGCACGACAACAGGCAATACGGTTCGCAACTACAGCGACCATATGCTTGACCGGATGAACACTTATACGAACGCCAATGACCGCACAGGTTACGGCTACGGCGGGAACTATAACACGGCTAACTACCGTACGAATACGGCCCGTCCGTACGCGACAAACAACGGTTCGAACTGGGGATGGCTTGGTCTGCTGGGACTTCTTGGTCTGACCGGTATGCGCGGACGCAACCGGGATGAGCGCGAAGTAAGATAACAGCCGTCTTCGCTCGCACTTTCTTTCCAGTGAGGTGATGTGCTATGGACGACATTACGGTTTGTCATGGCGAAGAGAAGGTGACGGTGGAGCTTTCCTTGAAGGAAGCAATGGCTCTTGCAGCCGGCATTCGTTTCAACAATGACCCGCGGGTTGCTGTGGAGGCGAGGAAAAAAGTACGGAAGACCATCGAGACGATGATTCTTCCGGAAACGGGAAAAATCCATTATCAACTGCTCGAAGCCTGACCTGGCGGTACGAACCGGCTGATCGCGCTGTTGTTTGGCGGTTAGCCGGTTCTTTTCTTTCTATCCGATTCAGAGTATAATCTAAGCCTGAAGCGGTACGAAAATCGGTTAAAGGAAGGTTTACATTTTATTATGCGCTTAAGAGGTCGGAAAGGGATTCTGGAGGCGCTGGAGGCGCAGCCGGAACTTGCAGTATTGCAGCCTGAACAGTTTAAAGGAAAGTGGTCGACCGTGTTCGGTAACGACCGTCCCATTCACGTGGAGCTCGGGATGGGGAAAGGGCGGTTTATAAGCCAGCTCAGCGCGCTCAACCCGGATATTAATTACATAGGCGTCGATATGTATGACGAGCTTATACGCCGCGGCTGCGAAAAGGCCAGAGAGTCCCGGGAGGAGCATGGAGGCGATCTGAGCAATTTGCGCCTGGTCCGGTACAACATCGAATCCATCGAGAACATGTTCGGTAAGGATGAGATCGAGCGGATTTACTTGAATTTCAGCGATCCATGGCCGAAGAAGAAGCATGCCCGGCGGCGTTTGACCCATAGTGATTTTGTAAACAAATATGCCGGCATATTAAATGCTAACGGACAAATTCATTTTAAAACGGACTCCCGTTCCTTATTTGAGTTTTCGCTCAATTCATTCGCAGATCTCGGTTTGCGCATGCGCAACATTTCGCTCGATTTGCATGCGGAAGGGCCGCGAACCGATTTAATCATGACGGAATACGAAACGAAGTTTTACGAACGGAGCATGCCGATACACCGATTGGAAGTGGTTATTGGCGAGCAAGCGCTGGCCGATCATTTGCGGCAGCTGGCGATCGGTCAAGATCGGTAAAAAAGAAAACCATGGAGCCGCTTGCGGCGAGACCATGGTTTTTTTGTTTGATGCCGCCTTCCGGCATGAGATGCGAGCGGCATTCGAATCACTACTATGATTTCGCTGCCAGTTGCTGGAGAATTTCGACGATCGCCTGCGAGCAATGGGCCGGATTGTACGGTTCGATGCTGTGGGTCAACGCATCGCGGCGCTGGACGACATCGGGGTAATGATCGACTAACAATTGGAACCAGTGATCAATCGTTTCCGCCGATTTGATCTGTTCCCCGAGCCCGTGCTGGGCAAAGTATTGCAAATTCTCTTCTTCCTGTCCCGGAATCGGCTTATAGAACAGCATCGGAATTCCTTTCGCCAGTCCTTCCGTGCAGGTCATTCCACCGGGTTTCGTAATTAACAAATCCGAAACGTCCATCCATTTATCGATTTCCTTCGTAAACCCGAGCAGCCGAATGTGCGGATGCCGGAAACGTTCGTCCTCCGCCAGCTCGAACATCGCTCTGTCGTTATGGCCGAGACATATCGTAATTTGGATCTGCTCCCGCCAGCGGGTCAGATGGCCGAGAAACGACTCGTCGTTAACAAGCCCGAAGCCGCCTCCCATGACAAGCACGGCCGGAATCGGTTTCAGGCCGAAACGGGCACGAAGCTCCTCCCGGTTATGCGGCTGCCAGAAGTTGGGGTGAACCGGAATGCCGGTCACTTTGACCGTATCGGACGGAACGCCGCGGCTGAGCAGCTTTTCCTTGACGTCTGCCGTTGAGACGAGATACTTGTTGACTTCCGGACTGACCCAGGTGCCGTGAGCGTCATAATCGGTAATTACCGTACATAACGGCACGTCCAGCCCCGAACGCTTCAGCCTGGATATGACGGCGCTGGGGAACGGATGTGTGCACACGATGGTATCGGGACGAAGCTGGTGGATCACTTCGGCGGTTTGCGCATAAAAAATACGGTGAAGTGCCAACTGGGTAAAGCGGTTAAGCGATTTTTTATATTGAGACCGGTATACGATGCCATACAGTTTCGGTTGATTGGATACCGTTTTACGGTATGCGGTAAAGATCCATCTGGCCAGCGTCGGATGCAGGAAGCTTCCGAGCTCGAGCACGCGTGTCTGGATTTCGGGAGAGATCATGCGGAGGCTCTCGGACAGGGCATGAGCCGCTTGCGTATGCCCCGCGCCGAAGCCCTCGGATAGTAACAAGACTCTCTTCTTACGCATTGGCGGTTCACCACACCTTGTACCAAGTGAATTGCACAAATTTAACATTAATGCTTTTACCCGAAAAATGCAACGGTCGACAAGCCCGTAACCGCCCCGATGACAAAGCCGGCGAGACAGTCGGACGGGTAGTGCAGTCCTAAATATATACGCGAGAAGGCTACGAGACATGCCAGCGGGAGCAAAATCGCCGCAAGGAGCGGATGGATCAGTGCCAGCGGCACGGCGATGGAGAATATGGCCGTTGTATGGCCGGACGGGAACGAATGGTCGGTCAGCGGATTTTTGCACGTATGGACGTCGGGAACGACGAGATAAGGACGAAGTCGCGGAAATTTTTTCTTCATAATGGCGACGGGAACGTGGCTTACGGCAAGCGCTACGCAGCTTTGAATACCTGCCAGTCGCAGGCTGCCTTCGGCAAATACAGCAAAGCACAGGGCGAGCAGAATGCTGAGCGCGGCGCCTCCCAAATGCGTAATGGCGCCGAACAAATAATCGAGCGCTCGATGGTGAATCCTCTGGTTGACAAAACAAAACAGACGTCTTTCATGCTGCAGCAGCCATGTCGCGACACGACTCAATGCGGTTGCACCTCCCTGCCCGGAATCAGCGATACCGGCGATCTATATATAAAATAACACCGTTTTGTTAGAGCAGTATCAACGCGGTATGAACGCAGCGTTTCATTTGCTGTTTCAACATGACGGTTCATGTTTATTTATTAAGTACATCGCGCAAGGACCGATTATTCGATCGGGGAATTCGGGCGGCAGGGGTGGCAAAACACCATTGATTCCTGTTACCATTGTATCCGAAGTACACGCCGGTTAATCCGGCGAATCGGCGCGAGGCTTCATCATCCCTCGTAACCGCCCGCAGGATATTTTTTTGCAAGCATAAGGAACTGAAGAAGAAGGTAGCATGTGTCGCGCTGGTGAAACGGAGCAACCGAAAACTGCAACCTTTTGCTCAAGTAGTACGTTTAGTACTATGTATGCCGGGAAAGATGTACCGGTGCGTGTCACGGATCGTGTCGGATTTTGTGGAAAGGGTCATCCGGTAGTATAATAGGCGAAGTCGGCAGGCCGGCCAGTAGAAAGTTTTTTCCAGTCTGAACTTATAAAATATGTGAAAAACGATGAAAATAAGACGTAAAAAGATGGATGATAAAGAGTCTGAGTGTTAATGCCGCCGTTTTCCCGAGAAAAACGTTAGTTCTGGCACATCAATGAGCTTTGGAGCTTTTGACAAAACGGAGCAAAGAGAGGAAAATCATATTCGGCTACCCTCGTAATCCAAATCGCACCATCGAATCAGATTTTATGAGAACAAATAAGATACGCTAGAGAGACAACCAGGGGTACATACAAAAAAAGGGGGATGTTTCATGCTGGACAATATCCTGTTAGGACTCCAGATCATAATTGCTTTGATCGGTGCCTATCAGTTGGTTCTGACATTTTTCGGTTGGTACCGCCGCAAGAACAAAGCAAATCACGCACCGCAAAAAACGTTCGCCGTCCTCGTAGCCGCACATAATGAGGAACAAGTGGTCGGGGCGCTCATTGATAATTTGAAAAATCTTGATTATCCGAAAGAACTTTACGATATTTTCGTCATTTGCGACAACTGCAGCGACCACACGGCGCAAATCGCGCGCGATATGGGCGTTCACGCTTGCGAGCGGCACAACCCGAAGCTGAGAGGCAAAGGATACGCCATCGAGTGGATGCTGAAGGAATTGTGGAAGATGCCGCGTCAATACGATGCGGTGGTCATGTTCGATGCCGACAATCTGGTCAGCACCGATTACCTGAAACATATGAACGACGATCTGTGCAACGGTTCGAAGGTCATTCAGGCTTACCTGGATACGAAGAATCCGCACGATTCCTGGATCACCGCCGCTTATGCGGTAACGTACTGGTATTGTAACCGTCTGTGGCAGCTGCCGAGGACAAACCTCGGTCTGGCGAACTATCTCGGGGGAACCGGGATGTGCTTTGACACCAACTTGCTGAAGGACATGGGCTGGGGTGCCACGAGCCTTGTTGAGGACTTGGAGTTTACGATGCGTTGTGTGATGCGCGGAGTCAATCCGACATTCAACTACGATGCCAAAGTATTCGACGAGAAGCCGCTCACTTTCAAAGCGTCGGCGCGGCAACGTCTGAGATGGATGCAGGGTCACTTCAACGTGGCGAGACGTTACTTCTTCCCTTTGCTGTGGAAAGGGCTGAAGGAAGGCAGCTGGTCCAAGATTGATACCGCGATCTATGCGGTCAATGTGTACAATTTGTTTATCGGCTCTATCTTAACGGTCGTGCTGTGGATCGATCTATCGATTCCGGGCGTTCCGAACTTTACGTCGCTGTTCCAAATATCGCCGAACTTCTTCGCCGTTTTCTCAGTGCTGACGTACGCTCAATTCGTCATTGCATTGATTTTGGAAAAGGCGCCATGGCGTTCGTATAAATATCTTGTGACGTTCCCGCTGTTTCTGTTGTCCTGGTGGCCGATCACCTTCTACGCTTTTTTTACGCAGAACAACAAGCAGTGGAGCCATACGGAGCATACGCGGGTCATCCGGCTCGAGGATGTGCAGAGCAAGCAGGCCAGTTGATTTTTTAGCACAATGGAGTTAATAGTTGACATCGACTTTGAAAAACGGTATATTAGTTTGGTGCGAAAGAAGAAGCGCCCGCTTCTCACCTGACCGACTTTGGGTTGGCTGGTTACGAACTTAAGTGAACGAGCAACGATTTCTGATGCCATTCAGAGTCAATGATCACTTGGACTAACAGACGTGGGCGTAAAGCGCCTACGTCTTTTTTGTTGATATGAATTTATAAGTTTTTGGAAACTTATAGCTTCGCATCAACCGAATGCAACTGTTGCTCCGGCAAGTAACGGGGTCAGTTGTCAGTGGATAAACGGCGCCGTTCCATAAGGCAAGAACGCAGAACCGTTTATTCTCGGTTACAATCCTTTGGAGGTGGCAGGTCATAAGTACAGAGCACATGATTAATGATGAAATTCGGGCGAGGGAAGTTCGTTTGATTGGTGCGGACGGAGAGCAACTGGGGATTAAGCCGATTCGCGAAGCGCTGCAAATTGCGCTCGATCTGAATCTGGATTTGGTCAATGTGGCTCCGACGGCGAAACCGCCGGTCTGCCGTGTTATGGATTACGGGAAATTCCGTTACGAAACGCAGAAGAAAGAAAAGGAAGCCCGTAAAAATCAGAAGATTGTGGAACTCAAAGAAATTCGCCTTAGCGCGACCATTGACGAGCACGATTTTCAAACGAAGCTTCGCAATGCTCAGAAATTTCTGAGCGAAGGCGACAAAGTGAAGCTGTCGGTACGATTCCGCGGCCGGGAAATTGCCCATGCCGAGATCGGACAACGCGTATTGGAGCGTATGGCCGCAGAAGTGGAAGAGCTTTGCGTCGTAGAACGCAAACCGAAGCTGGAAGGCCGCAGCATGATCATGATTTTGTCTCCGAAGCAGCAATAATTCAATCTTAAAGGAGGAACCATTCCATGCCTAAAATGAAAACACACAGCAGCTTGAAAGACCGTTTCAAAATTACAGGTACCGGCAAAGTAAAACGCTACAAAGCATATAAAAACCACCTGCTGTCCCACAAATCCGCTCGTGCGAAGCGCGTACTCGGCACGAACCCGGTTATGGCTCCCGGCGATGTAAGACGCCTGAAGCAGCAGCTCGCCAACATCAAGTAATCACCGCTCACGCGATATACTTAACATTTTGGAGGTAGATACTCATGGCAAGAGTGAAAGGCGGATTCATCCGCACGCATCGTCGCAAGAAAGTATTGAAGCTTGCTAAAGGTTATTTCGGTTCGAAACATAGATTATTCAAGACAGCCAAAGAACAAGTGATGAAGTCCCTGATGTACGCATACCGCGACCGTCGTACGAAAAAACGCGACTTCCGCAAATTGTGGATCGTTCGGATCAACGCGGCTGCTCGTCAAAACGGCCTGTCCTACAGCAAGCTGATGCACGGCCTCAAGCTGGCTGGCGTAGAAGTAAACCGCAAAATGCTGGCTGAACTGGCAGTGAACGACATCGGCGCGTTCAACTCCTTGGCGGCAACGGCAAAAGAAAAAGTAAACGCCTAATTTCATAAAATGCAAGTGCGAAACCGTCGGGAATCCGGCGGTTTTTTTTGTGTTGCTCCCGGCTCCGCTCGGATCATTCCCTATTCGACATAACCAGGAATGATTCTGCATCATTCGACAAAAAGTTCAGAATTTGTTGAGAAGTGGTCGTTATAATGAAATGTAAGCTAACGCGCTTTGGACAACCAATTGCACAGTGATTGTTTAACACATTCTTAACATTTGAGGGAGAAAGAGCCGCAACCTGACAAAGCGCTAATATTAACCAAAGAGAAATATAAAAGTATTGTGATATGATTGAAAAAAAATAAAGTTTTAAAAATTAAAATGTAAATAGATTACAATTATTTTGATATTAATAGCGGATCGGGTGAGAGAGATGAACATCATTTTATTGTCTGGCGGAACGGGTACAAGATTGTGGCCCTTATCGACGAAAGCGAAGCCGAAGCAGTTTTTGCGGTTGTTTACCGATGAAACCGGCCAACCGGTCTCCATGCTGCAAAATGTGTGGCATCAGCTTACCCGGCGCGGTCTGCAGAAAAACACGGTCATTGCCACATCGGCAGCTCAAAGAGAATTGATCATTGGTCAAATATGGCGGCAAGTCGATTTGGTATTGGAGCCGGACAAACGGGACACGTTCCCCGCTATTTTGCTGTCGGTAGCCTACCTGGTTACGCACCGCGGCGTATCCCGAGAAGAGCCGGTCGTCGTTTTGCCGGTGGACAGCTGGGCGGAGGATCGATTTTACGATATGTTGGCACAGCTACCGAATGTATTGGAGCGTTCGAGAGCGAATCTGTCGCTTGTCGGCGTCAAACCAAGGAAGCCGTCGGACAAATACGGATATATGATTCCGGAGGAGGCTGCCGTACCGGGTGAAGCGGTGGCGATACGCCGGTTTCACGAGAAGCCGTCCCTTGAAGAAAGTGCCCGGCTTATTGAACAGGGGGCCTTATGGAACTGCGGCGTTTTTTGCTTCCGTGCAGGGTATTTGCTCGATATGCTTCAGCAGATGGGCATTACGGGCAAAACGTACGAAGAGCTTCTGCTGTCGTACGACCGGCTCGATCCCCGTAGTTTCGACTATGCCGTTACAGAGCGGGAGAGTCGTGTAACGGCTTTGGCATACGACGGGCGGTGGAAAGATCTCGGCACTTGGTGCGCATTGACGGAAGAAATGAAGCATCCGGGAAGCGGACCGGTTTTTATTTCCGAAGGGAGCCGCAATGTGCATGCTGTCAACGAGCTTGATATTCCGGCCGTTGTGGTCGGTTTGTCCGATGTGGTCGTTGCGGCGAGCCGGGAAGGCATACTCGTCACGCGCAAGGATGCAGGAGCGGAGCTAAAGGAGACGCTGCGGAAGATGATCGGTAAAGAGCTGCCGCAGGACGGTTCATCGGAGCGATGGTCTCGACCGCTGGATAGTGCCGTATTCGCCGATGGCATCGAAGTGGAGACGCGCCGTATTCATTTGAGCAAGGGGCAGGAGACCTCCATAGATGCTTCGGGGGCATACGGTCGAAAGGTAACCTGGATGATTCTCCACGGCTCGGCGTGCGTTCATAAGAACGGGGAGACGTTTACGGCGGAGGCGGGGAACACGTTTTTGCTGGAACAACGCGATCAAGCCGTCGTGCGCGCGCTGGAGCCGCTGGACGCGATCGAAATTACAACGGATATCCGGTAAGGGGAGGTATTGGCTTGAGAGTGAGGAAAAAGTCGAGGACAAGAGACGTATTGTTCGGATATGACGCCCGCGAGGCGCGCCGATACTTTTCCGCGCTGGATGAGCAGATCGGGCAGGTGGAGCGGCAGCGGGAGCAGCAAAGACGGTTCGCTCTGCGGGAGCAGGCAAGGCTGAAGAATGAGGCGGCGGCGATTCAGGCGGAGCTCGCGCAAGCGGAGAAATTGGAAGCGGGATTGAAAAAATGGATTCGAAGAAACCGGAATCCGTAACCTCGTTCCGCCGCGCCTTGTTCGGCTTTCCTCTGCAGTGGACCCGGCAGCAGGCCGCTGAGCGGGAAGAACGGCTTCGCCACGAGCGGGAGCTTCTCCTTCAGCTAGAACGGGAAGGACAGGACCGGCTCAGGGAGCTGGAAGAGCAACTTCAGCATTTGAAGGAACGACTGGAGAATACAAACCGCTCCGTCGATCGGCTGCTGGAGCAAAAAATGCTCATTATGAACCGGGAAGGCTTTAGGCCGCGGCTGGACGACCCGCTGGATAACGGCAAGATTAAACTGGGGGACTTGTTACTGACGGAAGGTCTGCTCACCCAGGAACAATTGAACAAGGCCATGGCGTATCAGGAAAAAGTCGGTGGCCGGCTTGGGGATATCGTCGTCGATCTCGGACTGGTGACGAAGGAACGGCTCGAGCCTGTCGTCGGACGGCAGGGTGAAAAAGGCCGCCTCGGCGATCTGCTTGTCGAAGCCGGAGCCATTACCCGGGAACAGCTGGAAACGGCGCTTGAATTTCAGCGGAAAAGCGGCGGCTTGCTCGGAGATATTTTGACATCGCTTCGTTTCATCGAACCGGAGCTGTTGTACCGTTATATCGCGAATCAGAACAACCTGGGGAGAATCGGTCATGAGCTGTCGTTTGACGAGCTCGTCAAGCTTCCCGAAATTTTAGCCCGGGAGCTTAACGCCGTCGTCATTAATCAGGACATGAACCGGTTTTTGGTCGCCGTCGGCAATCCGCTCACGGAACAGGCGCTGTATACCATTGAGAGCTTCCTGGGTATGCCGGTCGAGCAGGTAATGGCTACGCATGAAGAGATGGAATTTTTTTGGAAGAAAGTGTATCCTTCCGAGCTGATGGAGGAAAGCACTCAAAAGCTGGTGAACGAGCAGCCGCAAAATTCGGCGCACGTCACGTTCACGACGCCCCAGCTTGTCGCCGGCGGCATCTGCGTCTTTTTGTTCGTAATAGCGCTCTGTCTGGATTGGCTTCATACACTGATCGTGCTCAATGTCGGGATACAGCTTTTTTATTTTGTGATGACATTGTTCAAGTTTCTCATTGTGATGTACGGTACGCGGGATTTTGCGCAATTCCGTTTCAAGCAGGAAGAGATAGACGCCGTCGATGAACGAACGCTGCCGGTCTATACGATTCTCGTGCCGATGTACAAGGAAAGCGAAGTGATCCCGCAGCTGCTTGGCAACATCGAGCAGCTCGATTACCCGAAATCGAAGCTGGACGTTCGGCTGCTGATCGAGGAAGACGATACAGAGGCGCAGGAGATGTTAAGCAAGATGAAGCTGCCTCCGTATTATACGACCATCGTGGTTCCTCATTCTTTGCCCAAGACGAAGCCGAAGGCTTGCAATTACGGCTTGATCCGCGCGCGGGGCGAATATGTGGTCATCTACGACGCAGAGGATCGCCCGGACCCGGACCAACTGAAGAAAGTGCATTTGACGTTCATGAAAAGCCCGGAGCATTGCGCCTGCGTTCAAGCGAAGCTGAATTATTTCAACAGCGAGCAAAACCTGCTCACCCGCTGGTTTACGCACGAATACAGCATGTGGTTCGAGCTGCTATTGCCGGGCGTCATGCAGCTGGATATTCCGATTCCGCTCGGCGGCACGTCGAATCATTTTAAAATGTCGATTCTGAAAGAAATCAATGCCTGGGACCCGTACAACGTAACGGAGGATGCCGATCTTGGCATTCGGCTGTACAAGTCGGGCTACTCCACCGCGATCGTCGACTCCCGTACATGGGAGGAAGCGAACAGCCGCGTAGGCAACTGGATCCGCCAGCGGTCCCGCTGGATCAAAGGCTACATGCAAACGTGGCTTGTCCATATGCGCAACCCGCTGCAGCTGTATCGCGAGCTTGGTCTGAAAGGCTTCCTCGGCTTTCAGGTGATGGTTCTTTCCACGCCGCTGCTGCCGCTGCTCAATCCGGTTTACTGGATTATGCTGGTGCTGTGGTACGGATGGAAAATGCAGTGGATTCCGCAATTTTTCCCCGGCGTCATTTATTATTTGGCTGCGGTCGAGTTTTTGATCGGCAACTTTTTGTTCGTGCTCAGCAACGTGGCCGGGGTTTATTGGGTGATTCACGATTTGGAGAAGCGAAAGGAACATGTGTTTTCCTACGGTCTGGTCAAATATGCGCTGTTGACCCCGATTTATTGGGTGATGATGAGCATTGCCGCCGTGAAAGCAGCTTGGCAGTTGATCACGAAGCCGTTTTATTGGGAAAAAACGACGCATGGACTGGCGAAGCACAAACCGGCATCCGCAGCAGGAGAGACGGTTCAGGGAGGAGGATAAGGCACAGATGGCTAAGCTTCACCGGAGCGTGTATTGGGGGCTGTTCTTGCTGCTGTTCGGCATGGAATTTGCGGCCGGTTATTATGTCAGTCATGTGATCGGCTATGTCCACTCCGACACGATGAGCCGAGTGGCCAATGCGTTTTATGTGCTGTACAGCCGGGACCCGCATCTGGCGGCGATCGGCTTCGTCTGGAACCCGCTGCCGAGCTTGATCGAGCTTGTGTTTTTGCTGCCGTACCGCTGGTTCCCCGCGCTGGCCTCCTCCGCGCTGGCCGGCGTGCTCATGAGCAGTCTGTTTGCGGGCATGACGGCGGTCATGCTCGCGAGGGCAGCGGCCCAGTTCGGGCTGTCGCGGTGGTTCGCCGTTTTGTTCAGCCTGGCGTTCAGCTGTAACCCGTTTATGTTTTTGTTCGGAGCCAATGGGCTTAGCGATGCGCCGTTTATTTTCTTTACGATGTATGCGGTCGTGCATTTATCGTTGTGGGTTCGCAGCCGGAAAGTCGGCAGCTTGATCAAGCTCAGTTTTGCGCTGGCGCTTGCATTCTGGACGCGCTACGAAGCGGTGCCATTCGGGGCGGCCGTCGCGCTCGGCATCATCCTGATCGTCATGCTGATTCCTACGAGCGATCCGAATATTGAGCCGCTTCCGAGGCGCAATGTCGTCTTCCGCTGGTTTCAGATCGAAGGCACATGGGCGTTGGCGTTGTCGCCGCTCATCTACTCGGGGCTGCTGTGGGTCGGCTTCAACTACTTGATTATGGGCGATCCGCTTTATTTTTTGCGCGGGGATTATTCGAACGTAGCGCAGGCGGAAGGGCTTGCGAACGAACAACAGTTTGTCGATATGATAGGAAATCCGCTGCTCGGACTGCTTTTCGTCGCCAAAAAGACGGCTTACTATTCCGTCCCTCTCGCTTCGGTGTTGCTTCTCCGGTTGTGGAACCGCCGGTTTTTCGTGTGGGACCTGGCGGTGCTGCTTCTCATGTTCGTGTCGATAATAGCCCTGCAGTTTCTCATGTTGATGAAAGGGTCGTCTTACGGGTGGTTCCGCTATTTCATGTACGTGCTGCCGATTACGGTGGCATGGCTGCCTTATGAACTGTCGCGAGTCAAGCGGTCGGTCATCAACTACGGCATCGTGCTTGTCGGCATGGCGCTCACTGCCGTCATTTTGACCAAAGCGCTGCTCGATCCGGCGATTGCCCCGGACGAGAACAAGTTTTTGCATGCAAGGCAGTATGCGGCGTCCCAGCAGATTGAGAAGGAAGTGGCCCGTTATTTGGATACGGAGCTGGCGGGGCATCAAATTTTGATGGATTCCTATTCCGCCTATTCGGTCATTCTGAACAGCCGACATCCCGAGAAATTTTTGATTACGAGCGATACGGAATTCGACGATGCGCTGAAGGATCCGGTAGGAAGCGGCATCGATTATATTGTAAGCCCAAAGCCGGACAAGAGCTCGGCCAAAAGCGCCGAAGAGCGAACGTATCCGGGGTTTTATGAGCACGGGACATCTTGGACCGTTCTGGATAAGGAAATCGGCGGCAAATGGCGCTTGTACAAAGTGATACGGAATCCAGAGGAGGTGAAAGACGGTGGAACGAACGCAGCCCGAAATATCGGTCGTTATCCCGGTGTACAATGAAGAGAAGCATATCGTGAATTCGCTCAGGAAGATCGAGGAAGAAATCCGTTCGCTCGTTTCCTCGTACGAGATGATCGTCATTGACGACGGATCCAGGGACGGGACATGGGAACAGTTAACGGTTGCCGCGCGGCGGTCGAGTTCATTTTCGGCGCTGAAGCTCAGCCGCAATTTCGGCAAGGAGCTTGCGCTTTGCGCGGGACTCGAGCATGCCCGGGGACGCGCGGTTATCATCATGGATTCCGATCTGCAGCATCCGCCCGCCCTGCTGCCGGAAATGATCCGGATGTGGCGCGAGGAAGGGAAGGAAGTCGTGGAATGCGTCAAGGAGAACCGGGGCAAGGAGCCGATCGACAAAGCGATGGGGTCGGCGCTGTTTTACAGCCTATTGAACCGGCTGTCCGGCTTTGATTTGCAGGGCGCCTCCGATTTCAAGCTGCTGGACCAAAGGGTGGTGCAGGCATGGCGCGAGATGCCGGAGCGCAATACGTTTTTCCGCGGCATGACGGCGTGGCTCGGCTTCGACCGGGCGCAAATTTCATTCGAAGTGCCGGAACGGACCGACGGCAAAAGCCAGTGGAGCTTTCTCGGCCTGCTGAAGCTGGCAGTGAATGCGATCGTCGCGTTTTCGTCCATTCCGCTTCGTTTCGTCAGCCTGTTCGGCCTGATCTTCTTCATCGGGGCGGTGCTGCTAGGCGTACAGACGCTGTACTTGAAGCTGACGGGCAGCGCGGTGACCGGGTTCACCACCGTCATTTTGCTGCTGCTGATCGTCGGAAGCGTCATTATGATATCGCTAGGCATTATCGGGGAATACATTGCTTCCATCTACAACGAAGTCAAAGGGAGGCCGCGGTATTTGGTCAGCCGCCGCCTGGAAAGTCAGGCGGCCTCGACGGCCGAGCGGCAAAGTCCACCATCCGCGCTGCCGTTTCATCCGGGAGAAGTCTCATGATCCGGCTGATGGTCAAATACGGCGTTGTCGGCGTGCTCGGGACGGTGCTTCATTTTGCCTCCCTGTATGCGTTGGTCGAGTGGCTGGGGCTGCGCGCGGTGCTCGCTTCGGCGTTCGGCTTTCTGCTGGTGCTGCTCGTTTCGTACGTGCTGAACCGGCGCTGGACGTTCCAATCGACGCCGTCAGGGTGGGGACCGCTTTTGAAATACTGCATCGTTTCCGTTACGGGGCTTGGTTTGAACGTTGCGCTGATGTATGTCTCGGTCGACCTTTTGCACTGGCATTACTTGATCGGACAGTGCACGGTGGTCGTTGCGGTTCCGCTCTCGAATTTTATTTTGAATTACTACTGGACCTTTCGCCCGTCTGCCACGCCCGAGTGTGCCGAAGAGGCCGTTCCACATCACGGTTAAGCTGGCTGACGGACAATGGTGTTGCTCAACCGGAGAACCGGCGCCGCTGTAAACAAGCAGGATCTGGGGGGGGCGGCGGCCGGATTAGCGCTTGACTAACGCACCGATAAGGCATATAATACTTAAAAAGTACAACAGATGTTAACGGCTATGAAGAGGACGAAGTTATAAGGGCTCTTATGAACCAGAGAGCAGCGGAGATGCTGAAACCAATGCCTTAATCCCTTATGAACGAGCTCACCTCGGAGCTGTTTTCCTGAAAAGTATGGCTGCGTAGGATTGTATTGCTTAAAAGCGCCATAGCTAGTAGGGAGAATCGGAATGGCACACGTTAACGTGCCGAAGGTAATCGTCACGTTATCGTTGACTGCGAACATCGTCGCTAGCCGGTGCGGCAGTTTCAATGGTGCTAGCGGCGTACATTACCTGCTAAGGTTATTTGCCGCGAGGCATTTAACAAATCTGGGTGGTACCACGGAAGCTTAACCCCTTTCGTCCCGTCAGACGCATTCCATGCGTCGGGGATGAAAGGGGTTTTTTGGTATATTCCCGAGTTTTGAGAGGAGGCCCATCGAAATGATCGTTCAAACTCAACAAAAATCAAAAGAACAGCTTCGCCAGGAGCTGCTGCAGCCGGACGTCATTACAGGTTCGGAAGCGCTGCTGAGAAGCTTGCTGCTGGAGGATGTGGATTGCGTCTTCGGTTACCCGGGCGGAGCGGTTTTATATATTTACGATGCGATGCACGGCAATCCCGATTTTAACCATTTGCTGACAAGGCATGAGCAAGGTGCCATCCACGCGGCGGACGGATATGCGCGCTCGACCGGCAAAGTTGGCGTCTGTATCGCGACTTCCGGCCCGGGGGCAACGAATCTGGTCACCGGCATTGCGACGGCCTACATGGATTCGGTGCCGCTCGTCGTTATCACCGGCAACGTAGCCAGCACGCTGATCGGTACGGATGCGTTCCAGGAAGCGGACATTACGGGCATTACGATGCCGATCACCAAGCATAGCTATTTGGTGCGCGATGTGAAGGACCTTCCGCGGATCGTGAAAGAGGCGTTCCATATCGCATCGACCGGACGCAAAGGACCGGTGCTGATCGACATTCCGAAGGACGTGTCCAACGCGAAAGAGCCGTTCGTTTATCCGGACAAAGTGGATATTCGCGGCTACAACCCGACGGTGCAGCCGAACAAGCTGCAGGTCGACCGGCTGCTCGAGGCGATCGCCGAGGCGGAGAAACCGGTTATTCTCGCAGGCGGCGGCGTGGTCTACGCCGATGCGTCGAAGGAACTGCTCGAGTTCGTCGAGAAAACGCGCATTCCGGTAACGACGACGCTGCTCGGGCTGGGAGGATTCCCGAGCGCGCATGAGCTGTGGATGGGCATGCCGGGCATGCACGGAACGTACACGGCCAACCATGCGCTGCAAAATTGCGATTTGCTGATCAGCATCGGCGCCCGGTTTGACGACCGCGTCACAGGCCGCGTCAGCAGCTTTGCCCGAAGCGCGAAGAAGATCGTGCACATCGACGTCGATCCCGCCGAAATCGGCAAAATCATTCCGACCGCTATCCCGGTTGTCGGCGACGTGAAGGCGGTGCTTCAGATTGCGAACTTGAAGGCGAAGCCGGCGAAGTCGGAAGCGTGGATTCAATGGGTGCAGGAAAGCTGCCGCAACAACCCGCTGGGCTACAAGGATTCGGAGACGGAGCTGAAGCCCCAGTACGTGATCGAGATGATCCACGAGACGACCAAAGGCGATGCGATCGTTACGACGGACGTAGGGCAGCATCAAATGTGGGCGGCGCAGTATTACAAATTCAACAAGCCGCGTTCCTGGATTACCTCCGGCGGACTCGGAACGATGGGCTTCGGATTCCCGTCGGCGATCGGAGCGCAAGTGGCCAATCCGGACCGGCTGGTCGTTTCCATTAACGGCGACGGCGGCATGCAGATGTGTTCGCAGGAACTGGCGATTTGCGCAATCAACAACATTCCGGTCAAAATTGTCGTCATCAACAACCAGGTGCTTGGCATGGTACGCCAATGGCAGGAACTCATTTACGACAACCGGTACAGCCACATCGATCTGGCGGGCAGCCCCGACTTTGTCAAGCTGGCTGACGCTTACGGCGTGAAAGGATTGCGAGCGACCAATAAGGAAGAAGCGCGCCGCGCATGGCAGGAAGCGCTGGATACGCCGGGCCCTGTACTCGTCGAGTTCGTTGTCCGTAAGCACGAGAACGTGTTCCCGATGGTTCAGCAAGGCGCGGCCTTAGATGAAATGTTAATGGGGGATTCGGAATGAACCGCAAACACACCATTTCCGTACTAGTCAATAACCAGCCCGGTGTGCTGCAGCGCGTGTCCGGCCTGTTCGGACGCCGGGGCTTCAACATCGAAAGCATCACCGTCGGCGAATCGGAGGAGAAAGGGTTGTCCCGGATGGTCATCGTGACGACCGGCGACGACAATACGCTTGAACAAATTTCCAAGCAGCTCTATAAGCTGATCGACGTGATCAAAGTCGTCGATTTGAGCTCGAATCCGATGGTCGCGCGCGAGCTCGCGCTGATCAAGGTGAGCGCCGAACCGAGCGCCCGCCCGGAAATTCTCGGCGTCGTCGAGACGTTCCGCGCCGCTGTCGTCGATATCGGGCCGAGCTCGCTGATCGTGCAGGTCGTCGGCGATTCGGACAAAATCGACGCCATGACGGAGCTGCTCAAGCCATACGGCATCAAAGAACTGTCCCGCACGGGCGTAACGGCCATGATTCGCGGCGCAGTGAAATAAACGTTTATAGATGAATTGAATCGTAGTAAAATGAAGCTGTGAGCGGGAGTTCAAGCGGATTCGAACAGGACGGCCATGCAGTCCGTTTGAACACCCGCTCACAGGGTTTTTAAATCAAAGGAGGAGCTATTATACCATGGCAGTAACAATGTACTATGAAAAAGACGCTGATTTGAACGTATTGAAAGGCAAAACGATCGCAATTATCGGGTATGGCAGCCAAGGCCACGCACAAGCGCAAAACCTTCGCGACAGCGGCCTGAAAGTGGTTATCGGTCTTCGTCAAGGCCGTTCCTTCGAACAAGCGAAAAACGACGGTTTCGAAGTGTTCTCCGTTTCGGAAGCTACGAAGCTTGCCGACGTTGTTCAAATCCTGATGCCTGACGAAACGCAAGCCCGCGTATATAAAGAGGAAATCGAACCGAACCTGAAGCAAGGCGCAACGATTATGTTCTCCCACGGCTTCAACGTTCACTTCGGCCAAATTGCGCCGTCTGCGGACAAAGACGTACTGCTCGTCGCTCCGAAATCGCCGGGCCACATGGTTCGCCGTGTATACGTTGAAGGCTTCGGCGTACCTGGACTGATCGCCGTAGAACAAGACGCTACCGGCAAAGCCAAAGAAATCGGCCTTGCTTACGCCAAAGGGATCGGCTGCACGCGCGCAGGCGTCATCGAAACTTCGTTCCGCGAAGAAACGGAAACCGACTTGTTCGGTGAGCAAGCCGTACTTTGCGGCGGTGCTTCCGCTCTCGTGAAAGCCGGCTTCGAAACGCTCGTGGAAGCGGGCTACGCTCCGGAAATGGCATACTTCGAGTGCTTGCATGAGCTGAAGCTGATCGTTGACCTGATGTATGAAGGCGGTTTGGCCAGCATGAGACATTCCATCTCCAATACGGCGGAGTATGGCGACTATGTAACAGGCCCACGCATCATTACGGACGAAACGAAGAAAGAAATGAAAAGAGTGCTTTCCGATATCCAACAAGGCAAATTCGCTCGCGACTTTATTTTGGAAAACCAATCGGGCCGCGCATTCCTGACGGCTACCCGCCGCCTCGAAGCCGAGCATCCGCTGGAGCAAGTCGGTTCCCAACTGCGCGAACTGATGCACTGGATCAAGAAGTAATATAGCAGGACAGTTCATTGTATTATTGATGCGCATAAGGTCGGTTTGAAGACGCGCGAAGGCGGACGGGTTTCCCGTTCGTCTCACGCCTCGCTTCGGGTCGTACCTTTTTGTGCTTTATGCAGAGGATAACCGTTTTGCCAAACTTCAGGGGGTGAACACAGGCCATGAGAAAAATTTATATTTTCGATACGACGCTTCGCGACGGCGAGCAATCGCCCGGTGTCAATCTGAACATGCAGGAAAAGGTCGAGATCGCGCTGCAGTTGGAGAAGCTGGGCGTGGACCGGATCGAGGCCGGATTTCCGGCGGCGTCCCCGGGTGACCTGGCAGGTGTTAGCGCGGTGGCCCGCGCAGTGAAGAACGCTTCGATCATCGGCCTCTCACGCTCCCGTACGCAGGATATCGATGCGGCGCGCGAAGCGCTGATCGGTGCGCAGGACCCTTGCCTGCACTTGTTCCTGGCGACTTCGCCGATTCACCGCAAGCACAAATTGCGGATGGAAAAGCATCAGGTGCTGGAAACGGCGGAAGCGGCCATTCGGTACGCGAAAAAATATTTTGACAAAATCGAATTTTCTCCGGAGGATGCCGGACGGACGGAGCTCGACTTCCTGTGCGAAGTGACGGAGATGGCGATTCGCGCCGGTGCGACGGTCGTCAACATCCCGGATACGGTCGGATATATGACGCCGTATGAATATGGCAACATCTTCAAGACGCTCAAGGAAAACGTGCCGGGCATCGAGAACATTCAGCTGAGCGCGCACTGCCATGACGATCTCGGGATGGCTACGGCCAATGCGCTAGCGGCGATTTTGAACGGAGCCGATCAAATCGAGGGCACAATCAACGGAATCGGGGAGCGGGCCGGCAATACGGCACTTGAAGAAGTGGCGTTGGCACTCGAAACGAGACAACAGTTTTTCCAAGCGAAGACGTCGCTTGTGCTGAGCGAAATTGCCCGTACGAGCCGTCTTGTCAGCAAGCTGACAGGTATGGTCATCCCGGGCAACAAAGCGATTGTCGGCGCCAATGCCTTTGCGCACGAGTCGGGCATTCATCAGGACGGCATGCTGAAGGAAAAGACGACGTATGAGATCATCTCGCCGGAAACGATCGGGTTGAAGGAGAGCAAGCTCGTGCTCGGGAAGCATTCCGGCCGTCACGCGTTCCGAGAGAAGCTCGTCGACCTCGGCTACGATCTTGGCGATGAACAGCTAAACAGCGCATTTGCGAAGTTCAAAGATTTAGCCGACAAGAAAAAGAACGTCACCGACGAAGATATTTTGGCGCTGATCGAGGAGAAGCTGATCGAAACGCCGGAAGTGTTCGCGTTGGAGACGATTCAGGTTTCATACGGCAACCAATCGACGCCTACCGCATCGGTTCGCATCAAGACGCTCGACGGCGCGACTCTCGATGAAGCGGCCGTAGGCAATGGCTCGGTCGACGCCATCTACAAGGCGATCGACAAAGCTACGCAGGAAGACGTCGAGCTGGACGACTACTCGATCCAGTCCGTCACCCAAGGCAAGGATGCGCTCGGCGAAGTGCATGTCGTGCTTAAGCAGGGCGATTATTCCGTGCAAGGACGAGGCGTCAGCACGGACATTCTCGAAGCGAGCGCCCGCGCTTACGTCGACGCGATCAACCGACTGATCGAGAAACGCAAATCGCCGGCACGCGGACGAGACAACGTGACGTTGATTTAAAATAGCAAACGAAACCATACGCAAAAGCTCCCTGAGGCACGCGATCGTGTCTTCAGGGAGCTTTTTTCATGGTGCAAGTATCGTTAGCTGTTCCTTATTTGGCAATGACCTGTTCCATTCTTTCCAGCGCACGGCCCAGACGATCGAACGCACGAACCATATCGTCCGTATCGGTATGCGTAAAATTGAGGCGCATCGTATTTTTTTGCGGCTCGTCCGCGTAGAAGCTGGCGCCGGGAACGAAAGCCACTTCTTCTTCGACGGCGAGCTTGAGCAGCTCCTGCGTATCGATATGCTGCGGCATCTCGACCCAGACGAACATGCCGCCTTTGGGCTCGATCCACTTGACGCCTTCCCAGTTTTTCGCTTGCAGCAGCGAAATCATCTGCCGCATCCGCGCCTCGTATTCGCGGCGAATCAGATTGATATGCGCGTAAATATCGAAATGCTCCATCAGCTGATACAGCGCCTGCTGGTCCATGGAACTGGAATGTAGATCGGCGGCTTGCTTCGCGCGCGTCATATGCATAATGACTTCCTTATCGCCGACAATCCATCCGGTGCGAAGCGCCGGCGCAACGATTTTGGAGAATGTGCTCGTATACAGCACCGCGCTGCCGTTTGCGCCTTCGTCAAGCGAGAAGAGCGAAGGGAACATCTCGCCGTTGTCGCCGCCGAAGCGCAGTTCTCCGTACGGGTCGTCTTCGAGAATAAGCACGTTGTTGCGCTTGCAAATGGACAGCGTACTTTTGCGGCGTTCCAGACTCCATGCTTTGCCGGAAGGGTTGGAGAACGTAGGAATGACATAAATGAGCTTGGGTGCGTACTGCTTGATTTTGCGTTCCAAATCTTCCAGATCCATGCCGTCGGCGTCGCAATCGACCGATACGATGCGCGCCTTGCGGGATTGAAACACTTGAATGGCGGCCAAATAAGTCGGCCGTTCCACGAGAATGACGTCGCCCGGATCGATATAGACGCGGGTGAGCAAGTCGATCGCCTGCTGCGAACCGGTCGTCAGCAGCATATTGTCCACGCCGGCATGAATGCCTTTGCGCGCCAAATGACGCGAGATGCTCTCGCGCAGCGGCGTGTAGCCTTCGGTCAAACCGTATTGCAGCACTTGCGGCCCTTGCTCGAACACGCGCTCGAACGCTTCTTTCACCGCTTCCGTAGGAAAATATTGCTCGTTGGGCAAGCCGCCGGCGAGCGAAATGATCGAGCGTCCTTGCGTTAGCTTCAGTATTTCGCGAACCGCTGATGATTTGAAGCTCTCGATGGTATCGGAAAAACGGTAATTCATAACGACAGGACTCCTTTAGTCAAGTTCGACAACATATTTCGTGTTAAAACTATTTTAATCTTTTATATGCGACAACACAATAACGGGTTTAAGGAATAACCCTCGCAACAATTTTGACGGCTTCGCAGTCTAATACGCATAGGAAGCGGGGAGAGGAGCAATGGGAATCATGAGGAGGGAGTTTGGTTTGCGCGCCGCGGTATTGGCGTTAGGGGTAAGCTTAATCGTTCCAACGAGCGCCAGCTTTGCTGCGGAACGCCAAGTGAGAGTGACGTTGCCTGATTTTGCGGTCAGGCTCAATGGGAATCACATCGAAAATGAATACCGGGAATATCCGCTGCTCGTGTACAAAGATATTACGTATTTTCCGATGACATGGTACGATACCAGACTTCTTGGGCTGGAGTCGAGCTGGACAGCGGAGGACGGACTTGCGATTGCGAAAGGCAGTGTAGCGTCTTCCTATGAGCCTTACAGCAAAGCCGGCAAAAATGCGAAAAGTTACAGTGCGGGGATTCCGGAATTTGCGATCACGATGAATGGCGAAGCAGTCGATAATTCGCAGGAGCAGTATCCGCTGCTAAGCTTTAACGATGTCACGTATTTCCCGCTTACGTGGAAATTTGCCCATGACGAATTCGGCTGGGATTATGAGTGGAACGATGCGGACGGACTTACGATTCGTTCCGACAACCCGCAGGTCCGGACGGTGAAGCTCCCGAAAGAGGCAGGGGATAACGACGTTGCCGTGTTTAAGGGATACTATTACTATGCGGAGACGGAAGGATTAACGAACCGGGTGTACCGATCACCGATGGACGACACGACAAGTAAAGAACTCGTATACGCTTATGAGTTGGATACGGAAAAAGGCCCGATGAAACGGTTAAACTTTCAGATCCGGGATGACGAGCTTTGGTTTATGTATCATGTCGGCGGGGCGTTGATGGGCTCCGACGTCTATTGCAAGGTCGATGATACGGGAAAAGCGGCAATCCAGCACCGGGGATATCTGGATTTCCGGAATACGGCGCGCGGAACGTTAATCATTAGCCAAGCGGTGCCTCCTTCCGGGAACAATCTTTCATTGGTACAGCCGGGTCAAGCGGATCGCGAAAGGACGCCTGTAGGCGATCCGAAGCTGATGTACGGATGGCATCTTACCGTTAACGAATCCAGCAGAGGGTTCGGCGCGGATAAGTCTACGACCGTCGTCGGAGACGAAGTGTATGTGCTTGGTTCATCGAATCCGGATGAACGGAGCGATTTCAATAAAATTTACAAAGTGAATTTGACGACAAACGAAACCGTGAAGATCGTAGATGCGGAAGTGAGCCGTTTTAAAATAATAAATAACAAGCTTTACTATGTGAAGGAGGCGGACGGCGCTTTATATGTATCGGACTTGAATGGGGCAAACGAGCAAAAAGTATCCGAGCATCCGGCGTTCGACTGGTTTGAAGCCGGAGATCAAGTGTATTACACGGTCGCGGACAAGAACAATTACGGGCAATATGATTTGTACCAGGTGAAGCCTTCCGGAGAAGATGTGCTTGTATTGAAGGAGCCGCTGGAAAGCATGCAGTTCGTGAATGGCCGCATCCTCTGTAATCTGGCGGAGGGCGAAGATTACGGTCTCAAAATTGTTGACCCGTCGGGCCGTCTTGAGCTGGCCGTGGCGGATCCGGTTAAGACCGTAAGTGCCTATGATGATGCGATTGTCATCGTTTCCGCAAAAGATCAGTCGATCAAGCTGTTGAAGTAGGAAATTGCCGAGCGTCAACAATCGTATTTTGAGCTGTTGACGCTCGCACTTTTTTTGTTGGAAGCTAGACGAAAAAATTTATTTCTTGCTCGCTATCTCCGATTCTATTTTTTTTATGGTTAGCTCTTCCGCGTCACGCAGCGCCGTATTGACATCTTTTTTTCCTTGCAGGACGGAGGTCAACACATTGCTTACTTCAGTAATCGCTAATTTGTCGTACGGTGTTCCTTTTCTTGGTGCGGCGAACTCGAGCTTGAAAAACGCGACGACATTTTTTCCTGCCGCAAATCCGACGCCCTTCATGAACTGATCCTGCACGGACTTATTTTTCAATGCCGGAGCGATTCCCGCATCCCGGCCTCTAGCCGTCTGCACTTCATCCGATAGCATCGTTTCCAGCACGAGGAACGCATCGTCTTTATACTTACTATGCGCTGTGACTAGCATGTGCTGAGGGAAGGGGGCTAATCCCGTTTTCGGTTTTTGGCTGAACGCGGGTAAAGTAACCAAATCCCAATTGAACGATTTCGGTGAATCTTTAAGAAGCATCATGAGCATGGTGATTAACAGAAGCTTATAGGTTTTAACTATCGCGATGATAGATTTTATATCTTTGTCATTACAAACCAAATATGCTACAAATGAGATAATGAAATCAGAGGAGTGAACTGCATGGCTGACGTGAAAAAAATCGCCGTTATCGCCGGGGACGGCATTGGTCCCGAGGTTGTGGCGGAAGCGATTAATGTAATGAAGAAGACCGAGGAAGTATTCGGTTACGGATTCGAATTTGAACACGGTTTGTTCGGCGGCATTGCAATCGACGAGAAAGGTACGCCGCTTCCGGAAGATACACTGGCGATGTGCAAACGTTCCGACGCAGTTCTGCTTGGAGCGGTAGGCGGTCCGAAGTGGGACAACAATCCGAAGGAGCTGCGTCCGGAAACGGGCTTGCTCGGCATCCGCAAGGCGCTCGGGTTGTTCTCGAACATTCGTCCGGCTAACGTATTCGATTGCCTGAAGGAAGCTTCGACGCTGAAGCCGGAAGTGCTGGAAGGCACCGACCTGATCGTGGTGCGCGAGCTGACGGGAGGCATCTACTTCGGCGAGAAGTTCCGCCGCGAAGGCGAGAACGGTCAAGAAGCGGTAGATACTTGTGTATATAACGTAAAAGAAATCGAGCGCATCGTTCGTCAAGCGTTCGAAATCGCCAGAACCCGCAGCAAGCGCTTGGCGTCCGTAGATAAAGCGAACGTGCTGGAAACGTCCCGCTTGTGGAGAGAGACTGTAATCCGGATCGCAGCGGATTACCCGGACGTAGAACTCGAGCACGTGCTCGTGGATAACTGCGCAATGCAGCTTCTGCGCCGTCCGTCCAGCTTCGACGTCATCGTGACCGAGAACATGTTCGGCGACATTTTGAGCGATGAAGCGGCCATGCTCACCGGTTCCATCGGTATGCTTTCGTCCGCATCCTTGGGCGAAGGCGCATTCGGTTTGTACGAGCCGGTACACGGTTCGGCGCCGGATATCGCCGGGCAAGGCATTGCCAACCCGATTGCGACGATCTTGTCCGTAGCGCTCATGTTCCGTTTGACTTTCGGTTACCACGATGCGGCGGAAGCCATTGAACGCGCTGTGAAGGAAGTACTGGATGCCGGACACCGGACAGGCGATATCGCCGTCGATAAGAGCAAAGCGATCGGTACGACGGTGATGGGTGAGCTTATCGTTAACGCAATCCGTAAATAAGATAGACAACAAAAGCATGGAAAAACTCTTAGGATGACTTGCTCATCGTAAGAGTTTTTTTTGTAGAAATCCCGAAAAAGATGAATTTGTGACAAATGATAATAATTATAATATAGGAATTGTTATAATATTGACTTTGAATTTGTCCAATGTTACGATCTATTTCATGATCAAAATGGTTAGGAGCCGATCGTTCATATGGAAGTGATTCAAGGTCTGCAGTACAGTGAAAATCATCATTGGGTTCGCGTGGAAGGCACCCGTGCCGTCATCGGCATGACCGATTTTGCCCAAGAAGAGTTCGGCATGGTGATGTTTGTAGAACTGCCTGAAGTCGGCGATACGGTGCAGGCGGGCGAACCGTTCGGCAGCATGGAATCGGTCAAGACGGTTACGGAGCTGTATGCGCCGGTATCCGGCACGATCGTAGATACGAACCAGAAGCTGCACAAAGAACCGAACGTGATCAATATGTCGCCCTATGGACAAGGGTGGCTGCTTGTGATCGAAATGAGCGATTCGTCCGAGCTTGCACAGCTATGGGACGCGGAGCGATACAAAGCAACGTACATACACGAATAGCCTCTGTTTTTATACAGTGGTTCACAAGATTGGTAGACAGCTTCCGGGCAGCGGCCCTATAATAGGGTAGGAATGGAATCTAGTTCCAAAAAAGGAAAACGCTATTCGGAGGACCGTATCTTGTCTGAACCATTATTTTTTTTGTTCCGCAGTAATTTTTACGCGCTCGATGAAGAGACGCAGCGGAAATTGTTCCTATCGTTCCGGGAGCTCGTATATCGCGATGTGTTGTTTCTGCTTAACGATCCCGGCCTTGCGGAGGACACGATCCAGAACGCATTTATGAAAATCATCGAACATGGACCGAAAACCCGCATGGATTCGAATATGCCTGCCTGGCTGAGAAGAGTTGCACGCAATGCTGCGCTCGACTTGATTCGTAAAAATAAAAAGTACCGTCAGATGTTTGACCTGGAGCGCGTTAATACAAATGAAGAGCTTTCGTGCGCGGCTGCTATCGAAACGGCGATCGACGCCCGGGTGGAACGAGCCATTCGCGACGAAGCGCTGCATCAAGCGATTGGAGAGCTGAGCCCCGACCATCGTACGGTCATATTGCTGCATTATATTATGGAGAAGCCTTATCAGGAGATCGTACGGGAGCTTGGCATTACCGAACAGGTGTTGACGCAGCGGCTGGCCAGAGCGAGGAAGCGGTTGGCGCAACTTTTCAGACTTAAATGGAGTGACGGCCCATGAGTGACGGACAAGGAAAGCACAGGATCGAGTCGGAGCATGATGTTCCCATCAGGGAAACAGTGAAAACCATATATGAAAATCTGCATGTGCCTGACGGGGAACAAGCCTGGGGGAAGCTGCAGGTGCGGCTGCAAACGGCGCAGCGGCGGCGTAAAAGGTGGAAGTCGGTAAGGATCGGTTCGGCGATCGCCGCATGTTCCATTCTCATCGGGTTATCGTTCGGCAGTTTAAGCCCGACATCCGCGTTCAAGAACTGGTTCGAGATGGTTCGGCAAACGGACGATGGCATGGTCAACGTCTTCTTCGGTTCGACGAAGAAAGCCGATACGACCGGGGCCAAGACGACGCCTCCGCCGGAGTATGCCAAGGCGGGCAACGGCTCTGTGCCGATGCCGATCGGAGGGCCGTCCGCAAACGGTGGCGTCGTTCATCCGGAGAAAGTAACAGTGGAGGAAGCGAAGAAGAAGCTGGACTACGCACTGCAGGTGCCCGCTGTGCTACCCGAAGGCTACGCGCTGGACCGCGTGGAGATTTATAAAGATACCGACGGCGTATATCGCTTATCCGATTTGACTTATCTTCACGCATCGGGACAAATGCTCGATATTTCGCAAAAGAAGCTGAGTTCGGAGGGCACCGGTGCGAATACGACCATTAATCAAGCGGCAGGTACGATTAAAGAGGTGGACGTGAACGGTTATAACGCCATTTTGGTACTGTACACGGTTGGAGGCTCGAGATTGGAATGGCTCGTTCAGGATGTGAAGATAGAAATCTACGGTAAGCTCGGCGAGGAAGAAATTATGAAGCTGGCCAAATCAATGAAATAATACGAGAGCCTGACGGCTCCATCGCAAATAAACAACAATGAACCCCCAAAACCACGAAGATGTTCCGCCGTGGAGTTGGAGGTTCTTTTTTGAGTCTGCGCTTTTTTCGCTAGTTCACCAGAACGCTGGACGATGTCCGGTACCCGGACTCGGTCACGCTACCTTCGACAGCCCAATGCTTCGTCACCAGACGGTAGTAGTAACCGCTTGCCACTTGGCGAGTGTCCGAAGCGTATACCCGTTTGCTTTCCGAATTCGTATAGTCGCTTCCGACGTTCACATCGACCCAATCCGAACCGGTATAGCGCTGGAGTGTCATCTGTACGCCTAACGTATCGACATACTGGGTAGCGTGGGATTCGCCGGATATGGACACCTTGCCGCTGCCCTGCGCCGTTATGTAGCCATATCCGTTTTCCAAATAATTGAAGTAGGGGTCGAAAGTGGAGTCGACATGTGCTTCTTCCGGCGGTGCCGAGGTTTTGGCTTCCGTTTCCTTGCTTTCGGAGGCGAGCGCATGCATCGGTGCGGAGAGGAGCAGCATGAGCGAAAACAAGATGAGCCAGTTCCATTTGTTCATACGAATACACACTTCCTTTTTGGAATAATGGGCTTTCAATGATATAAACGAGCGTTCCGAAGGGAATCTGACGGAGAAATGGAAAAAAATACATTAATTTATGGCGACTATGATCTTGAAATTCACCCGTCAGAAAATGGATGGCAGCGTCGTTAATGGAGTAGAAGAGATTAAGCGCGGAAGCGTGAAGGCCGAAGGAACCTTAATCTGCGTTGCAAGGGGCGGTGGGGAGACATGGAACTGAAGGACAAAGGGACAGTGCTCAAATCCTACGAGGCGCTTTGTTATCGGATCGCTTATTTTTTGCTCCAAAAGGAGGCGGCAGCCGTAGAAGCGGCTTTGTTGGCGCTCAAAGAGCTGTTGCGCGACGATGCTTTTTTTGGATGCAGCGAAGTCGCCCAAAGGGAGCGGGTTAAGGCGGAGACGATCCGGCAATGTCTCGGTTTGAAGCGGGAGATCGCCGAAGCTGAAAGAGGCAGTGCTCTAATCAAGATGTAGCAGGAAGACCGGCAATATAAAAAGCACCCCCGTGCGTCCGCTGCAGCACAAAGGCTGAGGCGGTTACGAGGGTGCTTATTTCAGGTGTCTGCACAGAGCTTCTTGTACTTCTCCGTGTACTTCACAACAGAAAGCACATAAGTGGCATGGGACCAAGTCAGCGGAGCTACCGAGACGGGCCCGCCATCGAACGGATCGAGTTGTTCGGGGAGAATACCGCTTTCCATCGCATGGGATACGACCCATTCCAGCGTCCGGCGAGGCGACTCCAGATCGGCAAGCGTCTTTGCCGCTTCGATCTCCCATTCGGCAATCCAGAGCGTACAGATGATCCAGGGGTTGCCGGGGATATTGCCGATATCGGACGAGCGCTGAAAATAGTAATCGTGATAGTACCGTGCGACTCCGCCGATCTCGGTCTTGATGGCCAAACCGGCGCGGTTCGCTTTCATCGTGCTGACGACGCGAGGGTCATCGGCCGGCAAAACCCCGAATTCGAAGATGCCGTATACGCTGCTCTCGAGCGTCTTGTCTTTCACCCATACGCCGTTGTCCAAATAGAGCCCGCGGACGAACCGGCCTTCCGTTTCATCCCACAGATGCTTCAGGATACCGCTCTTGATTTTTTCCGCCGTATGGCGGTAGCGGCTCGATCGTTCTTCATCGCCGAACAAGGCGCAAAAATTGGCGGCTGCGATCAGCCCGCCGTAGACGGCCGACGCGGTAAAGGTGAAGATGCCGTACCGTTCCTCCCACAAATCGTAACTCGGCTTCGGCAAGCTGAGATCATGCTCGATGTAGCTTGACATAAAACGCGCTGAGCGTCGGATCAGATTGCTGTAAAGCGATTGCGGCAGTTCGATATCGCCGTGCCGCGCATAATCTTGCCACAAGGCGAACAGCACCAGCGCCGTTTCGTCTTCCTGGATCGGCAGCTGCATGCTGCCGCCGTTCAGGAACGGGTGCCAGCTGGAGCCGACCGTGCCGTCGGGATTGTACTTGTGATGCAGATAGCCGTCAGGCGACAGCGCACGGGCGCAAAATTCGAAGAAAGGCGTTATCATTCCCTGATAGCCGGCCATCGACATGGCATAAGCGATAAGGGCGCCGTCGCGCGGCCACATGTAGCTGTAATGGTCGCGATTCGATTGCATGATATCGGAATCGTTGGCGGCTATGATCGCTCCGTTCACATCCGTCTGCGTCCGGACGATCAGCAGGCTGTGCTTGAAGAGCCGAATACAGGCATCGTTCAAGTTGCCGTAGTCGCGGTCGGATTTGTTCACCCAGCGCTGCCAGTAAATTTTGGCCCGGTCAAGCAGCTTGCCCGGGTCGCTCTCTTTGACGTAAGCGTCGAGCTTTTTCACTTCTTCAAGATTTTTGCCGGCGGTCATCCAGTAATACAGCGTATCCTCCGAAACCGGCGGCACATGCAGCCGGAACGAGATGGTGCTATCGACGGAGCCTTGGGCAATCGGATTGCCCATCAAGTGGCCGTCCTCCGCATCCCGCCATGTCCCTTCGGCATTGTAAAATCGTTTGACGCCCGTCGTGTATTGATAGATGCCTTCACTGCCGGCGGAGCCGTTGAACATGAAGTACTTGTCTTTTTTATAGTGAAATACCGTATGGTTTTGCGGGTAATAAGCGGCCGTATCGCCGACCTCGGTTTCGTTGATAACGAGATCCTGATTGAAAAAAAAGCGCACCTCGCGAACCGTATCCCAGTGGTTGTAAATACGCACCTGTTTCAAATAAATGTTTTCACGCTGGTGCACCCCGTCGTTAATCGTAAGCGTAATGCCCAGATGGTAATGGGAAGCGTGCACTTCGGTGACGAGGGAATCTTCGGCGTAGGACAGCTGCATGTTCCATTCCGGGTCGGACAGCCAAGTGAACGAACCGTCTACCCATAAACCGACCTTGCATTGATAGCCGCCGACATGATTCAATTGTCCGACATAAGGATAATATAAGTCCCGCATGCACGTATGCTGATCCAGATTGATCAAGAACTTTCCGTTTCCGATAACTAACGGTCTGGGCAATCCACTCACATCCTTCCAACCGAATACTTTCTCTGTACGATCCAGAAGCTTAAGGGCTTTTTTTACTAGATTATCTTGATCTTTCGGACAGGTCAATCCAAAATTTCACATTTCTATTAATCTGGTATTTCCGATTTTCGTAGATTATATACCGCAAAAAAATAATCTCCGCCGGAAGCTGCATCGCTCGGCCATCGCTTTCATCGCGCGGCGCATCGTGCAGTTTGAAGTGGAGATTTGGCGGTAAAACGTGAATCTGTCGATGAACTTTAGGCTTGCGTCGGAACGTTCGCCGGACTGGCGGTCAGTTTCATGATCAGATCGTACCGGTTCGGCGATTGCAGCAGCAGCCGGTATTGCTCCGGGTTGACGCCGTTGCAGGTGTGGGTCTGGCCGGTATGGTATTGAATATGCATCTGCGAGGCTTGATCGTCATACCGGATAAAAGCGATCTGCTTCGATCCGATCGATAACAACTTCATAAGGTATCCTCTCCTTCCGCGAGTGGGGCGAAAGATCCGTCTGCAACGGTCCGCTGCGGCAGCGGATCTCTCGCTTGTCATCGACAATTCAATGTATGCTTATTGCAAAAAGTTTAGAATTTGTTCGCGATATTGATGCACGAGCGCCGCTAGACGTTCCGGGTGGTCGCCTTGAGCGATCAAATTAAAGATCGGATCGTCGGAGTCGGGGAGCAGCAGCACCGTTTCGCCGTCGTGATAAAATTTGATGCCGTCGAGCAGCTCGACCTGCCGGTCTTGCGCCTCCTGCATCAGCTTGCGCATGACGAGACCTTTGCGGTCCCAAGGGCAGTCGATCCGTTCGCGCTGCAAATAAAAGGAAGGAATCAGCTCCAACAAATGCTGAATAGACAAGCCGCTTCGATTCATATTTTGCAAAATAAGGCCGGTAGCGAGCATCCCGTCAAACAACGGATGGAAGCCCAGATCGCTTGATGCTTCCATGATGCTCCGCATGCTTTCTTTGGTGCGGATCAGCATGCAGCCGAGGCCTTCGGCAAGGCTGTCCAGCAGCATCGGCGCGCTTCCTGGTGCGCCGATGCGCGCTCCCGGGGAGCTATGAAAGAATGAAATATATTGCAGCACCGTCAGCCGGTCGTCTGCAATGCGTTCGCCTTCCGACGTATACAAGGCCATGGCCCGGCCGTCGTCGTCGAGCCAGAGACCCAAGTCGGCCCCGAGGGCGCGCGTCGTCTCGCCCAGCTGATCGCGCTGCAGCTCCGCGGGCAAGTGCACGAGCTCGCAGTGAAGCTGATTCAGCAGCGGGCGAAGCAGCCCGAATACGCCCGGATGCGTGCTGACGACGATGCGGAAGCGGCTGTCTTCCGCCGGGGCGAATGCCGTGGTTGCGAGCACGGCTTTGAGATACGCCTCGGCCAGCTTGTCTTCGGTACGGTAGCTGCCCACGGCGCCTGCGGCGGCGCGGGCGTAGTCTTCCTGCCAATAGCTGTTCTCGACTTTACGCTCCGCCGCTTTGCCGATCGGCAGCCCTTGCTCGTCGTAGCATTCGAACCGGCATTCGGACCGGGCGTCGCCAAGCTGTACGTGCAGTCCGCCGGCCGTCTGCAGCTCGCGCACGGCGAAGCGGGCGACCGGCGGCAGCACATCGCCGATGTCGACGACATGCACGCCGACCGATTGCAGCGCGGCGGCGGCGGTGCGCTTCAACATTCTGGCGAATTCGTTGTGCGACGAGCTGACGGTGATCGTTTTGCCGGCTGCGAGCGTGGCGCCGTAAGCCGTGGCGAAGCGGGCGGCGAATTCGGGGGTCATTTCCACGTTGGGCATACCGGCGACGCCAAAGCTTTTATAGAGCGTTTTGCCGGCATGATCGCCCCATATAAAGGATGAGTTCAATCGGGAGTGCTCGCGGATTTGCTTTTTCGGCCATATTTTGACGCCCGGCTGCACGACGGTTCGAGGCCCTAGCACGCAGTGGCTCCCTACGACGCTGCCGTCGGCGAGCTGCGAGCTTTCCTTGCACAAGATGCGGCTGGCCAGCGTTGAGCCGAGCAGCTCGTTTTTTTCGGCAATGTGGTTATGGTCCCATAAGATGGACCGCCCGAGTACGCTGTCTTTGGCTAGCACGTTGTTTTTGCCGACGATGCAGTATTCGCCGATCTCCACGCCGTCGTCGATCCGGCTGCCGTCGCCGATATAGGCGGGACCGATCCATTTGACGTTCGCTCCCGCTGTAACGTCCTTACCTATATAAATGCCGGGCTGCATTTGCTTGCCGCGAATGGCTACCTTTACCCGCCCGTCCAGCATATCAAACTGGGTTTGCCGGTACTGCTGCAGATTGCCGATGTCCGACCAGTAGCCGGAAGCGACGTATCCGAATAGCGGCTTTTGTTCCGCAAGCAGACCGGGGAACAGCTGTGTACTGAAATCGTACTCGATTCCCGGCTCCATCCGCCGCAAGATGTCCGGCTCCAGGATGTAAATGCCGGTGTTGACCGTATCGCTGAATACTTCCCCCCAGCTGGGCTTCTCCAGAAAGCGGATAATGCGCCCTTCCGGGTCCGTCATCACGACACCGTACTCCAGGGGGTGCTCCGCTTGCGTGAGCACCAGCGTAGAGAGCGAGCGGTTATGCCGGTGAAAGCGGACGGCGTCCGTCAGGTCGAAATCGGTCAAGGCGTCGCCGCTGATGACAATGAACGTTTCATCGAGAAACGACTCTGCATTTTTGACGCTCCCGGCCGTTCCGAGCGGAGCCGTTTCTTCGAAATAATGAAGACGCACGCCGAACTCGCTTCCGTCCCCGAAATAGTCGCGTATCACATCCGGCAAGTACTGTACGGTCACGGCGATGTCGCTAATGCCGTGAGTTTTCAGCAAATCGATAATGTATTCCATACAAGGGCGGCCTGTCAGCGGCACCATCGGCTTAGGCACGTGACAGGTCAAGGGACGAAGTCTCGTCCCTTTGCCTCCGGCCATGATTACGGCTTTCATGCGCATCACTCCTCTTGTAGTTAGAAAATGAATCGAAAGCGGCTGCCGAAGCGTGAGATCAGACGGTTCCTGCATACACAGGCATCTGTTCATGCGTCAGCTTGCGGTATTCATCCGCCACACCCCCGGCGATATGCTCCAGCAGAAACCGTTCATGAAGCTTGCGGTACGCCGAATCCGCCATCCGATGACCGAGCTCCGGCTGCATCAGCAGATCGCTGATGTGCCAGGCAAGCGATTCGACGTGACCGGGCAGCGCCTTGTAGCCGTCGACGCCATGCTCGACCATTTCCGCAAGTCCGCCCGTTTCGGAAATGACCACCGGCTTCCGATGCTTCATCGCCTCCAGGGCAACGATGCCGAACGGTTCGTAGTGGCTCGGGATGACGCAAATATCGGCTGCGCGGTACAGGGCCGCCTTCGTCTCGTCATCCACAAAGCCGGTAAAGCGGACATGCTCCCCCAGGTGGGCGGCGATCTGCTTCAGCTCCTCCTCCATCGGACCGGAGCCGCCGATGAACAGCACGGTATCCGGGGCATGGGCCAAAATGCGCGGCATCGCATGAATGAGCGTCTGCACGCCTTTCTCGTAGACGAGGCGGCCGATGAAGAACAGCATACGGCGGCCCTCGACGCCGAAACGGCGCTTGGCTTCTTGTGCGGATTCCTCCGAACGATTCGATTCGGAGAGGTCGCCTAGCAGACGGACGCCGTTAGGAAAGACGAGCACTTTCCGTTCCGGCAGATGAAACAACGTTTCAACCTCGTGCTTCATCGACCTGCTGCAAACAAACACCCGATCGGAGTCGTACGTGAGCCGCCATTCCAAATGATGAATTTTTTTCGATAGTTCCGAATGGAGACGCCCTTGATTCCGTCCCCACTCCGTCGCGTGAATCGTGCTGATGAGCGGGATGTCGTAGCTCATTTTTAATTCGCGTGCCGTATGGTATACCATCCAGTCGTGCGCATGCAGCAGGTCGATGCGTCCACCGTGCTCTTTCCAGCGCACCAGGTGCTCGGTCATCGCCAAATTCATTTCGAATGTCCAATGGTAAAAGTCCGTATCGTACGAGTGAAGCACCGGTATTCGGTGCACATAGACGCCGTTTCGGCGTTCGAAATAAGGCGCGCCCTCGTGTGAGCTTGTAACGACGTGCACCATTTCGCCACGCGCAGCCAGCGACTCCGCCAAATCGCAGACGGCGCGTGACAAGCCGCCGACATACTTGGGCGGATACTCCCAAGCCAGCATCACATGGTTTGGCCGGTACTCCGTTTCCTTTAAAACACGCTGCCATTCGCCCTCGTCTCTGATGATCGGAATCGGCGAGGTGCGCTCGATCGTTATATAGTCCCGGAAATCGATCTCGGGGAAGCAATGATCCTTCGCCTCGAGCTCGGCGACGAACACCTCGTCGATCTGCGACGCCTCGATCTGGTCGCACAGCATCCGAAAGCAGCCGAGATGGTCTTTCGTGCGCCGGCAGGCGTACTCGACGACGGTCTTCGAGTCCATGATGAACGCCCAGTCGCTGCTTTGCGCCAGCATCAGCTCGCGCGCCGCCTGATTCAGCGCACGCTTCAGCAGCGAAGCGGGGGTGCGGCCGCCGGTCAGATGCTCATGCTTCGTCGCCAGGCGGATCATCCGCAGCTCGGCTTCGTGGAGATGCCGGTAAATCCAGTCATTGTTCCGCTGGAGCCACACCTCGGCGGTCGACCCTCGTCCCCAGCTGGACTCGTTCAGCTTGCCGGTATCGGCCACAGGATATTCAATTAAATATTCGGACGGCGTAATCATTTGAATGTCACGCTGATCGAAAAATATTTTGCGGCACAGCATTTCGATCCAGAGCGGCCCTTCGTACCACCAATGGCCGTACAGCTCGGCGTCGTAGGGCGAGACGACGATCGGCTTGCGGTCCAAATGGGCGGCCCAGTGACGAAGCTGATGCTGCCGGTTGAACATGAAATGGCCGGCATGCTCCGCCGCCTTCGCTTTCGCCCATTCGGGGTTATACGGCTCGCGGTGGTTTTCTTTGCCCGTAATGCGGTAATATTTGATGCCGGTATTGACCCGCTCGTGCGTCGGAAGGACATACGGGCGAATATGCTCCCATTCCCGCGGATCGTTCCAACCCAAATCCCAGCCGATGTCGCGGTAATATTCGCGGTAGTCGTAGTCTCCCGGGTAGCCCTGCTCGGAGCTCCACACTTGCTGCGACGATTCGGGGTCGCGCGGGAACGCCGAGACGCCGTAAGGCGTCATCAGCGGCGCATACAGCCCCCGGTTCGGACGAGGCGTTGCATAGGCGACCGCGGTTGAATCGGCGATGAAGTAATCGATGCCGAGCGATTTCAGGATCCGATCGATGCCGGGCGTAAAGCCGCACTCCGGAAGCCAAATGCCGCGCGGCTTGCGGCCGAGAAGACGCTCGTGCTCCTTAACGGCGGTGGCAAGCTGTGCGTGAATCGCTTCCTCGGTCTTCATGAGCGGCAAAAATCCATGCGTCGCCGCGCAGGTCATGATCTCCAGCTTGCCTTCGTCCTGGTAATGCCTGAACAGGGAAACAACGTTTCGATCGGCAGCTTCGTACAACTGCCTCAGCTTGCGGAACCGTTCCGCGTACATGCGGGCGAGCGGAAGAAAACGCGGGTCTTGGCGAAGCCGGACCGTTTCTTTGTCCGCCAGCTCGATCAGCTTGTCCAAATGGACGGCGAACCGCTTTTGCATCAGCGGATCGGAACATAAGGAAAGCAGCGTCGGTGTCAGCGACATCGTGATCCGGAAATCCACCCCGTCTTCCATCAGACGGTCAAACACTTCAAGAAGCGGAAGATAGGTCTCGGTCATCGCTTCGTAAAACCAGCGTTCTTCCATGTAATCGTCCCTGTCGTAATGGCGAATATAGGGCAGGTGGGCATGGAGAACCAAAGCCAGATAGCCTGATGGCTCCGGCTTCGGCTGCAGGCAATATAACATAAAAGGACGACCTCATTTCATACAGTTGGAGTACAAATTGAAATTTTCAAAATCAGACGGAACGATGCGCCCGAATGCGGGATGTTGCGATTGGGCTTGCAGCGCGACCGGTACGATTGGAGAACCCCAGGGAGCTTCGGCATTTCGCGGCAGTTGGACCGGATTTGCACGAAGCAGCGGGACGAACTGCCTCTCTAGCGTATATACGCCGAGGTCCGCTAAATACACAGCTCCCGGAATCAGACCATAGATATACCAGCTAACGGCTTCCGGCGTCGTTTCGATATCGAAAAAGCCGTTCGCGTTATGGCCGTTGAAGTAAACCGCCGTTACGTCGTATATCCGCAGCACTTTCGGCAGCGCCCCGTAATCGCATTCGAATTGCTGGGAGCAGAGCCACCGCTTGCGGTTGCTTACTTCCCAGTACGCATGCAGCGTTTCAGGGCCCTGCGCCATGGCGTGCAGCAAGTCCTTCTCATATCGGTCCGGCAGCTCGTAGCCGGATGTCGGCAGTGAATTCACGGCTGCGCCTCCTCATAGAGATTTCTATTACATAATTTGCAGCATTCGGCGATGCTATGCATTTTTCACCGGAAATGGAGCGGAAGGAAACATTTAACTGGCACTTTTCGCTGTGAAAAAAGAGGATTTTTGTATGTTGAGGTCGAATAAAATTTGGGATAGCGGTCTGCGCATTATTTTTAGAAACGACGATACTTGCATGGAATATAGATAAATGGAAGCCAAGATAGGAGACAGGGGGCAATGTCGATGAGTTTTTGTTGCGGGGCAAGCATGATCGGAACCAAGGGGACGTTAAAGCATATCCGGACACAAATTCATAATGTGCCGCTGTTGTTTTGTCCGGTATGCCACCGGGTGGAAGTTCACCATCTGGTTGAGAACGAATATGAAATATTAGCCGAATACGCGCATGGAGACGGAGCGCCGGAAGTGGATTTCCAGGAATACGTAGAAAGCCGCGATCAAGCCGAGCTGTTCGAAAACTGCGTCAACAACGAGAACGAAGACCCGCTTGAAGTGGTGCGCAGCCAGATCGATATGGCGCTGGACCTGCTGATGGTGGCCAAGCAAATCGGCGACGCCGAGTGGGAGCAGCAGCTGAAGGAACGGCTGAATATCCTGAGCAAGCGGCGCCATAAGCTGAAGAACAAGAAGACCATGCGAGGCCGTTAAGTAAGACCTTTCTTTCGTCCCTTCCCCGCGATACGTTTAGCAGGGGCAACGCGTCGGAGTTCCGTCGCTTGCACATAAGCCGCTATGGCGAGCCGCCGGAAAAGCACGCTGCTTTCCCGGGTCCGCCGTTTATTCGGCCTGTCTAAGAACAGCGGATTGAGGGACGTTTTTTTGTAAATACGGGTCTTGGAAAAGAAAACCTTATATTCCGAAAAGCACCTTGAAAATAAGGTTTCATTCGAGTGCCAGTGACCCCCGTAATTCCAGTAAACGTAGCGAAAAATTTAGTGCGAGGTGGAACGATTGCTGCTTGTTTTATTTAAGAAGTTTCTCGGGAAACGACAGTCTCACCACCCCGATTCGGGGAGCATGCAAACCCCGGAGCAAATTGTAATTTGTATCCAAGAAGGTGATTTACGTCTGCGCAACCAGTTCATTACGGACTATCAGCCGTATGTAGCCAAGGTGACGAGCAGATTTTGCAAACGATATATCGACCCGGCCCGCGACGATGAATTCAGTATCGCTCTCGGCGGATTCAATGAAGCGATCAATCAGTTTTCGCCTCACGCCGGAAGGTCGTTCCTGGGCTTTGCCGAACAGGTTATTCGCCGCAGGCTGATTGATTATGTCCGCAAGGAGCAGCGGTTCTCGCAGCAAATTCCGTACAGTACGTTCGAGGTGGAGGACGAGGAAGACAATATCGTCAACCCGATTGAAATTCACCAAGCCATCGAAGAGTACGAGAAGGAGAAGGGCGCCGAAGAACGTCGCGGCGAAATTCTCGATCTGAACCGCTGCCTGTCCGAATTCAGTATCCAGTTTGGAGATTTGGTCGATGCTTCCCCGAAGCACGACGATTCCAGGCAGGCGTTGTTTGTCATTGCCAAGAAGCTGGCGTTGAATCCGGAGCTCATGCGGATTATGGTCACAAAAAGGATGCTTCCGATCAAAGAACTGCTCGATCAGGTGGAAGTATCCCGCAAGACGCTTGAGCGCAACCGTAAGTTTATTATTGCAGTCGCTCTGATTTACAACGGGCCATACCCGTATCTCAGAGAGTATTTACATATCAGAGACGACTCGGAAGAAGGGGGGGTTGCGAGTGAATAAAGGGGTTGTCATGGAAATATCGGACAAAAGCATCATCGTGATGCGCCCGGACGGCAAGTTCGAACGGGTGTCCCGCAAAAAAAGAAATTGTGAAATCGGCGAAGAAATTGCGTACGCCGATTCCGGAATCAATTGGCGAAGTCCGTCTGTCGCAGGACGCTCGGCGATTGCTGCAGCTGTCATCTTTTGCCTGGTGCTGTTCGCGAGCTTCAACGGCAAGCTGGGAAGTCCCGAAGTCATTGCTTACATATCGATGGATATAAACCCGAGCATTGAGATGGGCATCGATATGAACGAGAACGTGCTTGAGCTTCGGGGGCTGAACGAAGACGGCAACGAATTGGTTCAGAACATCAGTTACAAAGGGGAAAAGCTTGAATCGGTCGCATCCCGTCTTCTGGATAAGGCAGAGGAAAAGTCGCTAGCGAAAGGCGAAGCGGAGATCGTTATTGCTAGCACGGTGGTACAAGAGAACGCCAAGGTCAGCGATACGCAGCTCGCCACCAAGCTGCAGGAGCAGGTAACCAAACACATCGAGAAGACGCATCCGGCCGAGGCAAGCTCTTACCAGGTCGCGGCGTTCGCCGCACCGCAGGAAGTACGCCAAGCGGCCGTCCAGAACGGTGTTTCCATGGGCAAATACACCGTGTATTTGAATGCCAAAAACAGCGGGACGGAAGTGACGCTGGATGAGCTGAAAAAAGGATCGGTATTGCAGCTATCGAAAGAAAAACCAGAAATATCGAAGGCCATTCAGAGCGGGGCGATCCCGAGCAAATCGGATATCAAGAAGCTCGTCGAGGAAGAGAAATCGGGGCAGCTTGACAAGAAGCTCGAAGAAAAGCTGAAAGAGAAGAGAGACAACAACGGCAAAGGCTCCACGACCACCGGCAGTCAACCGGGCAAAAACGGGCAAACGAATCAAAACGAGAAAAACGGTCAAGGCAATCAAACGAACCAGAACGGGCAAAACGGCAAAACGGATCCGAAAAAGCCCGGTACGGCCGTTCCCAGCAAACCAACAGATAAAAAAGACAACGATAAAAAAGACAGGGACGACGACAAGAAGGATGACCGCAAGGATAACAAGTCTACGCCGGTCACTACCAGGCCGGGGACGAATCCTTCCAATCCGCAGACGAAGCCGGGAACAACCAATCCCGGCACGGTGCGTCCCGGGGACAAACAGGATGATCGCAAGGAGCAGGAAAAGAAGAAAGAGGAAGAACGGAAGCGGGAAGAAGCCCTAAAAAATGAAGAACAGCGCCGGAAGGAAGAAACCGCCCGGCGCTTAGAGGAGCAAAAAAAGAAAGCGGAAGAGCAGAAGAAAGAGCAGGAGAAGAAGGACCAGGAAAAGAGAGAGCAAGAGAAGAAAGAGCAAGAGAAGAAAGAACAGGATAAGCGAGATCAGGACAAAAAAGAACAGGACAACAAAGATCAGGACAAAAATAACGATCGCAAGACCGACGATTCAAAGAAAAATGATGGGAAAGACGACGATAAGTCGAGAGGCGGCGGACGGTGAAGCAATGCTGTTCAAGCGGCATCATTTTTATTTTAGTAGAGCGCAGGCAGCCGCTGTTTGTTTGGCGGCCTGCGCTATTTATGCTGCAATGATTTTCGGTGGAGAGCGACAAGCTGAGCGGGGCGCAGCCTGCCAGTTATACGTCCACAGCATAACAAAGTCGATGATACACCCGGATTTAATCCGGGACAAGTCTGTTTTTTTGCAGACGTTTGCACTATAATGTTCACATACTTACCATTCATTCCGAAACATGATTACGCATGGGAAAAGGGAGATGGAGCTACGTGCGTTACACGATGTTTGGCAATACGGGACACCGGGCATCTTCGCTTGGTTTTGGAGCGATGAATTTGCCGGGCGTTCCTTTCGAGCAGGCAAAGGCGGCGCTCAATTACGCGCTGGATGAAGGCATCAACTATATCGATACGGCCGCTGGCTACCGGAACAGCGAGGAGATTATCGGGGACAGCATCTCGCACCGGCGTTCGGAATATTTTCTCGCCACGAAGACGAATAAACGCGATTACAAGACGGCCATGGAAGAGATGGAGCGCAGTTTGACCCGCATGAAAACGGACGTTATCGACTTGCTCCAGATTCATTATGTAAACACAGTTCAGGAGTTTAAAGCGGCAATGGAAGAGGATGGCGCGTATCAAGCGGCGCTGGAGATGAAGCGCAAAGGGCATGTCCGTTTTATCGGCATTACCGGCCACCGTCCGGAGCTTCTTGCCAAATGGATCAGCAAAGGGCAGTTCGATCAGGTGTTGTTTCACCTTAATTTGGCGCAGCCGTTTGCGCTGCAGGAGCTGATCCCGGAGGCTACCCGCCAGCACATGGGCAAGACGGCAATGAAACCGCTCTCGGGGGGGTTTATTCAACCGGTCTCCAAGGCGATCCGTTACCCGTACAGTCAGGATGTGAACGTCATTATCTCGGGGATGGTCAGCGTCGACGAGGTGAAGGAAAATATCGCGGCGATGCGCGAGGAAGTGGGAGACGAGGAACGCCGCGAGCTGGAGCAGCTGGCGCTGGAGCTCGGAAGCCACAATTGCCGGCGCTGCAATTACTGCTCCTGTCCGATCGGTGTCACGATCCCGGACATTATGATTTCGAGCCAAGTTCGCCAGACGTTTGGCTTGCTTCCGAAGGGAGACGGGTTTTATGAGCGGCAAAAGGACAAGATATTGTCTTGCGCCGATTACGAACCCTGTAAGGAAAAGCCGCTGTGCGAGGAAAAATGCCCGTATCATCTGCCGATGCAGCAGGTTGTGCAGCAGGCGGCAGGGTACTACAATTAAGTTTCACGGATGTAGGCACCCGTGAAATCAAAAAAGTGGATTCTAAAAAGCTTGGCCGCTGCCGAACGTCGGCGGCCGCTTGAAGCTTCTTTGGAATCCACTTATCTTTTTGCGTACCTGTTATGCTTCCATGGTCGTGTTGCTGCCGGGAACGGATGCTCCTGCAATTGGGGCTGTGCCCATAAGATGCATCCCGATGGTCTCCAAATCGTTCATCCGTATTACGAGACGCGTGACTTCCTTGGTTGTGAATGAAAGCCCCCGGGTCCGCTCGGCGATCTGCGACAGATCGATTCCAACCCAGCCCGCCTTGCGCGGGTGAACGCACAGATCGAAGGGAAGAACCCCGAGCGACACGGCGTCGGCTCCGACCGCAGCTTCGGTTTTGTCTGAAACGGCAACGGAATCAATGCGGAAATAGAGCTTGTTTCGTTTCCACTGCACATAGCCGGGAGAAAAGGTAATGGCTATCGCCGCTTCATCTCCTTCGCCATGCTTGGTGAAAAGAGCTTGCTTTTTTTTGTTCGAATGAATGTATTGGTTTTGAATATCCGGCAGCAGCAGCACGATCACAATCGGCAGTGCGCTCGCCGCGTACAAAAACTGAGTCGATTCGAAAACGATCGCAAGCGCTATCAAGGCCAAAAACAAAACGATAGACGCGCTCAGCCACAGTCCCTTATGTTTGGACATGAATGAAATCCCCCAGATGAACATAAAATCAGTCAATGCATTTATTCTAACATAAGTTGCTAAGCCTTTGAAGATGTTTGCTTTGGTCGGTTTGCCAATAATTATTGTAATGATGCCTATTACGGTTATACTAGAAAGAAAGCATATCAAACCGTAAGGGAGAACAGACGGATGACATCAGATTCTAAAGAGAGCGACAGCATAAAACATCGCGTTCCGCCGGGCCAGACGCTGACGGAAGGCTTTCCGGTGCTTCACTATGGAAGCGTGCCGTATTATAACGATATGGGCAAATGGGATTTGCGCGTATTCGGATTAGTCGAGGAAGAAGTGGCGTTCAGCTATAAAGATTTTTTGGGGCTGCCGCGAAGGGAGTTCAAAAACGACATTCACTGCGTCACCACTTGGTCGAAGCTGGATAATGTGTGGGAAGGCGTGGCGGTATCGACACTCATGGAGCATGTGAAGCCGAAGCCGGAGGCGAAGTTCGTCATGCTGCACGGAGAGCACGGTTGGAGCACGAACTTGCCGCTGGAGGATTTTTTGCGGGATACGACGTTCCTCGGCATCAAGCACAACGGGCAGCTGCTTACCCCGGAGCACGGGTATCCGGTACGGGCGGTCGTTCCGCACTTGTACTTCTGGAAGAGCGCCAAATGGCTGCGCGGCATCGAGTTTATGGAGAAAGATAAGCCGGGCTTCTGGGAGCGCAACGGGTATCACATGTATGGGGACCCGTTCAAAGAACAGAGGTACGATTTCGACTGAATTTAAAGCGTAGAAGGGCGGAGTAATCCGTCCTTTTTGCGCTTTTATTGTAGGAAAAAGTCACTGACGCCCGAGGAGTTGGCAATTGTTTTAACGGTATCTGACTTTGTTATTGGTTGAATTTGGTCTAACTGGTACCCATTTATTCTAAAACAAGTTCTCGAACTATTATAAAATAAAGTTTAAGAGTTAACTTGTTGATGGAAAGGAGAGACACCCGTTGGACGAAAAGAAAATAAAAAAGACAATCTTCACGAAATGGTGGTTTTGGTTATCATTACTTGTCCTCATAGCGTCTATTAGCTTGGCAGGAATTAACTCACACTCTGAGGCGGCTTCTGAACCCGATCAATCCATTCAAAGTTCAAATACACAACAAGCTAATGCAAATGATACTGAAAAACTAGCTGAACAGCCAGAGTCATCTGAACTAATCGAAGCACCTAATACAATGGTTACCACACCTACTTCAGCAGAACAAAATGAACAGCCTGTTGCATCAGACATATTTGGAAGCTCATTTGGAGCGCCTGTCTCAGTGGAGATCGAGACTGAAAAAGTAACAATCACAAAAGAGGAATTTGATAAGATCTATTACGGCATGACCTATGATCAGGTTAAGGAAATTATTGGTGGTCCTGGTACTACTCTATCCCAAGAAGGTGCAAATAGAGGTACTAATTACAAAGCCACGTATCTGTATCTGGGTGAAAACTCTGAAGGCGCTAGCGCGATTTTTAGTTTTAAATCAGGAAAACTTTCACTTAAGAACCAAATGGGACTTGAATAAACTCGAAATCTCGAAATAATAAATGTCCATTTTGCAATAAAAAGAAAATTAAGTGGCGATCACTATAAATTACTTCTACGGATGAACTGTGACCCGGGAGAGGGACGTATCCTCTCTCGGGTTTTCTGCATATTTACCATCCAAGGACATATTCATCAAACAAATATAAGCCTCATGTAAGCAAGAGCAGGAGCTACTCCCAATTACGAAGCCGTCGCCGGCTTGTTTTTCTTCACGCTGACCAACTGGAATACCACATATACGATTAAAAATAAGACCATAAATAAAGCGGAATACCGGTACATTACGGCGTAGCTTGTTCCGGAGGCGATAAGCCCGAGCACCATGGCGCCGATCGCGACGCCGAAGTCGAGCGCGTTATAATACAGGCTATTGGCCGTTCCGTGCTGCTCCGGCGCCGAATCGCGCAGCATCCACGCCTGAAGCGTCGGTTGAATGGCGCCGAAGCCGAGACCGTACAGCAGCGCCGAAACGATCAGCAGCGGAAGACTGGTAGTGAACGAAAGCAGCGTCAAGCTGGCGAAAATGATCAGCGCCGCCGGAATGAGCACGGCCGAGTGTCCCCTGCTGTCAAACAGACGTCCCGAAATCGGGCGGATAATGAGTACGGTGATGACATTGAACAAAAAGAACAAGCCGATATGATTCAGATGCACTTCTTTGCCGTACAGTGCCAGGAAGCTCAGCAGCCCGCCGTAGGTGACGGAGAATAAGGCGTTGAGCAGTGCCGGCAGGAGCAGCTTGACGTTAAACGGCGTTTTGCGTTTCGCTCCTACCGAAGCCTTGGCGTCAGGTCGGGCTTGTCCATGGGACTGCGGCGGAATGGAACGGAACCCGAGCAACAGCGGAACGGTTAGCACGACCGAGACGGTGCCGAGCGTCGCGAGCAGGCCGAAGCCGTATTCGTCCAGAACCGATAGGCCGATCATCGGGCCGAACGACATGGCGAGACTGGTGGACAGACCGAAGTAGCCGATCCCTTCTCCGATGCGGCTGGACGGGATAATTTGCGATACGAGCGTTGGCATGATCGTGCTGGTGCTCCCGAAGCCGATCCCGAATAAGATGCGCAGCGCGAGCAAGGCTTGTATGCTGCCCGCAAACGGATAAGCAGCGGTTGCCGCCGCGGCGATGAAGATGCCGCTGAACAGCAGCACGGTTCGATGCGTGCGCCGCATCAAGGCGGCCGTAAGGAAGCGCGATGCGATGGCGGCCAGCGCGAAGACGCTCGTGGTCAAGCTGACGGTAAAGTCCCCGGGATGAAACCGTTCCTTCGCATAGGTGGGAAGCGGGGAAAGCAGCATTTGCAAACAAAGGAATAACAAAAAATAAGACACCGTCAGCACAATAAAAGTGGTAGTCCACAATTTTTGCGCCGAGGGTGCGAGCTCTAGGGGTTGTGACGATTCTGGTTGTTGCGACATCTGATAGACACTCCTATTCTTTGGCATTCAGGTGATCGATATTTTCTCCAATGCGGTGCAGCAGCCCGATCAACAGGTTGTATTCGTCTGTGCTCATTCCTGCCGTGGCGTCCTCGACAGCTTTTCGTTCGATCGCCTCTGTCTGGGCGATCAACTCCTTGCCTTTATCCGTAGTATGCACGATAAAGGACCTGCGGTCGCTTTGACCCGGCTGCTTTATAACGAGTCCTTTGGACTCGAGCATATCGAGGATGCGCGTTGTCGTCGGCTTGTCCTTGGACGCTTTGGCCGCGATGTCTTTTTGGATCATGCCTTTCTGCTCCCCGACACAATACAAGACAAGCCATTGCTCGGGCGTAATGTCGTAGGGTTTCAATCGCTGCATGAACAATTGCGATATTTTACGGTAAGTGGCGCCCATGAGAAACCCGGCCGAGCTGTCCAAAATACTTCGATTGGTTGCTTGCTTGGACATGGTGAATCACGATCCCCTATCAATTAGTTGTTATGACAATTATATTTAAAACAATTAATTTTGTCAAAAAGAAAGCTCCTTATCATTTATCCACAACTTTATCCACATAATAAACAGCCTCCCGATAAAGTTTGTGCATATGTTCTTTACATCATGTCAACATATCCACAGGAAAGGTTGTCCACAACCGAAGGAACGGTATGTTATGCCGATATCCAACACTTACATAAAAAAAGCCGGCCATGCGGCCGACTTTAGCATAGGGTGAATCTTATAAATGTGACGTTTCTTTTGCCGTGGAGGCGGAAGCGCTCGTTCGCATGGAAAATTTGGGCATCTTCAGCATCAGCGCCACGAATAAGAGCAGGCTGCCTGTAATGGCGAACACGACCGGAATGGACAATTGGGTCGCCAGAAAGCCTCCGGCCAAAGGGCCGACCAACAATCCGAGCTGATTCGCCGACTGGTTCAGACCGAATGCGCGGCTGCGGAACGCGGGATCCGTATGCTGCGCAATGAACGCGTTGAGCGCTGGAAATACGGCGGCGAAGAATAGTCCGTAAACGAAGCGCAGCGAGCCGAAGCCGACCAAGCTGTGGAACGCGATTTGGAGCAGGTTGCCGATCCCTCCGCCAAGCAGACCGATGAACAGCACCTTTTCATATCCGATCCGGGATCCATATTTGCCCCAGAACGGCGCCGAGATGAGTGTGGCGATGCCGACGGCGGAGAAAATGATTCCGGCGTTGAGCGACGCGGACGATTCGCTGGAGCCCAGCTTCAGCACATAGACCGTAAGCAGCGGTTCGAGCAGCATCGTAGCGGTGGACGTAATGAAAACGACGAACAGCGCGCCCATCAAAATCCGGTTGGAAGCAGCCACTTTCAAGTCGCTGATGACCGATGATCGTCTGGCTTCCGACTTCTTGAACGAAGGTTCTTTCACCCAGAACAAGGCGATCAGAAAAGCGATGAACACCATACTTCCGGCAACAAAAAAAGTATCGCGGGGTCCGATCATATGGCTAATCACCCCTCCGAGCAGAGGGCCGATAACGGACGCCGCGGCACTGGCTGTAGATATGATGCCGAGCGCATAGCCGACATGTTTATCCGGCGTATTCGTCGCCACGAGCGCGATAGCAGAAGGAATATAGCCGGCGAGCAGCCCTTCCAATATTCGGGCCGCGATCAACTCGTACGGATTTTGCACAACGAAGTACAAGAAGTAAGCCAGAGACAAGCAGATGCCTGCCCGCAGCATCATCGGCTTTCGACCGTATTTGTCGGCGATCGATCCCCAGAAAGGCGCGATCAGTGAGCTGGCTAGAAACGTTGCGGAGAAGATGATCCCCGTCCATGCTTCCAGATGATCCGTTACCCCCAAATCTTCCTGCAAGTAGATCGACATGAACGGAATGGAGACCGAATAAGCCATGCTGACCAAAAAGGTGCCGATCCACAAAAAAAACAAATTGCGTTTCCACGAGTATGCCACCAGAGCTGCACTTCCTTATTGAAAAAGTAAAAAAGATTACCTATATTGAAGCGCCGAAGCGCGTATTTAAACCTCCGCTACCCAGACGAGCTTCTTTTGTCCCAGCGTTTTCATCGATCCGGTGAGCCGTGCTTCATGATGCATGATGCTCCCAGTATAACACAACTTCACGCGCTGGCGGCGCCGTTACGGCTTTAACAAAATATTGCATGCGACTCTTGTTTTGTTTATGTCCTTTCACTATGATGTGGGTATGTCGGAAGTGTTGGATAGGGGGAAGCGGCACCATGAATCATACGTTTATCGACCGGCAAACCGGGATTGTTCCGGCCGTCTGTTCTCTGGATTGCCCGGACCAGTGCGGGTTGTTGGTTCATAAAGAAGCGGGAACGATTGTAAAAATAGAAGGCGACCCTGCGCATCCGGTTACGCAAGGGGCGATCTGCAACAAAGTGAGGCATATGGCCGAGCGAATTTACGATGCGAAGCGGCTTCGCTACCCGATGAAGCGGGTCGGCGAGAAAGGCGGAGACCGATTCGAGCGGATTACGTGGGAGGAAGCGATCGATACGATCACGTCCCGCTGGAAGAAGCTGATTGCCGACGACGGGTCGGAATCGATTCTCCCTTACAGCTTTTACGGCAACATGGGCCGGCTCGGTACGGAAGGGATGGACCGGCGGTTTTTTCACCGGCTGGGGGCAAGCCGCCTGATGTATACGATTTGCGAAGCGGCCGGCACCGAAGGCTACAAGTATACGATGGGCGCCAGTTATGGAACCGACCCGGAAGAAACCGTTCACGCCAAGCTGTTCATCTTGTGGGGCATCAACGCCGTAAGCACGAATATGCATCAGGTCATGCTCGCGGAGCAGGCGCGCAAAAACGGGGCGACGATAGTCGTCATCGACGTCCACAAAAATCAGACCGGACGATGGGCGGACTGGTTTATTCCGGTGCGGCCGGGCACGGATACGGCGCTTGCACTGGGGCTCATGCACATCTTGTTTGCGGAACAGTTGACGAACGAATCGTTTCTTCGCGAATATACCGTCGGTTACGAGGAGCTTCGCGACCATGTCCGCGCATACGATCCGCATACGGTTTCCGCGATTACTGGCGTGCCTGTCGATGATTTGTACCGTCTGGCTCGCATGTACGGCACGATCTCGCCATCCTTTATCCGGATCGGCAACGGCCCGCAGCACCATGACAACGGGGGGATGTGCGTCAGGACGATCGCGTGTCTGCCGGCGCTCACCGGAGCGTGGCTGCACAAAGGCGGCGGCGCGATCAAAGGGAACAGCGCTTACTTGGAGCATAACGTAGCCGCTTTGCAGCGCCCAAACTTGATGAAGAAAAGCACGCGGCGGATCAATATGAATTTGCTCGGCAGCGCTTTGCTGGAGCTGGAGCCCCCGATCCGGTCACTGTACGTCTACAATTCCAATCCGGCGGTCGTCGCGCCGAGCGCGAATAAAGTAAGACAAGGATTGGTGCGGGAAGATTTGTTTACGGTCGTGCACGACCTGTTCCTGACCGAGACGGCGAAGTATGCGGATATCGTGCTGCCGGCCACTTCGTCGTTCGAAAATACGGACTTATACCGCTCGTACTGGCATCATTACGTACACATACAGCAGCCGGTGATCGAGCCGTACGCCGAAAGCAAGTCCAACGTGGAAGTGTTCCGCCTGCTGGCGCGCGCCATGGGCTTCGAAGAACAGGCGTTCCTGGACACGGAGGAAGACATGATTCGTCAGGCGCTGGATCATCCCGGCAATCCGGTGCTCGAAGGGATGACTTACGAGCGGCTCGCGGAGAAGCAATTCCTCAAAGGGAAGGTGAAGCCGCTATTCCCCGGCACCTTGCGGACGCCTAGCGGGAAGATCGAGCTGTATTCGAAGCAGATGGAGCGCAAAGGATACACGCCGCTGCCGACGTACACGCCGCTTGCCGAAGAAGAAGGCGATCTTCCGTTTCTGTTTATCCCCGGGCCGAATCATAATTTCTTGAATTCAACGTTCGCTCACAACGAGAAGCACGCCCGCATGGAGAAAACGCTACGACTGCACATGAACGCGGCGGACGCCACAGCGCTCGGCATTGCAAGCGGCGACCGGGTGCGGGTATGGAACCACCGGGGCGAGTGCGAGCTTACCGCCGCCGCGGGCGACGATGTGCTGCCCGGCGTAGTCGTGAGTCAAGGGCTGTGGGCGGACGCGCCGGGACGCAAAAGTCTGGTTAACGCGCTGACGCCGGAACGGGTGGCGGATATGGGCGGAGGAGCCACCTTTTTCTCAGGCAGGGTGCAAGTAGAGAAGCTTCATTGAATCGTAGTTATTCAATCAATTCATAGCCGGGGCTGCTTGCAGAAGCGGCCTCGGCGAAATGGATGTGAGCTTGAGCCCGTCACCGAACGCGCGATGCGTACGGTAGACGGGCTTATTTGTTACCGCAATCATGGCCGCCCGAATTCGTATGGAAAGTGGCCCGGCTCTCACCCGTAAAACGGCCGCGGTGTCAGTCTCCTCCTACAGAATGGGAAAGAATAGACAAGGACAAATTAAGATGCAATGACAAGATTAGCCGGCCGCCGACCGGATGCAGGAGCGTGTGGAATGAAAAAAGTATACAGCATTTATATAACGGATTTGCGCAATATTGCCCGCGTGCCTACCGGACTTCTGCTCATGATTGCACTCGCCGTGCTGCCGTCGGTGTACGCCTGGATTAATCTCTTCGCGATGTGGGACCCGTACAGCAATACGTCGGGCATTAAAATTGCCGTAACCAGTCTTGACGAAGGGGCGGCGTTTCAAAATAAACCGTTCAATATCGGCAATGAAGTCGTGGAAAGCTTGAAAAAAAACCACCAGCTCGGCTGGACGTTCGTGGATGAGAACGAAGCGCTGGAAGGCGTCGAGCGCGGCCGATATTACGCCAGTTTGCTCATTCCGGCCGATTTTTCGCAAAAGATCGCCAGCAGTGTCAGCGGAAATGCGCAGAAGCCGGAAATCATATACACCGTGAACGAAAAGCTGAATGCAGTCGCTCCGAAAATTACGGAAAAAGGCGCAACCAACGTGACCGCGCAAATCAGCGAAAATTTGATCCGGACCGTGAGCGAGACGGTGCTGGCCCGTATGAAGGAGCTGGGGATGGAGTTCGAACAGCAGCTGCCGACGATTCGCCGCATCGAAAGCCGGATTTTGGAGCTGGAGAAGCGTTTGCCCGATATCGAGGCGATCGGAAGCAAAGCGCTCGACGTGGAGAAAAAGCTGCCGCAGATTCGCGAGAAAGCGGATAAAATCGTAGAGCTGGAGCAGCGTATTCCCGAGATCGACCAAGCGGGCAAAACGCTGCTGAAGCTCGAGGAGCGTTGGCCGAAAATAAATGAAGCGGCGCAGGATGTGCTGCTGCTTCAAGAAAAGCTGCCCGACATTCAGCGCGTGGCCGGCCGCGTGACCGAGCTCGATCAACATTTCGATCAAGTGGAGGCGGCATTGAACAAGGCCATCGAAGACACCCGCAAAGCGAATGAAATCGTTGATACAGCGCTTGCCATGATCCCGAAGATCGAGGCGATTGCCGCAGACGGGGGCGCTTTTGCCGATCAGCTGAGCCGCTTTCTGCAAAACAATAACGCCGCATTCGAGGCGCTGATTCCGGTCATCCGGCAAAACTTAATGTTGCTGCAGCAGACAGCGGATGCGGTCCAGCAAATAACGGCGCTGCTGCAAAACGCGAACATCGATCCGAAGCCGGTAATCGCCGCACTCACGTTTGCCGCGGACCGGGCATCGGGAGCGGCCCGCATCGCGGACGGGATGATCGATTTGTTCACGAGGCTGAACGCATATTTGCCCGCAGCCCCGTTAAACCATGCCATTGAGCGGCTCGGCGCGGTGCGCACAAATTTGACGGGGCTGGCGCAAACGATGCAGACGGTGGCAGCGGCGCTGGAGCGGGGGGAGCAGCCGGCTAAGGCGCTCATCGACCGGCTGAACACACTGTCCCGGGAAGCGAGCGCGATCCTCGGCGATTTGCTCTCCCGCTACGACACGGAAATCGTGCCGAATATGAAGAAAGCGCTGAATCAGATTCAGTCCGTCGCGCAAAACGCCTCCGATGTGCTGCAGACGGTTAAAGCGAAAATTCCGGATATGAAAGCAATCTTGCAAGATGCGCAGCAAGGGATTCGTTTTGCCCAAACGGGACTGGATGCGCTCCAGGGCGAGATGCCGCAAATCCGAGCGCGAATACACGACGCTTCCGTTTCGCTTCAGCAGAAAATGAACGAAGTGACGCAGGCGGTGAATGCGGCCGCAGCATTCGTTCGCGACGATTTGCCTCGCGTGGAGCAAAAACTGCATCAAGCGGCCGATTTCGTGCGCATCGATTTGCCGGCCGCGGAGGAGGAACTGCGCAAAATTTCTGACCTGTACCGGACGCATTTCGCGGATGTGGAAGGCGCAGTGCATCAGGTGGCGGATTTTGTACGAGACGATTTGCCCGCTTTCGAAGCGGCTGTGCACAAGGCGGCCGATCAGATCAGAAGGCTGGAGGGACAGAACAACATCGACGAGCTGCTCGATTGGCTGCGCAGCGATACCGGGCGGGAAAGCGACTTTCTGGCCGACCCGGTGCTGATCAAGGAAATCAAGAAGTTCCCGATTCCGAATTACGGCTCGGCGATGTCGCCCTTTTATACGACGCTCTCATTGTGGGTCGGAGCGATGCTGCTCGTATCGTTAATGAGAGTGGATGTGGAGGACACGGAACGCATATATAAAAGTCATGAGGTCTATTTCGGAAGAATGTGCATATTTTTGACGATCGGCTTTTTTCAGGCGCTCATCGTTTCGCTCGGCGATTTCTTCATTCTCGGGACGTATGTCGTGAGCAAAATCGGCTTCGTGCTGTTTGCTTTTTTAATCAGCGCGGTATTCGTGACGATTACGTATACGCTCGTGTCCGTTTTCGGCAATATCGGCAAAGGACTGGCGATTATTTTTCTGGTGCTGCAATTTTCAAGCTCGGGCGGTACGTTCCCGGTCAGCACGTCGGCGCCTTTTTTTCAAAAGCTGAACCCGATCGTGCCGTTTACGTATGCAGTCGGACTTTTGCGCGAGGCGGTCGGCGGCATGCTGCCCGGCGTTGTCGTTAAGGACATTTTGTTTTTGCTCGGTTTTATTGCGATCTGCTGCATTGTCGCCCTGGCGCTCAAAAAGCCGCTCAGCGGCTACACGGAACGCGTATCCAAGAAGGCGAAGCAGACGAAGCTGATTTCGTAGCGCAAATCGAAAATAAATATATCCAAAAATTACCTTGTGGACTATGCGTCACGAGCCTATCGTTATACCAGTGGAACCGCAGCGGCGGACATGGGACTACGCTAACGTATCCGCTCTATTTGCATGATCTATTGTCGTAAAATGGTAGGAAAGGCGGTGGAGGTGCTCGGATGGCACTGCAAAAGTGGTTGTACCGGTTAGCTCGCATGTATTGGAAAATAAGGCGTCCGGTTACAATGGGCTCCCGAGCGATCATTAGGCAAGACGGCAATATTTTGTTGATTCGTCAGACGTACGTGGAGGGCTGGTACTTGCCGGGCGGCGGGGTCAAGCGAGGGGAGAGCTTTCAACAAGCGATCATTCGCGAAGTGGCGGAGGAATGCGGATTGGAAGCGGTTCGTCCGAAGCTGCTTCAGCTTTATTTCAGCCGGAATGAAGGGAAGATCGATCATATCGCCCTATTCGAAATTACTGAATTTTCCGCGATCGCCCGTGCCAAGACGGATGCGGAGATTGCGGAGCTGCGTTTTTTTGCGTTGGACGATTTGCCCGAAGACACGTCGCCGGCCACCCGCAGACGCATTGGGGAGTACGCTGCCAACCAGTTTCGTGCCGAGCGATGGTAAAAGCAAAATCCCCTTCGCCGGGCGCCGCAGCAAACCATCGATAACCGGTGTGGTTTCGGATAATTGGCCGCGACGTATAGGACAAGGGGATTCCGTTAACGGCTGCTCGCTGCTAGAGACTGGCCAGGTACGCGTCGAGTTGGTCGAACGTTCCGCCAAATCCTAGATGCATGGACTCGTGCATCGAACCGAAGAATCGGACTTCTTCCTCCGTTGCGTTGTAAGGACGTCCCCGCATCGTTATGATCGTTCTGCCGTCCTGCTCCGCGAACGTGAATGAATTCATCACTTCGAGCGGAAAAGACTCGCTAAAGGGAGGTCTTACCGTGTTGCCCTCCGGATCGGAGAAGCTGTTGGCGAACACAAGCTTCTCCGGCGCTTCGATTTCATAAAACGTGAATTTGCCCCACAATACATCCCCTTCCGGAGAAACCATACTGTAGTGAAAGATGCCGCCAGGACGAAGATCCAGCTTGGCGGAAGTAAACGTAAAGCCTGTCGGGCCCCACCAATGCTTCAAGTGCTTTTCGTCCGTCCAAACTTGAAAAACGAGATCGCGAGGCGCATCGAACGTGCGGGTAATCACCAATTCGTTTGCTGCGCTGGCTGCTGCTTTGTTTTCGGACATGATTCATTCCTCCTAATTTACGGTTTTTCCAATGGACGGTACGGTTGAGTTACCCATGAATTCGGCATTGCCGGATGAAACTCCTTTGCGTTTTCTGTGATAAAACATATAGGAGCCGGCAGCAAAAAAGTAAAAGAGTACGAAAAATATCCAGCTGCTGGCCGGGTCGCCAACCGAAATGACGGAATACATCGCACCCGTCAAATCGAATACCAAGCCGGCGTAAGCCCATTCCTTCAATCTCGGAAACCCGGGGACAACGATCGCCAAGGAACCTAAAATTTTGGCCACCCCGAGAAAAGGCAGCAAGTAAGCGGGATACCCCAAATGGTCGAATATAGCAGTGGAGTCCGGGGCGGACATCAGATTCGGGATCGCTCCCAGAAACATGAACGCCGCGAAGGGCGCCGTGAAAACCCAATACAAAATGTTTATTTTTCTCATGACACATCATCCTCCTAAATAGTTTGATCTTCCGTAATTTCTTAAATGCGCGCGAGTTGTTCTTCCAAGCGATCTAGCGTCTGTTTGGCTCCTTCAATAGCCCCGTATTCCTTGACGACTTTCTCCAGCTCCGCTGCCGACTTGAACTGCATCCGCATCGTCAGTTCGGTCGTTTGGCCCTGTTCCGCGAACGTTACGGTCACGCGAAATTGTTCATCGTCTTCGCCGTCGCCATGGGAGTACACAAGCCGTTCGGGCCGTTCCACCTCGCGGTACGTGATTTTGTTGTCATAGTCGGTACCGTCGGGACCGTGCATCACGTAGCGCCAGACGCCGCCCGGTCTAACATCAATTTCGCTCACCGAAAGCGTGAACCCCCTGGGTCCCCACCAATGCGGCAAATGATCCGGATTCGTCCAAACGTTGTACACCGCCTCGCGTGGAGATTGAAATACCCTCTTAATGATGAGCTCCCGATCCTGTACCTCCGTGACCGTATTGCTTGTCGCTTTTCCTGCCGTCATGACTCAATTCCTCCCATATGGATTTGATATTCATTGTTCACAGCAAGCCTGGAGCATATGCCGGACTCGCTTCCTTTTGACGTCGTTCCTGCTGCTTGTTAGATGGAACGTTTTTTTGCTTGTTTTACGCTCTAAGCGGAAACGTTTTATATCTATGATTGGAGTATATCCTTAAAGGAATATTCCTGTCAAGGAATATTTAAAAAATGGTACGTCGATCATTCAATTCCAAATCGGCAGCGGTTGTGTCGGGGTTTTTGCTGCGACAATAACGGCCTGCGTAGTTGTGTCGTGGAATGGACTGAAATGGGCCCGAAGATGGAATCATAATGCAGGAAGGGTGGGAACAGGATGCAGCAAGCAATGCTTCAGGAGCTGAATCGATTGATCGCCGAGTTGAAACAAAAAGAAGAAGCCGCCGTATACACCGTCCCGCAAGAAGCGATAGGCGCGGTCAAAAAAGCGAAACATCTGGAGAAGTTTCTGCTTGATCTATTCGATGTCGTCAATGGCGGCGGCGGGATCGACATCCGCGGTATCATCCGCAGAGAGTTTGGTCTAAGCAAGATGCTTACCGATCGCATGGACCGGTGGGCGGCATATGGTAAAGAACTGCTTGAGGACGAACTGCATGAAGCGATAGACCGCGCGGAAATACGTGCGGGCAAGCAGCATTTGTTTTTTGTCGGCCCCGTGGGCAAGCAGGTGCTGGCCGAGGCGCTCGGTTTGCTTAAGCAGATGGCGCATGCGGCGGTCAGACTGCAGTTTCATCCCGGGCAGGCGGGTTCCGGCGTCTACGTGGCGATGCTGGATCCATCGCTACGTTTTTACGAGCTTCCGTCTGCGCAGCCGGACGAGAACATGTCCAGATACCGGCTTTTGATCGCCTCCGGACGGCTGCATGCGATGTCGGGCAACGATGAATCGATCGCAGCTGATTTGAAAGCTCACGTCAAACAATGGTATCAAAACGGATCGTTAACGTTTCTTGAACAACGGGAATGGCACTTGTCTTATGAACATGTACCGGAATATTTGTACGCGCTGACTGCGGATCAGATCGAAAGGCTGCAGGATGATTTCATGCGGCATATAAGTGAGGAGTTTGCGTTAGTGAAGGCCAAGCCGGAGTTGTATCGAGCGGAGCAGTTGAAAAAAACGCTGGAGGCTGTGTTAAGCTGGGCGGACGACGCTGAGCCCAAAGGTTAAAGCCGCTGCCTGCTGGTTGCGAAAAAAACAGTGTACAAGGCCGGGCCCGCCGTAGAACAAACGGCAATGATCGTCTGCATGCCGGACCCGATCGATTGCATCACATGTTGCTCGACTTTGTACAGCGGGGCTCCTTTGCCTAGTGCCGTAGCTTATTTGTTCACGATGGAAACGTTGGATAGGGTGGCGACCGTATAGTTATCGATTTGGTTGCTCGTCTTCACGGCATCCGCCGCCAAACCGACGTATACGGTGCCGCCAAGCTTCACGTCGGCCGTTCCGTACGGCTTCCATTCCTGCCCGTCATGCGACATGTAGCCTGTCACCGTCTCCCAGCGCCGGCTCAGCTTCACCCAATATGGGAACGTGCCGTCCTTGCTTTCCATCGATTTCAGGTCGGCTGCCGCGGTCGTGCGCGCTGCAAAGGCTCCACCCGTGCCCGACTTGATGTAAGAGATTCGCATCATCGCCGCGGCCGCCTCAGGCTCAAGCCCTGCCCGAATCATGACGCCGGCCCCCGTTCCCTCAGCTACGGCTGTGATCGCTTCCACCTTGGCGATGATATCGCCATCCCCCTCCATTGTACGGTATACGAACCGGAAGGCGTCGGATTTGCCCTCCAACTTTCCGGCCGATTTCAGCGTAAAGCGGCCTTCCCTCAGCGACGCGAATCCTTGGATACCGGGCTGTCCGATATCTGCCGTGTGCCATCCCTCGAGATCCGTCGCCTTATTCACATGAACGGGCACCGCAGTGGATTGTGCCGCCATTCCCTTGTCATCCACCACGTAAGCGGAGAGGAAGTGCGTGCCGTCAGGAACCGCTTTCCAGGTGAAGCGATAAGGCGCTGCGGCAGATTCGCCGAGCTTCACGTCATTGTCGTAAAACTCCACTTTGCGAATCTTCGCGCCGGATACCGGCTTTACGTCGGCTTCGATCGCGATGTCCGCATTCCCCCCGTAGATCGTATTCACCTTGGGGGAGGTGAGGACGACGGATGGATTCGCCACATTGCCCGCAATCGAGTTCAAGTAGTTTTCCAGCATCGTGTAGCCGCCTTTGCCGATCCGGTTCCGGTCGTCTGGGTTATTAGAATCGAGCCTTTGTGCCTTCTCCCAGCTGTCCGGCATACCGTCATGGTCGGAGTCGAGCGGCGCTTCCGCCGGTTCGCTTTTCCGAAAACCGCCAACCTCGGCCTGCGAATTGATTTGCCGGCCGGTCCTGTTTCGGACATCGGCCACAAGCCTCGCGTCGACCGCGTCGCGCCGGGGCACGATCGCCCCCGCCTGTTGAAGCACAGTCTCATAGGCTTCGTCCGCCGTCTGCGTCTTCACTTCATGCTCGAACGGGATCGGCTGTGTCAGCTTCACCATGGAAGCGTCCGCGCCGGATACGGCATTCCAGTTATTGGCGGTCCCTTCCGGGAAGCCGTCAATGTAATTGCCGGCGACATACCATTGTCCTCCCGGTCCCGCCGGGTCGAGCATGAATTGCTTCGCGCGTTCTCTCGTATCCGGCCCCCATTTGTAATAGTTTCCGACCGCATTCACGCGAGCGTTTTCTCCGCCGTACGACGCTTTAAATCCCCAGTTGTAAATGACGTTGTTGCGGAAGTCGATCAAATTGTCCTTCACCGGCGTTTCTCCGGGGAATCGCGGGTTTCGGCTGGAATTATGCACGATCAGATTGTGGTGGAACGTAACGTTTTGCCCGCCCCATATGCCGCCGTATCCGTGCGCGCCCTTCTGATGTACCGACATCGTCAAGCTTTCCCCGAGCAGGGACCACTGCACCGTCAGGTTGCGGATGGCATAGGCGGACAGCACTTCATCCACCGCCCAGCTCGTCGAGCAATGATCGATGACGATGTCGCGCCGGCCTCGTCCGCCGAAAGCGTCGGCTTCCCGCTTGGACGTATCCCCGAGGCGGAATCGAAGGTAACGGATCATGACGTTGTCCGCGTCAATATTCGTTTCGTATTTGGCAATCGTGATGCCGTCTCCGGGGGCGGTTTGGCCGGCGATGGTCAAGTTGGAGCCTTTGATACTAAGCGGGCCAACCAGCTCGATCGTACCGGATACGCGGAATACGACCGTCCGGTTGCCTTTGCTGACAGCGTCGCGTAACGACCCCGGACCGCCGTCGCGGAGCGTGGTCACCTCGTACACTTCTCCGCCGCGGCTGCCCGTCGTATACATGCCCGCGCCTTCCGCCCCCGGGAATGCCGGCAAACGCTCCGGTACCGCTTCCGGCTCGCCGCCGGCCTGCGACCTGCGGTCCTGGATCAAGGAAACCGCTGTCACGGCGGCAATGGCCGCGAATATGCAGCAGACGATGATCCGTTGTTTTATCGATTTCATGCTTCGAACACCACCTTATCCGGAATAACGGTTACAGATTATCACAATGGATGGAATGCAATCTTTATCCGGCTATGTTATTTTCCGCCTAAAATAAAGCTTTTTTGTCCATTTTTCGAAAGGAGCGGTCGCTAGCAGTCGTGCACTCTCCGAAATAACCGAATTGCCCGTTTTGTCCGTTTGGGAAAACGTAATGGTGTATAATATTTTGTAATCAAAGAATGCACATCGCAGAGCGTGGAGGAAACAAGGATGATCAGAGAAGCGGAAGCGAAAGATGCAGCAGAAATCGAACGTTTATACCGGCTGCTACTGCCCGATGATGGCCGGATCCATGTGCTCGGGGAACGTTTGGAAGAGATTCGGAACGATCCGAACCAGTATTGTGTCGTTTACGACGATGAAGGGCGCGTGATCGGGACGGTGCTGCTTCATATTTGTCTCGATCCGATGTATGGAAAAAGGCCTTTTGCGCTCGTCGAGAATGTCGTAGTCGACCCGAACAGCAGGGGAAAAGGCGTAGGGAACAAGCTTTTCGGGCATTTGGAACAATGCTGCAGGGAGCGGGACTGTACGGAAATGCTGCTGCTCAGCAGCTCGTACCGAGCGGAAGCGCACCGATTTTTTGAGCGGCAAGGCTTTAGCGGTACGGAACGAAAAGGGTTTGTGAAGCGTCTATAGTGGCGAAGAGCAAGCGACGACGAAAAGGGTGACCTCATTTGCGCATTAACGAATGTAACGCGAACTCACAAAGGAAGAAGGGAGAATCGTTGTAAATGCTTGTGGTCAGAGAAGGGAAGAATGTTGCAGGCATCCCGCTGCCTAACGAAACGCGCCTTATAATATCGGGCCGGCTTCCCGATACCGAGCGAATTACCTGCGCGTTTGTACTCGCATTTCAGCAGGACCAATTATTATTAACGCACCTGCATGAAAGAGGATGGGATATTCCCGGTGGACACATCGAACCCGGAGAAACGCCGGAAGAAGCCGTAAAACGAGAATTGTACGAAGAAACAGGCGCGAGCATCGGCTCGCCGATGCTGCTCGGTTATGAACAGATCCGGCTGCTTGGCGAGAAGCCGGCGCATTATAAATATCCGTATCCCGACAGCTATATGGTATTTTATACGGCGGCCGTAGCCAGGCTGGATGCGTTCGGAAGCACCGATGAAACGGCCGGGCGGAGCTTATTCGAACCGGAGCGGGCATATCGGGTGCCATGGGTGAAAGAGCATAGCGCCTTGTACGAAGAAGCGCTGAGAAGAGCATCCCTATCCGGGTAAGTTGAGTTACGGAAAGGGAATGCTTGTTTGGCGAACGTATATTCGTTATAATGAGAGGATAAGCCGATATGATAACGTAAAGGAAGTTTCGACATGCGTCTCGCCGTACTCTCGGATACGCACGGAAATGCTGTAGCGTTCGAAGCGGTCGCTCAAGATTTGCGCCGGCAAAGCCCGGATGCGTTCGTTTTTTTGGGGGACTTGGCCATGCGCGGTCCGCAGCCTGCGGAATGCATAGACTTGCTCCGTTCGCTTGATCCTCTAGTTTCGATCAAAGGCAATCACGATCATTATTTTGCGCGCTATCGCGATGCGTCGGAATGGGTGCCCAAGAACGCGAAGGAAGAAATGAATCGGAGGCAGCTTCAATATAATCAACGGCTGCTTTCCAGCGAGGAGCAGCACTGGGTTGGCCATTGGCCGACGGAGCACGTGCTGCACGCGGGCAACATCCAAGCCGAGCTGTACCATGCTTCGCCGGCTTCGCTCGCGAAAATTACATGGCCGTGGGCGGCAAACGACGAGCTCGACGCGCTTCGCAAGGACGAGTCGACGCAATTGGTGCTATACGGCCATATTCACCATGCCTTCGTGCGGAGCGCAAACGGCCGGCTGATCGTGAACAGCGGCAGCATCGGCCTGCCGTTCGACGGTGACAACCGTGCGAGCTATGCGCTCATCGATGTGACGGGGCGCGATATCGCCGTGCATATTCGCCGCATCGCTTACGACATCGATCAAGTTGTCCGCATCGCTAAAGACCGGAACATGCCGGATGTCGATCTTTTTGAAGAGGCCGTCCGCAAGGCGGCATTTACGTACGGTCTCGCCACGAAGGCCGTGTAGAACGAATGGTAAACCAGGCATGAAAAAAGCAAGGCTTCCTTCCAAAGGAAAAGCCTTGCTTTTTTATTTCATTTCCCGCGATATCCCATCTGATTGGAGATTTCCAGCGTCGTCGCCACGACATGCTGAATGAACGAATCGAGTAGCGGCTGCACCCGATCGGTCGGGCCTATCATGCTGATCGCTGCATTGACCGAGCCGTCCGCATCGTAGATCGGCGCCGCAATTCCCGTTACCCCGACGTTCCGCATATTGGAGCTGACCTCGTAGCCGTTCTCGCGGATGCGGGCAAGCCGCTCCTTGATTTCATCCGGCTTCTTCATGGAATACGGCGTAAAGGTGCGGATGTCCTCGGACAGCACATGATCGATAAAGCTCTCGTCCCGAAACGCGAGAATCGATCGGGCCGCCGAAGTTGCATAGAGCGGAAAGCGGCGATAAGCGTCGACGTTGAACCGAATCGGGTACTTGGATTCGATTTTATCGACGTAGATCGCCTCATATTGATCCCGGGCGCACAAGCAGACGAACTCCTGCGTCGCATCCGACAGCTGGTGCAGGAACGGTTTGGCGAACTCCGCCAAATTGTGATTCGTCAAAACCTTGTTTCCGAGCTCTAACAGCGTATATCCGAGGGAATACTGTTTGTTGGACGGATTTTGTTTAATGAATCCTTCACTCTCGAGCGTCATGAGCAGCTTGTGGATGGCTCCCTTCGAGAGCTGAAGCTGGCGGCTCAATTCGCTGACGCCCAGCTCTTTCTCGGAATCGAGAAACGCCTTCATCAATCTGCAGCTGTTTTTAACGGAGGATAAATGATTGTCCATACCGATTTTAGCTCCTTACTCATTGGGAAATCATGTGGACGAATGACATTTTTTAGAAGGTAGTTTACCACAGACGCCGTTTTTTTCCTAGAATGAAATTTTACGTGTAAGAGAATATGACATGAGTCAAAAAACTTATTGCGCTGTCATGCGATCCCGTGCTAATATTTTAACATATTCACACATAGTAAACAATGTTCACGTATAGTGAACAGTTAAACAACATTGAGGAGGATTTATATGAAAAAATGGGGTACTCTTCTTTCCGTCGCTGCGCTATGCGGCTCTTTGCTTGCGGGCTGCGGCTCCGCTCCGAAACCGGCCGATAACGCAGGTGCTGCCGGAGGTACGGCGCCGGCGGGCACCGCACCGGAGAAACAGCTAGTTGTCGCGGGCAACGGGGCAACGGTAGAACAGCTGATGAAAGACGAAATTTTTAAAAAATTCAATGAAAAATATCCCGATGTAAAGCTAACTTACGTATCCGGCGTATCCACTGAAATCGTAGCCAAAGTAAAGGCGCAAAAAGCATCCCCGCAAATCGACGTTACGGTTATTGAGGGCGGAGAGCAGGAAGGCGGCCGCGTAGAAGGATTATGGGATACGCTTTCAGACAAAGATATTCCGAATATGAAAAAAGTAGGCTCCGAGTTGAAAGTAAAAGACAACAGCGGGGTAGCCGTCAATTTTACGCCGATGGGCATTTCCTATAACGCTGAAATTGTAAAAGCGAAAGGACTGCCGGTTCCCGGGTCGTGGAACGACTTGGCGAAGCCGGAGATGAAGGGCAACCTCAGCATCGCCGAAATTTCGAGCAACTTCGGACGTTCCGCTTTGATCATGCTCGCCTATGCGAACGGCGGTTCCGAGAAAAACATGGACCCTGGTTTCGAGAAGTTGAAAACGATCGCAGGCTATATGCCGACCTTCGCGAAAACGTCTGCTCAATTGCAGCAAGATATGCAGAACAAGACGGCGGCTTACACGACCTGGACCATGGCGCGAAGCCTGGTTCAGAAGGATGCGGGCCTCAATCTCGAATTCGTCATTCCGAAGGAAGGCGCGAACCTCGTTCCTAACGTAGCGACGATCGTCAAAGGGGCGAAAAACCCGAACGCGGCGAAGCTGTTCATCGACTTCCTGTTGTCGGACGAAGTGCAAACACTGTACGGCAGCAAATTGTATTACAACCCGGCTGTAAATGTGAAACTTCCGGATGATCTTGCCAAGAAACTGAGCTTTGACCGCAGCAAAGTCGTCAATTTCGATCTGGAGGTTGTCGGGCAAAAGACACCGGAGTGGCTTGACCGTTTCAATAAAGAAGTAGCTCCTAAAGTCGGAAAATAAGGTGATGCCTCGTGAGCAAAAACATAGACGTTGAACTGAAAAACATCCAGAAGAAATTTGGCTCGAGCGTCGTAGTGGATCATTTCAATTTGCAAATCGAGCAAGGAGAGTGCGTCTCCTTCCTCGGCCCATCCGGGTGCGGGAAGACGACGACGCTTAATATGATTGCGGGCTTCCTGGAGCCCGACCAAGGCGAGCTGATCATCAAAGGCAAGCGGATGAACGGCGTAGCATCCAACAAACGGGATCTGGGGATGGTGTTCCAGACGTATTCGCTGTTTCCGCACATGACCATCTTCGAGAATGTCGCGTACGGGCTCAAGCTGCGAAAAGTGCCGAAGGCAGAAATCGCCGCGAGGGTAGGCAAAGTGCTGGAACTTGTCAAGCTTCCCCACGTCTCGGACCGGTACCCGAAACAGCTGTCCGGCGGGCAGCGCCAGCGGATTGCGATCGCGCGGGCGCTCGTCACCGAGCCTAGCCTGCTGCTGCTTGACGAACCGCTCAGCAACCTTGACGCGAAGCTGCGCGAGGAATTGCGGGACGAGATGAAGCGGCTGCAGCAGGAGATCGGGGTAACGACGATCTTCGTTACGCACGATCAGGAGGAAGCGCTCTATTTGTCCAACCGGATCGTCGTGCTTGATCACGGCAGGGTGGAGCAAATCGGGACGCCGTGGGACATCTACAACCGTCCGGCCTCCGAATTCGTGCACACGTTCATCGGCAAATCGAACCGGATGGCGGGCGTCGTCGAGCAGGTGTATGACGGCAGGATGCTGCTGAGAACGGATGCGGGCTTTACGCTGTTCGGAGATAGCCGTGACAAGCAAATCGCAGCCAAAACGAACGTATCCATCTATGTGAGACCGGAGAAAATTACCCTCCATACCGACGACCGCGGGACGCAAGACGTCAACCGGACGAAAGGGACGGTCAAGCTGACCTCGTTCCTCGGAGCGCATACGGAATGCGAAGTCGAGGTAGGCCGCTACTCGGTCACCGTACGCGTTCAAAGCGTGGAGCATAATGTGTCTCTGCAAGCGGGCCAAACGGTTTATCTGGAGTGGAAGCCAGAAGATGTATTCGTATTCCCGAGAGAGGGGCAAGGACAATGACGCAGGGTCGTAGCCGTTTCAAGCGAACCGCTTTATTGCTGCTAGCTCCCGCGTTTATCGTGTTGTTAGGCGTGTTTCTGCTTCCGATGCTGTACATTTTACTGCTTAGCTTTCAGGATAAACACGAACAGCTTACGTTCGACAATTACGTGCTGTTCGTGAAAGACCCGTACTATTTGCAAATCTTATGGCGTACCGTGAAGCTGAGCTTGTACACCGTGATCGCCTGCTTCGTGCTCGGCTACCCGGTTGCGATGTATATGGCGCAGGCGTCGAACAAAATGAGGGGACTCATCACGTTCCTCATCATCGCCCCGCACCTGGTGAGCGTCGTCATCCGCAATTTCGGTTGGGTCATTATTCTCGGGGAAAAGGGTCTGGTCAACAACGCCCTGCTGAAACTCGGAATGATCGACAAGCCGATCCGGCTCATGTACAACGAGCTCGGCGTCGTCATCGGTTTGACCGACTCCTTGATCGTATATATGATCTTGGCGATCGCAACTAGCCTTTACCAGATCGACGGCTCGCTCTATAAAGCGGCGGGCATTCTCGGCGCCGGCAAAGTGCGCACGTTCTTCACCGTCGTAGTGCCGCTTACGCTGCCGGGGATGCTGGCCGGATCTACGCTTGTATTCAGCTTGTCCATGAGCTCGTTCGTAACGCCGGCTTTGATGGGCGGCACATCGGTGAAAGTGCTGCCGGTCATCGCCTATGAGAAAATTATGACCCAGCTGAATTGGCAAGTGGGCGCCGCGCTTTCTTTCCTGCTGCTGACGTCGACGGTCGTGCTTGTGACCTTGTTTACGAAGCTTGTGGAAACGAAGCGGTATAAAGAGGTGTTTTCCTCATGATGAAAAAAAATTGGCTGCTCGGCACCATTACGTTTATCGTCGTACTGTTTGTCATTTCGCCGCTGCTTGTCGTCATTCCGACCTCCTTCACGTCGGTCAAATATTTGTCGTTCCCGCCCGTCGGTTTCTCCGGCATGTGGTATGCGAAAATATTCGACCGCCCCGAATTTACGGAGTCGTTCATCTTTAGTCTCGAACTGGCCGCTTTGACGGCGGTCATCTCTACGATCATTGGCACGCTGGCCGGTCTGGCGCTGCACAAATACAAATTCCGCGGCAGCGGCGTCATTAACGGACTGCTGCTGTCGCCGCTGACGGTGCCCGCGCTCATTATCGGGATCGCGGTGCTGCTGTTCTTTACGCGGGTCGGGATCGCAGGTACGTTCTTCGGACTGCTGCTGGCGCACATTTTGATTTCCATCCCGTACGTCGTCCGTCTTGTGCTGACGGGGCTCAGTTCTTTTGACTACACGCTGGAACGGGCGGCTTACATTATGGGTGCGAAGCCGATCAATGTATTCTGGGATATTACGATGCCGCTGCTCAAACCGGCGATCATGTCGGGCATGATTTTTGCCTTCCTGACGTCGTTTGACAACGTGACGGTATCGTTGTTCCTGATTTCCCCGTCTACGACGACATTGCCGCTGGCGATTTTCAGCCATATGCAGGAATCGCTCGATCCCTTGGTCGCTTCGATTTCGTCCGTCGTCATTTTGCTGAGTCTTGTATTCATTATTATTTTGGAACGCGTTTATGGTTTGGACCGCCTGTTCGGCTCCAATTCGCAGTCCCACTAATGGAGATGCATTGCAACCATGTCATACAACCTTACCGAACAAATCCAATCCGATCTCCCCGAGCTGCTTCGCTTGCTTGAGGAAAGCGTCAATATGGACTCTCCGTCCAAATGCAAGGAAGCGGGCGACAAAATGGCGGACTGGTACGCGCAGCAATTTACCCGCTTGACCGGGGGGCGCGTCACCCGCGTCCCGCACCCGGTCGCCGGGGACCGGCTGCTGTGCGAAGTGGGCGACGGGCCGGAGCAAGTGCTGCTCGTCGGCCACTACGATACCGTTTGGCCGCTGGGCGAAGCGGCCAAGCGGCCGTTTCGCATCGAAGACGGCAACGCCTACGGGCCCGGCGTCTACGATATGAAGGCGGGGCTGCTGCAGGCGATGTTCGCGCTGAAGGCGCTGCAGGACGCCGGCCGTTTTCCGTCAGGCAAACGGGTGGTGCTGCTGATCAACAGCGACGAAGAGATCGGCAGCCCGACGTCCCGCGATTTTATTGAGCAAACGGCGCGGCAATCGGCGGCCGCTTTCGTGCTGGAGCCGCCGATGGAGCCGAGCGGCGCGCTCAAGACGTCCCGCAAGGGAAGCGGCCGATACAAGCTGACGGTGAAGGGCGTGTCCGCCCATGCCGGTGTGAATCCGCAAAAGGGTGTATCGGCCATTCTGGAGATGGCTTGCCAGATTCAACGGCTGCACGCCATGACCGATTATGCACAAGGGACGACCGTCAATGTTGGCGTCGTTCATGGCGGAATCGGCAGCAACGTCGTGGCCGAGCATGCGGAAGCGGAAATTGACGTCCGCGTCGCTACGCTTGAGGAAGCAAGGCGGATCGAGGCGGAATTCGCCCTGCTAAAGCCGTTCCTCCCCGGAGCGGAAATCGAAGTGACCGGGGGCATGATGCGGCCCCCGATGGAACGCACCGACGCGATCGCTTCGCTCTACGCGCTCGCCCGCGATGTGGCGCGGACGGAGCTGGCGATCGCGCTGGAGGAAACCGCCACCGGCGGCGTCAGCGACGGCAACTTCTCGGCAGCCGTCGGCACGCCGACGCTGGACGGCCTTGGCGCGCGCGGCGATCATGCGCATTCGCCGCTCGAGTACGTGCGCGTCGCTGAGATACCGGCGCGGACGTCGCTGCTCGCGCGCCTGATCGAAAGCTGCTGATGGGCGCGCAGTCCGGAATACAACTGCTGCTTTCGAACAGGATGCTATCCGCAGCGGGACCGTATCGTTTTCCGTTTGACGTGTACGCGTAACCGTCCGCATTGGACCGATTTCGACACCGAACCGAACTTCATATCACGACCAACAGGCCGCTCGCATGAGCGGCCTACCCGTTTTGGTCCAGCTTCGCATCCTGTTCGGAAACGACCAGATCGTGATGCTCCACCCCTGTAATTTGATTGTCCGCGTCGACAAAGACGACCGACGGCTTCAATTCGTCGATTTCCTGCTCTGCAAACAAGCCGAGACTGAGCACGATGACGAGATCTCCGGGCTCGAACAGATGCGCCGGAGGACCGTTCAGGCACACTTTGCCCGACCCTTCGGGAGCGGGGATCGCATATGTTTTCCAGCGGGTCGCATTGCGGAGACTCGTGATCTGTACCATTTCATAAGGCTTAATATGAGCCTCTTTCATCAGCAGCGCGTCCAGCGTAATACTCCCGACATAATCCAATCGGGCTTCCGTCACGGTCGCCCGGTGAATTTTACCTTTGCACATTAAGCGGAGCATGAAATTCCTCCTTCACGTAGGTACACCACATCGTATGGGCGGGACCGCCTAAAGTTTCCTTATTTCCGCAAATTTAGGCCGTAGCCGTTCGCAGATCGCCGCCGGATACGTATCGTATAACGAATCCGCTTCGGTCTATGTACGAAGAAAAGCATCTCATGACAGGACGGAGGTCCGGCTGTGAACAAGTTTTGGCAAACGTGCGCCCGATGCGCCCGCACGGTCCGTTTTTCACTGAGCGGGCGATGCGGATGCGGCGGAACGCTGCTGGTAGAATACGATATGGAACGCATACGCAGTACGGTGCACAAATCCGCGCTGAAGGAAAGACCCGCAACGATGTGGCGGTACAAGGAGCTGCTTCCGCTAGCCCGGGAACAATCCATCGTGACGCTGGGCGAAGGGTGGACTCCGCTGTTGTCCATGAAGCCGCTTGAGCGGAAACTCAATGTACGGCAGGTATGGGTGAAACGGGAGGAACAAAACCCGACGGGCAGCTTCAAATCGAGAGGATTTTCTTCGACCATTTCGCTGTTGAAGGAGCACGGGATCGATTACGTAGCGGTGCCGTCCAATGGAAATGCGGCGTCGGCGATGGCCGCTTACGCGGCGCGTGCGGAGATGAGATCGGCCGTAATCGTTCCCAAAGATTGTCCGGGCATCATCATCGAAGAATGTTTGCGTTACGGCGCTTCTACTTATGTGGTTGACGGAATGATTCACGACGCAAGCCGGATTATCGAAGAAGGGGCGCAAGAGCAAGGATGGTTTCATGCCGGTACATTGAAAGAGCCGGGGAGAGTGGAAGGCAAGAAGACCATGGGGCTGGAGCTGGCCGAGCAGCTTGGCTGGATGCTGCCGGATGTCATTATTTATCCTACAGGCGGCGGTTCGGGCATCGTCGGTATGTGGAAAGCGTTTCAGGAGCTTCTTCAGCTGAAGTGGATCGGCGGAAAGCTGCCCCGATTCGTTAGCGTGCAAGAGGCGGGCTGCCAGCCTCTGGTCGATGCGCTCCGTACGGGCGCCTTCGTACCGCCTTCTACCGAAACGGTCACATCCAAGCCGACCGGGCTGCGAGTGCCGAATCCGCCGGACGGCGAGCTTGTGGTGCAAATCGTAAAACAGTCGCAAGGGACGGCACTCGGGGTTACGGCGGAGCAAATCCGGGAAGCGCAAATGCAAATGGGGCGACTGGGCATCTCCAGCTCGCCGGAAGGGGCCGCCACGCTCGCAGGGCTCATACAGCTTCGCGAAGGGGGCTGGATTACCCGCGGGGAATCGGTGGTGCTATTCAATACGTCCCACGCGGACAAATATTTGCCTTGGACCCCGCCTGCCGCCGTCCCCGTCATCAGGAGCTACGAAGATCTGCGTGAGCACCAAAGAAAGGCGGGCAGAGGCTAAGCCGTTGTGCTTAATCCCGCAATCCGATCGGAGAGCCGCTACAACAGGGAAGCGCGGCCGCAGCTTTACCCGGTCAAAGCGGCTCAACATCCGTGAGGAATGCACGCTCATCCGTTTTCTGCCGCCTTCAATTTCGTATCATTCAATACATCTTTTGATAAATCCAATTCCCGATATAGACGAGAACGGCGAGCGACAGGCTCATCCACCCCATAATGCGGGAAGCGAGCTTCTCCTTGTGCATGCCTTCCCTTGCATAGTTTTTCACATCAATCCACAAGATCAGTATCCCGCTGAACAAAAACAAAAAAACCGTAAAGTTCATATACCCGATCGAAAAACCGGAAACCATGCTCGTTCCTCCCCGGACGCTTCATGCCGTAAGTTGGCCCCGCGTTTATTTGCCCTTCATGCCGACGCGGCGAATAAAGATGTGAACGTCAATATCGAAAGTCAGATCTTTATACATTTTTTGCCAATTTTCTTTGGTTTTGATTTCCTGGTTCCAGTACCTCCACTCTTTGGCTCTGATATGCTCGCCGAAGCCGAAAATGTCCGAGCCTTTAGCCATCGTTTTTCGGATCAAGCCGTCATAGGCTTCAACGACCCGTTTACTGAGCTCCTGTTGGATTTGGAGGAGCACTTCTCTCGTACTCCGTACTTCTTCGTTCGATTTTTCCAAAATATTGCCCTCGATATAAATTTTGATTTTCACATGCGGCTTCCCGTTGCGAATTTCCGGCGTGATGACCGATTTTCGGTTGCGCGCGCCGAACAGGTAATGCGCGTTCGATCCCGGGAGCTGGACGAAAGCTTCGCCACCTGCGGGATTAAGCCCGACAATGCCCATGTACAGGGGGATTTCAAGCGGTTTGGTCGTCCCGACCAGTTTATCGCCGCGAAAAAAAGCGAGCCCGCTCAGTTCCACGGTTCCTTGCGGTTTGAGCGTAATATAGGGGAGATAGCCTTCCCTCCCTCTCGCAGAAGACGCACTCCAAAAAATGCCTAGGAAGTCATTCGGGAACCTGCCCATTTTAACCGATTGGTCCATCGTATTCATGAGATAAAGGGTAGGGACGCGTTCCAGCTGCGGGGAAGATTTCATCAGCGCTTCCGCGTAGCCTTTGCAAATGAACATCCAGTTCATTCGGCGTATATCCGGATTCCGGTGAAAAAAATCGTTTAAATTTTTAATGCTTTTTTGCGCGACGCTCTCCGATATGACGATGATGCGCAAATGACCGAAAAATAAAGGCGGCGAGACGCGCTGCTGCAAATTGTTGATGGCATCGTTGATCGTATAGCCCACCCCGTTCACGACCCAGACCGTATTTTGCCCGCCGCCTCCGCCTTGTCCGCCGCCTCCGCCACCGCCGCCGGGGCCAAGCGGAATACGTCCCGGTACGGCGATTTGCGCCGTGACGCGAATCATTCCCGTCTTCGGAGGAGGGATCGTGCCGTGAATAAACGAAATCTCGTTTTCTTCTTTGGCGGCCCCCTCCCCCGCATCGTCGATACCGATTCCAAGCACGACAGCCCGCTCCTCGATTTCCTGCCGGTCCCAGCATCCCGTTAGAACAATGCACAGGAATGCCAGGAAGAGGAACAGTTTCAATGGTATGCGTATGTTTCCGCCATTCATGGAATCACCCCTTTTTGCGGCGAATGGAAGCGACAATTAGCAGAAGCAGCGGGTATGCGACCGTGACGAGCAGTCCCATTCGCCCGACAAGCGAGATAATTTCATACATGTGCAAAATGTTTTCCGGGTACATGGCCGCCGCGAACAAAAACGGCAGAATGAATAAGGATAACACTTTATGATCCCGTAAACGGATCATCTTCGAGAATGTATGGATCGTGAAGTAGTACGTTGAGAATAACGTCGTGAATACGGCGGTAACCCAGACGGCCAGAAATGCCGCGTCGAGCCGCTCCAATATATTGCCGGGCAGCGTCGTCGTTTTAGCAAGCTCCAGCGTCGGCCATAGCAAGTTGCTCGTTTCCTCGGAGCCGAATACGCCGACGGAAGCGATGACGATGGACAAGTAGAGCCCGCCGGCGATAATCATGCCCCAGAAACTCGAGATCATCGCTCGTTTTGGATTTCGCATGGCAGGGATGACCATCGTGTACACGAACGAAGCTTGGAACAGGGCGGCGACAATCAAGATACCTTGAACCATCGAGTGTGGATTGGGATTGTTTCCCCAAATCGGCAGCATACTGACGAGTTGTGCATTTTTTAGCGAGAGCGCCACAATGAGAATGGCGGGAAACACAATGATCGGCAAATAAAAGTGGTGTATATATGTGAAAGTCGTTATATCGCTCCTCGAAGAGAGCGTAGCCAGCAGCAGCATGACGATGACCGTTATTTCAAGCGGCGTTTTTTTCAGGACGGCCGTAATGACGACTTCCCCGAACTCCCTTGCGGCCAGCGAGGTCAGTATGCCAAAAAACAGCACTACCAGAACAGTGCCGATCATGGCAAGCCATTTGCCCAATATAAGCTCGCTGTACTCGACAAATGACAAGGTCGGAAAGCGCATGCCAAGCCTCGTGATCAGCCATAGCCCGAAGGACGCAAGCAATATGGCTAACACCGTAACCAGCGTGGCTCCCGTATCCGCCGCCCGAACGGCAAATAGAGGCAGGGGGAGCACGCCGACCCCGATGATGCTGCTAATGAGAATCGCCGCTGCTTGAATCGCCGTGATCTGGCGAGGATATTCCATGGTCCATGTGCTCCTTTCGATTCCCTACTTTGATCGGATCAAGTGTATTGACGGGCGGCTCTTTGAGCGCGTCGAATACTTGCTTTCCTACGCGGGTGTCGTTAGGCGTATGCAGCATCGAAGGTCTTTTTTTCATACTCCAGAGGGGCGCGCGGAAAAGCGTATCCTTCATTCCCTGGAAGCTGCCCGGAACGAGAGGCGTAATATAAGGAACGCCGAACGATTTCAATGACAGCATGTGGTTGGCGATCAAAATGAGGCCGACCATCACGCCGTACAGCCCGAACATGCCGGCAAGAAAAATAAGCGGAAAGCGAAGCAGCCGCAATGCAAGGGCGGCATTATAGGCTGGAGTCGCAAACGATCCGATCGTCGTCAGGGCGATGACGACAACGGTGATCGGGCTGACGAAGCCGGCCGATACCGCCGCCTGGCCGATGACCAGCACCCCGACGATCGAGAGCGCTCCGCCGATTTGCTGCGGCAGACGAATGGTCGCTTCCCGGAGCACTTCCATCGACGCTTCCATAATGAGCACTTCGACCGCCGAAGGAAACGGAACGCCGGCGCGTCCGCCGGACACGGCTACCGCGAACTCGGTTGGAATCAGCTCCGGGTTGAACGAGATAATGGCGACATACAAGGACGGAGTCACCAGGGAAAAAGCGAGGGCCAGCAGCCTGGCTACCCGAATGAAGCTGACCATCAAATACCGTTCCGAATAGTCTTCCGCCGTTTGATAAAATTGGCTGAATACGGTCGGGACGATGAGCGCGAACGGAGAGCCGTCTACGAGAATAATGACCCGGCCTTCCAGCATGTTGGCCACCGCTTTGTCGGTTCGCTCCGTATTTTGCGTCTGAGGAAACGGTGAGTGATGATTATCCTCGATGTATTGCTCCAAATAACCGACGTCGAGCACCCCGTCGATATCGATCACCGACAACCGTTTCTCCACTTCGCTGACCAGGGCATCGTTGGCGATGCCCTTTAAATAGCAAATCGCTACCTTGGATTTCGTTATGCGCCCGATCTGCATAGTTTTGACGTGAAAATCGGTTGTCGGGAGCCGGTAACGGAGCAGTGATATATTCGTGCCGAGCTGTTCGATAAAGCCTTCCCGCGGGCCCCGGATGACTTGTTCGGTGTCGGGATGCTGAATGGCACGTTTCTCGACTTGTGCCGTGTCGAGGCCGATCGCTTCGCTCAGACCTTCCACCACAACGACGGTTCCTCCGCGTAATATCTGTTCTATCAAGACAGAGCGCTTGGTGATAGAGGCAACTTTATTGAAATAGAGCGTTTCGTACAGCAAAATGTCTCTCAGCTTGTCCAGCGGAATGGGCTTCCCAACCAAATGGTCCGGCGTATACATAAGCGGCTTCAAAATATCCGTATTCATCGTGGATTTATCGTTCATATTCGACATATAAAACATCACCGCGGGATGTTCGCCGAACACATGCAGACGGCGCAGCGTAAAGTCTTCGGAGCTGCCCAGCAGATCGGTGACGAACTGAATCGTTTCCTCCAAATTCGAAGTGAGGAGTTCTTCAGGAGCCTGATCCAGGTAAGAGTCGGCGACGCGAGGCTGCTGCTGTTTTTTTCTTTGCTGTTTAGAGCGTCTTTTCATCCAGTCCCAAATGGTCATTATGCGCACCTCCGCTGCCAATCTTTCCTCTGTTTCATTGTTTGCCGAACGTTGTCTAATTATGTAATGATAACGATTCCCGTTCCGAGACTTGCCGATCCTTCCTCGCCAAAATTGCATAAATTTGTTTTTGCCGTCCGACAAGGTGCGTTGGTATGATGGGGGGTGAATGAGTTTGAAACGAAAATATGTAAGGGGAAAACCGATGAACTGGTTCAAGCGAAGTTTGCTGGCGAAATTGCTTGCGGGGATGCTGATTTCGACCATTATTCCGTATACCTTGTCGAATATCATCTCGTACAAAACGACCTCCGATTCAGTCAAAAAACAAGTGATCGATTTAAATCTGGATCAAATGAGCCTCAGCATGGAAAACGTTAAGCGGTATATGCAGGAGTTGAATCGGGTATCCGTTTCTTTTTACTATGATCAGACGCTGATGCAGTATTTGCGGTCGAAAGAGATCGTTCCCGCCCAATCGTTATTCATCACTACGCAAGTGGACAATCTTTACAACACCCGTTCCGAATTTCGCGCGACCCGCTACATGAGCGCGCTCAGCGGGCAGTCGTTTATGAAATACAACAACAGCCAGGTCGGGATCAACGTCCACATGCCGCCGATGGCAATTCCGGGTAAAGAAGACCGGGAATGGAAGAGAACGCACCGGTACGAGGTGGCTTACGTCGATAAAGAAAAAGTGCTCGCGCTCCATCAACTGCTCGTCGATTATCCGAGGCCGGAGACGCTCGGCGTGCTGTCGCTGTATATCGGCATGGATGAAATCGGGACCATCTTGCGCACGGGGCTGTCCGAGGGAAACGATGTATTCCTGTACATCCAGGATGATTTGAAGCTGTTGTACGATTCAGGCGGAGGAGCGGCTATGGAGCCGGCCGCCGTGAATGAACTTGTCGCGGGGAGGACGCAAGGTTCGTTTAAAGGCGACTTCAACGGGCAGCACGGGGTATTCGTATATATGAAAGATCACTACATGGAGCTGCCGCTGACCCTGGTCAAATTTGTACCATCGGCGGCGATTAACGAGTCCGCCAATCGAACCTTGGGCCGATCGTTGATTATTCAGATGGCAGCGATTGCCTTTGTGCTCGTAACGGCTTTTTTACTGTCGTATTTCACGATCTCTCCGGTTAAACGGCTGCTCCGCAGCATTGCCCGCGTAGAAACCGGCAACTTTCGGATTGAGCGCCCGTCCGGGCGGGAAGACGAATTGGGCGTTCTGGAGCAGCGGTTCCAGACGATGATTCATAATTTGGACGACCTGATGAACCGGGAATACCGCAACCGGCTGGAGCTGACAAGCGCGCAGCTGAAGATGCTGCAGGCGCAAATCAACCCCCATTTTCTGTACAACACGCTGCAATCCATAGGGACGCTGGCACTGCGCCACGGCTCGGAAGAAGTAAGCGACAAGATCGGCGAGCTTGGGGCCATCCTGCGCTACAGTATGGATCTGCAGACGGAGACCGTGCCGCTCAAGCTGGAAATTGAGCATATTGAACACTACTTATCGCTGCAAACGGGACGTTTCAAAAACAGGTTGTCCTATACGCTCACTTGCCCGAATGAAGCCCTCTGCATCGAAGTGCCGAAAATGATCTTGCAGCCGCTCGTCGAGAACAGTATCGTTCACGGCATGGAGAAAGGGCGCGGCACGGGGACGCTGCATATCGGCATCGAATGGGACGAGGCGCTGGTCATTCGCATGATCGATAACGGAAAAGGGATCAGTCAGGACGTGATGGATGGCATCCGGAAACAGTATGAGGAAGACCGGCTTCATTACGGGGAAGAAAGCGGCATCGGGCTGCTTAATGTGCTCAAGCGTTTGCGCCTGTATTACGGCGACCGATTTGCTTGGTCGATGGAAAGCACGCCTTACGAAGCGACGGAAATTGTTCTTACGGTGGACACTGGGGCTGCCGACAAGGAGGGGTCGAATTGAAAGTGTTGATTGTAGACGACGAAGAGCACGTAAGGGATGGGATCGAGCTGTCCGTCGACTGGCCCAAATTCGGCATAGAGCAGCGGCTTATGGCGGAGAACGGGACGGAAGCCCTGCTGCTTATTCGCGAGTATAAGCCGGCCATCTTGTTTTGCGACATGAGCATGCCGGAGATGAACGGGATGGAGCTGCTGCAGCGGATTCGCGATGAAGGCTGGGACACGCAAATCATCGTGGTGAGCGGATATGACGATTTCATTTATACGAAGGCCGCCATTCGCGCGCAAGGCGTCGATTATATTCTCAAGCCGTTCCGCAAAGCGGACCTGGAGCAGGCGCTGGAGCGGGCGATTGCAGCTTGGAGGCAGAGGGAGAACAGCTTGCGCGACGAGCGCGAGACCGAGCATCGTTTGCGCCAGGCGGGTGCGCTGCTCGACGAGCAGAAGCTGGCTTTGTATTTGAAAGGGGAGGTTGCGTTTCACGAAGGTATACGCAGTCTTTTCTATAAAACCGGACTTTCCATGGAAAAAATAAACGTGGCGTTTCTGCTGCCCAAAAACCGGATGGAGCTGGTGGACCGGCGTTTTTCCGGAGACGGGGAGCTGTTCTTGTTCGCCGTCAACAATATAACCCACGAAGCGCTGCGCTTGTACGGTTCTCATTACTTATGTCGGCTTGACGACTACCAGTGGATTTTGCTCACTTCCTCCGAGGGTGAGGGCTTGTCCGGTCTATACCCCAGTTATATCGGGAAGGTGACCGGCGCATGGGAGTCCACTCTCGGGCTCAAAGTGCTGGCAGGGCTGTGCGAGACGGCAGCGGGGGTGGAATCGCTGCCTTCCGCCGCCCAGGAAGCCCGTTCGGCGCTGCTCCAATTAAGCGTCGTCGACCGCTCCGCGCACCTGTCGCAGCCGGCGGAGCTGCCGGGCTTCGCCGCCCAGGAAGTGCTTTTGCTGAACGCGCTCAAAACGAAAAATAAAATCTACATTGCCGAAATTATCCGGTCGTTCGTCCAGACGTTGCGCGAACGCGGCTCGCTCTGCCTGAAGGAGCTGCAGCTTTGCTCCATCGAGGCGAATCTCATGCTGGAGAAGGCGGCTCGGCAGCTGTTTTATAAGCATGCGACGGACTTGTCCGTTCCGCTTTGGATCAGTGATCTGGATGAATGGGAGAAGGCGGTCGTCCGCCAATGGTGGGCGCTGATCGAGGAAGAAGGGGGCGAAGCCGCTGGAAACCGCGGCATTCAGTCGATTCGCGATTACATTCACAAGCATTTTCAGGACAATATTTCGCTGTCCGACTTATCCGAATTGTTTCATTTCAGTCCGCAATATATCGCCAAAAAATTCAAGGAGCTGTACAACACGACCGTGATGACGTACATGACGGAGCTGCGGATGGAGAAGGCCGCATCGCTGCTGAAGCATACCGAGCTGTCCGTGTCGGAGATTGCCGGTATGCTCGGCTACGCCGACGAGAACTATTTCAGCAAGGTGTTCAAAAAACAAAACGGGCTCCCGCCGCTGTCGTACCGCAAAATGCATCGAGGTTCATAAATTCCTTATTTGGGCGAAAATATTCTCTGCCTTTTTGACCTGCGCATCCTTACAATAAACAACATAACCACAAGAAACCACGATGCAGGGGGACGAAAGTATATGAAAAAATGGCTTTCTACGTTAACCGTCAGCACACTGCTTTTGTCGTCGCTCGTCGGCTGTGCTGGCGGGGATGAGCCGAGCGGTCAGGCGGGTTCGAACAAGGCGGCGGGCAATGCAGCCGGCAGCGGTAAAGTCACGATCAAGTTAATGCAGTTCAAAGTGGAGATTACAGATAAAGTAAAGGCGATGGCCGATGAGTACATGAAGCAAAACCCGAATGTCATCATCGAAGCGCAAGTGACCAAAGATTACGAGACGCTGCTCAAAACCCGGTTTGCTTCCGGAGACGAGCCGGATGTGTTCATGACCAAGGCGTATACCGATATTGCCGACTGGTCCGATAAATTGGCGGATTTGTCGAACGAGCCGTGGATGTCCAAAGTATCTCCTTCCGCCGTGCAAGGGATGACCGTAGGCGGCAAGAAGCTCGGCTTCCCGATCGCATTCGAAGGGTACGGTTTTATTTATAACAAAGATTTGGTCGCGAAGGCAGGCATCGACAAAGTGCCGACGACGCTGACGGAATTGAAGCAGGCGAACGAGAAGCTGAAGGCGGCGAATATTCCTTCGTTTGCCGAAGGCTACAAAGAGTGGTGGATTCTCGGCCAGCATTTGTTCAACCTGCCGTTTGCTTACGAGAAAGATCCGGTTGCGACCATCGATAAAATCAATAAAGGCCAGGCGAAAGTCAGCGACGTCGCGGCGATGAACGGATTCTTCGACGTGCTGGACTCGACGTTGAAATACGGAAAAGGCGCGGAATCGGTAGGCGTCAGCTATGACAATCAAGTAGCCGACTTCTCTTCCGGCAAAACGGCCATGATGCAGCAAGGCGTATGGACGATCGACTCGATTATGAAAATCAACCCGAACATCAAAATGGGCATGTTCGCGATTCCGCTCACCGACAATGCCGCCGATACGAAGATGCCGGTAGGCGTGCCAGGCTACTACGTCATTAACAAAAACTCCAAAAACTTGGAGGAAAGCAAGAAGTTCCTGAACTGGATCCATGAAAACGGCCAAAAGTATTTGGTGGATTCCTTCAAGCTGATTCCGGCCTTTACCGACCTCAAGACGACGCCGGATCTCGGACCGCTGGCCGAAGATTTGAGCGCGTACGTCTCGAAAAATCAAACGATTCCGTGGGCGCATACGCTGTGGCCTTCCGGTACGAACCAGGAATTTGCAAAGCCGCTGCAAGCTTATGTGGGCGGGCAGATGAAGAAAGAACAGGCGCTGGCGGAAGTACAGAACATTTGGAACGCAAGAAAAAAATAGTCGGGTGCGTTGAAGGTGCATAGTCTCCATAACGGCGGGCTATGCGCCTTCTTTCCTTCGCGCCCTTATGAAAGGGGAGGAACATGATAAAAACCAGAGCCCGGCAAAATCTTGTTTATATCGCCTTTGTCGCCCCTGCCGCGCTGTTCTTTACGCTCATCGTTTTGGTTCCGTTTGTCCGCGCGATCGTGTTCTCGTTTCAAGATTGGAACGGCATCAGCAGCAATATTCGCTGGGCGGGCTGGAGCAATTACGCGAAGCTGTTGCAAGATACCGGTTTCATGAAATCGTTTGCGTTTACGGCCAAATTCGTTGTCATCACCACGGTGCTGCTCAATCTGTTTGGACTCTTGCTCGCACTGGTGCTCAATATGGCACTGAAAAGCCGCAATGTGCTGCGCACGGCGTTTTTTTTGCCCTATGTCATTGGTCCCGTCATTATCGGTTTCATTTGGCAGTTCATTATTACGCAGCTGTTCGGCGAGATCGGTGCCGCGACCGGGTGGACGTTGTTTATGAAAAACTGGCTCAGCTTGCCGAACTATGCGTTCTGGTCGCTCGTCATCGTAACGGTGTGGCATTCCGTCGGTTATTTCATGATCATTTATTTGGCGGCGCTGCAGGGAGTGCCGAAAGATATGCTCGAGGCGGCGGAAATCGACGGCGCGGGCAAGGGGAAGCAATTGTGGCATGTCGTGCTGCCGCTCATTCGTCCGGCGATGACGATCAATTTGTTTTTGGCGATTTCCAATGGCTTTAAAGGGTTCGATTTGAACTTCGCGCTTACAAGAGGCGGTCCGTTCGGAGCGACGGAATCGCTGGCGCTGCATATTTATTTGGACGCGTTCACGAAGAATCTGTTTACGTACGCTTCGGCGAAAGCCGTCGTCTTCTTCCTTGTGCTCGCATCCGTCACGCTGATTCAAGTCGCGATCATGAAACGCAGGGAGGTGGAGATGTGAATCGGGAACGTTATGGCGCAGGCAAGCTGCTGCTTGAACTCGGTATGGTTTTGCTCGCGATCGCTTTCTTTTTTCCGTTATATTTGACGTTTATCAACGGATTTAAAACCTACAACGAGGTCGTAACCTCGACGGTGGCGCTTCCCCATATATTCCAGTTTAAAAATTTCGGGGTCGTCTGGAAGCAAATCAACTTTCTCGGCGTATTCATGAACTCTTTGATTATTACCGTATTTTCGGTAGTGGGAATCCTGCTGATCAGCTCGGCGGCAGCCTATCAGCTCGTTCGCCGGCCGGGACGCGTAAGTCAGGCGATATTTTTGATCATCCTGTCTTCGCTTGTGATTCCGTTTCAGACGATGATGATTCCGCTGGTGAAAGTCGCCAAGGACCTGCATCTGATCAATACGCTTTACGGCATTATTATGATGTACTGGGGATTCGGCATTCCGCTCGCCTTGTTCCTGTATCACGGCTTCATCAAGTCCATTCCCCGCGAGCTGGAGGAAGCGGCGCACATCGACGGCAGCGGACCGGTCGGCGTCTTTTTCCGGATACTAATGCCGCTATTGAAGCCGATTACAACGACGATCGCCATTTTGCATTCGCTTTGGATTTGGAACGATTTCCTGCTGCCGCTCATTACGTTGAGCTCCAAAAAAAATCAGACGATCCCGCTTGCCTCATCCGTCTATTTCGGCCAATATACGAACGAGTGGCATTTGGCCATGGCGGCGCTGACGATGGCGGTCATCCCGGTCATGATCTTTTTCCTGCTGATGCAGCGGTACATTATTCAAGGCATTACCGCCGGCGCGGTGAAAGGATAATTTCTTAAGAAAAAAGCTGCAGCCCCTGAAACATCAGGTGGTCTGCAGCTTTTTCCATTTGCGGCCGTATTTCATGTTGGACAGTTTTATGAACAACTGCTCGACGAGCCGTATTTCGTCTTCGGTCAGATGCATTACCTTGAAATACTGTCTCGTTTGAGCATCTGTTTTGAACTCGCTCCATGCCAGCACTTTATTTTGGGCGATCGCTTCGTCCACGCAAAGCATAATCCGCTTTTTAATGCCGCCGGTACATAGTTTAAATGGGTCGGGTGCAAAATATTGATTAGATTGGATGATTTCCGGTTGATGCTTGAGCAGCTGCACCGCATTGAGCGCATCGTCCAGAGCCGAGTGATGCTGTCCGATCGCTTCCAATTGATGGTCGACCAAAGCTTGCTGCAAGCCGCCTTCAAAGAAACGGGTCAAGTCTACCAGCTTGTCCAGCCAGGCAGAGCTCAGACGGTTCACTTTGCAGTCTACGAATAGATGAAAGAAATCGCCGGCACCCCAGGCAAACAGCTTGCAAGACTCGCCGCAAAATTGCTGAAACCTCCCGATCACTTCGGCAAACGAATCGCTTTCCAGCAGCGTTTCTTTCGAAATGCCGCAAAATTGCAGCGCAAACCGATTGATCGGGAAGTTGGGCCGTATATAGGATTGGAACGTGTCCGTAATTTCCAGCTGTTCGTTTAATTTAACCGCGCCGATTTCGATAATCTCCATCGGCCTTACGTCGTAATGCTTGCGTCCGTTGAATTCCAGATCAATGACGACATAATTCATGTTCAGTCTCACCTCTCTTTCTACAATAACATAGCACGACCGCATTTTCCTATAGTAGCTATCTGCCACTGCCGCTGCAACTGAAAAAATCCGGAAGGAGACTATACACATGAAGCGCTGCTTGACCATTCTTATGATATTGATATTAAGCGTAGCCGTGTCGCCTTGGACCGCAACCGCCGGCGGCAACGCGGATCGTACTTATCATTTCGGCTTTAAGAAGAGCCGCAACGGCTCGCCGGCCTCGATCAACGAAGAGGGCTTCAGAGGCATCGTGGAGAAGCACGGGGCTGTCTTTCTCGGGAATACCGCGAACAAAGAGCTGTACCTTACGTTCGATAACGGGTACGAGAACGGCTACACGCCGCAAATTCTCGACGTCCTGAAGGAAAAGCAAGTTCCGGCCATCTTTTTCGTCACCGGCCATTACATTAAGGACCAGCCGGAACTGATGAAGCGCATGACCAGCGAGGGTCATCTGATCGGAAATCACTCGTGGAGCCATCCGGATATGAGCCAAATTTCCTCTGCTCAAATCAAAGACGAACTCGACAAAGTGAAGGAAGGCGTAGCCCAAGTTACCGGTCAGCAGGAAATGCGCTACCTTCGCCCGCCGCGTGGCATTTTCAGCGAACGGGTATTGGAGACGAGCGGCAAGCTGGGCTATACAAACGTATTTTGGTCGGTGGCATACCGCGATTGGGATCCGAAGGAACAGAAAGGCGCGGACTATGCGTACCGGCAGGTGATGCAGCAGCTGCATCCCGGGGCCGTCATTTTGCTGCATAGCGTATCGAAGGATAACGCGGAGGCGCTGGGACGCATTATCGACGACGCGAAGAAGCAGGGATATGAGTTCAAAAGCCTGGACCAACTGACGACAAGGCAATACTAATTCGAGCAAAAAAGAAGTTATGCCGTAAGGCATAGCTTCTTTTTTTACAGGTCATCCATATCAGATTTGTCCATTCCCTGCATCCTATTTCTCCATGGTATCGCTTTCTGCAGAGTAGTAGAATAGGCGTAACAACGACGTCAGAGGTGATGATCATGCGCAAATTGACGCAGGACGAACAGAAACATTATGATGAGCAAGGCTATGTAGTTATCCCGGATTTTTTCTCGGTTGATGAACTGCAGCAGATGAATGACGAACTTCATGCACTGTCGGAAACGGGCGATACGCGGCTGCAAACGCAAGGGGAGCACGAAGGATTCATTTATCAATTGGCGCTGCTGACCGACAAAACGAAAAATTTTGCGTACGACGAGCGAATCCTTACGCTTATCGAAGACATCGTAAAGCCGGGGATCTCCATTTTTTCCTCGAAGCTGCTTACGAAGCTGCCGCATAGCGAATCCGTCTGCCACTGGCATCAAGATGACGCTTATTATAATGAAGTGGTCTCGAGCTCCGCGCGGATGTCCATTTGGGTTCCTCTGCAGGACACGAATGAAGCGAACGGCTGTTTGTGGGTCGTACCCGGAAGCCATACGGGAGGACTAATGCCGTTAGCGGCGAAAAACAACGGTACGTGCCGAAGGGCGCTGATCGAGGAAGAAGTGGACTTGAGCGGGGCGATTCCCGTTCCTATGAAGGCCGGCTCCATTTTGCTGTTTCATGCGCTGCTGTGGCATGCCTCCAAAGGCAATGAGACAGATAAGGTGCGGCGGGCGTTTATCGTTTCCTATCAGGAAGGGACGGTGCCTAAAGGCAGAGGCAAACAGTTCGTCGTCTTGCGCCCGGCCAACTGATCGTCGGGGGGTATCGATCGCCGCCATGTACCGAGGATCCGGATTTCATTAATCCTAAGGGGAGTTTCGCGAGATGAATGCGACACAGCTTGCCGACCATTTGCATAGATCGACATTCTCGATCAGCTTCGCAGGAAACACGATTCTTCCCGCGGGAGCCCGCAAAGAACCTTACGTTCACAGCATTCATTCCATTCATTATATTGTAAGCGGCAAGGGCACGTATGTGATGAACGGCGTAGAGCACCCGATTGAAGCCGGGAAGGTCATGATTTTCGTTCCGGATACATTATTCGAATGGTGGATTGCCGAGACGCAGGACGTAGAAATTTATCATATCCGGTTTGATTACCAGATGGTGTACAAGGACAAGCAGCATTGGTTGTCTGAGCCGCCTGACGACGGCTTAGCCCCCTTGCGCGGGATGCTGGCTTTGGAGCGGCCACAGGAAGTGCGTCTGCTGTTCGATAAGGTGTATAAGCTATGGAAAGCATGCGATCCGATCTCCCAGTACCGTTGCAATCTCGCGTTCCGGGAGCTCTGGCTGCTCTTGATTGAAAATGTGCGCGATCAGCAATACTGGAGCGATACTGATTCGGCGATCAAATTCACATGCGAGTATATAACGGAGCACTACCGCTCCCCATTATCCATAGAGCAATTGGCCAAGTTGGCCGGAATAAGCACAGGTCACTACTCCAGGGAATTTAAACGGCTGTTCGGTTTCAGCCCTAAAGAATACATCATCCGCGTAAAGATGAATCATGCAAAAGAGCTGCTCGGGGCCTCTGAATTCAACTTGACCGAAATTTCCAAATTGGTCGGATATGAGGATGAATTTTATTTCAGCCGCGTCTTTAAACGGATCACCGGAATCACTCCTTCTTCTTATGCCAAACAAATGCGGGAGCAATAATAACGAATGGGCAATCTTTCCGGTAAATCATCTATCGGGGGAGGTTGCCCTGTTTTTGCGAAAAATGCCACAATTGCGTTAGGAAAGTGTCTTGATTGCCGAATTGAGAGCCCTTACAATGGATATGAATATTGCAGATGGTCGAAGGGCTGCCGATTTAAGATGCATTGGACATGCAATGAAATGGGGGATCGGAATGGGGAAATCCGTCATGGGCATTTTTCGCAGTATAGGTATTATTGAAGGCTTTTCTTATTTGATTTTGCTGTTTATCGCGATGCCGCTCAAATATTTTGCCGATATGCCGGGCTACGTTCGCGTAGTCGGAATGGCGCATGGCGTGTTGTTCGTTTTGTTTATGCTTCTGCTTCTCATCGTGTGGATCAAGCATCGTTGGTCGCTGCTTCAGGTATTTTGGGCCATAGTAGCCGTGCTGTTGCCTTTCGGTACTTTTGTATGGGAAGCCCGGCTGCGAAGAACGATAGGTTAGACGTACAAAAGCATGAATAAGGTTTGAGGTTGAGGTTTGATGTAACAATGAAGAGCCCTCCAAAACGCCGTTTGAGGCGGTTTTGGAGGGCATTTTGTATTAAGCTTGCTCTGACAGCAGCTGCAGCTCCTGCCAGTAGCGGCAAAGCGTCGCGATGCCTTTGTCAAAATTGTCGAGATGGAAGTGCTCGTTCGGACCGTGCATATTTTCGCCGGGCAGGCCGAAATCCATCATGACGACGGGGGTGCCCAGCAGGCGGTAGAACACCTCGACGATCGGGATGGAACCGCCGCTGCGGATATAGACCGGCGGTTTGCCGAAGCCGTCTTCATACGCTTTGGCCGCGGCCTGGATGTACGGATGTTCCGGCGGGATGAAGAACGGTTTGCCGCGGTGCGACTGCTGTACGGATACCGTCACGCCTTGCGGTTGATGCTTGTCGATATGACGCTTGATCAGCGCCATAATTTCATCCGGGTCCTGCTCGTCGACAAGACGGCACGACACTTTCGCCCCGGCCGAAGACGGCACGATCGGCTTTAAGCCTTCGCCTTGATGCCCCCCGTAAATTCCGTTAATCTCCAGCGTCGGCCTCGCTGTCGTTCGTTCCAGGAACGTGTATCCTTTCTCGCCGTACAGTTCCGGTACATGCAGCTCGCTGCATATTTTCGCATCATCGAGCTCCAGAGGCCGCGAGGCTTCCCGATCGGCGTCCGTCAGAGGGCGTACCTTGTCGTAGAAGCCTTCGATTGTAATGGTTCCGTCCGTGTCCTTCATAGAGGCGAGCAGCTCCACAAGCGCCGATACCGGATTGGCAACGCCCCCGCCGTAAAGCCCGGAGTGCAGATCGTTCTTCGGCCCCGCAATATCGATCTGAAATCCGCACAGTCCGCGGAGCCCGCAGCAAATGGAAGGCACGCCCTCGTCATGCATCGGGCCGTCGGAGATAACGATCAGGTCGGCGGCAAGACGCTCCGCGTGGGCCTCCAGGAACGGCGCGAGATTGGGGCTGGCTATCTCTTCTTCACCTTCGAGACAAAATTTAATGTTGACCGGAAGGCGACCCTCCGTTCGGAGGAACGCTTCCACGGTCTTGATATGCGTGTACAGCTGCGCTTTGTCATCCGTAGCGCCGCGCCCGTACAGCTTGCCGTCCCGGATCACCGGTTCGAATGGCGGCGTGTTCCATTCGCTTAGCGGTTCGGCCGGCTGCACGTCGTAATGGCCGTAGACGAGCGCCGTCGGTTTGCCGGGGGCGTGAAGCCAGTCGCCGTACACGACGGGATGGCCGTTCGTTTGCATGACCTCGACGTGCTCCAGACCCGCACGGCGCAGCGAGTCGGCGAGCCATTCGGCCGCTTCCTTCATATGTACTTTATGCTCCGTGCTGGAGCTGACGCTCGGAATGCGCACAAACGCCATTACTTCATCCAAATGCCGGGCGCGTTCCTTTTCCAAATACGATTTCACTTGATCTGTCATGGGCGGTCTCCTTTTCCCGCTTGCCTTGGCGGCAGCGCTAGTCTTCTTGTATTTACCTAGTGTAGCATATTTGCCGTAAGAATATGATGAACCACCGTTTCGGGAAATAAGACGATCTTGTTGGAATAGCATGTTATGAAAAAAGCATGCTCGGAATATAGCTAGTATTACTACGAACACATGTTAAAATAGACTATAATGGTTTATGCTTATTAACAAGTTTCATGTTGAGGAGGTGATGTGTTGAAAAGAGTCGATGTCGCCTGTGCCCTCGTGTATGATCGTTCGATTCACAAAATATTAATGGTGAAAAACAACAGGAGAGATTCGTCCTACTGGAGTATCCCCGGGGGTGCGGTTGAAGCGAATGAAACATTGGAGCAAGCGGTCAAACGCGAGACGAAAGAGGAGACCGGGTATGAGATTGAACCCGCCGGTATTTATTCGGTGCGGGAAGTGTTTTTCACGGGAAGCGATCATCATGCTTTAATCTTTACGTTTCTAGCTCGCATCACGGGGGGAGGCATGGAAGTTGCCGATCCCGACGGTGACGTTACGGAAGTCAAATGGATGGATCTTCGGGAAGCGAACGCCTTAATGCCCGGCCTGCCGGATATTACGATCGAATCGATGGAAACAGTAGCGGCTCTTTACTATTTCGATAACAGCGGATGATCTCCTTAGATCAAAAACTACGAGTGGAAACCATTTTGATGATCATCATTTCGCGCTCGTGCATAAGCTTTCTTGTAGACAGATCGTTTCCATCATTGTTGAAAACGCTTACTGGTTGAGCCAAAAAAAGGCCCCTCGTCGGGGGACCTATTTGTCGGTGGCGAACTGCTTCTTTCTTGCTTATCTTCATCTTCTGCAGCGTTATCCCAACGAATGCCGCAGCATTTCTTCGGGGTTCATCGCTTTCAACTGCTTAGAGTACAAATCGCGATACAACCCCCCGGCTGCAAGAAGTTCCCGATGGCTGCCCTTTTCGACGATTCCGCCGTTCTCCAGCACCAGGATTTGGTCCGCACGGACGACCGTCGCAAGCCGATGCGCAATAATGAACGTCGTGCGTCCTTTCATCAGCCGCTCCAGCGCTTCCGTCACGAGCGATTCCGATTCGGCGTCGAGCGCCGAGGTCGCTTCGTCCAGAATCAGGATGCGCGGCTTTTTGAGCAAGGCGCGAGCGATGGCGATGCGCTGCTTTTGTCCGCCGGACAGACGCACGCCCCGTTCGCCGACAATGGTTTCGTACTTTTGCTCCATATCCATAATAAAGTCGTGGGCGTTCGCCGCTTTCGCCGCTTCCCGCACATCCGCTTCCGTCGCGTCCGGGTTGCCGTAAGCAATATTTTCATACAGCGTGCCGGAGAACAGCACGTTATCCTGAAGCACGACCGCGATATGCTTGCGCACGTCATACAGGTTGTAGTCGCGAAGATCGACCCCGTCGATTCGTACCGCGCCTTCATCGGGATCGTAGAATCGCGGGATGAAGTTGACGAGCGTCGTTTTGCCCGCGCCGCTTGGGCCGACCAGAGCGATGACTTCGCCGGGGCGCGCCTCGAAGCTGATGCTTTTCAAAGCGACGCGGAACTCCGTTACCGTCGGCGGCGGTTCAACTCTTGTATTCGGCGGGACAAGGTAAAACTTCTTCGCCGGCTTCGCAAGCTCCACGAGATCCGGATCGTATTCGCCTTTCTTGTCATCCGATGCCGGCCGTTCCGGCCGTTCCATCACGTAGGTGAAAGATACGTTGTCGAATTGGACGGCGCCGCGGCATTGATTCAACGGCTTGGCATTTTCTTTGATCGTAACCTCCGGCTCGATATCGAATACTTCGAAGATTCGCTCGATATTGCTGAGCGAGTTCTGAATCGTCGCATTCGCTTCGGCGAACCGTTGGATCGGACCGTACAGCTGCCCGAGGTACGCCTGGAAAGCGAGCAGCGAACCGATTGTCAAATTTCCTTTCAGCACAAGAGCTCCGCCGGCAAACCAGATGATAAGGTTTCCCGCCTGAGTGAACGTTTGGCTGAAGCGGCCGAGCGAAGCGGCTAGCAGCTGCGCCTGATTGGCAAAGCCGATATGATGCTTGGCTTGCTTCTCGAACCGGGCCATCTCTTTATCTTCCTGATTAAACGACTGCACCACTTTCATCCCGCTGATCCGTTCCACCAGCACGCCGTTAATGCGCTCCATCTGCCGGTGTACCGATCGCCAGGTGAGGCGGATTCGCACGTTCATGTTCGTAAAAGTCAAGTAGTAAAGCGGCAGCAGCCATAAGGACAACAGCGCCAGCTGCCAATGAAGCGTAAACAGCATGAATCCGGCGAACAACACGAGAACCAAATCGATGATCAGGTTGATGACGCCGCCGTTAATGATGTTTTGCGCACCGTTCACGTCGTTAATGATTCGGGATACGATGCTGCCGACCTGCCGGTTGTCGTAAAAGCGCTGCGATAACTGCTGCATATGGCGGTACAACTGATGGCGGATATCGTATACCATTCGATTTCCAAGACGGAATGTGGTGGTGCTCCGTAAAAAGTTGATCCAGATGCCGAACAAATACACGGCGCCTAATACTCCGATGACCCGTCCTAGCGTCCAAAATCCCGGTTTTCCCGGCAGCACTTCGTCAATCAAAATTTTGGTCATTTGCGGGGTGGTCATCGGTACGGCGAATTGCAGAATGCCAAGACCGATAATCCCCAGCAGTCGAAGCCGGTAAGGCCTCAAAAAAACGAGGTAACGCTGAAAAAGCTTCTTCTTGCCTGCGGCTGATGAAGTGCCCGCGTCCTTTCGCGCCCCTGACTGCGGCGCCGTCTGCGTCTCCATTTGCCTAACCCTCCCTTAGTAAAAGCACAACTTCAATACAGGTTACTATCGCTAACCTTTACAAAAATTAACACAAAAAAAACAAAATAAAAATGAACGATTCCCTCAATAAACATGGACTATATTGCTGAAAAGAAAACTTCACACTATCTTCACACTAAATGAGCTAATATATAGAAAAGATAGTGTAAATTGCGCGTGGAGGCGATTACATGGCCAAGATTTTGATCAATCACTTATACAAGCGATACGGGAAAGATAAGCACCCGGTCGTGAAGGATTTCCACCTGGAAATTCAGGACAAGGAGTTTCTTGTTTTCGTTGGACCGTCCGGCTGCGGTAAATCCACCACACTTCGGATGATTGCAGGACTTGAAGATATTTCCGAAGGTGAAATTTACATCGGCGATACGCTGGTGAACGATTTGCCGCCGAAAGATCGCGACATTGCTATGGTGTTCCAGAACTACGCACTTTATCCGAACATGAGCGTATATGAAAACATCGCTTTCGGTCTTCGCTTGCGGAAGCTGCCGAAGCACGAAATTGACCTTGCCGTTAAAAAAGCGGCCCGCGTACTCGAGATCGAGCAGTACCTCGACCGGAAGCCGAGACAACTCTCCGGCGGTCAGCGCCAGCGCGTAGCGCTCGGAAGAGCGATTGTCCGTAACCCGCAAGTGTTCCTCATGGACGAACCGTTGTCCAACCTCGATGCCAAGCTGCGCGTGCAAATGCGTACGGAGATTATCAAGCTCCACAAAACGCTCGGCGTTACGATGATCTATGTAACGCACGATCAGATTGAAGCCATGACCATGGGCGACCGGATCGTCGTCATGAAGGACGGAATCATCCAGCAGGTTGATACGCCGGAGACGATCTACACGACGCCAAGCAATACGTTCGTTGCGAGCTTTATCGGATCGCCGCCAATGAACTTCATCGACGGCCGCATCCTGGAAAACGTACCGGGCAAGCTGGAGTTCCATACACAGCGCTTCGCGATTGAAATTCCGGAAGGAAAGAAACATGCGCTGATTAAGAACAAACAGGTGAACAAGACGGTAACTCTGGGAATTCGGCCGGAGAACGTAAGCCTAGAAGAAATCGTATTTGAAGCGTTCCCGAACGCCGTCGTGCCAGGAACTTATAAATTGGACGAATTGATGGGTGCGGACCGGTTCCTGCATCTCGATATCGGCCAGGACCGCATGCTCGTGGCCCGCGTTAATCCTCGCTACCGCTTTGAAGAAGATGACAAGGTGAAAGTAGCGATCGACATGTCCAAAGCGCTGTTCTTCAATTATGAAACCGGCGAACGTTTTATAGATTAACTCCATTGATTAGGAAAGGAGTGACACGATTGTCTTCCGTTCAATCCTCGAAACACCCATGGAAACGCTTACTAGTATTAACGTTGGCTGGAGCTCTCGGTCTTACCGGACTGGTGCCGCCGGGTCAGCCTTCGGCGTCGGCGGCCGAAACGGATGCGAAAGCGCCTGCCGCGCCTGCGGCTTCAGCGACGGCAGTCAAGACGCCGAATGCGAGCGCCGTGCAATTATCCGATACGGAACCTTATTATGCGGACACGCTCAAGGGCTGGATCGACAAAGGTGCCAAGCCGGCAACTTCGACGATCGAAATCAAAGGTTCCGCTCCGTCGGCCAAATCGGAAAACCAGAACATCACGGTTGGCAACTACGAAGGGAAAAGCAACGTCCTCGTATGGAACGGAGGCGGTTCAGGCGAAGGCTTCGTCGAGTACCGTTTTGACGTTCCTTCCGACGGTTTATATGAAATGCAAATTTCTTACCGTCCGGTAACAGGAAAAGGACTTCGCCGCCCGATCGTATGGGATATGTCGGTCGACGGCAAACGCCCGTTCCGGGAAACGTCCTCCATTACGTTGTATCGTCAATGGAAAGACGCCCGTCCGATCAAGGTGGATGACGAGGGTGATCAAATCCGGCCGAGATCGGACGAAATTACGACATGGATGACAACACCGATTTTCGATTCCGGCGGCGCCTATGCGGATCCGCTGCAATGGTTTTTCTCTAAAGGCACGCATACGATCAGATTGCAAGGCTATGAGCCGGTAGCCATCGAGTCAATCAAACTGGCTCCGCCGCAAAAGCTGCAGCCGTACGCCGATGTCGCAAAAGCATATCCGCAATCGAAGCCGGCAGCCGCGGAAGTGATTACAATTCAAGCGGAAGAACCGTCGATTAAGAACGATTCTGCGATCCAGATGGCATCGGACACGGATCAACGCACCGTTCCGCTGGCCAAAGGAAAGATCACGTTCAACAGCATCGGCGGCAAGAAATGGTATAACCAGACGCAGGAGCTTACATGGACGATTGATGTTCCGGAATCGGGCAAATACAAAATTGCTACCCGGACGCTTCAAAATACGATTTCGCAAAAGTCTTCCTTCCGAACGATCCGGATTGACGGGAAAGTACCGTTCCAGGAATTTTTAACGTATCGCTTCCCGTATTCGACCGGTTGGGAAGGTTTGGCGCTTCAGGACGACGCAGGCAAGCCGTACGAGTTTTACTTGGAAAAAGGGAAACATACGCTCTCCATGTCCGTCACGCATGCGCCGTTTAAGCCGATCATTCGAGGCATCGAACAAGTTGCCGACTTGCTTCAAGAAGTCTCCTGGGATTTGAAGTCGTTGACCGGTAATGTGGATGACAAGAACAGAACATACCGCATTGCTCAAGATTTGCCCGATCTGCCGAAGCGTATGGAGGTTATCGAGAAGCAATTAGATGATCTTGCTAAGCTTACTGCAGAAGTCAACGGCCGTGTGGATAACATCAGCCAAGGCTTCGAATCCTCGGCACAAGATATCGCCAAAATGTTGAAGAAGATTGACGATATCCCGTATAAGGCAGACCAAATTTCCTCCATGCAGGAGAAAGTCAGCAAATTTACGGATACTCTCATTCAGCAGCCGTTGCAGTTCGACGAAATTTATATCGCGCCGGTAGAGAAGAGCTTTCCGAAGATGGAAGCTTCCATCTTCTCCAAGATGAAAGGCATGGTTGTCAACTTCTTCTATACGTTCCGCTCGAAAAACCGGTTGAGTGATATCGACGATAGCGTGCTGAACGTATGGGTACTCCGTGGACGCGACTATGTTACGCAGCTCCAGGAGTTGACGGACGAATTGTTTACGGCGGAAACCGGGATCAAAGTAAAAGTGAACCTGCTTCCGACTTCTCAACTTCTCGTATTGTCGAACGCCGCCGGTATTCAGCCGGACGTCGCGCTCGGATTGTCGCAAGACTTGCCGATCGATTACGCGATTCGGAACAGTATTGTCGATATATCGCAGTTCCCGGACTTCCAGGAAATCTACAAGCGCTACAGCCCGGGATCGTGGCTGCCGTTCTATTATAATAAAGGGTATTATGCAATGCCGGAGACGCAATCGTTCCAGGTGTTGTTCTACCGCAAGGATATCTTGAGCAAATTAGGCATTCCGCTTCCGCAAACATGGGAAGATGTATACGACATTTTACCTACGCTTCAGCAAAATTATATGAACTTCTACGCTAACCCGAAGGAATTCATGATGTTCTTCTACCAGAACCATGCGGAGTTTTTCACGAAAGACGGAGCAAAGACGGCGATGGATACGCCGGAAGGCTTCAAAGCGTTCCGGCAATGGGCCGACATGTTCAACATTTACGCGATTGACCGCGAGGTAGCGGACTTCTATCAGCATTTCCGTAAAGGCGACATGCCGATCGGTGTTGCTGACTACAACATGTACATCAAGCTCTCCGCTGCGGCGCCGGAGCTGAACGGGCGTTGGGGAATCGCAGCGCTTCCGGGTTCGAAACAGCCGGACGGCACGATCGAACGATGGGCCGGAGGCGGACAGTCGACAGGCGTAATTTTCAAAAAATCGAAAAGACAGCAAGAAGCATGGGAGTACTTGAAATGGTGGAACTCCGCCGATGTACAGGAACGTTACGGTTCCGACCTTGAGGCGTTCAACGGGATCGCATTCCGCTGGAACACATCGAATCTGGAGGCATTCACCAAGCTGCCTTGGAAGCGGGAAGACGCTAACGTCATTCTGAATCAATGGCAGTGGTACAAAGATATGCCGAACTTGCCGGGCGGTTACTTTGTAACCCGTGAAATCAATAATGCATGGAACCGTACGGTAGTCGATGGAATGAACTACCGAAACTCACTGGAGCTCGCCGTCATGGAAATCAACCGGGAGCTCAGGCGTAAACAGCAGGAATTCGGTTTTGTCGATGCCGAGGGCAATATTTTGAAATCGATGGAACTGCCGATCGTAACCAAACCTTGGGAAGGAGTGAAGGCATATGTTAAGTAATCAGGCGAACGCTACTGCGGGGACGGTTCGGCAGCGAACCGCTCCCGTCAAACCGACGCTGACGGATAAGTTCAAACGCCTCCTTTCCGAGATATGGTCTTATCGGTTGTCGTACTTATTCATTGCACCGTTCATGCTCTGTTTTCTCGCATTTATTTTAATCCCGGTCATCGCGGCGATCGGCTTAAGTTTCACGTACTTCAATGCAATTGAACCGCCGCGTTTCATCGGTTGGACGAACTTTGCGAATTTGATCTCGCAGGACTTGACGTTCTTGAAATATGCCCTTCCGAACACGTTTAAGTTTGCTCTCATCGTAGGACCGGGCGGATATATTGCTGCGTTCGTGCTGGCATGGCTTATTTCCCAGCTGCCAAGCACAGCGACCAGATGGTTCGCGCTGGCCATGTATACACCTTCGCTTACCGCAGGGGTTGCAATGTCCGTAGTATGGCTGCCCCTTCTTACCGGTGACCGGATCGGATACTTGAACAGTATTCTTCTTGAACTGGGCATAATTGATCAACCTATGTTATGGGTGACCGACAAAGCGTATTTGATGAACTCGATGATCGTCGTTACACTATGGTCCAGTATGGGCGTAGGCTTTCTAGCGATGCTGGCGGGAATATTGAACGTGAATCAGGAGCTGTACGAAGCTGCCCGAATCGACGGGATGAGCAGCCGCCTACAAGAGATTTGGTACATTACGATTCCGTCTATGAAGCCGCAAATGTTGTTCGGCGCGGTTATGGCAATCGTAGGCACCTTTAAGCAAGGGGCGATCGGGGTGGAATTGTCGGGGGTGAACCCGACGCCGCAGTATTCGGGACACTTGATTATCAACCATATCGACGACTATGGATTCATTCGGTTTGAGATGGGCTATGCTGCCGCAATCTCGGTTTCCCTTCTGCTCATCATGTACTTTTCCAACAAATTAAGCTGGGGCTTGTTCGGCCCGAAGGAGGGCGAATAATGCAACGCGCATTAGCAAATTGGAAACGGCTAATTCCTTTTGGGAAAAGATCGAGGCTGAACTCGATGGACGGCTTTCAGAAAGTGCTCGTCTTCTTTCTCTTTGTACTCGCCGTCTTTATGCTGCTCCCGCTTGTGTTTATTTTTAACCATGCGCTCAAGCCTTATCAGGAGCTGTTCGTATATCCGCCGAACTTTTTTGTAAGAGAACCTTCGTTCCAAAACTTTACGGAGCTGTTCCTGGTAGCGTCGTCCTCGACAATACCGGTAACACGATATTTGTTCAACAGCTTGATCATTTCCGGTGGCGCTGTAGTTTGCGTGACGATCGTCAGTGCCCTTTGTGCTTATCCGATATCGAAGCATAAGTTTCCCGGACATCAGATTGTCTTCGGGACGATCCTGCTGACGCTCATGTTCGCGCCGGAGACGGTGCAAATTCCGCGGTATCTCGTGGTCAGCAATCTGGGAATTATGAACACATATTTCGGACATATATTGCCGATTGTGGCGATGCCGGTAGGCGTGTTTCTATTGAAGCAGTTTATCGATCAGCTCCCGAACGAGCTGCTGGAAGCTGCAAGGATCGACGGAGCTGGCGAATTTTTCATTTTCCTGCGGATCGTCATTCCGGTCGTTATGCCGGCGGTCGCTACGGTTGCGATTCTGACGTTCCAAGGTTCATGGGGCAACACGGAAACCTCGACGCTGTTCATGCAGGACGATGAGATGAAGAACTTCCCGTTCTTCCTGTCGACCTTAACGAACAACCTGGCTAACAGCGTAGCCCGTCAAGGGGCCGCCGCCGCAGCTGCGCTCGTCATGTTCGTGCCGAACCTGCTGATTTTCTTGTTCTTCCAGGGTAAAGTCATCGCTACGATGGCGCATTCCGGTATCAAATAAGGAAGGGGGAATACCATTTGCTAACTCAATTTCGGCGTAAGCCCCTCCTCCTTATGTTGGCGGTCATCGTTTTGGCCGTTTCCTTGTGGCCGGCGGGTGCAATGGCTTACGTACCTTACGATACGAACTACAGAGATAGCTATAAACGGCTTGTATGGACACAATCCGCATACAACCCGGTAGAAGTGATGGGCAGGGAAATTTACATTCCGGATCCGAAAGATCCGAGCAAGCAGGTATTTTCCCCGCTTGTTCAGCCGAAGGATTTGTTTATCGATGAGAAAGACAATATTTACATTGCGGATTCCGGCAATAACCGGATCGTTCATCTGGACCCGAATGGCAATTTAGTTCGCATTCTGGACGTGAAGGAAAGTCCGATGAAAAAGCCGGAAGGTCTTTTCATCGACGGCAAAGGCGACATTTATGTTGCGGATACGGGCAATAAGCGGGTGATTCGCCTCGATTCCAACGGCAAGCTGCTGAAGGAATACAAACGGCCCGATTCCAAGTTTTTGCCGGAAGCGTTCAAATACGATCCGATCAAGCTGGTCGTAGATAAACGGGGCTTCTTGTACATCGCAACACTCGGTGGTTACCAAGGGCTTTTGCAATTGGACCCGGAAGGGAACTTCCAAAGCTTCTTCGGAGCCAACAAAACCGAATTTTCCGTAATGGATGCGTTCAAGCGCATAGTATATACACGGGAAATGTACCTGCGTGAAATCAGTAAGCTGCCAGGTTCCGTTGCGAGCGTGACGACCGATAAAGGCGGACTTATCTACACGGCGACGAAAGAGATCGCGACCGGACAGATCAAGAAGCTGAACATCGCAGGGAAAGACTTGCTGTCGGCCAAAGACGAGTACACGGACAAAGTAACCACCAGGGCGTTCGGCGAAGTCCGTTTTCCGCCGAGCGATAAAAACCAAAAGCCGCAGCTCAGCGATTTGACCGTTGACAGCGACGGCAACATTACGGCAATCGACTCGACGCTGAAATACGTCAACCAATACGACGCCAGCGGCAACCTGCTGTTCTACTGGGGCGGCGACGTATCCGCATCGGCGACTAAGCTCGGCGTCGTAAAAACGCCGTCGGCGATTGCCAACAACTCCAAGAACGAGCTGTTCATTCTCGACGAAGAGAACAACGCCGTTCAAAGGTTCCGGCTGTCGGAGTTCGGAGCGCTCGTTCACCAAGCGAACCAGTTGACGCAAGAAGGCCGGTACGAGGACAGCGAGAAATATTGGCAGGAAGTGCTTCGCTTGAACGCCTACTATACTCCTGCGGTACTTGGTTTAGCCAAGGCGGCGTACAAAAAAGGAGAGTTCGAGAAGGCGCAAGCGCTATTTAAAGAAGCCGGCTTCGTACAAGGCTACTCCGATGCGTTCTGGCAAATCCGATTGATATGGTTCCAGAAACATTTCGGCCTGCTCATGAACGTCGTCATTTTCGGCTTCCTTCTCATCTTTCTGTTCAATAGGTTCACGCGTAAAGCGGCCTGGAGAAAAAAATGGCGCAACCGCGAACGTTCCAAGAACAGACTTGTTATTCAATTGAAGCACGTATTTTATATTTTGAAGCATCCGATCGACGGCTTCTCGGCGATCCGATACGAGAATAAAGGCAGCATGGCGAGCAGTATGATTTTATTGCTGGCGGGCATGATCGCATTCGGCATCATGCGCGTTGCGACCGACTTTACGTTTAACCCGAACGTCGTGCTTGAGATCAGCTTGATCACGGTGTTTACGCAGTTTGCGGTCGTTTGGGTCGGCTGGGTTGTCGCCAACTATTTGATCAGTACGATTTATCGCGGCGAAGGTCGTTTCCGCGACGTCATTTACGGTACTTCCTATGCGGTCTTCCCGTTTGTGATCGTCGGCCTGCCGCTGACGCTGCTCTCCAGCGTCATGACGCTGAGCGAAGGCGCAATCTACAATTTCCTTGAGAATGCATTGTATGGCTGGGTGTTCCTGCTGGTGTTCTGGAAAGTTCAGTCGATGCAAAACTATGGCGTCGGAGAAACGGCTGTAAACATTGTCCTTTCAATGGTAACGATGACGATTTTGGGCGTTCTCATTTTCATTACGTTCGGTCTCAGCAATGAGCTGTGGGACTTCTTCTATTCCGTGTACCAGGAGGTGACGATCCGATGAGACGCATAAGCAAAAAATTGAAGCTGAGCGCCCTGGCGGTTGTCGTCGGTACGACGCTGGTCACGTTCCAGAGCGGTCCGCTGCTAAACGCCGCCGAGAATGCGCCGGCTGCTAATGCGCCGGCTGCTAATGCACCGGCTGCGAATGCACCGGCTGCGAATGCGCCTGCTGCCGACCAGCAGGGCCAAGCGCCTGCGCAGAACGCTCCGGCTCAGCCGGCCGCTCCAACGGCGGCTCAGCAGGCAGCAGCGAAAAATGAAATGCCTGATGAGAGCAAGTTTCAGGTCATGGCGGAAAATGCGAATTTCAAGCTCTGGGTAGACAGCACAACGGCTCACTTCAAAATGGAAGACAAGCGAAGCGGGCAAGTACTGAGGTCTTTCCCGGATCCGGAGCAATGGCCGAAAGAAACGATCACAGGCACATGGAGAAACAATCTTCGTTCGCCGATCATGCTTGAGTATATCGATATGGCGAACTACAAGTCGCAGCCGAAAATCGTCAGCTGGCTTGAAGACAAAGGGACGCTGGAAGGTTTTCAAAAAACGGCCGACGGCTTCAAAGTCACTTTCAATTTTGCCGGGACCCAGTTTAAAATTCCGGTGGAAGTGAAGTTGACTACCGACTATGTAGAAACGAAAATCATCGACAAAGATATTAAAGAAGGCAAGCTGAGCCTGCTCAACTTGAAGCTGTACCCACTCTTCGGAGCGCAGCCTTCTTTGGGCCAAGACGGATATATGGTATTGCCGGACGGTTCCGGCGCGCTGATTCATTTCAAGCCGAACCGAACCAACGATAAATCCGTGTACCGTGAAAACATGTACGGAAACGACTTCTCCTTCTTTGTCGAAAGAACCAATAGGCAAAAGGTGACCATGCCGGTATTCGGTATGAAATCCGGCAGCCAGGCATTCGTGTCTGTCATCACGGCCGGCGAAGAATATTCGAAGCTGTTCGCTTCGCCTGCGGGCGCATTCGGTACGTATAACTGGGTAACACCGGAATGGCAGTACCGGATCAAGTTTTTCCAGAACACAAGCCAGAAAGGCAGTGCAGGTTTTTACACGTACAGCAAGCAGATGTATATGACGGAGCAGCGTGCCGTTCGATACTATATGCTCGAACCTTCAAAAGCCGATTACGTGGGAATGGCTACTAAGTACAGAGAGTACTTGATGAAAGAAAAAGGACTCAAGCCGCTGAAGCCGGAAAGCGCGAAAGTGCCGTTCTTCCTTGACATCATGGGGGCTGACATTAAAGAGGGCCTGCTCTGGGATAAGTACTTGAAAGGAACAACCACATCGGAAGCGATGGAAATGGTGAAACGGCTGTACGGTCTCGGAATCGAGAACATGGCGATCCAATACTCCGGATGGCAGAACGGCGGTTACAGCACTTACGGCGGGTTGTTCCCGGTCGATAAGCGGCTCGGCGGCAATGAGGGGATGAAGCAGTTTATCGATTATGCTCATTCGCTCAAAATCCCGGTACTGTTGAACGCCAACTACTCGTACAACAATACGAACGGCGACGGCTTCAGCCCGAGATATGACGGATCGCGGAACTTGGCAGGCCGACTGCTGCAAGAAGAAAACTTTAACAACCGAGCTAAGATCACGCTGGTAAGCCCAAGATTTAGCGCCAAAACGCTTACCAAAGATTTGGAAAAATATAAGCAGCTTGGCGCAGACGGCCTGTTCTTTGAAGATGGTACGGGTCGCTTCCTGAACAGCGACTTTAACGACCGTTACAAAACAAATCGGACGGAGTCCGTGGGCGTGCAGCAAGAGATGCTGAAGGAAGCCAAAGAGGCACTCGGCAACGTCAGCGTCGATAGACCGAACTTCTACGGTATTTCCAATATTACGCATCTTCACCGGCTGCCGCAGGATTATTCATATGACCTGTTCGTAGATGAAGCCATTCCGTTCGCTCAGATTGCGTTACATGGATTAGCGACTTACACATCCAACTGGTCGAACTTGAGAGACCAGTATCAGAGCGAGTTTTTACGGTCCATCGAATATGGAGCATACCCGTCATTCATATTCACCAGTGCCAAATCGGGAGACATGAAAGGCGCTTACTCGATCTGGTACTACAGCATGAACTACCGCGATTGGGAAGCCAAAGCGGTGGAAGAATATCAGCGCTTTAACCAAGCTTTGGGCGATGTACAGGACAAAGCCATTGTCGGCCATCGCGCTCTCGCTCCAAACGTGATGGAGACGGAGTATGAAGGCGGCAAGAAGGTCATTGTCAATTACAATGCGCAGCAATATACAAACGGCAGTCTGAGAGTTCCGGCACAGGACTTCATCGTGGTAACGGGAGGGAAAACGTCATGAACCGTAAATTTAGACTCAGCTCCGTTGCCCTCCGCAAGATGGAAGGCTCGCTGTTTATCGCACCTTGGGTAATCGGCTTCCTTTCCTTCATTGCATTTCCATTAGGCTATTCGCTTTATATGAGCTTTCAACGGGTAAAAATCACGGCTAGCGGGATCGAATATACGCCGGTCGGGGTACAGTATTACCGGGAAATTTTGCTGGCGGACGGCGGGTTGTTATATAACGACCTGCTGCCGTTCCTCCGGCAGTCGCTGCTGATGATTCCGGTCATTATCGTATTCTCGATGATGGTAGCGATTTTGCTAAACCAGAAGTTCGTAGGCCGGGATTTTTTCCGGGTTATTTTCTTCCTTCCTGTCATTTTCTCGACAGGCCAAATCCTTACTGAGTTCATTGCGCAAGGGGAAGGAACACTCGCGTTTACGACGGAATTTGAAGTCGGCAGGTTTATATCAACGTATTTGCCTGCGACATGGGCGAACCCGATTAACAAGATTGTAAGCTCATTCGTAATCGTGCTTTGGTCTTCCGGGGTGCAGATTCTGATCTTCCTGGCCGGCCGCCAGACGATCTCCGCTTCGGTTTACGAGGCGGCACGGATTGACGGAGCCGCTCCCTGGGAGACGTTCTGGAAAATTACGTTGCCAGGCCTGGCGCCGTTTATTTTCCTGAACCTGATCTATACGGTTGTCGATTTGTTCACTTTCCCGCAAAATCCAATCATCTCGAAAGTAAACACGACAAACTACGGATTGTCGAGCGCGCTGGCATGGATCTACTTCGTCATTGTACTTATTTTCTTAAGTATCGCCATCTTCGTTTTCAGTAAGGTGGCTAAAGCAACAAGCGGACAACAACGGTAGAAAGGAGGCAATAAGCATATGGAGCGTATTACGGAAATTATCAAATCGCGCAGGTTCGGCGGGAATACGAATCCCCGCAACCTGCTGCTGCTGACACGCAACGTATTAATCGGGAAAGAAGCGAATCAAGGGTTCGTTTTCCGGTTGTTCATGTACCTGATTTTGATCGATGTCGCATTCATTTATGTTAAGCCGATCATTTACATGGTTGCGACGATGATCAAGGATGCAGGCAACCTGCTCGATCCGGCGGTCATTTGGGTACCGCGGTCCGTCTACTTCGGACATTTGAGCGAAGCGTTTCGATTGCTCAAATATCCGACGGCCGTCTCGATCAGCGCGACGGTATCGCTGTCCGTTGCCGTACTGCAGGTCATCACATGCGCTATCGCAGGCTACGCGTTTGCAAGACTTGATTTTCCACTCAAAAAGTTTTGGTTCGTATGCCTGATCTTCACGTTCGTTATGCCGCCGCAGGTTACGATTTTGCCGTCGATCCTGCTGTTCAAGGAACTCGGATGGATTAATACGTATTATCCGATGATTATCCCGGCATTATTCGGACACGGTCTCAAAGGAGCCTTGTTCGTCATCATCTTCCGTCAGTTCTTCTCTACCCTTCCGAAGGAATTGGAGGAGGCGGCCAAGATCGACGGTGCGAGCGTCTTCCGCGTATTCTTCCGGGTTATGCTGCCGATCTCTTCATCGGCGATCATCGTCGTATTCCTTTTCTCCTTCGTTTGGAACTGGAATGACTTCTATTACCCGTCGATGTACATGTTCGGATCGAAGGAAGTACCGTTGTCGATCAGCTTATCTAGGCTTGCCGCGGCGATGTCATCGGAAGCCGAGCAAGCCGGACCGAGTATTTTTGCGGAGCCGATCAAAATGGCGGCATCGTTCCTTATCATCATGCCGGTTCTAGCCGTATATGCCTTTACGCAGCGATGGTTTGTCGAAGGTGTTGAGCGTACTGGTCTTGTAGAATAGTGTCGAAGTAGTTCGAATCGATGGATGTCCAAAAAACCGGCCAACGTGCCGGTTTTTTGCTGTCGATGCGCGCGCACGCCGCCAGTTGGAGCATTTTCGTCGTAATTGAGAAGGAACGGATGTCGCATGAAGTCCCGATTCCCTAATAAATCTTCTTGAGCAACCTGGGCGGACAAGGTATCATAGAATCAAAAGCATTGCAGGCACAACGGGAGGTGAGAACGAATGCAGATCTTATTGGTGGAAGACGAGCCGAAAATTCGCGAAGTATTAATTGCGTATTTGCGCAACGAAGGCTGGGACGTCGATTTTACGCCGAACGGCTTGGAAGCGGTTGATATGTTCTCCAACCGTAATTATGATCTCGTCATTCTCGATCTGATGTTGGAAGGGATGCCGGGAGAAGAAGTATGTCGAACGATTCGGCAAACTTCGACAGTGCCGATTGTCATGTTGACATCCAAATCGCGGGAGAGCGATACGATCGAGGGGCTGAAGCTCGGGGCTGACGATTATATTTTCAAGCCGTTCCGAGTGAAGGAAGTCATTGCACGTATCCATGCGCTGCTTCGAAGAGTAAAGACGTTCGTGCCGGAAAAGCAGAAGTCGTCCGTATTGACGTTCGACAAAGGAAGGCTCGTGCTTGATATGGAGGCGAAAACGCTGCTTGTCCGTGGACTCCTTGCCAATCTGACATCGACGGAATTTAAATTGTTGACGGTATTCGTCGAAAAACCAGGGAAAATATTCAGTCGCCTGGATTTGTCTCATCAAGTGCTCGGTTACCGGTTCCATGGCGATAGCCGGTCGATTGATACGCATGTGAAAAATCTCCGCAAAAAAATCGAGGAAGATACGAAAGAGCCGAAGTACATTTTGACCATGGTCGGAGAAGGCTACAAATTTATCGCGGAAGCGGACAAGAAGGAATAGACGGTCATGATGTCAAAGTTGCGCAGAACGAATGTCATTTTATTTATAACGCTGCAAGGCTGTTTCCTTATTATTTTGAGTATTATTGCTTACGGCTATAACTACAATTGGGAAAACGTCTTTACGCGGTATCAAGAGGAACAAATCAAAGTAAACGCTTTCAAAATGATGGATGATATTCGCAACGAAGATTTAACCGTCGGTCCCTATACGAATGAGCAGAAATCTTGGCTGACGCGCAGAGCGACCTTGTACGGGGTTATGATTCGTTACGGAGCGGATAGGCAAGACATTTGGTTTGATATGTTCAACCGGATTCAAAATTTGAAAGAAGTTGAGATTCAGGAATACCCGGTCGTCGCCAAAGGGCAAAACCGCGGGCTGCTTCAAGTGGCATCGTATAAGCAGATGAATAAGCTCGATCCGAGCTTTCTCGCTTACCAGAAAATGATGCATGAGCGGGCTGCGCTGCTATTTGCAATCGCGGCGCTTCTGTCCATTGTAGTCAGCATTACGGTATCGCGCATGCTCTCCGTTCATATGCAGAGGCTTCGGGAAACCGCTGGCAAAATTCATGCCGGGGATCGCGAAGTTCGTGCACCGCTTAAAGGGCCGGAGGAAGTGCGGCAGCTAGCGCTCACGCTGAATGAGCTGTCGACGGAGCTGAAGAAACAGGAAGACTGGCGTCATCATCTGATGGAAGATTTGACGCACGAGCTGCGCACGCCGCTGACTTCGATGCTGTCGCAGCTTGAAGCGATGATCGACGGCATATATGAAGTCGATGTGGAATGGCTGCAGCAAATATACGAGGAGCTGATCCGTCTCACGCGGCTGATGACCGATATGGAGCGGCTTTCCGAAGCGGAAGCAGCCCGATTCACGGTCAGCGTCAAGCGGGTGAACATGGTGAAACTGGCTGAACAAGTATGCCGCAATTTCCAACCGATGGCACGGAACAAAGGAATTCGTCTTCGTTTCAACAACCCGAACGTACCGTGTTACGCTGAAGTGGATCGCGACAAGATGGTGCAGGTCGTGTCGAATGTTGTCTCCAATGCGGTAAAATATACGAATGAAGGCTCGATTACGGTTGGCGTCGGCTGGCAGCCTGAAGCAACGATTATTTATTGTCAGGACACGGGAATCGGTATCGGTCCGCAAGACTTGCCGTACGTGTTCAACCGGTTGTACCGTGTGGATAAATCCCGTTCCCGGTTTAGCGGTGGCGTAGGTCTTGGTCTCAGCATCGCCAAAGCGCTTGTCGAAGCCCATGACGGCAATATCGAAGTGGAGAGCGAGCTGGGAACCGGATCGATCTTTCGCATCACCATTCCCAACGCGTACAAATCGATGACGAACAAACTGGCATAAGCAACGAACTAATTTTGCAGGAGCGTTGAACTCTAGCTTGCACATGCAATCAGGCGGCTCCGCTTAAAATCAAAAAAAAGATCTGTTCCGACGACGGAGCAGATCTTTTTTTTTGAAAGTTGTTGACAAATTGTAATAATATTTTAAGCTTATATTAATAATCGTAATTTATTCTATTAATAAAACGTAGATTCATATGATAGAGGGAAGGTGTTTAGGATGAAGGCTTTTGTAACGATCCAAAATAAACAAATCCCCGTGTTCGCCGACAACTTGAATAAAAAGACCTTAAAGCTGCTGAGGTCGGCTTTGGACAAAAAGGTGGAAACCGGCAGAAATGCGCTTAAGAAATGTTTGCATTCCTTAATCAGTATCGAAGTGGTAGGATGCGAAGCGATCCTTCACTCGCTAAACGAAAAAGATTCGCTTGCACTGTCTCTCTATTAAGAGAGACTTTTTTTATAGCATCAAAAAATAATAGCAAGATAGTTCATATGCCGATGATATCGATTATGTTCATTTCGGCCTCCTTGCTGTTACTATGGAGACATTAACGACATTGGAGGTACATACCGTGAGAAGAATGGGGATCGGCTTGCAGTTGTATACGCTGCGCAGTGAAACGGCCGCCGACTTTGCAGGAACGCTGCGGAAAGTGGCGGAACTCGGGTACGAAGGCGTCGAATTTGCAGGTTATGGCGGTATGCCGGCGGAAGAACTCGGCGCACTGTTGAAACAATTAAATTTGAAGGCGATCGGCGCTCATGTCGGCCTGAAAAATTTGCGTGACAATTTGCAAGGGGAAATCGATTATTTGCGCGCCATCGGCGGTACCTATTTGATCTGCCCTTCCATCCCGAAAGAAGAGCGTGAGGACGCGGAATCGTGGAAGCGGTTGTTTGCGTTTTTTGAACAAGCGGGAGCCGAGGCAAGAAAGCAGGGGCTCGTTTTCGCTTATCACAACCATGCTTTTGAATTCGAGCGAAACGTTGGCGATCAGTTCGCGTTTGACGCGCTGTATTCCCACACGGCGCCGACTTCGGTTCAAGTGGAAATGGACGTATGCTGGGTACAGTTTGCCGGGCAAGATCCGCTTCAATATATCGCTCGCTACAACGGGCGTCTGCCGCTGCTTCACTTGAAAGACTTCAGTAAAGATGACGAAGGCAAAATGAAAACGCTCGAGCTCGGTCAAGGCGTCGTACAGCTGCCTGAAGTGATCGAAGCCGCCTCCAATGCGGGGGTCGAGTGGCTCATCGTTGAGCAGGATCATTGCCAGAACCCGCCGCTGCAAAGCGTTGCTAACAGCTACGGCTGGGTAAAGAATAATTATTTGGACCGCCTATAGATCGAAACAGCAAAGCGAACGAGAAACCATCAGTCTACACGGACACTATATTTAAAGGAGCTAATCATCGATGAGTAAAATCAAAGTAGCCGTGATCGGCTGCGGCGCGATTGCGCAGCGCCGTCATATTCCGGAATATGAAGCAAACCCGCATGTCGAGCTGGTCGCATTTTGCGATCCTGTGATCGAACGAGCGGAGAAATATGCCGAGAAGCACGGTGCACTCGCTTTTGCCGATTACCGTGAATTGTTGAAGCAAGTGAAAGCGGACGCCGTGAGCGTGTGTACGCCGAATGCGCTGCATGCACCTGTTGCCATCGCCGCAGCGAATGCCGGGGCGCATGTGCTGGTCGAGAAACCGATGGCGGCGACGGCGGAAGAAGGCCGCGCGATGATCGAAGCGGCGAAGCAAAACGGCGTCTACCTCATGGTCGGCCACAACCAGCGGCTCATGCCGCCTCATGCGAAGGCAAAGGAAATTTTGGATAGCGGCAGACTGGGCAAAGTCATTTCATTCCGCACGTCATTCGGTCATCCGGGACCGGAACGCTGGAGCGTGGATGGAAAAGACAGCTGGTTTTTCCGTAAAGGCGAAGCGATCATGGGCGCGATGGGCGACCTTGGGGTTCACAAGTCCGATCTGATTCGTTATTTATTGAGCGACGAAGTTGCGGATGTTGCCGGTTTCGTAAATACGCTGCATAAAGAAGGCACGGACGTCGACGACAACGCTACCTGCGTGCTGCGGATGAAAAGCGGCGCCATCGGTACGCTGGTCGCAAGCTGGACGTACTATAAAGGCGAAGACAACAGCACCGTGCTCTGGTGCGAGAATGGCGTCATGAAGGTCGGAACGCATCCGGACGATCAAGTGATCGTCGAACTGCGCAACGGAACGGTGGAGCGCTACAAAGTCGGAGCGATCGCGACCAACGAGAAGCAAACGTCAAGCGGCGTCATCGACACGTTCGTGAGCAGCATCGTTACCCAAACGCCTCCGAGCATTTCGGGTGAAGAAGGGCTTCGTTCCCTGCAAGTGATTTTGGCTGCCTTCGAATCCCAGGCGACCGGTAAAGTCATTTCATTGTAATTATTCCAGTTATAGCAGAAAAGCAGCCTCCCTAGTGAACTGCATCTCCCATGTTAGTTGTGTCTAACAATGGGGGTGCAGATCAACGGGGAGGCTGCTTTACGTTTAGTCGGTTAAAACGGAAGAGAGGCCGCTTTCTTAGATCAAGCTTTGTTACGATGCAGCGTGGTCGGCCATGAGGTGGCGGTAACGAATCAGCATCGAGGCACGCCATGGCAGAAGCATTCCAAAGGCAAGCAGGAAAAACAGCGCACCTGTTTGCGGAATGGAAACGAATTGCTCGATATAGCTATGAAGAGCGATCCGCAGAGCAAGCAGGCCGAGCAGTACGAACGCGAAAGCCTTCGACCGTTTCATATAGACGGCTCCGGCCTTTAGCTCAAGCTGCGAGCTGCGGATCAGAGGATAGGACAAGCAAATAAGTCCGGCGCCGAGCGCAAGAACCGCCCACAACAGTGGAATGCGGCAGGCCGGAGCAACAAACATAAGGAAACCGGTGCTCATTCCAAGCGGAGGCATAATGATCTTGGCAGGAGTCAACGGCCGGTTGCTGGCCCGGGTGCGGACGAAAACCGCAAGCAGCGCCATCATCGCCATACCGATACTGGATACCGTCTGCAGATGAAGCGTTCCGAAATGGACCATAACAGATCCCTCCTGAAGTAATATAATAGTAGTATACCACACGTGATGCGCCTATTTCACAGGCGAACCGTTCCCAAGCGAAGTGTTTGGCTCATCCGCGGGTGTACGAAATGATTCGATCGGAGGGTTGCAAATTGGAAGACCAGGAAGATAAACGTACGGTGACGGATTTATTTGTAGAAGATTACGAGGAGTTTCTGGAAGAAGAAGAACGCTGGCAGCCGAACGCGTTGGAACATCTTCGGAGGAAGAAAATAAGATATCCCAAACGACGGTCAAAAGAAGGGACTGACCGGTAAACGGAACAGCTGGCATAAATGGAAAGCCTAGGGATTTTTTGTCGAACGAGCAGGAAAATGATGACAGTTCATCGAATATGAGTTAGGTAGAAGTGGCATCAAACGAACCTGCTTGACGGGGTATGGAGGAAACTATGGCAATCCAACACCAACTCGCAGCGCATCCCTTGTTTTATCGGATGTTCCAACGCGTACCGATTGGTATGGCGATTTTATCCGAGACGGGAACTTGGCTGCTGACGAATCCCGTACTGCAACAATGGCTAGGTTGCACGGGCGAGGAATTGCATAATCGAACCCTATTCGAATATACCCATCCTGAAGAGACGGAACCGTTGTATATGCTCCTGCTCCAGCTTCGAATGAACCCGGCATCCGATATAAGCCGCGAGCCGCTCTTGATCAATTACCGGTATATTCACAAGAACGGTCACGAAGAACTGTTTCGAATTAACGCTGTGAAGGAGACGCTCGGTCCCGATAGTGGAAATGTGCTGGTTTTCACATTCGACAAGCGAAAGCAGGCGGAGTCCGCGTTCGCCAAAAGCGAGGAACAGTACCGAGAGCTGATTGAGGAGTTGCCCGTTGCTTTCCTGATTCAGCAGGAGTGCCGCTGGGTGTATGCCAACGAGGCGGCGGTCAGGCTGCTCGATGCGTCGGACAAGAGCCAAATTCTTGGCATGGATGTGTTCAGCTTTATACATTCGGATTTTCATGATTTGCTGCATGAGCGGATGAGGCTGATTCGGAGCGGCGAGTCCGTTCCGCCGTTAAAACAGAAATTTATTACGATAACCGGGCAGCTGGTCGACGTTGAAGTGTCGGCTTGTCCGTTCCAATATGAGGAACAATTTGCGATATTTATTATTTTGAGAGATATCAGCGAATCCCAAAAAGCGCAGGAGCTTCTGCAAGCTTCCGAGAAGCTGAGCTTGGTCGGACAGCTTGCAGCCGCTTTCGCGCATGAGATCAGAAATCCGCTAACGGCCGTGAAAGGTTTTATATCGCTGATCCAGTCTTCCGGCGGGACCAAACCGCATTATTATGACATCGTCACCTCGGAAATTACGCGGATGGAGCAAATATTGAACGAAATGCTGCTGCTCGCCAAGCCCCAATCGGCCCGTCTCCTTCCATGCGATATTCGGGTGCTGCTCGCGCACGTGACGACGTTGATTGAAATGCAAGCGGTCATCAACAGGGTCGAATTTGCAACCGAATACGAAAACGGCATCCCGAATCTCGAATGTGACGAGAACCAAATGAAGCAGGTGTTCATTAATTTATTGAAAAATGCAGTGGAAGCGATGCCGGGCGGAGGCCGCGTCCGAATCGAAGTATGCAATAAAGGCATTGAGCATATCGTTGTCCGTATCATCGACGAAGGCTGCGGCATTCCGATAGACAAGCTGCCGCGAATCGGGCAGCCATTTTTTACGACAAAAGAAAAAGGAACGGGGCTCGGGATGATGGTCAGCTTCAGAATAATTGAAAATCACCGCGGTACGGTCCATATTGCCAGTGAGGAAGGGAAAGGAACGACCGTGGAAATTACGCTTCCGGTGTCGGCGCAGCCCGCTTAATCCTGCAGCGGTGCGTCCAAATCGACGAGTTGAAGGAACACGTCTGCGCTTTCGTCCCAGTCGGAAGTCTCATCCTCATTCCACAGGCCTTCGCTGTAGCCTTCCGCCAATATGCCACCGTACGGTTCAAGCAGACGATAGGCGAATGCAAGCAGCGGCTGCTTTGCATCGCTGCGGTAATAAACTTCGAGAGCTTCCGCCAGCTGTGTGCTGCCGTCTGCGTCATACCGCTGAAGACAGCGCCACAGCCATTTGCCGTCCCCGATCCATTGTCCGCCGGTTCGCAGCATAAATTCCGCGAGCTGAGCCGATAATTTGCGGACGATAAAAAGACTTTCCGTCCGATCGGGGCAGCCTTCCCAATCCTGCAGCGACTCTCCCAGCTCATATCTGGCTTTGTCAAGCTCCTGTGTCGTCCACGCCGGAGGGCCCGCCTGCAGCTCGTGCTGCGCTTCCTCCACGATGTCGCGGATCGTTGATTCACCGCGAATAATGGTTCCCGCTGCACACATCCGCTGCAAGGAAGGTATCGCGATATCGATTCCTTGATCGAAGAAATAACGGTATGACGATCGGGTAAGGACGAATGCTTCTATCGTCCATCCGTACGCAGCGAACGTTTTGCGGTAAGGCCCGGGACCCGTCTCGTCGAAAATAACGAGGTCGAGATCGGAATGTTCCGTAGCGCCGCCTTGCACTACACTTCCTGCAAGAATGGCCGCTTCACAGTCCGGAAAAAACGAAGCGATGAACTGCGCTGCGGCTTCGACCGCCGCTGTCTTCATAGATGGCTCACTTCCGCTCTGGCATATTGCGATCTGATGATAAAAGAAAGAACCTTCAAAACTTGCCCGCGACAAATCCTTTCTTCATCATGTTAAGCATATGCAACAGCCCATTAATCGGTGTACGCATCGGGTCAAGACTAGGACTTTGTGGCGATAAGCAGAGCGTATCCCATACGAAGCCGATTTTTATGAATCAGCTCGTCATGCTCCAGCGACGTTTTCCATATGGCAGGGTCCATAAACACCCCTCCGTCAATGACCTGCAGCATATCGGGAGTTTGTTCCGTTTCCGCGGCCAAATGCTCTTGAAACATCGCCCGTTTCCTTGCCACAGCTTCGGCAAATCCGGCAGCCGCAAGCGCCTCCAGCCAGCCCTCCTCGGACAGCAGTCGATCGAAGCCGAAGAAGCGTACAACCTCCTTATAATCGTTTTGCGCCATAGCGCTCATGATCATCACTTCACGGTCGAATAATGTGCCCCCGGGTGTCAATACGCGGAAATACTCGCTTAAAGCCATCGGAATATTGGCAAAGTTGGTAACGGATTCGGCGAGTACGATATCGAACGAACGGTCGGGAAACGGCAGATCGTCGATGCTGCCCTGAACGAAAGTCACGTTCAATTTTTCCGCCGAGGCACGCTGCCTTGCTTTGGCCAGCATTTCTTCGCGGATGTCTAGCCCGGTCACAGCGTATCCGTTTTTCGCCAAATAACAGGCGGTTCGTCCAGTTCCGCATCCTACTTCCAAAATACGGCTGCCTGTGGGCAGGGGAAATTCGCTAAGCTGCTGCAGCGTAGCGGTAAACCCGCCCGGATGCGCACTTCCGACCCCTAGGCGCGTAAGCATATCCAAATAACTCATATGCATCCCCTTCCTTCTGCGTATGGTCTATTTTATGAGAAGAAAGGAGATGGGTTATGGTTAAATGTCCATGCTTTTTTATTTTTTATCAGTAATTATGGAAAACTCGTCTCTCTACATACCCTCCGGGGTTTATTGATCGTTTTTTGCTTCGGGGTTGCGCACCGGTTTTAACTTGCTGTAGGTCAGCAGCTCCGATACGGTAACGAAGCGAAATCCTCTTTTTTGCAGCTCGGGCAGTATCATTTCCATCGCCTGAACCGTTTGACTTTTGCCTTCGACATAGTCATGGAATAAAACGATGTCGCCGTTGCGCGGATTACGCAGCACCCGATCCACGATTTTTTGTACGCCCGGCGTGGCCCAATCTTTTGTATCTTGATGCCAGGACCACATGACGACGGTATAGCCGTTTCCTTTGGCCGTCTCCACAAGCTTATCGCTGTAAAACCCGCCGGGCGGGCGGAACAGGTGGCAATGCTTGCCGCCGGCCGCGTAAATGACGTCTTCGGCGCGTTCCAAATCTTTTGCGAACTTGTTGACGGACAAGTTTCGGCCGAAATAAGCATGGCTGTATGTATGATTCGCCAGCTCATGGCCTTCCGCAATCTCGCGCCGAACAAGCTCCGGAAATCGTTCCACTTTATTTCCGACGACAAAGAAGGTGGCCTTCGCATTGTATTGTTTTAATAAATCCAATATAAGCGCCGTGTCCTTCTCATGGGGGCCATCATCAAAGGTAAGGGCAATCACTTTCTCGTTGGTAGGCACTTCCCATACGACTTCGCCTCGGCTTTCGTAATAGTCTCTGCCTTTCTTGGGCCCGGCGATCACGGGACTGCACAGGAGCAGCGAGCTAGCGCACAATATGGCCGCGCATCGGACAATCAGCTTTTGCAACAAAACAACCTCCCTACATGATCTAATCCTAATCCGTATATACGATGTAGGATGGCTTATTAAACCTGTAATATTCCGAGCGAAGTGACACCTTTTTCCTGTTATGACCTGCACGGCGGAATGAAATGCTAATGAAGGTGCAATCTCATGCGAATGAGGAGCGAAAACTTCGATGAAAAAATGGATGGTCATTCCATTGCTGCTATGGTTCGGCGTAAGTTGGCACGGCTCTGCTGCTGCGGCCAAGCCGAAGAAAGAAATCATGACGGAAATCGTTTTAGTCGTTAAAGCATCGGACGAGGCCGAGCTGCATACCGAGCTGCGGCTGCAATCCACAGAACTGCAGCGCCGTTGGAATAAAAATAAACCGGTCCCGGCCGAGGTGGCCCATTCGGTTATTGCCGATACGAGGGTCATTGTTCGGACGGAACAAACGGAAACGGTGTATGAGATCGATCACAACTTTGATCTGTACGATCGGCAGCAGAAACAGATGCAATATTTGCCTGATTCGGCGAAACAAAAGCTGGCGCTCTATGTGCGCACGGCAAGGCAAGCCCACTATGGAAAGCTGACCCCATGGAAAGAAGCGGAGCGGATCATTTCGAGAAAATCGGTTTGCCGCGTAACCGATTTGGAAACCGGGCTGTCCTTCAACGTACAGCGCCGGGCAGGAAGTCACCACGCGGATATGCAGCCGCTCACCAAAGCGGATACGGCGATAATGAAGAAGGTATATCAGGGCAATTGGAGCTGGCGACGGCGTGCGGTGCTCGTTGCAAAAGACGGACAAGTGCTGGCTGGATCCATGCACGGCATGCCTCATGGTGGAGACGGCATTCCGGACAATGATTTCTCGGGGCATTTCTGCATCCATTTTCTTGATAGTACGACGCATGGCTCCAATCAGGTTGATCCGGATCATCAATGGATGATTTATAAAGCGGCTGGACGATTGGATGAGAAATTCGCGAAAGCTTCTCCTTATGAAGTGATCGACGGCTTTCTCATCGCTTTGAACCAGCAGGACCGGGAACTGCTTCGCCGCGGCTTTGCCGATAAGCGTAGTCCGCAGCTTGCTTTTTACTTGGAAGGATTGACCCGGATGAAGGCGGTCAAAAAAACAAAACCGTTTGAACCGAAAGAACCGGGTCAAGCGGTAAGCCTGGAAATTCCGGTTCCCGTAACCATTTGGTTTAACGGCCAAAAGCCGGAGCATCAGGTGTTTGTATTCACCATGAAACGATCCGACCTGGATGCAGCTTGGAAAATTGACTCGGTTCACCCCATTTCGGGCAAATAAGGGCAGGCGCTTACTTAATAGCGCCTGTCCCTTTCAACTTCACGGCTACATTTGCGCGAAACTCAAGCTCCGGATAGAGCGCTTCCCATTCCCCCTATGCTTTTCTTCTTGTCGTGTATCGCACCATAGCGCCAACAGAATCCGGTCGGATCGACTTAGAGCCGCTGAAGTTTGCTCAAAAGCCGGACGATCGCGAGACGGTCTGCTCCGCCTTCCTCCAGCCGAAATTGTACAAAAGCGTCTTCGATTCTTTGTCAATCCCCGTCATTCCAACGGTATAGCTGGCGACGCCAGTTTCTCGAATCGCCAGCTCGGAACAGGATATTATTCCTTTCGTTTGCAGAACATAATGAAAGCGGAAGGGTTGGAATCATTTGCATCGGGATGTAACCGGGCGGATGGAAAGGAAGGCGAGGGTGCATTGTTCCGATTTTTATTTCAGCAAGCGCGGCGCAAACGGATGCTCGGTCAAGGACGGAATCCTCTTGGATCAGACCGGCAGCAGTTCGCATCCTCACACGATCAAAGCGGAACTGCGATCTCCTCATCCGTTGCTATCAATACCACTTATATTCAGCAGCTCCTTGGATCGCCAAGCGATCTGCTGATTAGAGAGTTTGGCGCAGGCCCCCGGAACCATCGGCTTGTGCTGGTTTCCATTGACGGCTTGGCTGATAAAAACGTGCTGAACGACGATGTACTCGGCATGGTCCAGTCCGGAGATTGGCTGCAGCAAACAAGCTTGTCTGAAGATGGCGAAGCGGTGCTGAATGCACTGCATCATCATGTGTTGTCCGTTAACGGGATTGACCGCGTATCGACGATGGATGATGCGCTGCTGGGTGTTTTATCGGGAAATTCGGCGCTGTTTGTGGAAGGTTCGATCCACGCGCTCGTGCTTAGCAGCCAGGGATGGAAAAGCCGCGGAGTGGAAGAGCCGCAGACGGAGGCGCTCATTCGGGGACCGCGGGATGGCTTTTCCGAAGACCTGCGGGTCAATACGACGTTGATCCGCCGCCGTTTGCGCGATCCGAATTTGCGCATGGACAGTATGCGGATCGGGCGCAGAAGCAAAAAAGATGTGGTAATCGCCTATGTTCAAGGCGTCGTTCATCCGGGATTGGTAGAAGAAGTCAAGCGGCGTATCGTAACGATTGACGTTGACGATCCTGAAGGCTCGGGCTTTATCGAGCAGTGGATTGCGGACAGCTTTCTCAGTCCGTTTCCGCAAATCCAGAACACCGAGCGGCCGGACAAAACGACCGCCGCTTTAACCCAAGGCAAAGTGGCTATTATCGTTGACGGAACGCCTTTTACCTTAATATTGCCGATAACGATCGGGTCGTTGGTACAGTCGCCGGAAGATTATTATACGGACTGGATCATTTCCACCTTAATGCGCATGTTGCGATTTACTGCCGCATTTCTGGCGACCTTCTTGCCGGCGCTTTATATCGCGCTCGTCGAGTACCATCAGGGGATGATCCCTTCGAAGCTCGCGTTCTCCATTGCCGGCTCACGTGAAGGTGTACCGTTCCCAGCGGTCATCGAGGCGGTTTTGATGGAAGTGACGCTGGAGGTGCTGCGCGAGGCCGGGGTGCGCCTGCCTAGGCCGATCGGGCAAACGATCGGTATCGTAGGCGGACTTGTTATCGGAGAAGCGGCCGTTGCCGCCGGTATCGTCAGCCCGATCATGGTCATCGTCGTGTCGATTACGGCGATCTCTTCCTTTGCGCTTCCGTCGTACACGTTTGCCATTACGCTGCGCATCATCCGCTTCGGCATTATGATGGCGGCTGCCGTATTCGGGTTATACGGCATTGTTCTCGCTTATGTCATGATCAACATTCATATCGTCAATTTGAAGAGCTTCGGCATTCCGTTTTCCACGCCGTTTGCGCCGTTCTTCCGCAACGATTGGAAAGATCTGGTGGTGCGCGCTCCGGTTACGATGCTGACCCGACGTCCGCAAATGATGCAGACGTCGGATGAAGTACGCATGGATAAGGATGAAGGGAAGTGAGCCTTCTTCATGAAAACATTCGAATACGGCGATCGGGAGATTAGCGCGTCGGAACTGTTTTTCTCCGTATCGTCGATGATTTTGGGTATTGGCATTTTGACGCTTCCCCGGGGACTTTCCAAAGTGGTGCCGTCTTCCGACGGCTGGATGTCGATCGTACTTGCAGGACTGTTGTCCATCGGATTGGTATGGATATTGACCCAACTGACTACCCGGTTTCCGAACGAAACGATCGTTGAATTTTCCGTATCGCTTATCGGCAAACATGCGGCCTGGTGTTTTTCGGTGCTGCTGTTCATTGCGTTCTTTATGTTCACCGGCTACGAAGTGCGCGGAGCGGCGGAGGTCGCGAAGCAATATTTGTTCAGCAGAACCCCGGTCGAAGTCATTGGGCTCGCCTTCTTTCTCGTTGTGATTTATGCCGTCTGCGGCACCAAAGTCGGAGTGATTCGGCTGAATGTTCTTTTTTTCCCATTTGTGCTCGGGGTCTTCCTGCTCGTCATTTTCATGAATTTCGGATCGATCCGCTCCGAGCATCTTCAGCCGGTGTTCGTCAGCAATTGGAAGCAAGTGTTCGGAGGAATATGGGAAAGTTTGTTTTCTTTTTTTGGTTTCGAAATTGTGCTCTTTTACTCGGCTTTGCTTAACCGGCCCACAAAATCCACGAAGGCGGCGGTGCTAGGAGTAGCGGTACCGATGCTGCTGTATGTGCTTGTGTTTTTGTTCGTTATCGGCGTGTTCTCGCCGGCGGCGACGGCCGAGCTTCAGTATCCGACGGTGGAGCTGGCCAAGGAGATCGAAGTGCCTGGCGCAGTGCTGGAACGGTTCGAGTCGTTTTTTTTTACGATTTGGCTTATGACCTTGTTTAACTCAGCGGCGATGGCGCTTGATATATGCACGTATGTAATGTGCAAACTCGTCGGGGCCCGCCATCGGCTAACCGTGATTTTCAGCCTTGCGCCTGCGATTTTTCTTGTTTCTTTTATCCCGCGTGACCTTCATGAATTCGGTCATTTTGGCCGGCTGACCAGTTTGATTGATTTGTTTGCCGGCATATTGATTCCGTGCATTCTCTATGTCGTACTTCGAATCAAGGGAGGGCGGCGCTATGGGAACAATTAGGAGAGCATTTCTCAGGACCCTGGTGTTCGGAGGAGCGCTGCTGCTTGTGACTGGCTGTTGGGACCGGGTTGAGATCGACGAACGTGGCTTTGTGATCGGGATCGCCGTCGATAAGCCGCGTTCACCTAGGGCGGAAACGCGAAGCCGGAAAGAAGCGCCGAATAAGCCGACCGGCAAAAACCGGTACGCCGCAACGTTTCAGTTTGTCATCCCCGGTAAAATGCAGAGCGGCGGAGAAAAAGGATCTTCTTCGGCAGGAAGCGAATCGTTTCTTAATTTGACGTCCGAGGGAGATACGATATTTGACGTTGATCGGCAAATTTCCGCAAGAGCGAGCCGCTCGCCTTATTACGAGCATATGAAGGTCATTATTATTTCGGAGCATGTGGCGAAGCAGCCGGGGGAATTTGCGCGCATTATGGACTTTTTTTTGCGGGAACCGGAAATGCGCAGAAGCGCCAAAGTGCTCGTATCGAACGGGGAGGCCCGGGGTGCGCTCGAAATTACGCCGAAAAACGAGAGACTCCCGGTTATGTACATTAACTATATTGCCGAGAACAGTCCCAAAAACTCGCGAATGCTTCCGGAGACGAAGCTTGGCGACATACATGAATTTTTGCTACGGGGCCGCAGCTTTGCCGTACAGCGAGTCATCGGCACAGGGGAGGCGGAGGTAAAGGTCGTAGGGGCGGCGATTTTTCGCGGCAAGGACACCCGATTGATGGGGTCGCTCGGCTCGGACGAAACCGAGGGATTGAACTTATTGACGGGAGATTTTCATAGCGGCATCGTCAAGTCCCAGCTAGGTGGAGAGCTTGTCGTGTTCGAGGCGCTGTCGGCTAAGCGGCACGTCAAAGCGGATGTAACCGATCCGAGGCATATCCGGTTTGCGATCTCGATCGAGATGGAAGGAACCTTAGGGGAAACGTTTCAGCAGCTGGATTTTGAGAAGGAAAACGCAATGATGCGTGTGGAACAAGCGGTGGCTGTTGAAGTGGAGCGGATGGAGCGGGAGGCGATCCATAAGCTGCAAAACGTATTCAAGACGGACGCTATGAGGCTAGGCGCTTATTTGGAGCAAAAGCACAACAAAGTGTGGAAACAAATTAAAGACGATTGGGAAGAGGGGGACCGGTTATTCACTACTTGCGAAGTGAAGCTCGAAACCAGTGTGAAAATTCGCCGTCTGGGAACGGTCAACCGTTCTCACAAATAGAAAGGAAGCATCCTCATGTGGCAAGCGATTCTTAGTTATTTGCCGTCTGGAATGGCCTGGGTTTGCGCTTTTTTGAGCTGGTTGATTCCTTATGGAATTTACCGGATCAATAAGAAACTTCACCAGCTCGGCGACCCGCCGTGGAAAAAAGAAGATACATACCGCGAATAAACGGCAGGTGCGCTCAGCGCGTCGGATTCCGAATAAGATGAAAAGAATGCCCGGCATGCGATTTTTCGCATCCGGGCATGTCGGTTTCAGCAGGCTTAATAGCAAAAAAATTGGTTGACGCGGCGCAGGTCAAGACCGAAGTAAATCCAAAAGCCGAACGGTCCGCGCCCGTGCCACCGGTAGCCGGCAATGGAGTTGCGGCCGACGAATGTTAGGTACATCCAATATTGATCGCCGTTCGATTGCCAAATGTACACAAAGCGGAACAAGCAGTTCCGGATGCTGCCGGAACCGACCGACTGGAGATGCATCGATTGGGTCGGGATAAACGATGGCGGCCCCGATTGCGGTGCGCCTACCTGCCCCGGGCCGGATCCGGCTCCGCCGGGGAAGCCGCCGCCGGGGAAGCCGCCGCCGGGAACGCCCGGCCCGCCGGGGAAGCCGCCGCCGGGAACGCCCGGTCCGCCGGGGAAGCCGCCGCCGGGAACGCCCGGTCCGCCGGGGAAGCCGCCGCCGGGGACGCCCGGTCCGCCGGGGAAGCCGCCGCCGGGGACGCCCGGTCCGCCGGGGAAGCCGCCGCCGGGAACGCCCGGTCCGCCGGGGAAGCCGCCGCCGGGGACGCCGCCGCCGGGAACGCCCGGCCCGCCGGGGAAGCCGCCGCCGGGAACGCCCGGTCCGCCGGGGAAGCCGCCGCCGGGGACGCCCGGTCCGCCGGGGAAGCCGCCGCCGGGGACGCCCGGCCCGCCGGGGAAGCCGCCGCCGGAGACGCCCGGCCCGCCGGGGAAGCCGCCACCGGGGACGCCCGGCATGCCGGGAAAGCCCCCACCCGAGGTGCCGCCCCCGGGCATGCCGGGAAGCCCGCCACCCGTAGTACCGGGCATGCCGGGAAGTAAACTGCGCTGCTCGTTATCAGAAGGATATGCCATATCCACTCTCCTCTTCTCCAATATGTATTTGTTGGTCTTTACACGCCAAACGCCTATTTACGATACAAATATATGTTACAATCGTCTAAAGATGAACGGTTACAAGCTTGTCAACCAACAGAACCGGAATAATAATTTTCGATCAACGGCTTTTTTTCCGTGCCTGTTTCCTGCAGGATGATGTTGTAAATATTGTTAATAACTGATAATGCTATTACAAAAGCGCTTTCGGAAACAAAGACCCTTGTTTAAGCTTCAAACTATGCGCCGGCTCGTTTACAGACGCCTGATTGGTCAGGCATTTTGTTTTTCTTGGCTGTTATATAAAGAGCGCAATTTATGCGTGGAAAAGGTATAATAAATTGGCAGAAGAAGACACTAAGGGACGGCTATGGGCTTGAATAAAAGTAGATAACTAGACATGAACATTCCTGAAAAGTAATAGAAAGCCGGGCACATGGAAGAAAGGAGTTACGATGACTGAGAAAAAAGCAATAGGGGAAGCGGGATGGAATTTTGACAACAGTTACGCTTGTTTGCCGGAATCGTTTTTTACGAGACTTAACCCCACTCCCGTACGATCGCCGAAGTTGATCGTGCTTAATCATCCGCTCGGAGCGGCGCTGGGGTTGAACGTCGAATTGCTGCAAAGCGACGATGGCGTCGCGGTGTTTGCCGGCAATCGGATTCCCGAAGGCGCGTCGCCTCTTGCGCAGGCTTATGCAGGGCATCAATTCGGGCATTTTACGATGCTGGGGGACGGCCGGGCTCTGCTGCTTGGCGAACAGATCACTCCCCTCGGTGAACGGGTGGATATTCAGCTTAAAGGTGCAGGCCGAACGCCATACTCTCGTGGCGGCGACGGGCGAGCGGCGCTTGGTCCGATGCTGCGCGAATACATCATTAGCGAAGCCATGCATGCGCTAGGCATTCCGACCACCCGCAGCTTGGCGGTAGTGACAACCGGCGAGTCGATCACCCGCGAAATGGAGCAGCCGGGCGCCGTTCTAGCCCGGGTCGCTGTCAGTCATCTGCGCGTCGGCACTTTCCAGTATGCTGCAAACTGGGGCACGCTCCAAGATCTTCGAGATCTAGCGGATTACACGCTGCAACGACATTTTCCGGAAGCTGAAGCGGCCGAGAACCGCTATGTTTCCCTGCTGCGGGAAGTGATCAAACGCCAAGCTGCGCTCATTGCCAAGTGGCAGCTCGTCGGTTTCATTCACGGCGTGATGAATACCGACAACATGGCGCTTAGCGGCGAAACGATCGATTACGGTCCTTGCGCCTTCATGGATGTATACGACCCGGCGACGGTATTCAGTTCGATTGATAGGCAAGGCCGCTATGCGTACGGCAATCAGCCGCACATCGCCGCGTGGAACCTCGCGAGATTTGCCGAAACGCTATTGCCGCTGCTGGATGAGGACGAGGAGCAGGCAGTCCAGCAAGCCGAGGCTGCGATTTCCGATTTCGCTGCGTTGTATCAGCGTCACTGGCTTGCGGGCATGCGGGCGAAGCTGGGGATCTTTAACGAAGAGCCGCAGGATGAAGCTCTTGTGGAAGACTTGCTCCAAATGATGCAAAAGCAACATGCGGATTATACGAATACGTTCCGTGCCCTCACTGTCGACAAGCCGCAGGATACGGCCCTTATCGACACCACCGAATTTGCTCAATGGCATGAGAGGTGGCAGGCACGATTAAGCAGACAGCAGGAGTCCAAGGACGCCTCGCAGCAGTTGATGCGCAGCAGCAATCCCGCGATTATTCCGCGCAACCACCGTGTGGAAGAAGCGCTGAATGCCGCAGTGAAACAAGGCGATTATAGTGTGATGGAGCGGCTACTGGCTGCGCTGTCGAGCCCCTACGCGCATTCTCCTGAGCATGCGGAATACGCCGCGCTGCCGGAGCCATGCGACCAGCCGTACCGCACCTACTGCGGGACGTGAAGCGGAAGCTTCATAGATCGTGAGGACATGGCACGAATATATAAGCAAAGAGCGCTTCTCGCCACGCTTCGGTGGTGTGAGGCGCTCTTTTGCTGTACCGACCGTATATTCTTGAAAGGGTCTGCTTTACTTCGGGATCCGGTGCCAATGTTGAGGTCAAATTAAAAAGATGGCAACGATGGTCGTCACGACGATGCCGATAAGGACAGGCTTCAAATTGCGCCTTGCCAGCTCGAACGGATCGACGCCGCAGATGGCGGCCGCCGGGATGAGCGCCCAAGGCACGAGCGTTCCGCCGCCGACCCAGATGGCGGCGATTTGCCCGAGGGCGGTGAGCGTCGCAATGCCGGAGCCGATGGCGGCGGCGAACAGATGCGCGATCGATCCGGCAAGCGATATGCCGGAGAAGCCGGAGCCGTCCAGACCGGTGATGGCGCCTACGGTCGTTAAGGTGACCGCGCCGATCGCTTGATTGATCGGAACCGTGTTTGCCAAGGCGAAGCCCAGATCATTCACCAGGCCGTGCGATCCGGCCGGCAGCACTTTGCCGAAAATGTCCGTAAACGCCGAGTCGCCGAGATAGAAGAAAGCGGCGATCGGAATGACCGGTCCGAATACCCGGAAGCCGAACAGAAAGCCTTCAATCAAATAGCTCGACGCCTGCTCCAGCCCTTGCTGACGATGGGCAAGCAGCGAGATGAGCAGCATCGCGAGGAGCGCCGTGCCGCCTACGAGCGCGGTGGCGTCGCCGCCTTGCAGGTTGAAAGTGTACATCGCCGCCACATCGGCGAGAAACAGCACAGGAACCAGCACGGCAAGCGTCCGTTTGACGCCTCGGGACAACAAGGCTGGCGCCGCCGGCAAAGCTTCATCCTTGGCGTTATCCGTTTGCACAGCGTCGGTCCGGCCGGTAGCCGCCGTCAGTTTGCCGCTGCGCATATCCCGGCGCATCATCCAGAACGCCGTAACGGTGGTAACGACGCCCATCACGATCACAAGCGGTACGCTCGCTTCGATGACCGCGCCTACAGGAATGCCGGCCGCATCGGCTGTCAGCTTCGGGGCACCTTGAATCACGAAATCCCCTGACAGCGCAATGCCGTGTCCGAACAAGTTCATCGCCATCGCCACGGCGAGCGCGGGCAAACCTACCCGCAGGGCGACAGGCAGCAGCACGGCGCCAAGCAGCGCCACGGCCGGCGAAGGCCAGAAAAACCAGGAAATGACCATCATCACAATCCCGATGATCCAGAAAGCCATCGCCGGCGTTCGGATCAGCTTCGCAAACGGGGAAATCATTGACTCGTTGATCCCCGTCCGCGTCAGCACCTTGCTCATCGCCACGATGATGGAAATGATCAAGATCGTGCCAAGCAGCTCCTTAATGGCATAAATAAAACTGTTGAATACGCCGCTGACGGACGCGTGCAGCGACTGTGTCGAGAGGATCCCCAAAATAAAGATGCCGACGATACATAAAATCGTCGTATCCCGGCGCATGACCATGAAACCGATAATCAACAAAATAAACAGCAGATACACCCAGTGCAAAGAAATTAACGTTACTTCCATTCCTCTCACCTCCAAGTGCGGCAAACCATGCTGTACGCCGTCACTCCATTAGACAAAAGCCTAATGCTTTTGTAATACAACGTATGCAGCAGCCGGAGTTTGGTGAGAACATGCTTTGATCTTGATCTTGTATCCCGCGGAAAGCAAAGGCACAAAAGCAAATAACCCTCAGGAAGGCTGAGGGTTAGGAATGGCAGGACACACCGGCTTAAATGTAAGCGGTGCGGCTCGAAATAACGTTTTAAACGTTTTGCAGCACGAATTTATCGACAACGTGCTTGACTCCGTCTTCATTGTTGCTTAGCGTGACATAGTCGGCAATTTCTTTTAACGATTCGACGGCGTTGCCCATCGCCACCCCGAGTCCGGCGACTTCCAGCATCTCGCGGTCGTTCCAGCTGTCGCCGATGGCGACGACCTGATCGAGACGAAGTCCGAAGTGCGAAGCCAGGTAGGTCAGCGCATGCCCTTTCGTGCCTTCGAAGTGGGTAATTTCCAGAAAGTGCGGCTTGGATTTCGTAATGTGCACCTGCTGTCCGAGCAGTGCGCGAAGTTCTTGCGCCACCCGATCCAGCTTCAAAGGATCGTCGATGATAAGCAGCTTGGTCGACGGCTTGGTAGCGAGCTCCGCGAAGTCCGGGTAGACCGTGAACGGGATTTTCGACAGCTCCGCATAGCTGATCGCTTTCTCATTGCGCTCCTTGACATACAGCACATCGTCAAAGTAAGTTTGCAAATGCAGATCGTTCCGCTCGCAATAGTCGAACAGAAGACGGGCAGCCGTTTCCGGTACGGTACGTTCGTACAGCACTTCGCCGTCGATCGCGTTTTTCACAAGCGAACCTTGATAGGTGATGAGAGGGACGTTCAGCTCCAATTGACCGGCCAACTGATTGGCCGACGCATACATGCGTCCGGTTGCAATGGTGACGATCACACCCTGGGCCATCGCCTGGGCAAGCGCTTGCTTCGTGCCGGGGGTAATTTGTTTATCGTCATTGATCAGCGTATCGTCTATATCGATGGCGAGCATTTTATACATGCGGTTTCTCCACTCCTCTGTCTATAGTCAAATCGCTCTCATTATACCCGAACCCGCTTATTTTTCAACCTCTGGTGCTCAGGCTCAGCTCGGCTTCCAACTGGGTTAATAAAGCAATGACAAGGCCCGACTGCTCCTGAAGCTGCTCGAACGCTGCGTACGCTTCAGCGATGTTTCCTTCCTCGTATTTCTGTGCGGCAAGCTTCGCGCAGTCATGCACCGCCTTATGGGGCGCCTTCAGCTGCTGAAAAGCGGGATGCCCTTGGATCTGCGAAGGGAGTTCTCCATCATACCACAATCCGAGACGGCACTCCTCGTGAGACGATACTTGTCCGGCGGTCACGGAATCCAAACCGAGGAGCATGTTATACACTTTCCATTTCCATAAGAGATGGTCGGTTTTGGCCACGCGAATCGTATCTTTATAATCGAGCTTGACGTTAATCGTAAAGAAGGTGCGCCGGTAATCGTCGATTCGCTTGCTCAGTTCAAGCACCGTTTCAGCCGTTTGCCGCGCAATCGTTTGTGAATGGGTGCTCAGGTCCAAAATGACCGAGTTGCGGCTGGCGATATCGATCACCGATGAAGTTTGCTCTTCCGCCATGGCGGCAATTTGCGTGGTCGCCTGGTTAATTTCCTGGATGGTCGCGACGATCTTCTTCAGCGCTTCATCGGCATTGTGGGCTTCGTTTGCGCTTTGTTCGACGAGTTTTCCCGTATCGCCGATTTGCTGCGTCACTTGGCTGGATACATGCTGCAAAGAGGCGATGCTCGTCGTGATCCGCGATATTTGTTCCTTCGTATGCTCCGCCAGTTTGCGCACCTCGCTTGCGACGATGGAGAAGCCCCTGCCTTGTTCTCCGGCACGGGCTGCCTCGATGCTTGCATTCAGGGCCAGCAGATTGGTCTGATCGGCAATATCTTTAATGATGTTAACAACTTCTTGCGTATGCTCGATCTCCTGATTAAGCCGCTGCACTTGTTCCATGATCTCATCGTACACGCGGCCGACCTGCTGAATGTCGCCGAGCGCTTTATTGATGACGTGTTTGCTCCGCTCTGCCGTTTCAACCGCATCATCGGTTCCTTCCGCGACGGTAAGCGCATGATCGGCTACTTCCTGAATGGAGGCGCTCATCTCTTCCGCTGCCGCCGAGACGCTGTGGCTTTCCTCGATTTGCTTCTCCATTCCTTTAATCAGCTGCCCCGTAGTGTCGAGCTGCGTCATATGGTTGAGCATATCGGAGACGCCGAACAGGAACGATTTGAACGTCTCTTCCATGTACACTTCAACGATCAACTGCTGATCGAACGCGGCCAGCTTTTGAACGGCAAGAACCGTCTTCATCATCCGGTCCGGATCGTTATGCAAGTTTTCCATCAAAATCGAGGTCATGATCTGAATGAGCAGATGGTGGGCCGATATAAAATGCTCCGCGGTCAAATGAATGCGGCTGTGCACATGTCCGATAATCACCCGGGTCATGACGTATTCGTGATGCACTTCCGCCTGAAGAAACTGTTCGAGATATTTTTCCATCGTGACTTTTAAACGATCCACTCTGGAATGCTGATCGATGATTTGCCGCAGATGCTCGACCGATGTGATCGAGCGGTAAAATTGATCGATAATGTCCGATTTGTAAGGCGACAGAAGATGTGCCGATTGTTTAATATAAGTCAGCGTCTCCTGGGTAATTCCCATAAAAGCCAATCGCTCGATAATGACATCGCTTGCCTCGCTGAGATCGGTGGAGCGGGGGTGGTCCATATATTCCGACCATGATTTCGTTTTTTTTCTAAAAATGTTCACGTGCGCCTCCGATGATGGTTATGGTCTGTTTTGCAGCATTTTTTCAAAGTTTTCGCTGGAAACCGGTTTGCTGAACAAATACCCTTGCGCCTGATGGCATCCGCCCTCGCTCAGGACGGCGACCTGTTCCTTGCTTTCTACGCCTTCGGCAATGACGTTCAGGTTTAACGTTTGGGCAAGGGACAAAATCGCCCTTACGATCGCATGGCTTTCCTTATTCTGGTGAATATCCCGAATGAAAGAAGCATCGATCTTCAATGTGTCTATCGGCAAATGCTTAATATAACTGAAGGAGCTGTACCCGGTCCCGAAATCATCGATGGACGTATCGACGCCCAAATCTCTAATTTTTTGCAGGATGACGGCCGCGTCGTCAATATCGGCGAATATGCTTTCCGTTACTTCGAGCTCAAGCCACTTCGGATCGAGCCCGGTCTCGTTCAAAATCTGCTTGATGTTGTCGAGCAGATCGGTTTGATAAAATTGCCGGGCCGACAAATTGACCGACAGCTTGAGCGGCGGATATCCTTGATCCTGCCATGCTTTATTTTGAGCGCATCCTTTGCGGAGGACCCATTCGCCCAAAGGGATGATCAGTCCCGTCTCTTCGGCGATCGGAATGAACTTGCCCGGCGCGATCCGCCCTAGCTCGGGGTGAATCCAGCGCACGAGCGCTTCCATGCCGGTCAGCTGTCCGGTCGTCAAGTCGACTTTCGGTTGATAGTCCAGATGAAACTGTTCGAGATGGATCGCTTTTTGCAATTCATTTTCCAGCAGACTGCGCTCCAGGGAACGCTCTTCCATTTCGTGGTGAAAGAAAGAATATCCTTTTCGCCCGCGTTCTTTGACGGCATACAGAGCCATATCCGCCCGTTTTAGCAGTTCATCCGGGTTTCTGCCGTCCGACGGATACATCGCGATCCCGAGACTGCAGGAAATATGCTGCGATTGCGTTCCCAACTGATACGGCGCCTGCATGCTGAGCTGGATTTGTTCGGAAATCGCTTCGGCTTCGCTCGCGCTTGCCAGATCGGTCAGCAAAATAATAAATTCATCCCCGGCAAAACGGGCGACGATATCGTCCGGACGAACGCATTGACGGAGCCGCTTGGCCGTTTCGATCAGAATCAGGTCGCCCATTTCGTGGCCGAGCGAATCGTTGATGTTTTTGAACCGGTCCAGATCGAGAAACAGGACGGCCATTCGGGCTTCGTTGCGTTTGGCTTTAGTCGTTTCCTTGCGCAGCTGGTCCACGAACAACCGCCGGTTCGGCAAATCGGTCAACGTATCGTGGTAAGCGAGGTGGTAGATCGCCTGGTCCGACTTTTTGCGCTCGGTAATATCTCTCGTAATGAGGACAAGACGTTGTACATGCCCGGCGTTTTGAGCATTAATCGGATTGATCGTCGTCTCGACGTAATAATATTCGCCGCTCATGGCGCGAATCCGGTATTCAAGCGGGGAGACCGATTGACCTGAGGCTAATATGTTCCGAAAGCAGTCGGCTACCTTTTTGCGGTCTTTTTCATGAATCCAGTTCAGCATATGTCGCGATTGCATATCGGTCGGATCGTATCCTAACAAGTCTTTATGCGAAGGCGAGCAGTAGGCAAAGCTTCCGTCGGCATGAATGACCGAGATGAGGTCTGATGAATTTTCGGTAATTAACCGGTACTTTTCCTCGTTTTGCCGCAGCTCCTCTTCCATTTGCTTGCGAGTGGTAATATCGTTTCGAATCGAGATATATTGATAGGGGGTTCCCATTTCGTTCATAAATGGAACAATGGTCGTATCTACCCAGTAAAATGAGCCGTCCTTGGCCTGATTCCGCACTTCGCCCCGCCACACCGCGCCCGATCCGATCGTAGCCCACATCGTTTTGAAAAAATCGTAGGAATGATAACCGGAGTTCAGAATCCGATGGTCTTGGCCGAGCAATTCTTCCGACGCATACTTGGAAATGGTGCAAAACTGGTCATTCGCGTACAGAATGGTTCCCCGTTGATCGGTAATGGCGATGATAGAGGACTGGTCCAAAGCGTACTTGACGTCGGCCAGCTCTTTCATAACATCTTTCAATTTTTCGTCGTTCGCGGTTAATAGATTTTCCAGAAACGAGTATGTATGCGCTCCGATCGCTTCGCGCCTCTCTGCTTGGCTCATTGTCATCACCTGTGAAGTTCAGTTTTGATAGGACTATGCGAAAATAAAACCGACCCTATGGGTTCACAGGGCCGGCTGTACAATACTCCCAACCATTCAAGCGTCCGAATGCGAATAAAAAATGCAATCGTCCCGAATCCTAGGTGAAAAAGAGCAGTATAACGTACCTGAACCTATCTTACTAAATTTAACTGTTTCTGAAAAGCATGGGTTTGATGTCCTATACCTTGAAGGAGCATTCCGTTTTGCAGCTTCAAAGCGAGCAAGATTAAACGGTTTTAGAAGTTTAGTCCCTTGCAGACCGCCCTCGTTTGAGACAAGATAGCATATGAACTATAATACTAAGGGTAGAAGGGAGGAGTATTACGTGCAACATTCTGGTAGGGCGGCAGCTTCGGCACCTCACGAGTTTGGAAATGTAAGGAAGCTGCCGATCTTAATCTCGCTCATTATCGGGGCATTTTTCTCGATATTAAATGAAACGCTGCTCAATATCGCTTTTCCTGAATTGATGGTCGAGCTGAACGTAAGCGCTCCGACGCTTCAGTGGCTGGCAACCGGCTATATGCTCGTTGTCGGCGTATTGGTTCCGGCATCGGCTTTGCTTGTTCAATGGTTTACGACAAGACAAATGTTCCTCGGCGCGATGATGTTATTTTCACTCGGCACGCTTGTGTGCGGAGTCGCACCGCAGTTTTCCGTTATTTTGATCGGCCGCTTGCTGCAGGCGGCAGGCACCGGTTTAATGCTGCCGGTTATGATGAATACGATTCTTGTGCTTTATCCGCCGGAAAAGCGGGGGGCTGCGATGGGAAGCATCGGGCTGGTGATCATGTTCGCGCCGGCGATCGGTCCGACGCTGTCGGGTTTGATCCTTCAATCGCTGCAGTGGCGCTGGTTGTTTTTCATGGTGCTGCCGTTTGCGATTTTTTCTATCGTCTTTGCGTTCATTTATTTGAAAAATGTTTCACAGCCGACGAAGCCGAAAGTCGACGTCGTGTCGATCGTTTTGTCCACGATCGGCTTCGGGGGGATCGTCTACGGGTTCAGCAGCTCCGGCGAAGGGCACGGTGGATGGTCGAGTCCGCTCGTATACGGAATTGTGCTGGTCGGAGCGGTTGCGCTGCTGCTGTTCGTCATTCGGCAGCTGCGTGTGGAAGAGCCGCTTATGGATCTCAGAGCGTTCCGTTATCCGATGTTTACGCTGACTACGATCCTGCTGATTATCATGATGATGACGCTGTTCTCCACGATGTCTTTGCTCCCGTTCTATTTCCAGGGGGCGCTCGGATTGACTGTGTTTATGTCCGGCTTGCTTCTGCTTCCGGGCAGTCTGTTGAACGGACTTATCTCTCCGGTCACGGGCAAGCTGTTTGACAAGTTCGGTCCGCGGGCGCTCGTTATTCCGGGTGCGGCGTTTCTTGTCATCATCATGTGGTTTTTCACGCGGGTATCGATGGATACGTCCAAGGCGACGCTCCTCATCCTGCATATTTGCCTGATGGTCGCCATCTCTATGATCATGATGCCGACCCAGACGAACGGCCTCAATCAACTGCCGAGCCGTTATTATCCGCACGGGACGGCGATTTTGAACACGCTGCAGCAAGTAGCCGGTGCGATCGGCGTTGCTTTGTTTATCGGCATTATGACTTCGGGGCAGCGCAATTTCCTGGAACGTTCGCCCGATCCGACCTCGCCGGCGCAAATGTCCGAGGCGGTCGTGTCCGGCGTTCATAACGCCTTTATGATCGGTTTCGGTTTTGCCGTGATCGCTCTGGTGCTGACGTTTTTCTTGAAACGTTCGCAAGGGGCGCCGTCGTAAAGTTTGACGAAACGAAGAAAGAACATCCGCGCCGCGAGCGGCGGTCCGGATGTTCTTTTGTTTTCGGACGCGCGCTTGGCCCGGCACGATCCGAATTTATTGCCGCAGACACTACTTTTGACGATGCAGGTGCGCTATAATTGTATTCATTGTGACCGCGGGTTATGAGAGAACGTTCAGGGCGGCAAGTACTTATTGAATGAGGGGGCAATCATGAAAGCATATTTGGAACTGCTTCAGGATATACTGGATCACGGTGTTCGGAAAGAAGACCGCACGGGAACCGGCACCATTTCCGTATTTGGAAGACAAATGAGAATGGACCTGCAGCAAGGGTTTCCTCTTTTGACAACGAAGAAGCTGCACATGAAATCGATCGTTCATGAGCTTCTATGGTTTTTAAGCGGCAATACGAATATTCGCTATTTGCAGGAAAATGGCGTAACCATATGGGATGAGTGGGCCGACGAAGCGGGGAACCTCGGGCGCGTATACGGCGCGCAATGGCGCACGTGGCTTGGTCCGAACGGACAAGCCGTCGACCAAATCGCGAATGTGATCGCGCAAATCCGGAGCAATCCGGATTCGCGGCGGCATCTGGTCAGCGCGTGGAATCCCGCGGAAGTGGACGGAATGGCGCTGCCGCCGTGCCACTATGCGTTTCAATTTTATGTCGCGAACGGCCGACTATCCTGCATGTTCCAGATGCGGTCGGTGGACACGTTCCTCGGCCTTCCGTTCAACATTGCTTCTTATGCGCTCCTGACCCATATGGTGGCGCAGCAAAGCGATCTGGAGGTCGGAGACCTCGTATGGACGGGCGGCGACGTTCATATTTACTCCAACCATATCGAACAGGTGAAGCTGCAGTTGACCCGCGAGCCTTATGCACAGCCGCAGCTTGTAATCAAACGGAAGCCGGATTCCATCTTCGACTACCGGTTCGACGATTTTGAATTCGCGGGCTATCAGGCGCACCCCGGCATCAAAGCGCCGATCGCCATATAAGATAGAAGCTTGCAGGCGCAATGGCGGGCTGCAGAAAGAGGTGCAGGCATGACGGTTTCTTTCATCTTTGCCATGGATGAAACGCGCGGCATCGGAATCGACAATAAGATGCCGTGGTATTTGCCGAACGATTTCGCTTATTTCAAAAGTAAGACGATCGGCCATACGATATTGATGGGACGCAAGACGTTCGATTCCGTGGGCGGCAAGCCGCTGCCCAAACGCCTCAATGTCGTGTTAACGCGCGATCCGGGATTTTCCGCCGAAGGGATCGAGACGGTTCACACGGCCGAGGAAGCGATGGAGCGATACGGCCGCGGCGGCGAGGAGTTGTTCGTGATCGGAGGGGCGGAAGTTTTTCGGCTGTTCCTGCCTTATGTCGATCGGATGTACGTGACCGAGATCTTGCATCGCTTCCCGGTCGACACGTATTTTATGGAAATGGATATGAGCGAGTGGCGGGAAGCATCGCGCGAGCGCGGGGTGAGAGACGAACGGAACCCGTACGATTACGACTTTGTCGTGTACGAGCGAACACGGACATCCGATATTGGCTAGAAAATAACGGAATGAAGCGGGCGAATTTCGCGCATCTTATAGGTTGAATCAGGTCAATGCACAATTCATCACCGAAGGAGATGCCGAAGATGACACAGGTCAACCAACATCAGATGCCGCTTCGCCACGTGATCGACAATGCGGAGAAGGCGCTGCAAATTGCCAAAGACGCGGAAATGGCGGTCCGCCACGCGCAATTGGAGTCCGACCCGCACAAGCTTCAGGCTGCGATCGCGGAAATGGAGACCGCGCAGCATACCTTGCAGAAGGCGCACAGTCAAATGGAAGCGCATCTGGATGATAAACGCGAGCATCAGGAGCTCGTACAGGTGCAGGAGCAGCTAAATCAAGCGCTGCAAAGCATCGATGTGGTCGCTTCGAATACGCAGCAGCCGAAACAGGTACGCTAAACGGAATAAAGATAAGCATTCGCAGGAATCTCCGATGATCGGCCGAGGCGGCCGGGGAGGTTCCTGTTTTTTTGTCATGTCCGAATTTTGCAGTCGACAGGATGAACATTTTCCAAGCGAAATATGTTACGATTAGGAATACTAACGACTTTTTACCAACATGAACTAAAGAAAGCGGGTGACTCCGTGAGTGAGAATTCGCAAGCCGAGCCGGATGAACGTTCTTTACCACCGGCTCGCGAGAAGAACGGCGTTGTCGATATATCGCTGGTCGATGCCACGGACCTTAAGGCGGTTCGCAAAACGATTTTCAAATTGGCCGGGCCATCGCTGGTGGAAATGCTGCTGATCAATTTCATGCAAATGCTCAACATGGTGCTGGTCGGCCGGGTAGGCCCGGAGGCGGTTGCCGTCGTAGGGTTGACCAGCCAGCCGTATTTGCTGCTGATCGCCGTCTTTATGACCTTGAACGTGGGTACGACGGTCATTGTAGCGAGGTCGGTCGGAGCCGGCAAGCCGGACGAGGCGAACCGGGCCGCGAGCCAGGCGTTCGCAATCAACATTGTTCTGTCCGTCGCGGTCGTCGCGGTCGGCTACTTCTTCGCAGAAGAGCTGCTTCGCATCATGGGGGCGACGGACGATGTGCTGGCGCAAGGACTTACATATGCGGAAATCATCTTTTTATCGATCGGCTTTAACACGATTTCTATGGCGTTAACGGCCATCCTGAGGGGTGCTGGCGATACGCGCACGCCGATGAAGATCAATGTGCTGTCCAATATTATGGTGGTCGCATTAGGCTTCCCGCTGATCTATGGCTTGTTCGGCCTGCCGGCCATGGGGGTAACGGGCGCGGCTGTCGCTACGATCGTGGCGCAGTTGATCTCCATGACCTGGGTTATCATTGTCATGTTCAGCGGTAAATACACGGTGCATCTGAAGCTGAACAGCTTGTTCCAGCTCGACCGGGAAATGATCGGCCGCATATTGAAGATCGGTCTGCCCACGGCGGTAGAGCAAATCGTCATGCGTCTCGGGATGCTCGTATTCGTGAAGGTGGCGGCCAGCTTGGGCACGATCGCCCTGGCGGCGACGCAAATCGCGTTCAACGTGTTCGGTCTTACGTTCATGCCGGGGATGGCGTTCTCCATCGCGGCTTCCACGCTGGTCGGGCAGGCGCTTGGTGCGGAGAAGCCGGACCTTGCGGAAAATTACGGCTGGCAGGTGCGCAAGATCGGGATGATCGTAGCGGGTGCGATGGGCATCGTGTTTATTGCGTTTGCGCCGTACATCATGATGATCTATACACCGGACCCTTCCGTTATTCAGAAAGGAGCGGTCGGCCTGCGCATCATGGGGTGCATTCAAGTGTCCCAGGCGACGCAATTCATTCTTGGCGGCGCTTTGCGCGGAGCGGGAGATACCCGTTATCCGCTGTATTCGACGTTCATAGGGGTATGGGGATTCCGTGTCCTGCTCAGCCTCGTATTCGTCTATTTGCTGAAATGGGATATAGCGGGCATATGGGTCGCCGCGGCGGCGGACCAGTTTACCCGTTCCGTGCTCATTTATATACGCTTCAAGCAAGGAAAGTGGAAGACGGTTCATGTATGAGGAGCGGGCGAAGCTAACCTCGCATGCCTGCATCAATGCATGCGGCGGTGTGCGGACCATGGTAAATTGTGTTTTAAGAATAACACCAGGTATGGTAAAGTGAGGGGCAACGGTAGTTGACAATGAAAACAGAGGTCGGATGGCCGTCCGCCTCCCTGCACAACACTTGGGCGGAATTCCCCCGACGAGTTGCCAGAAAAATAACCCGTTCCCTTGGCGCTAACCTGGGCGGGTTATTTTCGTTTCGGATAAGTCAACATTCTCTGACGAGACGTTGTATTTGGATCAATCCGGGATCAAAAAGCTACTGCAGCTTGAACCGTTTCAAATGATCCCACAGCTGTTCTTTTTGCAATATTTCCTTTTGCTTCTCGCCGATCAGGTCATAATGAGGGTAGGGAAGACGCCGGTGAATGTACCGGGGATTCAGCCCGTTGGCTAAGCACCATTCGGACAAGCGCTCCATATTGGCGCACCCTACCTTGGTGACCGAATGAACGCCGGGGAAACGCGGCTCCAGCCAAAAATGGGTCAAAAAAGCGATCTCGCCGCGAGCGACCGCTTGCTTCCATTGCGTCAATTCTTCTCTCGTAATCCCGAACGCCATAGCTTGCTTCATCCTCGTCTCTTGTCAAATGAAGGAATGCTACGTTTTATTATAACAAGGAATGTTGCCGAGTACACGGACAGCCGTCGGCATCATCCAAGGCTTTGCCCAACCTGCAAAAATAAGGGAGTGTATGTATGTTTACATTGATGACGTTAACATTGCTCGATAACGAGCTGGATAAAATCCGAATCGCTTTGTCCCGCCTTTCGGATGAGGCCGTGTGGCGCAAAGGGAAGGAGGGCACGAACAGCATCGGCAATTTATGCCTTCATTTGGCAGGGAACGAGTACCATAACATTGCATGCAGCATCGGCGGGCACCCTTATGTGCGCGAGCGTTCGGCGGAGTTTTTGGCCGAAGGAGGGCCAACCTGCAAAGAGCTTGCAGATCAGCTTGTCCGCGTAAGGAGCATGTCGCGCGAGGTGTTGTCTGGCCTCACAGAGGAAGATATGGGACGGATCGTGCATGTTACATATCCGCCCGGCGCGGGAATTGCCTCCTACAGCAGGCCCATCGGGGAGCTGTTATATCATGCGACGGTGCATTATGCCTACCATACGGGACAAATTGTATATATGACGAGGTTGCTGCAGGAGCAGGACGGCCATATCTTGAAATGGCGGCATTAATCGGCATTTCTATCAAAATAAACCAATGGTATAAACCAATGTATAAAAAAATGGCGAAAAAGGCAGGAAAAACACAGATAATGTCGAATATATATAAGATTTGAATCCATACTATCTAGAAAAAACTGGAGGGTTTGTCACAATGAAGAAGGTTTCATTACTCGCATTAACCGCGGTGCTCTGCGTATCCACCGCGCTTGCAGGCTGCGGGAAAAAAGAAGAGGCGGCGCCGCAGAATGCAGGATCGCCCGCCAAAGCGGAAGCGGCTTCCATGGATATCGGGATGCTGAAGCTCACGAGTTCCGCTCCCTTGTTTATAGGCATTGAGAAAGGGTTTTTCAAAGAAGAGAACATCGACGCCAAGCCCAAATGGTTTGACGCGGCACAACCGATCGCGGTCGCTACGGCGGGCGGCAGCGTAGATATCGGCGCTACCGGCATTACGGCGAGCTTGTACAACATGGTGGCCGGCGGCCAAAAGCTTGTCATTGTCGCTGACAAGGGCAGAGAACAGAAGGGGTATTCCTCGACGGCACTTATGGTTCCCAAAGATTCCCCGGTCAAATCGATCGCCGAACTGAAAGGAAAGAAGATCGGCATCACGCAAACCGGCTCCACTTATCATTACATGACAGGGCGTTTGCTCGAGAAGCACGGCTTGACGCTGAAGGACATCGAACTGGTGCCGCTAAACAGCATCAAGGGCTTGATGGAATCGCTCAAAAGCAAGCAAGTGGACGCAGTTATGCTGAACGAGCCGAACATTACGGCGGTGCTCAAGGAAGGCTACGGACGCGTCATCTCGCAGGTTGGGGACGAGATCGAATACCAGACCTCCGGCTTGTTCTTCTCGCCGAAGCTGGCAGGCAACAAAGATTTGGCCGTTCGCTTCCTGAAGGCTTACGCGAAAGCGACGCGTTACTACTATGACGCGGTGCTGGTGCAAAAGGACGGCAAAATCGTGCCGGGCGCCAACTATGACGAAGTCGTAAAAATTATCGCCAAGTATACCGATCAGCCGGAAGAGAACGTAAAGCAAGGGCTTCCGTACATGGACCGCGACGGGAAGCTGCTCGCGAGCGACATCAAGACGCAAGTAGATTGGTACGCGAAGGAGAAGCTGATCGACAAAGCGATCGATACCAAAGGAATCGTCAATACGGAGCTGCTCGACGAAGCGCTGAAGCAGCTGGGGAAGTAATATTATGAGAATCGTAGTCGACAATGTAGAGAAACGGTTCGTTGACTCGAAGAAGCGGGAAGTTACCGCGCTGCAGAACATTAACTTCGCCATCGAAGAGCAGGAGTTCGTCGTGCTGGTCGGCCCGAGCGGCTGCGGGAAGTCGACGCTGCTGAATATCGTTGGAGGGCTATTGTCCCCATCGAGCGGCGAAGTGTACTTCGAGGGCTTGGCCTCGGAGAAAGAGCCTCGGCTCGGCATCGTGTTTCAGGAAATTGCGTTGTTTCCATGGCGCACCGTGTACGAGAACGTCGTGTTCGGGCTGGAGGAGCAGGGAGCGAGCAAGCAGGAAATGCAGAAGAAGGGCCGGCATTACATCGAAATGGTCGGCCTGACTGGCTTTGAGTCCGCCTATCCGAAGCAGTTGTCGGGCGGGATGCGGCAGCGGGCTGGCATTGCCAGAGCGCTTGCCGTGGAACCCGACCTGCTGTTGATGGACGAGCCGTTCTCGGCGCTTGACGCGCAGACGCGGACACTGATGCAGGAGGAGCTGCTAGCCATCTGGAGCCGCACCCGCTTAAGTACGCTGTATGTGACGCATAACATTCAGGAGGCGGTTTATTTGGCCGATCGGGTGATCGTGCTATCGCGTCATCCGGGGCAGATCAAAGCGGAGATCCGCATCGACCTGCCGAAAACCGGGCGAGACCAGGAGCAGCACCGTGCCGCTTTCGAGCGGTACGCGGACGAAATATGGCAGCTGATCCGCCACGATGCCCAGGAAGCGCTGAAGGAGGGGTAACGAATGAATTCGTCAAAGCATACGATTCGCAACCGCGTATCGTTCATGGAGCAAAAAATTCCGGCCTATGCCCCCGTTCTCGGCATTCTGGGTATCTTGATAGTCTGGGAGGCGGCCTGCCGGCTCGAGATTGTGCCGCCGCTGTTTTTACCGGCGCCGTCGCTTATATTATCGGCCGGCTGGGAGATGCTCACAAGCGGCGAACTGCACCAAAACATTTTGGCGAGCTTATACCGGATCGTGATCGGATACGCGATCGGCGCCGTCTGCGGCATTGTGTTCGGGCTCATTCTCGGCTTCTCCCGCTGGGTGGACGCCATCCTGTCGCCGATCGTCTATTCCATCTATCCGATACCGAAAATCGCCTTGCTGCCGCTCATCATCTTATGGCTCGGCATCGGGGAGACGCCGAAGTTTACGATGATCGCGCTCGGCGTCTTTTTCCCGGTCGTGATCAACACGTTCTCCGGCGTCAAGAACGTCGACCCGATCTGGATCAAAGCGGCCGTTACGTTCGGCTCGAATCATTTGAGCGTCATCCGCAAAGTCATTTTGCCAGGGGCGCTGCCGATGATTTTTGCCGGCTTGAAGCTGGCTGCGGGCACTTCGCTGCTTCTCCTTGTTGCAGCGGAAATGATAGCCGCGCAGCAAGGCGTCGGGTCGATGATTCTCCATTACGGGAACTTGATGATTACGACGAAACTGATGGTCGGCGTCCTGATTTTGTCGCTCTTGGGTCTTCTTTTTAACCGGGGGCTCGGATGGCTGGAGCGGAAGCTGCTGCCTTGGAAATAACCGATCGCGAGCTCGTTCGGGACCGGCTGCCCGAATTCGAACGGAGCTGTTCCGAATAGCACGGAGCCGGAAGACAACCAAACGAAAACGAAAACAAGAACGAGCACCTCAAACCACCTGGAGTGGTTAGAGATGCTCGTTTTCCGTTTCACGGCCGTTTGGCCGGATCACAGGCTATCCTTGCAATATTTCTTCGATGGTACTCAGCACGTCATCGGACAGCTTCAAGCCGACCGCTCCGCAATTTTCCACGACTTGCTCCGGACGGCTTGCGCCTACCAGGGCACTCGCGACGTTATCCTGCCGGAGAATCCAGGAGATAGCCAGCTGGGAAAGCTTGACACCGAGTTCGTCCGCGATGACGGACAACCGCTCGATCTTTTGCAGCGACTTTTCGTTCAACCGCTTCTCGTCCCAATTTTTGCTGGCGGCGCGGCTATCCTGCGGGACCGGCTGGCCGAGACGGTATTTTCCGGTAAGGAGGCCTTGAGCGAGCGGCGAGAATACGACCTGTCCGAAGCCTTTGGCTTTCCCGACAGGGATAATTTCCTTTTCTATGTAACGGTTGAACATGTTGTAAACCGGCTGATTCACGATTATTTTATCGAGCAGCAGCTTGTCGGCAATCGCATAAGCTTCCACGATCTGAGCCGGCGTCCATTCGCTGACCCCGATATACAGCACCTTGCCTTGCGATACGAGATCGTCGAGCGCGCGAAGCGTTTCTTCGAGCGGCGTTTCCGGGTCGTAGCGGTGACAGTAGTAAATATCGATATAATCCGCGCCGAGCCGTTTCAGACTGGCGTCGCACTGCTCCATGATGTGTTTGCGGGACAGACCGCGGTCATTGGGGCCTTCGCCCATTTTATTAAACACTTTCGTGGCCAGCACGTACGATTCCCGAGGGTAGGAGGACAGCGCTTTGCCCATGACCTTCTCCGCTTCGCCTCTCTCGTACATATTGGCGGTGTCAAAGAAATTGACGCCCAATTCATAGGCTTGTTCAATCGACCGGACGGCATTGTCTTCGGCTACGTAGCCGCCGTATGTCAGCCAGCTGCCCAAACTGATCTCGCTGACTTTGAGTCCGCTATTTCCGAGCTTTCGATATTGCATGTTAACGCCTCCCTGGCTTGTCGATTTCCGTTCCATTAACCATTATAAAAATAATAGGAGACGATGGGAAGAGTTTGGCCGCAGTTTATTTAGGTAAACTAAATATCAATAAAAATTAATAAATGAAAACGACATTTTCAGCTCGAAAAATAAAGGGAATGGAAAAGATGCGGTGAAGTACTAACTTATTAAGCTACTATACAAAAATAACAACCAGACGGTGAAGACGAATGGACCTCCAATTAACCAGAGACGAGACAATCAGCTTATTGAGAACGAAGCAACTGATGGATTCCTTTATGAACCTCACATCGGACAGCATTGTAGTTGTGAATCTTGACGGCACGGTATTGGATGTAAACAGGAAGTTTGAAGAACTGCACGGTTGGGCCAAGGAAGAGGTCATCGGCAAAGTGCTGCCCATGACTCCCGAGGATCAGAAAGAAGAAGTGTTGCGGTTGTACAAACGCATTGCGGAAGGCGAGCCGTACGCCGGCGTGGAAACGATCAAATTAAGGAACGGCGGCAGTACCTTTTATGCGAGCGTAACGATTTCTCCGATTAAAGACGAACGGGGAAACGTGGTTGCTTTTGTCGGCGTGGAAAGGGATATTACGGACCGCAAACGTGCCGAATCGAGGCTGATGGAGCGGGAACGGCAGTTCAGACGCGTGCTGAAGCTGTCGCCGGAAGCGATCGTTTTGCACCGGGACGGTATTATCCATTTCGTAAACGATGCAGGCTACAAGCTGCTGGGCGGAAGCTGCAGCGAAGATATTATGGGACGATCGCTGATGGAGTTTTTCGATACCTCCGACTTCCCGGTTTTGCAGGATCGTTTCAACCATATCGTACAATCGGATGAATGTTCGGAATTTTTGGAAATCAAGCTGAAGCGAATTGACGATACCGTGTTGGATGTCGAGGTGTCGTCGATCTATGTCCATAAACAAATGGGATTCCCGTTAATTCAAACCGTGATTCGCGATATGACCGACCGGAAAAAAGAGGAAGAATGGGTTCGCAGGTCGGAGAAGCTGTCCATCATAGGCCAATTGGCTGCAGGTGTAGCGCATGAAATTCGAAATCCGCTGACCTCGCTGAAAGGCTTTATTCAGCTGTTGCGGGCGAAAGACACGCCTTATACGGAAATTATGCTGGAGGAACTCGATCGGATCAATTCGATCGTGAACGAGTTCATGACGATAGCTAAGCCGCATGCCGTAACCTATTCGGCATGTAATTTGCAATCATTGCTGGATAGCGTCATCAAGTTCATGCAGCCGCAGGCGATGCTGTACAACGTAGATATACAGCTGGAGACAAAAGGGGTTGCACGGCTAATTCCGTGCGAACCGAACCAGATCAAACAAGTGGTCATCAATCTTGTCAAAAATGCGATAGAGGCCATGTTGAGCGGAGGCATCGTCACCATCTCTCTCGAAGTGGTGAGCGATGAACGTGCAGTCATCCGAGTCGCCGATCAAGGAGCAGGCATTCCCGAAGACAAGCTGCCTCAATTGGGCGAGCCGTTCTACTCCACGAAGAGCACCGGAACAGGACTCGGCCTGATGGTATGCCAGCGTATTGTCGAAGCGCATAAGGGGAACATATCGATCGCAAGCACGGTCGGACAAGGAACTACGGTTACGATCGAGCTTCCGTGTTATCGTTGAGGAGGCGCGCTCTGCTAGTGAGCATCGCGAGTAGGCTTGCTGCGAGGGGAAGGGGCGGTTGCTTGCTCGAGAACTTCCAATATCGCGAACGCTTCTTCGCTTGTCGCTCCGCACATGTCTGCGGATGGAGTCAGACCGCGGCAAACCGCCGGACGTTCGGGCTTGCTGAACAAGCCGCATCGTCCGTCCGCCGTCAGCTGCACGCAGGGGACGCCGGCAGGCTTGCCTTCCGGCATGCCGGGGATCGGAGAGGAGATGGATATGACAATGCAGCAAGCGGCACAGCCGATACGGCAATCCAGGATAAACAGTCCCCCTTTTGGGCGTGACACGTTCTTTAATAGATTACTGCTTCTTTTCAGTGCAGCAGCCCCGGAACCTCGCTCGTTCCCCTCACTCAGGAAGCTTCCGCCATGGAAGCGACCAATCGCTTGTAAATGTCCCCCGAAGCCATCAATTCTTCATGGGTCCCATGCTCGGCGAGCCGCCCTTGGTCCATGACGAGAATAACGTCCGCGTTGCGGATTGTGGATAGCCGATGCGCGATAATGATCGTGGTGCGGCCTTCCCGAATCCGATCCAGCTCCTCCTGCATCAGCCGTTCCGTTTCCATATCGAGCGCCGATGTCGCTTCGTCGAGCAGTAAAATTTCCGGATCGCCGACGATCGCCCGCGCGATTGCAAGCCGCTGGCGCTGACCGCCCGAAAGCGTATAGCCGCGTTCCCCGATAATCGTGTCGTATCCTTGATCGAGCGATTCGATGAAATCGTGGATTTGTGCGATCCGGCATGCTTCGGTCAACTGTTCCTCCGAAATATGTTCCCGTCCGAGCAGCAGATTGTTACGGACCGTGTCGGGCAGCAGGAAAGGCTCTTGAAACACGACGGAAATGCGGCTCATCCAGTCGTCCATTCGAATTTCGCTTAAACGCTTGCCGTTGACCCGGATGGCGCCCTGCGTCGGTTCGAAGAAGCGCAGCAGCAGTTGCGCAATGGTCGACTTGCCGCCGCCGCTCGTGCCGACGATCGCGATTTTGCGGCCCGTTTCCAGCACAAGGCTGAGCTGGTTCAGCACACTGCGGCTTTCTTCCGAATAAGCGAACGAGACTTGATCGAAGCGGATGCTGCGCACCGCTCCCGTCAGCTTCTTCGTGCCGCCAGGGGATTGCTCCTGCTCGAACAGCCCTTTCACCCGGTCGACATAAGCCATGCGCCCGGATAAATTCATGAAGAAATTAAATACGTTTTGAAAATTGGAGAACAGCTGGTTCGAATATTGATAGACGACGACGAACATTCCGAGCGTCGCACTGCCTTGAATAACCTCGTATCCGCCGATAATGAGCACTCCGAGCCTGCCGATCCATTGGGTGCTGTTGCTGAGCAGTAGCTGCGTATTCGACATTTTGCCGTTCTGCATCACTTTGTCGAAGAAAGCGGCGAAAGCGCTGCGGAAGTTTTTTTCTTCCCATTCCATCCGGTTGTAGGCAATCACCTCGCGAGTGGAAGCGATTCCTTCCTCGATTTTGACGAGCAGGTCGCCGCGCTTCTCCTGCATTTCCCTTGTCTGTCTGCGCATGATCGGGCCGAAATAACGGCCGAGTCCGATATAGACGACGCTGAAGATGACGACGAGGATGAGAATGACTGGGCTCGCCCAAGCGATGATGCCGATGAGGAACAGCGTGGCCGCTACTTGCTGTACGCCTTTGGCCAGGTCGCGGGACAAGAAATCGGTGACCTGCTGAATGTCGCTGGTGAAATATTGCACCCACTTCGCCGTGCGCTGATTTTGAATTTCCGCGACGGGCTTGCGCTGGATCACGGCCATCAGGCTGCTGCCCATGCGGCGGTGCAAGGTCAGCTGGTTGACGCGCGTCAAGTAGTTGCCCCACCAGTTCAATCCGTAGCTGACCAGGCTCGTCGAAGCGAGATAGAGGAGCACCCAGGAGAGCTTCCCGTACTCTTTGCCGATGAGCACATCGTCGATCAAAAACTTTTGTGAGCCCTGGGCCATAATTTGCACAAGCTGCTGCAGCGTAAGCACGCCGACGCCGAGCAAAATCATCGCCCGGGTTTGATAAAGATAACCCCATATCCATTTGAACGTATTCATCGGCCACTCCTTCTTCCGTTAACCGCCTGTTAGCATTCTGCCTTCGAGCTCATACAGCCAGCCCCTGCCGCCGAGCAGCTCCTGATAGCTTCCTTCCTCCGCCGCGATGCCGTCCTTGACCACGACGATGCGGTCATAGTGCCGGACGGTGGAGATCCGGTGAGCGACCGTAACGGTCGTACGTCCTTGCATCAAGTTGTCGAGCGCCTTCAGTACCTCGATTTCGCTCACGTTGTCCAAGGCGGACGTCGCTTCGTCGAGCAAAATGATTTTCGGATTTTTAATAAACATGCGCGCAATCGAGAGGCGCTGCCGCTGGCCGCCGGACAGCTTGACGCCTCGTTCCCCGACGAGCGTGTCGTAGCCGTCCTTCAGCTTCATAATGAACTCATGCGCATTGGCGGCCTTGGCCGCTTCGACGACCTGCTCCTCGCTGGCGTCGGGATACCCGAAACGGATGTTCTCGCGAATGGAAGCGCCGAATAAATACGTTTCTTGAAATACGTAGCCGATGCTATCCCGAATTTGTGATAGCGGCAATTGTTTCAGCGGCACGCCGTCCAACGCCAACTCGCCGTCGCACGGATCGTAAAACCGCCCGATCAGTTTGAGGATCGTCGATTTGCCGTTGCCGCTCGGGCCGACCAAAGCGATCCGTTCCCCGGCGCGGACCTGGAGGTCGAACCCGTGCAAAATGTCCCGGCTGCCGTAGCTGAAGTGGACGTTCCGGAAGCTTAACTCGCCGCGAACTTTGCGCAGCAGCACCGGCGATTCCGGCTCCTTCACATCGGGCTCGAGCTCCATGAATTCCTTAATTTTCTCGCCCTGATGCAGCAGCAGGCTCTGATCGACGAGAATCGATACGATTTGGGCCGATTGCTGATTCATCATCTGATAGTACATGACGAACGCGACAAATTCTCCGACCGTAAGGGAGCCCATCCGATTCAAGTAGGCGCCGTACGTGAACATGACCAGCATGCCCGCGAGCGATGACAGCTGTCTGGCGATGACGCGAACGCTCCGGTAAGCGTATTGTTTTTTCTGGCTTACGTTGAAATGCTCGTGCTTTGCTTCGTACCGTTCCAAATCCCACGCTTCCCGCTGGTGCGCTCTCATTTCCGTAAGCCCCGAGATACTCTCGTATATTTTCCGGTTCCATTCCGTCCGCCGGTCTTTGCTCACTTTTCCCCAGTAGGAAGATTTTTTCGTAAAATACGGCCCGATCAAATAGTAGAGGAACACGCATGGGACGGTCACCAGAAACAGCTTCGCGTTCGTGTGGACGACAAAGCCGAGCGCGACGAACATCATCAATCCGTTATTGACGAGGCTCGGAAAATGCTTCTGGTAAATCCCTTGTACCGAGGAGACGTCCGTGTTCAGTAGAGATAACGTTTCGCCGACGCCGTGCTTTTCGTAATAAGCGAAGCCGAGCCGGCGAAGCTGCTTCATACAGGCATACTGCAGGTCGCGGGACGCTTTCTCGCGGACGAGCCGGGAGAGCAGGTTGTTGGCGGCCATCGCGCCGAACATGCAGACGAGCACGCCGATCAGCACCAGGACGATAAAGCGGAATTTTTCCAAATCTTTGGCCGTGATGATATGATCGATAATATACTGCAGAACGCGGAAAATGCCCATCTGCGACAAGGAAATGACGAGACCGAAAATAATAAACAGCGTCATTTGCCATGCGTACGGCTTCATAAACGAAAGAAGCCACGTGTAGACGCCGAAATAGTGCCACCGGCTTTTTTTCGGATCCGCTTCATCAGTCCATTCGCGATCCCGATCGTCTCGTTCCAATCCGATTCCCTCTTTCTGTCTTTCTGTCAATGTCTTCCCCCATTATCCACGTCTTTCCTTGTACTGTCCAACCGATAAATGGCAAAAAATAACCCGTTACGGCCCGTATGAAGTCGTTTACATAATGTTTCGGTTCCTTTTTATGTGAAACCCGATTATTTCGCATCCGAAATCGATTTCATATCTGCAGCGGCGGGCATGACCCCCAAAATGATGGACATTTGAACCGAATTGCGTAAATTTGGAGCTTTGTCCATGACAACTCTTGTTCTTCTTTCATAGTATATTGCTATAGAAGGATAGGAGGTGGCGATATGGATAAATTTCTAACCTATTTGGGCGGGCTTGTCGGGGGTTACGCATTGATCGAAACCCCGGTTGCCGGCACCATTTTGTCCAGCTTGGATCCAGTCCTCGACTTGCTAGGCGTGGTCTCAATGATTGTATTCTCCGGTGCTTTCGTGGTTCACGGCGTTCGTAAGATGTGGATGAAATATTAATCACGTTCATGTAATTTCACCCCTGCAGTCCGACTGCGGGGGCTTTTGCCGTTTTTATTCCGTTTGCCCGAGCGAGGATCCGGCTTTTTTTTGCACGTTTGGAGATGCTAACTAAACATGGATCATATTGAACGGGATAACCCGAGTAAGGAGCTGGATGGCTTGTATGGAACTGCTGCTCATGGTGCTGGCGCTGCTTGTGCTCATTGCCATTTCCAATGTAATCCAACGTTTCGTGCCTTTCATTCCCGTCCCACTGATCCAGATTGCGCTCGGCGTCGTTGCGGCTTATTTGCCGGGGCTGCATCATGTGCCATTGAACCCGGAGCTGTTCCTCGTCTTGTTCATTGCGCCGTTGCTCTTCAATGACGGAAAAATGACGCCGCGCGAGGAGTTGTGGAAGCTTCGGGCTTACATCCTGCTGCTGGCGCTGGGACTCGTGTTTACTACCGTTTTGATTGCGGGCCCGTTTATTCACTGGCTCATTCCCGCCATCCCGTTGTCGGCCGCATTCGCGCTCGCGGCGATCTTATCGCCGACCGATGCGGTAGCCGTAGGTTCGTTATCGGGGAGGGTGAAGCTGCCCGGCAAAATCATGCATCTGCTTGAAGGCGAGGCGCTGATGAATGACGCTTCCGGTCTGGTGGCCTTCAACTTTGCCATCGCCGCGACCGTAACGGGGCAATTCTCGCTGCCGAAGGCGATCGGCAGTTTTGTGGTGATCGCCATCGGAGGGATCGTGATCGGGGCGCTGCTCGGTTTCGCCGTCATTTGGCTCAGGGTATTCCTGCGCCGGCTCGGCGTAGAAGACGTGACCTTGCATATGCTGATTATCATCCTTACGCCGTTCGTCATTTACTTGGCGGCCGAAGAATGCCATGTATCGGGCATTCTTGCCGTTGTTGCGGCCGGGGTCGTTCACGCGATCGAGCGGGACCGGATGGAGGAGTCGGCGTCGCTTCGTCTCAGGATCGTATCCGACAGCACCTGGTCCGTCATTTTGTTTTCGTTGAACGGTCTGGTGTTTATTTTGCTGGGGCTTGAAATCCCGGGCGTCGTGACGAAAATATGGGAAGACCCCTCGTACCGAAACGGGCAAGTGATCGGCTACATCTTGATCATTACGCTCGTGCTCATGCTGCTGCGGTTTTGCTGGGTGTGGGTTACCGACCGGCAGGTGCGCTCCGCGCTGCTGACGGCGCTTTCCGGCGTCCGCGGCGCCTTGACGCTGGCGGCCGCTTTCTCGATCCCGATCGTGATACAAGGCGGCAGCCCGTTTCCCGAACGAAGCTTGATTTTGTTCATTTGCGCCGGCGTTATTTTGCTCACGCTTGTTTCAGCCAGCATATTCCTGCCGCTCCTTACGCGTAAGCCCGAAGAAACCGGGGCTCACGCCGGCAATCGGAAGAAAGACGAGCGCAAGGCGCGCATTCGGGTGCTGGAGGCCGGATTGTGCACCGTTCGCGAGGAAATGGACGATGTTAACAAGCGGGAAGCGCTCGAGCTGATCTCCAATTACACCCGGCGATTGCAGCATACGAAGCTGGAAGGACATTCGAACATTGGAGAAGCCTGGAGAGCCGCCGTCGCGATTCGCCTTGACGCCTTGCAGGCGGAACGCGAAGTCGCTGAGCGGTGGCTGCGCGAGGAACGGATTACGCCGCCATTCGCGGAACGGTTCCAGACGTCGCTCAACCGAATGGAGCTCATCTTGACGAACCGGTTTAAGATCAAGCTGCTGCTGATTGTGGCCTGGTCGGCCTTGAGCCGGCTCTTCAAGGGTCGCAAGGCGAAAGAAGGGATCTTGACCCCGTCACATCCGGACTGGGACATCTATAAAGCATTAAAGCTTGAAGCGATCGACGCTGCCATTCGACGAATCAAGGAGTCGGAAACGGAAGATAGACGGGGGACGGCGCTCGCCGTTATTGCCGATTACCGGGAGCTGGAGCTGGATCTTCAGAACGACAGGCACTGGAGCGCATCGAAGATCAAGCCCGGCCTGAAGCGGAGAGAGCTGGAGCTTAAAGCGATTCAATCGGAGCGCAACGCCATTCAACAAATGTATGAAGCAGGGGACATCGACCGTAATCTTGCAGGCAAACTTAGATTGGACGTCAATTACCGGGAATCGAGCGTATTTGAAAGTCAGAAAAAATTATAATGAACGAATAGCAGCGGCAAGACGGACAAAAACGTTATGAAGCAAGCCGGGATGAAACCGGGTTGCTCCATAACGTTTCTTTCGTAGCGGGCAAACCTGAGCTTGTCCACTTTCTGAGCAAGCCGTGTCGTTCGGAAAGGTTTCGGCGGCGGTTTAGCCTTCGACGATGTGGGATTGATCCCAATATACCGAGTTTTATCCTAAATGGCACCGCGTGCAGATCGAATGTTGGGTGTGGCTTGCGGCTCAGGTACTACGGCTCGGATACGATGAATTCTTCCAGACTGCGGTCAGCCTTGCTCTGATTGCACTCGTTGCAGGCACAGACGCAGTTGACTGGCGTCGTATGACCGCCCTTGGCGCGCGGAAGCAGGTGGTCGATCGTATCGCCGTATTCCCCGCAATAGTAGCAAATATGCTGGTCCCGGGTAAGAATGTAATTTCGGAACGCGCGATTCGTGTATATGCGACGGATCATGTGCCGGTTGACGACGACGGCGGCATGCTCCCGGACAAGCGTGACTGCCGTTTCCAGGTCGGTCTCCTGCTGCCAGCGACGGCCTTTGTCCGTTTTGCCGCGCATGCGGACGATTCCTTGGCGGTTCGGCCGCAGGATCGACTCGCTCGGACCTTCCGGTCTTGGCGGCGGCACCGGCAGCGGCCGCCGCATGCGCCGCTTCGGAGACGGTGCGACGTCGATTCGCTCTTCGGCAGGGCGGCGTTCTTCCGTTCCCGATGGAAGGGAAGACACGGAAAGCCCGCTTTCCTCATCGTGATCGCCCCCCACAGACAGGCGAGCCTCCTCTTTCCGCAGTTTGCGGCAAGCCCGGCATGCGCCGCGGCGGGATGCTATGCCGGAGCGGCGCCCGGTTCTGCGTAAAAATTCGGCAAGCAGCTTCTGCTCCTTGCAGTGAGCGCATTGCTTGTATTGCGGGACCTGTTCTGCCGGTTGCGGCTCCTGCGCGGAATGTTGCTGCTGCTCCAATCGTTTCACCTCATTTATATAGTTCCATACACTATATTGTACATCAAATCATTCATGCAAGCATCCTGCAGAGGCGGAGGCTGACGCCGGAATGACGGAATACCGATGAAGGAATGCAGAAAAGAGCTTGAAGCGCGAACCCCGAAGAGAGGGTTATCGATTCAAACTCTTGTCCGTTACTACCGATGCGGTATGGGTGAACGTTACCCTCTGCCGAAAACGACGGGGAAATGTTCGCCGGTAAGAATCTCGCCGGGCTTCACTTCCACATAATCGTGCATGACGTGATTGGAAGTGGGCTCGTAGCGGGTATGGCCTGGCATATAGTGTACGGCGATCGCCCGGCGTTTCAGTTGGGAGCGGTTATGCGGGCTGCCGTGCCACGTCATGCAGTGATGGTAGCCGACCTGGCCTTTCTTGATCTCGAATGGAACGGCCTCGACGACGGCGCCCTCCGGCAGCAGCTCGGGCTGCTTATGATACGGCTTGAAATCCGGCGTGCTCGCCAAATATTTTTGATGATTGCCCCATTTGTGGCTGCCGGGTACCATCCACATGCAGCCGTTCTCGATTACGGCATCGTCCAGCGCAACCCAGGCGCTAACCAAATCGGCCGGTTGAATGATCGGCCATAGCGGGTGATCTTGGTGCCAGCCCGTCGGCCCGCCGGATACAGGGGGTTTATACTGAATCTGGTCATGCCATATGCGGACGGTGTCGGTTTTGCACAACTGGGCGATCTCTTCGGTCAGCCTCGGATGGCTCGCATGCTTGAAAAATACGTCGCTGGCCATCCAAATGTTGACGATTTGCACCACTTTTTCATTCACGCTCATTTTCATGTTGTCGTACAGGTTGCTTTCGTTTTTGCCTCCCGCTTCTTTCATGTTGCGGCTCAGCACGGGGCGCTTGACAGACTTGCCTTCCATGACCAAATCCAATTCGTTGCGGAGCGCTTCCACTTCGTCATCGTTTAAGATGACCGCCCCTTTCAAAAAACCGTTATTTTCGAATTCTTCCAATTGTGCAGCACTTAACATGCCGTTGCACCCCTTTTCGCTAGTGTTATAATGAATTCAATTGCTTATGAACATATATTACAAAATGGCAGTAGGGAAGTATTTAGAATAATTCAAACGGTTTGTTGTGATTTTTCGAGATTTGCGAAGGGGACATCGGAGTGAACATCGGACATTTGTATGACATCCGGCCGGCCGTCCATTTTGCGGCGCGCGCGTCGGCAGGTACAGGGAACGTGTGGGGTCCCCGCCGAATTCCGGACTGTCAATTGTTTTATGTGATTGCGGGCGAGGCAACACTTCAGCTCGGACCCGAGCATTACCGAGTAAAGCCGGGCGAATGTGTGTTTTACGGTCCGGACAGTCCGCATATATTGAAGACGGACGCGCCGACACAATACTACAGTTTGCATTTCGGCTGGAATGAGTCCACTCCGGTTCCGTTGCACCCGGCCTACGGCATTCGCAGCGTCCCGGACAGCGACCTGGAGCGACTTCCGGAACCGGTTCAACTGACGGTGGACAGTCATGGGGAGATGGCGGTTCCGCATCATTTCGCGATCGGCGGTGTGGAGCCGGTCATGAGCTCCATCGTAAGCGAGTATCAGGCGCAGCACGCGCAGCCGCTCCTGCTGAGAGCGCGGATGATGGAACTGCTCTCGTCGATCGTCGGCCAGCTGGTAAACCGGGAAGCGACCAAGAACGTCAGCAAAATCGAATCGGCGCTCCGCGCAATGCGGGATCATCCGGGCAAAGCGTGGTCGGTTGCGGAGCTGGCACAGCTTTGCGGCTATCATCCGAGTTATTTTACGAAATTGTTCCATCAGGAAGTGAAAACGAATCCGAAGCAGTATCTCATTGCGGAACGAATCAGGCAGGCGAAGCAATCGCTGCTGCGCGGGGAGAAGCTCGATGAAATCGCCGATCGGCTAGGGTATACGAGCATCCATTATTTCAGCAGCAATTTTAAGAAGGAAACCGGGTTGAGCCCGAGCGAGTTTCGGCAGCAGGGGAAACTGGCCGGCGGAAAGCCGGAGACGCAGCCGGACTGACGGAAAAGCAAAAAAGCAGGCGTTCGGCCTGCTTGAGCAATCGGATCGTAGGGCAGCGTAGATCAGCGTAGATCAGCTGCTGTATCCTTATACGGTTTAAACTTGCGTGCACTGATAAACAACGACCAAAGTGAATGTGAGCAGCATGCTCGCCAAAGCATACTTCATTTGTTTGAAGGTAAGGTTCATTTGGGTTTCACCTCTCCTATCGTTGATCTGGTTTCATTGTATAGCAAATCGAGCCGGCGCAGTGTTAAAAAACGATGAAGGTTCAGTCATCCGGCCCGGTCATTCGCTTCAGTTCTTTCAACGAATAAAACGTTCCCCGCCAATAAATGCCGCGCTGCCGGAGCGTAAGCCAGACGGAACGGATGACGGTATAACAGAGCAGGCATACCGTCAACGGGAAGGCGATGATTTCCGTTCCTACAGGTCCGGTAATGGAACGCGCGAGCAGCACATAGACAGTTACCATCAGCACGACGTCCAGGCCGAACACGGCAGCGGGCCAGCCTTGGGCGGCGAAAAGGCCGATGAACGGGAACAGGAACACCGCGAGCAGCCCGATGACCCCGAGCGTCGCCAAGGGCAGCCGGTAGCCGAACCCGGAGAACAGGTTCTTCTCCAGCCCGCGGACTGCTTCGGACAGGCTGCGGTACCATTCAACCGCGATATGCCGCGACGCAAGTGCCAATCTTTGGCGCAGCCTCGCTGCTTTGATCAGCCGGCCGAGGTGCAGATCGTCGTCCGGACGCAGGGCGAACGCCCGGTGGGTGCCGATCCGTTCGTAAGCGTTGCGCGTTAGCAGATTGAAGGCGCCGATCCCCATGCCGTGGCGATGTTGCAAATCGTCATTGGCTCGCCACGGCCGTATATATAAACTGAAAGTAAAGAAGAAATAGTATACGAAAGCCCTCAGCCAGAAGCCTTTGACAAGCATTTGCGGCGCTAACGTCAGATGATCCGCCTGTTCCTCTCGCATATACCGAACGGCATCGGCAATCGTCCCCGGCTCGAACAGCACATCCGCATCGGTGAACAGCAAGTACGAACCGCGAGCCTGCAAGTAGCCTTGATACAAGGCATGGTTTTTGCCGAGCCAACCGGACGGCAGCGCCGTAATGTGGATCACCCGCAGCGGCACTTCAATTGCGCTCCGGCCTTCCGACCAGCGGCGCAGCTCGTCCAGCTTGCGTCCGGTTGCATCCTGCGACCTGTCGTTGACGGCGATAATTTCCAATCGGGGGTAGGTTTGGCTCAGCAAATGCCGTACCGTTTCCGTGATGGAAGCTTCTTCTTCCTTTGCGGCAACGATGACGGAGACGAGCGGCGTATCGTTGCCGGGTGCCGGCCGCTGGCTTTCGGGACGGAGCGGAGGGCTATCCGGCGGATGCAGCGTCAGCATCCATTTGCGCGCCTGCAGCGTATCCCACAGCATGAACAGCCAATATACAAGCGCAACGAGCGACCAAACGGCCATGATGTGCATCGCAGCAGTACCGCCTTTCGTCTCGCAAGATGTCGGATTCCAAGTATCTTAAAAAAATTATAGCATGCGTATTAAGGCGGCAACAAATGTTGCGGGATGGAAGCGCTCGCAGTATGCTACAATGAAGGGACAAACGGAGAAGGGGAAGGAGAAAACGACCATGCCGGACCATTCGGTACCACCGCTGTACCGCAAAAAAATTAAAGCAGCCGAGCTGCCCGATTTTCTTCTTCACATCAAGAATGAAGGGGTAAGCTCCGCAGATCTGTTGTTTCTGTGCATCGGCACCGACCGATCCTCGGGGGATGCGCTCGGCCCGCTGGTTGGCACGATGCTGACGGAAGCGGGATACCCGGACGTGATCGGCACGCTCGCCTACCCGTTCGATGCGAGCAATATGCGGGAGCGGCTAATGGAAATGCCGCCGGGCAAAAAAGTGCTCGCCATCGACGCCTGTCTCGGTCAGGCGGCATCCCTTGCGTGGTTTCAAGTATCCAACCGTCCTATCGAACCGGGCAAATCCGTCGGCAAGCAGCTTCCGATGGTAGGAGATTATTCAATTGCAGGCATTGTCAATGTCGATAGCGGACAAAAATATGCGATATTGCAAAGCACGTCGCTGTATCGGGTCATGACGATGGCGGGGGAAATCGTTGCGGCTATCCGCGGCGTATTTCCGTTGGAGCAGGAAAACGGCGGGGCGGAGGCTGACGGCCGCGGGATCGGATTGCGTTAGCTGCGCCGCCGCCGCAAACGGGGAGGAATCGCGATGAGAGACATGCGTTGGGGAGAAGGCGGAGGAGGCGGAGGCCGATCCGCCCTGCAGGGCAGGGGACGGGCGACCTTGAAGGACGTATCGCTCTCCCGGATTTACGGCTTGTTCAAAGGGTATCGCTGGCAGCTTGCGGCCATCCTGGTGCTGGCGCTTGTCGGATCGGCCATCGGCCTGATCCCGCCGCTCATCATGAAGGACATCATCGACAAAGCGCTGCCGAACGGGGATACGAGGCAGCTGCTAAACCTTGTGCTGCTCATGGTGCTGCTGCCGCTCGCGAGCGGGCTGCTCGGCGTATGGCAGAACCATGAAAACACGAAGGTCGGGCAGGGCGTCATGCGCGACTTGCGCCAGTCGCTGTTCGCCAACTTGCAGCGCCAGTCCATGAGCTTCTTTACCGATGCGAAGGCGGGAGAAATCGTGCAGCGCTTGACCGGCGACGTGCAGGCGGTGCAAAACGTCGTGACGTCGGTTGTCGTCTCTGCCGTTACGCAATCGGTCGTCGTGCTGACGACCGTAGTCATTTTGTTTGCGCTCGACTGGCGGCTGGCGATACTCGCCACGGTCATCTTGCCGCTCTTCATCTTGCCGGTGCGCAAAGTATCGGAGGTGCGCAAACGGCTGCGCGGCGACACGCAGCGGGTGCGCGGCGAAATGTCCGGGCAGCTCGGCGAAATTTTTGGCGTATCCGGCGCGCTGCTGACGCGGATTTTTCAGCAGGAACCGGTTCAGCAAAAGCAGTTCACCACGCTGAACCAGAAGGTGATGGATCTGGAGCTGCGGCTCAACCTCGTAGGACGCTGGTATATGATGGTGCTCGGCCTGCTTGGGCCGCTCGGCACCGCACTCATCTATTTATACGGCGGGTATAACGTAATCCACGGCTCGATGACAATCGGCGGCATCGTCGCTTTCACAGCCTACCTCGGCCGGCTGTACGGTCCGGTCAGCACGCTGCTCAACCTGCATGTGGAGCTCGGAACGGCGCTCGGCGTCTTTCAGCGGCTGTTCGAGTATTCCGATATGGAACCGGAAGTGGCGAACCGCAAAGACGCGTCAGCGCTGCCGGAATCGGCGGGGCATGTCGCGTTCCGGCATGTGTCCTACAGCTACGAGCCGGGGCAGCTCGCGCTGCGAGACGTAAGCTTCGAAGCGAACCCAGGGGAGGTCGTCGCCATTGTCGGTCCGAGCGGCGCCGGCAAATCAACGCTGATCGGCATGCTGGCACGATTGTACGACCCGACCGAAGGGGAGGTCATGGTGGACGGCAACGATGTGAAGGGGGTCACGCTTGAAAGCTTGCGCAAGCAGGTGGCCTTCGTTACCCAGGAGTCGTTCATGTTCCACGCCAGCGTCCGGGATAACCTGCTGTTCGCCCGCCCGGGCGCATCGCAGGAGGAGATGGAAGAAGCGTGCCGCAAGGCTTACATCCACGACGTGATCGCCGCCTTGCCCGAGGGCTACGACACGACCGTCGGAGAACGCGGCCACCGGCTGTCGGGCGGGGAGCGGCAGCGTCTTGCCATCGCGCGGGCGATCCTGAAGAACCCGCGCATCCTGATCCTCGACGAGGCGACGTCGCATCTCGACTCGGCCTCGGAGGCATACGTCCAGGCAGCGCTCGACGAGCTGATGCGGGGGCGTACGACGCTTGTCATCGCACACCGGCTGTCGACGATCCGCTCCGCGAACCGGATTGTCGTGCTGGAGAACGGCCGCGTCGTCGACACGGGCCGGCACGAGGAATTGCTTGCCAGGGAAGGCCTGTATGCGCATCTGTACCACACACAGTTTGCCGAGACGGAAGAAGAGAGCGGAGAATCGGAAGCCTCGGCCGAATCATAGCATTGCCGCAACATGAAGCAGCGATGCTCCCTACTTGAGACGCGATTGTATATCAGCGGGGCTCGGAGATGATCCGAAAATGAAAAAAATGAGCATTTCTGGCTGCCGTGAGGCTGCGAGAGAGTGCTCATTTTTTCGTTTCACTTATCTTTTCACCGGACGGCTTTCGGATAATTCGCGGTACGCAGTAAGGAACGTATCCTGAAAAATATCCTCGACCAGGTGAATGTCACCTTTCCACCTTATAGTCGCAAAAAGCTCGCCGAAAGTTCGTGCAGCGGACATTTTTTTCTGAACGGGATCCATCTTTCCCGAATCCATTATGACGAGAAAATATCACATATTGAGGTTCGTCCGCATATATAATGGTTATTACCTTCTAATGGAACAGCGGGAAAGGAGACGCATGGAGTGAAACCAGTTCTTCATATCAACATGGCGGATGAGGGCGGGAAAGTGTATTGCTGCCTCCGCAACAGAGTCGTGAATTTAAACGAAGCGCAGAAGACGAAATATTGCAGCGGGTGCGGCATGTTTGCCGGGTTTGCGGGAGATCTAGGCGTCGAATGCTTATGGGAAGATGTGCGGCTCGTGAACGACCCGCATATTGCAGCCGATCCGATGGCGGAGTTTACCAGCAACCAGATCAAGCCGGTGCCTGCCGATTATTTGAGTACGTACGGTGCGCTGGAGCCGTGACTTGGTGAACGGGAACGGCAAGGCTTCATGGTACAAAAAGAGCACGTTACGCATAAAGCCGGTCCCATAGGCCGTACACTTATTAAAGTGTTCAGGCTACGGGACCCGGCCAATTTGCGTTCGGTGCTCATTTTTGTTCCTTATTCCACTATCCGTGAAGCACATCCCACAGCTGTTTGCCGATCAGAAGCGTCGTCACCCCGATAAACAGCGGTTTGACGTATTTCGAGCCTCGGCGGATCGCCACCTGAGACCCGACGATCGCCCCGACGATCATCGACAGGCCCATAGGCAGGCCGTAGCCGATATGGACCGATTTAAAGTAGAAGAACGAGGCCAGACTCGCGACATTGCTCGCGAAATTGAGCACTTTGGCATTGGCCGATGCGCCGACGAAATCGTAACCGAGCAGCAAAAACATAAAAAGCAGGAACGAGCCGGTGCCGGGACCGAAAAATCCGTCATAGTAGCCCAACACAAAGGCGCAGACGCTGGTGGCGACGATGCGGGCCGGAGTAAGTGGAATGGGTGCACCGGCGCCGTTCCAGTTCTTTTTGAGCAGCGTATAGATCAAAATGATAACGAGCATTCCTACCACGACAGGGCGTAAAAAGGAAGACGGCAGCAAATGCACGGTATACGTGCCGAGCGCGGAACCTGTGAAAGAAAGCGGGAAGAGGGCGAGCACGAATTTTCCGTTGATTTTGCCCGAAGATAAAAAGGAAATCGTGCTTGTTAACGATGACAGCGTGCCCCCGAGCTTATTGGTGCCAAGCGCCATACTCGGCGGAAGGCCGGTCATCATCAGCGCGGGCAATGCGATGATTCCGCCGCCGCCGACGACGGAATCGACAAAAGCCGCTATAAAGCCTACGGCGATCAAAAATAAAAGCATTTCAAATGAGGGCAGTTCCATGACGCAATTCTCCTCTGAAGTCAGACGACTTGTCCGTGTACACAACAGAGTCAAGTATAAAGAAATCGGCTTTTTTCTACAATCCCAAAGTTTGCCTTTTACCTGATTGCAATCGGGACGAGCCCATGGTATGTTCAAATGAGAGACATCGATTGACAATAAAAGGATGAGAGGTGCTGACAAGACATGATACATAAATTAGAGCATATTGGCGTGATGGTGAACGATATGGATGCTTCCGTCAAGTTTTACACGGAGGTCATCGGTTTGCAGCTCGTAAACCGGGCTAAACTGGCGGACGGCGTGGAGCTCGGGTTCCTGTCCTTTCCGGGCTCGGCCGACATCGAGCTTGAGCTGATCGGTCGCGGATCGGACGGGTTATCCGACAGCGGCAAGGTACACCATATCGCCTTTACGGTCAGCGATATCGAAGCGGAAGTGGAGCGGCTCAAAGGGCTCGGCGTGCGTATGATGGACGAGACGCCCCGCGTCATTTTGAATGGCGTCAAAATCGCCTTTTTTTACGGACCGGACGGGGAACGTCTCGAGTTTTTCCAGCCGGCGGCGAAATAACCCGAAGTTTATTGGCGCGCGTTCCGCTTAAGTCATGTCCCGCATGCCCCTCGCATATATTTCATTAGCATACGGGGCGGGGGAGTGAGCGCGATAGACAGAGAGTACGACGAGGAAGTCAGAGTCCGGAAAGAAAAGATCGTTACGCGGAGACTGGTGAAACCGCGGCTGGACGTGAAATATCCGCAGGTCGAGGGTATTCGCGACGGCCTTGTCAGGCGAATGATTAACAGCGCGATTATGGATGCGCAGTACGATTTGATCCGCCAGCAAGGGTATGTCGGCGATCCGTCCAAATCGGTCACGGGCAATTATCACGTCAAGCTGCACAAGAACGGGCTGCTTAGCTTGCTGTACGAAAATTACGGGTATGCGCAGGGGGCTGCGCACGGCATCACGTACCAGAGCTCGCAAACGTTCAATCTTGAGAACGGGGCGGAATACAAGCTCGCCGATTTGTTCAAACAGGGCAGCGATTATATTCGCAGACTGTCCGATATAATCAAACGGGAGTTTAAAGCGCGCGACATCCCGATGCTTACGGAATTTCACGCCATCCCGCCGGATCAGCCGTTTTATTTGACGGACCGGGCAATCGTCATTTATTTTCAACTCTATGAATATACGCCGTACGCCTACGGGTTTCCGACGTTCGAAATTCCGTTTGCCGAAGTGCAGGATATCATCGACCCCGCCGGCCCCATCGGGAAGCTTCAGTCATAGCGGCAACGATTACGGACGCTTCGCTTGGTGCGGAGGTCCGTTTTTTCGTCGTTGCGAATCGGACAAGTTATGTACCGAGTCGAGTCTTAATGATCAAGAGTGAAAGGGAGATCGAATGATGAGTCATACAGCCATTGTAGCCGGGGCGACAGGGCTGATCGGCCGACAAGTGGTCAAGGAACTGCTCGGCCAGCCGTTTTACGGGAAAGTCGTGGCTTTGGTTCGAACGCCGTGGGAGGAGCCGAACGAGAAATGCATCCAGATCAGAACGGACTATACCTCTTTGGAGGAGCCGCTTAGGCCGTACATTCCGAATGCGCACGTGTTCTGCTGCCTCGGTACGACGATCAAGAAGGCGCAAACCCGGGAGCGGTTCAAACAGGTCGATTACGAGTACCCGATGCAGCTCGGCCGATTGGCGGAAAAATATAAAGCCTCGCAATTCGCGATCGTTACGGCGATTGGCGCCCATGCGCGGTCGAACGTGTTTTACAGCAGAGTGAAGGGTGAGGTGGAAGAAGATTTAATGCGGCTGCAGCTTCCTGCCCTGCATATATTCAGGCCCTCGCTGCTGCTCGGGAACCGGGAGGAATTCCGCTTCGGGGAACAAATCGGCATGGGGCTGTCATCCGCGATCTCTCCCTTAATGGCAGGGCCGCTCCGTCAATACAAGCCGATTCCGGCCGAATGGGTTGCCAAATCGATGGTAAAGGCGGTGCTGTCGGGACGAGGGGGAAGCCATATTTACGCATACGATCAAATGGCGGCGCTGAACGGCTGAATTCGCAGGTTCATGTTGTGAAGCGCAAGTATAAATGGAACTAAGGAGCAGCTATGCATGCACGACAAATATATGAGCAGGATTAAAGAAGTGTACCCCGATTTGACCATTGACGACTACGTGGTGAATGACATCGGACAAAACAACGATGTGTTCATTATAAATCAATCGTTGGTATTCCGGTTTCCGAAGTATGAAGCAGGAATCGTCGCAATGAAAAAAGAGCAAAAAATTCTTGAATGCATCCAAAATATCGTATCGCTGCCGATTCCCTTTCCTTTATATGAATCTTTTGAGGAGGGTGAAGTAGGAAAAGTATTCACCGGATATGCTTTGATCCCGGGAGTTCCGTTATGGAAAGAAAGCCTCGCCGGGGTTAAAGATGAAGATTCGATAAAAGGACTGGCAATGCAGCTCGTAACGTTTCTGACGGAGCTTCATTCGGCTTCCGGAGAAATCGTAAATGAGTTCCTGCAGCCGGTGGATCAAGGTCCTCATGAAGAAATGAGCGCACTGTTTCGTAACATACAAAATAAACTGTTCCCTTATATGCGAAAAGACGCACAAACGAAAGTCTCCGAATGGTTTGAAGCTTTTCTGAGTAGCGAAACCAGCTTGGGCATCCAAACCGCGTTGATTCACGGCGACTTTGGGGCATCCAATATTATATGGCGACCGGATATAGGCAGCCTATCGGGGATTATCGATTTTGGAGGTTCCGGATGGGGCGACCCGGCGTATGATTTTGCGGGAATATGGTCCAGTTACGGTGAAGCTTTTTATGAAATGTGCATACATTTATACCCGGATGGGTCTGACATTTCAAAACGAGTAAAGTTTTATAAAAGTACCTTTGCGTTGCAGGAAGCGCTGCACGGGATCGAAAATAACGACAGGCAAGCATTTGAAGCCGGAATTCAAGATTATAGATAAAGCGCGGAATCCGATGCAAGAAAGTTTCATCCGAAAAGGGGCTACTTCCACGGATGGCAAACGTAAAAGACAGCTTTTCCGTGTTGTGCGGCAAAACAGGTGAAAAACCCTCTTCGGGCGACAGACTACCGGTTCCCCCTTGACCCCGGTACGTCATATAGCGGGGGAAGGGCACGAGAGGCGATTATGGATGCCAATCCGTGGACATACCGGATTTCCGCCTTGGAAATGATCCGCGAGGGCAAGGTGAGCGAGGGGACCGGAAAGAAGGCGGACGGGCAAATCGAAGATCCGCGCCATTACTTGTATCTTGAGCTGGCGAAAGAGACGACGCCGGCGAATACCGATAGCAAATCGTGGATCGGCACCGCCGTAAGCGTCAAGATCATAGGCGACCCGCACTGGTATACATCACATCTCGGCGATCCTATGCGGTCGACTCAGCGGGATGGGCGGCCTCCACCACGGTGCTTTTGCCGGCGGGAACGACGAAGGAGCAGGTGGAGGCGGTCAAAGTATTCACCGTTCCGGTTGGGAAGCCAGTCCCTTCATATCGTATTGCGGTTCGCCGTATTCACCGGACATTCTTCCTTGGCGCGAACTTTCAGCCGGAGCCGTCCTTTATCGAATGGTCGGGTGCGGTGACGCTAACGGACGGGCATCGTGAAGAAATTGTGTGGACAGCGAAGTGATTTGTCAGGCTGCGATGACATGCGTAGTTTCCGCCGCCTATTCGACCGACTGTATATCGGGATATAAACTTGGTCTGCCGAACCGGCTATTTTTTCCGGGCGATAAGGTTTTTGGAAAATGGAAAAGTGTAACGGTAGCTCTGTATCTTCACGTCTTCGGTCAATGTCGACACGATCTGCTCATATGGCTTGGTTTGGCGGCAATCGGACAGCACCAGCACACCGCCTGGCCGAAGCACACGCCACATCTCAAGCACGGACAGCTCCCGGTCGTCCGCTGAGGGGAGGCTGTGCAGGAAGGCGTGGGAGACGACGGCCTCAAACGATTTGTCGGCGAAAGGCAGCCGCTGCGCATCCCCGTCCATGACGCGAACGTTCGGCGTGCGTTCAAGCTCGCAGTTCCGTAGCAGCGCCTGGCGCTCCTTGCCGGACGCACCCGCCTGCGAACTGTGCGCGATCGCTGTCACTTGAGCGCCTTTCTGCGCCGCAGCGATCGCCAGCAGCCCGCGTCCTGTACCCACATCGAGCACCCGCTGCGCACTGCGCACCTCGGCGGCCTCAAGCACGACCCTGCGGTGCCACAGCTTGATCCAGGCAGAATAGAGCAGCATCCATGCACCGAACAGGAGCGAGATTACGCCCGCTGCGGCAATACATGCCTTGAGCCACAACCACGGCATATCGACCGCGAACAGCAAACCGAGCAGAACCGTTCCCGCACCCCATTGCAGTGCCATTAAGCGCGGCGCATCGAGACCGTACCTCAAATGAAAGCTTCCCATCCTGTTTCCTCCTTAATGAATTAGGCTTGTCCGCTGCGCCGGTCCGCGGCTGCCCGGAGAAGGACCGGCGCGGAAATCCGCGTCAGCCCCCGAAAGAATCGCGAAACGCTTTGGCGAGCGCTTTCGGCTCGACGCTCCACAGCTCGGCGATTTCCCCGCATACGTTGTCGTCGAACCAGTCCGCAAGCAGCTTGCGATTGCTGCGATTTTCCACGATGTAGGGCAAGTTGAGCAGCACTTTCTTGTAATACAAATCGTCGGCTTGGGCCACCAGATCTGCGGCGATGTAGCCGCCAAGCTTCTTTCTCGCCCGATACAGCTCCTTGCCGCATGCGCGCCGTATGCCTCGCGCCGTGGGCAGAGGCTGACTGTGCTTCATTTGGTTTCCGGGATTCATCTTCGCATCCGCACTCTCCTTCCTGCTATATGCTATGCGGAAGCAGGGCAGGTGGTACGGATCATTTCAGATTTACTCGTCCACCACAAGGTATCCGACCATCGGTCCGTGATGGGCGATATCAGGGTGAGTCAGGCAGATGATGCGGTAAATGCCCGGCTTATCTGCGCGGAAGCTGACGATCGTTTCCTGGCCTTTCTTCACCTCCCCCTTGATGTTTAGACCGTCAATGATAAAAGGGTGGCTGGCCCCGTTCACGCCGTAAATGCTGAGACGGATGTTTTCTCCTTTTTTCACGTAGACGGTTCCCGGATCCCAGCGGTATGCTTCGATTTCCTTGCCGTCCGGACCCGTTGATTTGAATTCGCCCGTGACGAGGTGAATCGTGCGCGCTTGCCCTGGATTCGGGCTTAGCGTTTCACGGACTTCGTCCCGGCTGATATAGATAAGTGCCGCCGCCGTGAACAATAGAGCGGCCAAGCCGATTTTCAGCAAACGGAGACGTTTTTTGCTGACAACCAGTACTTTGATCATGATCAGAGCATTCCCTTCGCCGTAAAGAATGGTTTGTACCCATTCTATGCGACAGCTTGTCAGCGCATGCCACGGTTTGGGGCGATGAATGTTACAGCCAGCGCTGCGGATAAGCGCGCCGGCACAGCCGGTGAAAGACGAAAGCGGAGGCGACGACCAGGACGGAGCCGAGCAGCGCGGGCGTCCACAGGAAGCTCCAGCCGGCGCCGCCGAGCATGACGACAAGCGGGTCTGCGCCGGCCGGCGGGTGCAGCGTGCGCGTAAGCTGCATGCAGACGATGGCCAGCGCAACGCTGAGTGCCGCGGACCAGACGCTCAGGCCGGCCGTATGCAGGAGCAGCAGGCCGATCGCTGTGCTGAGCGCATGGCCGCCGATGATGCTGCGCGGTTGGGCCAGGGGGCTATCGGGCAGCGCGAAGGCAATGACGCACGAGGCGCCGAACGGAGCCATCAGCAGGCTGAGCCCTGCCGCGTCGCCAGCGGCCATGCAGACATAAATGGCCAGGAAGCCGCCTGCTCCAGGCAGAAGCAGCGCGAGCGTTTTTTTCCAGAACGGTTTCATTTCCATGGATCTCATTCCTTTCGAGCCGGGCGGATTGCCTTGGGATGAAACCTATGCTAGCATACGATTATGGTATTTGAATAATGAATGTTATCAATGTTATCCATTCGAAATATCGATAGATAGACGCGTACGTGCAACCATCATCGTCTGCGAATCGTATTGGGAGGGGGAGAGTGCAAATGATGATTGACCGCTTGGAAGGCCGGACGTTCCGGACGCTGCTCACCGTTATCGAGGAGAGGAGCATCAGCAAGGCCGCGGAAAGGCTTGGCTACGTACAGTCTACGGTCACGACGCAGATTCGATTGCTGGAGGAGGCGTTCGGACGCAAGCTGTTTGACCGGCTGCCGCGCGGCGTCATGCCGACGGAAGCGGGCCGGAAGGCGGCGGCTTATGCCCAGCGTATTTTGCAGCTCGGCTCGGAGCTTGAGGCGGAGCTGCGGGAGACGGGCGAGCCGTCCGGTCCCGTTCGGCTGCGCGTGCTCGAATCGTTCGGCGCCGCCCTGCTGTGGGAAACGCTGCAGTCGTTCGTGTCCGCCTATTCTGCCGTTGAGCTTCAGCTCGACACGGGCTTCCAGTCGGATACGGTCGAAGCCGTCATGAACGGGCAGGCGGATCTCGGCATTGTGCCGGAGGACCCGTCCGAGGCCGAGCTGTCGTTCGAACCGCTCCTCACGGACGAGCTCGTCTGGGTCGCTTCTTCGCAAGCGGCGGAAGCGATCGACGCGCTCGGATGGGAAGCGGTGAAGCCGCATAAACTGATCGGATTCGGCTCCCGCTGCATTTATTCGAAATATGCGGCGGAGCAGCTTGCCGCCCACCATGCCGATTGCCGCGGGGTCATCGAGTTCGCTTCCGCCGAAATGATCAAGCGTTCGGTTGAGGGCGGCTTGGGGCTGGCCTGCTTGCCCCGATTGAATGTGGCGAAGGAGCTTGCGGAAGAGAAGCTCGCCGAATGCACGGTTCTTGGGCGGCAGCCGCTCCGATACGGCTTGATTTCGCTTCGGCGGCGGGAGCTTTCTCGCGCAGCACAACTGTTGCGCGAGCATGTGCGGGGCGATTTTGTTTCTGGGCGGCAGGATGAGGTTGTGATAGAATAAAATGAGTTTGAGAGAGGGACAAGACGTCACTACTTATTGCGGAGAGGAAGAGGCTGGAATATCATGGGTGAGCTGCTGCATGGCTTGATTCAATCGGCGCTTCATTTTATCGAAGGGCTGGGCGTTTGGGGGATCCTGCTGGGGCTGATGCTGGAAGTCATACCGAGCGAAATTGTACTTTCCTTCGGGGGATACCTTGTTTCTCAAGGTCGAATATCGCTGGTCGGAGCGATTGTGTTCGGCACGATCGGCTGTTTGCTGCAGCAAGTGATTTTATATTGGATCGGACGCTACGGCGGCAGACCGTTCCTGGACAAGTTCGGCAAATATTTGCATCTGAAGAAGAAGCATCTGGACATCGCCGAAGGCTGGTTCAACAAATATGGTGCCGGCATGGTGTTTACCGCCCGTTTCGTACCCGTGCTTCGGCAGGCGATTTCGATACCGGCTGGGATGGCACGGATGCCGATGCTGAAATTTTTGTTTTATACGCTGCTCGGCACGATCCCTTGGGCGGTACTCTTCGTTTATTTCGGACGAGCGCTCGGCGATAACTGGGAGCAGATCGATGAAGTGACCCGTCCCTATGTAAAACCGTTCATTTTTGCGGCGATCGTGTGTGCGGCATTATATATTTTGTGGAAATATTTCAGACGAGACAAATCCAAAGCGTAATGCTTTTATTCGTCCCCGTTCCGGTTGGAGCGGGGACATTTTTTTGGTACAATAACCCATAGGAAGCGACAAGCGATTGTTGCAATTCCATTCGCTTTATCGCCACGATCACAATAGTTGTTACCTTGAAGAGGAGGATGGATATACATGAGCACCAATTTGGCCGAGAAACTGCGCAAAGGACGGTCCCCGCAGCAATTTATTGACGGGATGACTAAAAACCAGGAGAGGTTCCAAGACTGGTACAATCAATTTTCCTGGGAGAACGAAGACGATAAGGAATTTTTCGAATCGCTGAACAATCGCGACGACTTGCGATGCCTCATTTTGGCTGCGGATTGGTGCGGCGACGTTGTGCGCAATATTCCGGCCGTATTCCGCGCGCTGGAGATTTCCGGGATCCCAACGGAGGTGCTGATCAAAGAAGAGCATCCGGACGTGATGGCGCAATTTTTGACCGGTGGCGGCGAAGCGATTCCGATCGTCATCTTCACCGATTTCAGCGGTCACGTACTGGGGCACTGGGGACCGCGCCCGGCACATGTACAGGCGGTCATGAACAAATTCAAACAGGAAAACCCAGATCGCGAAGCGCCGGATTACCAAGATAAAATCAAGATCGCCCGCGAAGAAATGGGTCGTCAATACGGCGAGGGCACCGGATATCAGGCCGTTATCGTCAAAGAATTGCGCGATCTGCTGTCCTCGTTCTAACGCGCGGCAGCTCGCATTACTCAAAGGAGACGCACAGAACGATGGATTTGAAAGAATTGAAAGTGGAAGTATTCTCGCTCGGGCCGCTGCAGACGAATGCTTACCTTGTTTCCCTGCCGGGGGTCAATAAAGGGATCGTCATCGATCCCGGCATGAACCCGCAGCCGCTGCTGAAACGGGTGAAAGATATGGAGATCGAAGCGATCCTGCTGACGCATGCGCATTTCGATCATATCGGCGGGGTGGAGCAGCTGCGCAAGCAAAAAGGATGCCCCGTCTATGTGCACGATGCCGAGAGCGATTGGCTGACGAATCCGAAGCGCAACGGCTCGGCCAATTGGCCGGAGCTCGGCGGACCGATCGTCGCGGAGCCGGCCGAATACGCGCTGGATGAAGGCCAGCAGCTTAAGGTGCTGGACGGCGTCGTCTTTCGCGTGTTCCACACGCCGGGACACTCGCCGGGCAGCGTCAGCTTCCTGTATGGCCAGCATCTGTTCAGCGGCGACGTCCTGTTCAAGCTGTCCGTGGGACGCACGGACCTTACGGGAGGCAGCGAACGCGAGCTGCTCGAGTCGATTCACGGCAAGCTGTTTGAGCTGCCGGACGATACGATCGTATACCCGGGCCACGGACCGCGAACCACGATCGGATTTGAACGCGAGAATAACCCATACGTATAAAGCAAAGAGAATCACCCGTTTGACCAGGGCGATTCTCTTTTTTATAAGCTCACAATTTATTCAAGAAAAGCATCATCTAGGACACGAATGTATCTTCATCGAAAGGGCTTCTATCAGAAGCTTTTCGAATGTCGAAATGCGCAGTAATTGCATGCAGCCCGCCGGACTCGATGGTGCAGTGGAATGCGGCGATTCGATGCCGCGGCACCCTTGGAAGATGTTCCGGTCATTTGGTCCGGTTCGTTTCGATATACTTGTTAATGGCTTCTTCTGATTCGCGAAGAATGGTGTTAATATCTTTCTCGCCTTTCACGACTGGGGTTATATTGGATGACATTAAGCCCTCGGCGTATGAATCGTATTTGCTCACGGGCAGCGCCTTTGCGGCGGAAGACTTGAATGCGGCCTGGACGTTTTTGCCCTGCAAATAAGGCAGGTTCGTTCCGAACGATTGTTCGATGCTTTTGCCCTTGAGCACCGGCAGGCGCGCGTTCTTTGCGACTTCCGTCTGCACTTCGTCGGAGAGAATTGTGGCAATGACCTGGAACGCCTGATCTTTATATTTGCTTTGCGACGTTACATGAAGAATCCAGGCATCGGTTTGCATGCCGACGTTAGCGCGCTCGGGAAAGGAAGGATATTGCACCAGATCCCAGTTCAAATCCTGTGCGACTTTCAGATTCGGCAAAATGTTATTGGTAGCGAACATGGCCAGGTTGCGTTCCTTGATGAACTGATCGGTGCCGCCTCCGGCGAGACGAACCTGGTTGTTTCCCGGAATGTCGTAAATGCTCTTCAACAATTCGAATATTTTTTTCCAATTGTCGTTATTGACTGTCGCCTTCTCCGTCTTCGGGTCGACGAAAGCGTACGAGAGGACGGACGCGACGCGGGTCGATTTGTCTGGTTCCAAGCCGCGATACTGCACGCCGCCGTCGCTGCGCGTCACGTTTTTGGCAAGCTCCCTCACTTGCTCCCACGTCATGCCGTCCTTCGGATAGGCGACCCCGAATTTATCGAAAATATCCTTGTTGTAGTAAAGGCCGCTGAAATGCATCGTCCAAGGGAGGCCGATCAGATGATCCTGCTGGCTTGACGTTTTGACGGATTCGACGGCCACCGGATCAAGCCGGGAAAGATCCAGATTAAACTTTTTGATCAACGGCTCGATATTTTCCTCCAATCCGGTGCCCATGTAGCGGTAAATGATAGGTGAGGCCGACATGACCAGATCCGGTATGTTTCCACTGGCCAGCAGCTTGTCGAGTGCGAGCTCAGGCTTGGTCATATCCAAGATTTCAAACGAAATGTGAGGGTAGCGCTTTTTGACCGGCTCTTCGAAATATTTTTGAAATTCGTCCGGGCCAAGCCATCCGATGTTGATGGCGAGTTTCAGCGTGACAGGGTCGGTGGACACTTGCGGCACTGCGTTTTTGCCTGCATCCGCAGGTCCGTTCCCGGTGCTGCCGCCCGATCCGGAACTGCATGCCGTCGCCCACAGCATAAGCGAAAAAGCGGTCGCAGCCAGGCAAGCTCGTGTTAATTTCATAGCTATACCCCTTTCGATAAAACATATATAATTTTATGTATGCGGTTGCAAAACGTGCCGTCAGTAAGGAAGTCAAAACACTATGCAGCGGAGAGGGACGGCGGGTAGTAAGCGTTCATTTCGTTCTAACTTCTTTTCATTGTAAAGAAATAGGCAGGATCACGTAGGACACAATTTCGCTAATGATCCCATTTTTTCGTGAGGAGTGAACAAGATGACTTTTTTTCCGATCAACAAACAGCTGACGGACTACCCCCATATTTCGCAGTCGTTTCCGCTCGATATTACGATTAATCAAATATACCGTCATTTTCCTGCGCACCGGCACGATTTTCTGGAATTTTCACTGGTAATCGAAGGGAGCGGTTATGAAGTAATCAACGGGATCAAGCATCCGATGCAGCCCGGGACGTTCACCTTTTTACTGCCGTACCAAATCCACGAAATCTTCGTTTCATCGCCGCAGCCGCTGCGTTTGTACAACTGTATGTTCGGCATCGATCTTTTCCAGGCGCCCATGGTGTGGATGGATTTTCGGGAGCTGTTGTTTTCGAAGGAATCACTGCCTTCCTACATACACTTTTGCGGTAAGGAGCTTGAATGGATGACCGGCATGCTGGCTCAGCTGCATCATGAAGCGTACAACCGAAGTGGACTGTGGCGAAACTGCCTGATGCTGGCGAAGCTGACGGAAATTCTCGTGCGTTTCGATCGCTTGAGAAGGAACGGAGAGGGCGCGAAACCGAAGGAAGAGTCGGGGATGAGTTCGGTATGGCCGATCATCCAATATATTCATCATCATTATCGGGAGCCGATCTCGCTGTCAGGCATAGCCGACCGTTTTCGAATGAGCAGTTCGCATTTGAGCGAAGAAATCAAAAAACATATCGGCATGAATTTCATTCATTTTCTCCACGAGGTCCGGATCCGCCATGCTTGCGGACTGCTCGCTTCCACGAGCATGAGCGCTTGTGATGTAGCCGAAGAGGTCGGTTTCGGTTCCCTCAAATCGTTCTCGCGCATCTTCCGTGCGACGAAAGGCGTGACCCCGGCGGAATACCGCAAGCGCTGTCACATAGCGGAAACGGATGAACGGGGGAACGTGCGCTGAGCACTGCGCTTCGGCCGTGCGTCCAGCAAATGGAAGCCTGCTTGGACCGTTGCAGCGGGCGAGAGTCCAATTTTGCCGAAATATGGGTGAATACCGTGTTCCCGATAGGTAGATCTCCATAGACTAATGATGTGTTCGATAGGGAACACGCAAACAGTCGAAGCGACTGCGGGCTGCCCGTTCAGCTGACCAACGCGGCGTGCAGCCTGCCCAATTCATGGAGGTGCCTATTTCAATGGAAAAGTATCAACCAATGGCGAACCCGATGGTAAGTCCGATGGCGAATCCGATGCCGGCTCCTTATCCTACTGCGGTTTCCCCGGCTGTCATGCCGTCTCAACCGATCTACGCTTCTCCGGTTAACGTGCATGCAAGCTATGAAGAAATCAATATTTACGCGCCGAAAAAGCATCACCATCACCACGGTATCCATGGCGTATGGACGACGACGGGAGCGATTCTGGTATTGTACATTTTGCTCGTCATCATTCTGCGCAGCTCGCATCGCCTCTGATGCATCGCCGAGGCCGGCGGTCCGTCCGGTAGTATGAATCCGGCTCCGCCGTAAGCCGCGACCGAGGCTCCCTGCGTTATTACAGCTTACTTATATTAGCGACAACGTATGCTGGCAGGGAGCCTTGCGAAGGTGGTAAGACACGTGATGGTGTCCGTCCGAATTCACAAGCAAGGTACATAGGCAATCTATAAAAAGGTTAGCATTTTCCATTCGTTGAGTATTTATTAAATCAAACGTTTGATTTAAAATAACGTTTAATGCTTACTGACGCTTCCGCACTGGCGATGATTCTCGTCGTCTGCGCCGTGGTCGGGCTGCTCGCTACGGCCGTGCGCAAAGACGTTTCGTTCGCTCCCGGAGGGGCGCGGTCGGCGTCGCCGGCGCCGTCGAATTCATAGACGGCTGGCCTTAGACCGGGTTTCGCTCAGCGCCAAGCTTGTCCTTCCTGCCACCGGCGTTCCCGGGTGGCTTGCACTTCCCGGTGCAAAGTTTCATAATGGTTATAAAGTAAAGGCTTTCAGCCAGTCGTGCAAGCAAGAGTGGCCGCATTTACGGAAGGGATGTTGTATGGCGCAGACAGATTCGGAAATGAAAATACGCATACTGCACGCCGCTAAAAAGCTATTTTCCGAGCAAGGCTTTGACGGGACGAGCGTCCGGCAAATTTGCGAGGAAGCCGGCGCCAATGTGGCGCTGGTGTCCTATTATTTCGGAGGCAAGGAGAAAGTGTTCCATGCCGTATTCGACTACTTTTTCCCGGGCCGGCGGATGCAGCAATATGAGGAAACGCTTAACCAACCTGTAGAGGGCTTACGGCTGATCGTGAAGGAAATCATCCTTTTCAGCATGACGGATACGGAGCTTAGCGGCATCATACAGCAGGAAATGATTCGCAGAAGCCCCCGGTCGGATACGATACGCGCCATCACGTTCCCCGTATGGGAAAAGGTGCGCGAGCTGCTGGAGAAAGGCAGACGTGAAGGCGTTTTCCGGTTCGAATCGTTGGATCACACGTTCATGTTCATTATCGGGGTCGCGCTGGGGCATAAAAAATTTCCGCATTTCGAACCGATCATGTCCGTAACGGAGTCGAATCCGCAATGGATGGCGGATCATGCCGTCGATTTTATTTTCAAAGCGCTGGAGGTCAAAGAACAGGAAACATAACGGACGGATAGGGGACATCCGCCCACACCGCCCGCCCTGGAAATTGCATAATATACATTAACTAGCTTCCAAAGGGTGATCCGTATCATGAATCGATTTCCAATGATGATCCGCAGCGTCAACGAAAGTCTGGATGAGATTATTACCGCTATTGATAAAGTGAATGCCATCTATCAGTCGGCGGAGCAAATGTCTCCAATGGTGAAGCAGGTCGCCAAACTGCTGGCCGACGCGAAAGCGGGAAATTCCGGGCCGGTACGAACGAGCGAAGGCCGCAGCAGGCAAGGGCAAGTTCATACGGCCCGTGCCAAAAAGAAAAAGCCGTCCTCAACCCGCGGCATAAGGCGCGTTTGGTAAACCCAATAAACGAGGAAAAAGCCAGGTTCCGGCCAACCTGGCTTTTTTTGGTTGGCAAACTCTCCCAAATGGGTTATACTGGAATCTATCATATGTTATTCCCAATATATCAAACTTGGTTGCCCCGGTTTTCTTCCTCCGCTACGGTCGTAGCGACCGTGTTCGCTAATTCGTCATAATTTGCACGAGCTTAATCGTATCAGCGAATTGAGTAGTTCTTTCGTAGGACAACTTTTATTTGAAGTGCCCTAAATATTGCAAAAGATGTTGATTGTTGTAAATTGCTGTGTTATGGTAATGAGGAATAATGACTAACTACTTTACTGATAAAGGCAGACTCTTCGAAAGAAGGGGACGCAAAGCCACAGGCCTAAAGGATCAATTTTTCTATGGCGGCTGGGTTTCCAAAGGAGGTAGGACGAATGATCGTTGCTGAATCTGTCCGTTGTTGACCCGGATGGTTCTTTATCATGCATATTTTTGAAAAAATGCTGCATCGCTTTTTCGCTATTGCTGCAAGAGTGATATAAAAGCAGACATGAAGTTACGGCAATGATAGGGTTTCGCAAGTGAACGGTAAAATTTATGTTGGATTTTGCAGAACGATGTCAATCGTCTTGCCGTTGTAGTCACCATGTTTCGACAGAACCAGATTAGAAGAAAAGCTTGTGCCACGTCTCCCCGTCGGTTTCTTCAAGCCTGATAGATTCAATGACCGGAGGACCTTGATAGACAAGGGCACCACAACAGCAGCGGAGTTCACTCAAGTTACTACATAACTTCGGTGCGGCGTGGGTTGGAACAAGAGATGAGAGGACGAGCATTTATGAAATCTTTCAAGCTGCTGACGACGATTTTTCAACCGGTAGTCTTTGCCATGAACAGACTAAAATTTTCCTTGAAGTTTGCGTTGATCGGTCTGTTTTTGATCATTCCGGCCATTGTCATCAGCCTGCTGTTAAGCAAGCAGATTATGGAGCAAATCCGCCTTGGATCCGAAGTAGGGCGGGGACTGAGCTATGTGAAGTCGATTCAACTGGCGGTAAATGAAACGATATCCTCCCGCGAAGCGTTACTGTCATCGGATGCGAGCAAAGCGGATGAGGCAAAGAAACGTTTGGCTGCGGCGATTGACGAACTATCCGTGAGCGAGCGCAAGTATAGCAGCGGAGCCGCTACGGGTGAAAAGTTGGAGAAGGTGCTGGAGCAGCACGCCAAGTTGAAAGAGGCGGCGCTTAAGGATAAGAAAGAAATTGTAGATCTGTACGCCGTGCTCATGACGGAGCTTAACAACCTGATTACGGCGGTCGGCGACGCTTCGAATGTCAACTTCGACAGCTATGAAGGAACCTCTTACCTCTTTAACGCGTATGCCAGCCAAATGCTTCCGCAAACGAACAATACCTCGGTGATGAAAAGCATCGGTCCCGACGTATTAGCGCGAGGCTCTTTGACGGAGGATGAGAAGTTATGGCTGCGCACAGCCTCCGTGAAGTCGCGAATGAACGCTTTGCAAACTTCCATGGATACGTTTTTCCGGGCAAATCCGGAGTACGCAGAGCGGCTTCAAAAGCCGACGGAACAAGCGATTTCGGCATCCAACGCATTTTCCGATCTGGTTGGGACCAAAATGCTCAACGCTGCCGAAATGATGAGCCAAAAATCCGAATTCGACATCGTCGTTTCCAAGACGGAAGAGGCGAATGCCGCTTTGCTGAGCGCGCTTTCGGCGACGCTTGACGAAATAACGAAGGAGCGGATGGACAGCAACCGGAGCACGATCGTGTGGGTCATGCTGCTGGTAGTATTCGTGATCGTCTTATCCGTTTATTTGTTCTCCGGGTTCTACATCTCGGTGATCCGATCCATTCGTCAGTTGTCGGAAGCGTCGGCGACGCTTGCGGCCGGGGATCTGCGTACGCAAATCCGGCTTCAGACCAAGGATGAGATGAGCTACATCGCCCAGTCGTTCAACGAAATGGCGGCCTCTCTCGAGAAGCTGATTACGATGAACAAGAAGGTCGTCGACCAGGTGGCGGAGTCATCCACGATCCTGCTCGAAACCTCGAACCAATCGGCGGCTTCGACGGAACACTTCAACCAGGTGATCGGGGACATTGCCCAAGGATCGTATACGCAATCGGAGGCGGCGCAGCAATCGTCCACGGCCATGGTCGAAATGGCTGCCGGCATTCAGCGCATTGCGGAATCCTCTTCGACCGTATCGGAGGCCGCCATCGTGGCGTCCACAAGAGCGGAGAACGGGAATACGCTCGTGCAATCGGCAATTGGTCAGATCGATTCGATTCATCAAACCGTGCAATTGGCGGCGCAAATCGTCCATACGTTAGGGCAGCGGTCCAGCGAGATCGGCCAAATCGTAGGAATGATCAGCGAAATCGCGAATCAGACGAATCTGCTTGCCCTGAACGCTTCGATCGAGGCGGCCAGAGCGGGCGAACACGGCAGCGGCTTTGCCGTTGTAGCCGCAGAAGTGAAGAAGCTGGCGAACGCAAGCAAAGACCAGGCGCAAAGCATCGACGGATTGATCAAGGACATTCAAGACAGCGTCAACCAAGCGGTACAAGCCATGAATCAGGGCGTAGAGGATGTCAATATCGGTTCCAACATGATGAAAGAGACGGAAGCTTCATTCCGTCATATTTTGGAATCCGTACAGGAAGTCGCGGAGCAAATTCAGGAAATTTCCGCAGCAGCGGAAGAAATGTCGGCAGGCTCCCAGGAAGTTTCCGCATCGCTTGAGGAGATGGTGGATATCGCCGGAGTCGCCAGAGATAAGGCATCGGACGCCAACTCTTCGGTTTCCGTTCAGTTGAAATCCGCCGAAACCATTCAATCGTATTCACGGAAGCTCAATGAGCTTGCGATGAGTCTGCAAACCGATATGGGGCGTTTTAAAGTGTAGGAGCAGGATTTATATAAAAGATCCAAAGTAACGATTGGGAGGGACTTATTGATGTTGGGATGGAGAGGTACAAAACGAATTTGGGTGACTGGGCTGCTCGTCATGGCTCTGGCCTTAACGGGCTGCGGTGGAAAAGCGACGCCGGCATCAGGCGGGAAGGACGGCAAAGGGGAAGCGCAGAATCAGCAGGAATTGGTCAAGTGGAAGCACGGGATCGTTAAAGCCAGAGGCGACGCATCGTACCAGCTGATGGCGAAAGAGAAAAACTTCTTCAAAAAGCACGGCGTCAATATCGAATACATGGAGTTTGAGAGCGACGTTACGATGCTGCAGGCGCTCGTCGCCGACCAAATCGATTCGATGGAAGCGAACCCGGCTTCGGCACTCACGGCCGTACAGCAAGGCGCGAAGCTCAAAGTGATCGGCTCCACGTTATCGGTCAACCCGTTCGTGCTGTACGTAAAAAGCAACATCAAAAGCTTTGATGATTTGAAAGGGAAAACCGTCGGTACTTCCGCTCCGGGTTCGATGCCGGAGATGTCGGCCAAAGCGATGTTGAAAGCAAAAGGAATCGATGTCAATTCGGTTACGATCGTCAATGCAGGAGCAGACGCTCAACGTTACCAAGCACTCGTAGCCGGCAAGCTGGACGCGACGGCGGCAAACAGCGACTACGTGGTGAACGCCGCTTCCGACGGCATCAAGGTGTTGGCTTATGCGTCCGACGTGATTCCGGACTATCCGCGGTTTGTAGTCATCGCCAGCGAAAAGTCGCTTAAGGACAGACCGCAGGGAGCGGTCGGATTTTTGGCGGCTCAGAGCGAAGGTCTAACCTATGCGCTGGAACACCGCAGCGAAGCGATTGCACTGGCAGCTAAAACGATGAACGTGCCGACGGATAACGAAGGCATCATTCAAGTATACGATGAGTTTAAAAACAAAAACTTCGTTTCGCCGAACCTGGAAATTCCGGTGAAAAAAATCGAGTGGCTGCAGGATTTGCAAATCGAGCTTGGCCGCATGAAGGGCAAAGTCGACGTCAATTCCATTGTGGACGGGTCATTCCGGGAACAAGCGCTTAAAAAAGTATCGGGCTCCAAATAAACTGAAAGGGGCGATCTCATGGACACTAGAGTACCGAAGGTCAGGGTCAGCAATATCAGCAAGCAGTTTACGGTGTGGGTCGAGGACAAAGAACAAGTCATCCGCGCCTTGGACAACGTTTCCTTCAGTGTCAATGCGGGCGAAATCGTGGCGTTGGCCGGAACGAGCGGTTGCGGCAAAACGACGATGCTCCGGATTTTAATGGGTCTGGAGCAAGCATCGTCCGGTACAGTTGAGATCGACGGCAACAAGGTGAACGGCCCCGGGTTCGACCGGGGCATGATTTTCCAGCATGCGGGTCTGCTGCCATGGCGCAGCGCGCTCGAAAATGTAGAGTACGGACTTGAAGTCAAGAAGATTCCGAAGCAGCAACGGCGCGAGGCGGCACAGCATTATCTCGAGCTGGTCGGTTTGAAAGACTTTATGCATCATCGGCCCAATCAGTTATCCGGCGGGATGCAGCAGCGCGTAGGCATTGCACGGGCACTTGCTATCGACCCCGAAGTATTGCTGATGGATGAGCCATTCGGCGCGCTGGATGCGCAGACGCGCGAATCGATGCAGGAAGAACTGCTGCGCATTCAGCAACAGACGACCAAGACGATCCTATTCGTCACGCACGACTTGGATGAAGCCGTGCTGCTTGCCGATAAAGTGTTGGTATTGTTCCCGGGCCCGGGGCGTATTCACGAAATCGTCGACATTCATATTCCTCATCCCCGGACGGACACGATTGCGGTTCGCGGTTCGGAAGAATTTAATCAGAAAAGGTACCATATCTGGAAAACGCTCAAGACGGCAAGTACATTGCAGGCAAATCCCATTCCGGCGGAGGTGCGGTGAGTGATGAACGATTTCCCTGAGGCGCTTGCCAGCCGTGTCGAAACGGCGTCGGCGCATAAACGGCGCACCAAAAGTAAACCGTTTAAGCTAGGCTACGTTACGGTTCTTTCCGTAATCATTGTTTTATTATGTTGGGAATTTTTCGGCCGGCAAATTTCTCCGATCTTCTCGTCGTATCCGTCGGCGATCGCCACTGCTTTCTGGGAACTGCTGCGTTCCGGCGTGCTCGTCAAAGCGTTCTTTCAAAGCATTCAACCGCTTGCGGCCGGTTTTTTCCTGGCAGCGGTCGTCGGCATCCCGGTAGGGCTATTGATCGGACGTTATCGCGTTGTGGAAGCGGCGATCAATATATATGTTTTGGCCGGCTATGCGACTCCGCTTGTCGCGTTAATGCCGCTGTTTACATTGTGGTTCGGCCTTGGATTTACGGTAAAAATGGCGATCATTTTTACGTTGACCGTCTTTCCGATCATCATCAATACGTCGGATGGCGTAAAGCAGGTGCCTAAAGCGCTGATCGAAGTAGGGATCGCTTTCGTGGCTAATCAGTCCGGTATCATGTGGAAAATTATTATACCTGCGACCATTCCGTACATTATGACCGGTTTGCGGCTAGGCGTCGGGAAAGCGATCATTGCGATGATTATCGCTGAGTTTTTCTCGGCCATCAGCGGTCTTGGCGGCGTAATTATTAACGCCGGCAACAGCTTTCAAACCGCTACGATGTTCGTGCCGGTCATTGTGCTCATGATTCTCGGGGTCGGATTGACCAAACTGGTTGGAATGCTTGAGAAAAAAATCGCGCCTTGGCAAAATGGAAACGTCGGTCGGGAATAAGACCGCAGGATGCATATCATGAACTTTCATGAGAAACGCAAAGGAGGAAGTCATATGGAGCAAAGCCTGCGGGCAGCCTTGGAGGCGTATGAGAAGCAAGGGGATCTGCTGCGGATCAGCAAGGAAGTAGACTGGAACTTCGAAGCCGCTGCGCATTTATGGAAATACAAGCACGGACCGACCGTCATTTTCGATAAGGTGAAGGGCTACGACGTTCCGATTATCGGCAATCTGCTCAACGAGCGCCGTAAATTCGGCCACGCCTTCGGTCTGGAAGAGAAGCAAATCCAGCCGTATATTTTGGAGGCGATTGAAAATGGGATTCAGCCGGAGCTCGTCGAGACGGGACCGGTGCAAGAAGTCGTGACCACCGACGTGGATTTGCTACGGGACTTGCCGATTCCAATTATCTCTGAGAAAGACGGCGGCCGTTATATTTCAGCAGGGGTGTTTATTGCCAAGCATCCGGAGACGGGACGCCGGAACGTGTCGATTTGCCGAATTCACGTGCTGGAAGGCAATAAGGTTGCCTTACATATGGCGCCGACGCACTTATTCAGCTTCTACCAGCGATGCAAGGAGCTTGGCCGGGACTTGGAAGTTGCGGTGCTGATCGGCAACCACCCCGCTATTATGGTTGCTTCGCAAATGCTCGTGCCTAACGACGAAATGGAAATCGCCGGGGGATTGTTCCATGAGCCGGTGCGCATGGTTCGATGCAAAACGATCGATCTGGAAGTTCCCGCCGAAGGCGAAATCGTACTCGAGGGCGTCATCCGTCATGACGAGCGTGTGATGGAAGGCCCGTTTGGCGAGTTTCCGGGAACGTATTCCGGTTCGTCGATGAATCCGGTGCTTCATATCAAAGCGATGACGACACGGAAAAATCCGCTGTTCCAAATGATTGTCGGAAGCAACCATCCCGAGCATTTGTGGACAGGGGCGATTGCTCGTGAAGCGACTTTGCTGCGTTCGGTGCAGGCGGTCATTCCGACGGTACAATCCGTGTCCATGCCGGAAGGCGGCGTGTGCCGGTTTCATGCCATCATTTCGATCAAAAAACGCACCGAGGGCGAAGGGAAGCTGGCCGCTCTGGCTGCCATCACAGCGCAGGACCTGCTTAAATATATAATTGTCGTCGACGACGATATTGATATTTTGAATCCTACGGATGTTGAATGGGCGATGGCGACCAGGATGCGTGCGCACGACGATGTACAGATCATCCGCGACGTCAAATCGAATCCGATCGATCCGATGGCGATTAACCGCACGGTCAGCAAGTTGATTATCGACGCTACCCTTCGAATGGACGAACGGGAAGGGCGCTACGGTACAAGGGCCGGCGTGCCGGAGGAAATCATGAAGCGTGTGCTGGGCGAAACGGAGTAAGACGTATTGATGATATTGCAGATCTCGGGTCGCGACCGGGTAGGAAAAGGATGACTCCTGTTTTTGGGGTCGTCTTTTTTTTAAGCATGCAGCGCAGCGTTGAACAGAGAGCTTATCACAATGATGTTCTGTTTTATGTTGGAATTTTATATAGATCAAGATATGATAGAATCGATCATTGTTTTCAAATTTACCATTTAAAAGAACGGTATTTTGAACCTGGGAGGATCATCGTATGGCATTTATCGATTGTCACTTTTTCTCCGAAACGCTTGGGTTATCTACATCGATGTATGTGATTTTACCGCAGAAGACAAGCGGTCAAATCGGCATGAAAGGCAATGTGACCGGCGACAAGCACCCGGTGCTGTTTCTGCTGCACGGCATGTCGGACGATCACACGATTTGGCTGCGCCGCACTTCGATTGAGCGCTATGTCGCGAATTTGGGACTTGCCGTCGTCATGCCTTCGGTACACCGCAGCTTTTATGCGGACATGGCGCACGGTCCGAAGTTCTGGACGTTTGTCAGCGAGGAGCTGCCCCGGATCGCCCGTTCCTTCTTTCCGCTGGCGGAGGAGAGGGAGCGGACGTTCGTCGCCGGATTATCGATGGGGGGCTACGGTGCACTGAAGCTTGGCCTGACGCATCCGGAGCGGTTTGGGGCGGCGGCAAGCTTGTCCGGTGCGACCGACGTGTTCGAATTCGCGACAACAAGGGCGTCGAACGCCGAAGCGAGGAACATTTTCGGCTCGACCGGACTGATTCCCGGCAGCGGCAACGATCTGTTTCATTTGGCCGAACAGCTGGCGGCTTCCGACCGCCCGAGACCGAATTTGTATCAATGCTGCGGGACGGAGGATTTCTTATACGGTGCCAATATCCGGTTTCGCGATCGCTGCCGTAGCGTAGGACTGGAGCTTACCTACGAGGAAGAACCGGGGACTCATGAATGGGGCTATTGGGATAAAAAAATTCAGCGCGTGCTCGAGTGGCTTCCGTTAAACGGCCCCAAAAGCTGATCGTCGAATACAACCGTGACCCGTGTTCCAGTAATCAATCGAGAAAAATGGCAAAAAAATCGTCCCGCACGTACCTTACGTTCGTGGCGATTTCTTTTTTTTGATAAAAAAGGATATTTGGCGCAATCCATTATATGATATATTCGATTTGGAAATAAAACCCATGTTGATTAAGGGGGGGGGGCTTATGAGCCAGAACGCTGGAAAACGAGTAGACTGTTCATCAATCAATAAGCGGAAAAATGCAGATAGTTACCGCCCCCGAGCTGTCCCAAACGTACTTAAAGCAATCAGGAGGTCCGAAGCGATGGCTGAGCAAACAAGTATTCACGATTTAATGCAAGTAACAACGGTAACCGTTGGACCGATCCGTCTTGTTGGACTCCGAGGGATTGAGCTTGAAGATCAACACAGTTTGTTTCAACAGATGAAACAGCGGAAAAGCGAAATCCAATCGAGAATGAACGATCACGAGTATTTGGTCATATTGCCGCGAGTCGTTCCGTTCGTAGCACTGGAAGTGACGGGATCGGACGCCGTACCGCATGGAATGGTCTCGCAAGACATTCCCGAAGAACGATATGCCGTATTTCGCTTTGAGGAAAAATTTATCGGCAAATTTTGGGGTTCGATCTGCAGCAACGAAAATCAGTTGAAATATAATATCGATTTGTCGAAGCCAAGATTTGAAATATTTTTGCCAGACCTTCAGCCGGAAGGGATTACCGAATGGTACATTCCGCTTAAAAACGGTGCTTGATAACGGAAAACAACGTCTAAAGCAAGAAAGAGCACTTCATGCCGTAATCCGGGAGAAGCGCTCTTTTTATGTTGCCTATCAGACAGCAAAGGAAGTCTTGGACCGTCGGAACGCTCGGAGAAGATTCCGACTTACCGTTTTACAATCTTAAAATTATCTTCGAGCAATAGCCAGTTTTGCGGGAAGCTGAGACCGAGCTTCCAGTAGCTGATGCCGCGAAGCCCGAGCTCCTTGATCAAATTGAATTTCGCTTGTATGGATCTCGCATCTTCAAACCATACCGTATGGCTTTTGCCTTCGTCATCCTCATAATTAAAGTGCGGCGCTTGGGCGGTATAATCGTACAAAATTTGCACATGTCTATTGCGTGCCAGCGCGATGGCTGCTTGCGGGCTGAGCGCTCTGGCGAACGGTCCGCCCGGAACGTAAGGGAGTGTCCAGTCGTAGCCGTACAAATTTTGCCCCATCATAATTTTGGAAGCGGGCATTTCGCTGATCGCATATTCAAGCACCTTGCGAACCGGACCGATCGGAGATACCGGCATGGGCGGACCGCCGCTGTAGCCCCATTCGTACGTCATGATGACCACAAAATCGGCGACTTCTCCATGAACCTTGTAGTCGTGCGCGGTATACCACGCCCCGGTCTGGGCTGCGCTCGTTTTGGGAGCAAGCGCCGTCGACATGAGGAAGTTTTCCTTGTGAATCGTATCGGCTGCTTTTCGCAGAAAACGGTTATAAGCGTCCCTATCTTCCGGGCGCAGATGCTCGATATCGAAGTGGATGTCGCGAAAGTCGAGCCGCTTGGCTGTTTGTATAATATTATCAAGCAAGCGGTTTTGCAGCTCTTCGCTATTCAGGATCAGTTCCCCCAGCTCGGCGCTGAATTGATCCTTCTCCAGGTTAGTGACGACCATCATCAAGGTGACGCCGTTTTGGCCGGCAATCGTACTCAAACCCGTTAGCGCCGGGGCTTGCAACGATGCGTCACGCTGAATGCGAAAGCTGAAAGGAGCAAGGTACGTCAAATGCGGAGCCGCCTCCCGCGCTGATGTTAACAGCGCCGGAGCGATGGTCGTTCCTCTCGGCTCGATATAGGCGTTCACTTCGGCGTTTCGGCGCGGACGCTGCGGAATGAGCAGGCGCTGGCCGATTTGCAGCGTGCTGCTTGCACTAATATGGTTAGCCGCAGCCAGCGCTTGGACCGTAGTGCCGAACTTTCGCGAAATGGTATACAAGCTGTCGCCCCGCTGAACCCAGTAATAATTCCCGGTGATCGGAATAACGAGTGCCTGTCCTACCACTAGCGCGTCTTCGGTAGAAATTTGGTTGGCTTCCGCAATCGTTTGCACAGGCGTTTCATACGTTTGCGATATGCTGTACAACGATTGCCCGGATTGAACAACGTGAATCTGCATGGCTCTTTCCTCCTTAAGATATTACGTTATAATGCCGACTTCCTTAAAATGCGTGCCGGAGCATTGGTGTAACATGCCGTCTGTAGCGATGAACTGCGGCGTTGGAACAGAAGTGTTGCCGAACGGGTAGGCATACTGAAATCATTATAAATAAATCGATCTTACTCCTTGCCTTCTGATAGTGTATTCCGTTACGCAGTTATGGGTGTCTGTCTAGTTTTGCGCGTTTAGAGCCGTTGGGATGAAGTAAAGCAGCCTCGTCCTTTTTCGCATTGACTCAGAACATTGTCGATTGACGCTGCAGAAGACAATAACGGCGGATCTATCTATTAACAAAAAATGAAAAAACAACGATATTATGTAAAAAAATGTTGCAACAACAGGAAAATTATGCTAATTTAATAACAAATCGATCCATTGAGCGGAAGAACCGCCTTATGACACGCGATATTAGCGTGAACATAAGGCGGTTTTTGTCGTTTCGACTCGAAACAAGAATGGACCAAAACATAAGTTGTCAACTGAGATTATGAACCGATCTAACAGTTGCAACATTGTCATGAGGAGGGGGACGATGTCGAATCGGAATGTTTCGGGGGGCGGACTGGGGAATGGCGAAGTGCTTGCGGGCCGTTATCGGATCGTATCCGTTATCGGCAGCGGCGGAATGAGCCGCGTGCTGCTTGCGGAGGATATGAAGCTGGAGGGCAAGCGTTGGGCGGTTAAAGAAATGTATGCGGGGGACGATCGTTCGGAACGGAATGGGGAAGAAGCAGCCCTGCGGAGACGGATGCTGCTTGCTGAAGCGGATACGATGAGCCGGCTTAGCCATCCGAACCTTCCCGACATCGTCGATGTGTTTCCTGTCAACGCGGAAGGCTACTTGTATCTTGTAATGGATTATATCGAAGGGGAGACGCTGCTTAAGCGGTTTGAGCGGGAAGGAAGGCGGATGGCCGCGGAACAGGTGGCAAAGGTGGCGCTGCAGCTGTGCGAGCTGCTCGATTACTTGCACACGTTACAACCGGAGCCGATCGTTCACCGCGACTTGAAGCCGTCCAATCTGATGTTGGATCCAAGCGGGCATGTGCGGTTGATCGATTTCGGAACGGCCCGCCGGTATAAGGCGGGCCGCGACGCCGACACCGTCGCGCTGGGGACGGTGGGGTTCGCCGCGCCGGAGCAGTACGACGGCCGGCAGAGCGATCCGCGCACCGATCTGTATGGGCTCGGGGCGCTGATGTATTTTCTGCTGACCGGCGGCGCGTACTATACCGCCGCCGGTCAGCAGCCGCGCGAGGCGGCTGCGCTGCCCGAAGGGCTCGCGCCGCTGGTGCTTCGGCTGCTGCGCGCAAGCCCCGGCGAGCGCTACGCCAGCGCCCGCGAGGCGGGCGAGGCGCTGCGGCGCTGGCTCGGCTCGCGGCAGCCGCCGCAGGCGGCGGCGCCGGGAGCGGCGTGGACACCGCCGCTCCTCGTGGCCGTCGGCGCCCTGTATCCGGGCGCCGGGGCCACCTTCGCCGCGCTGGCGCTCGCGCGGCTGCTGCACGATCACGGCGTGCCGCATGCCGTGATCGAGCCGCCGACAGCGGGGGCGGAACTTGCCGCCCTGCTGTTCGCTGCCAAGAACGCACCGCCGGGCTACCGGTGCTACAACGCTTCCGCTGCTGTGCCGGACAACGGCGGCCAACGCCACGACGAACGCGCGTGGATCGAAGGCCACACGCTCTGGATGCCTGCGGAAGAGGCCGCACCGCAGCAGCAAGCATCCGGCGAGACGGCGGCATACGATTCCGCCTACTGGTTCAAGCAGCTGCATGCCATACGCCGCCCGGTGCTGATCGCCGATATTGGCGCAGCTTGGGAGCATCCCGCGGTAACGGGGCTGCTGGAGGCGGCGACCGACATCGTCTACGCCGTCGATCCGCAGCTGCACAAGCTGGAGCTGGCCGCGACGCGGCACCGGCTGCAGCAGCTTGGCGAGTGGAGCCGTACGCCAGGCCGCCGGCTCCACTGCTTCGCCAACAAGCGCCCGCGTTCAGCGCAGGCGGCGGTGTGGCTGCAGCTGCTGCCGCAGCCGCCGGCTTGCACGCTGCCGGCTGTCGATGCCGTGTCCATCGCCGAAGCCGGATGGATCGGCCGGCTGCCGCACGACGTGCCGGCCGTCCGGCAGTCACTGCGCCAGGCGATGCAGCCATGGCTTAAGACTTGGCTGCGCGACAATGCCGTTTCGTTTCCGAAGAAGCAACGATCGGAACGGCCGGGTTTGGCGACGAAGCTGCGCAACATTTTTCAATAGTTATTAAATGATTGACATATAGGTCAGAAGGGAGAGGTTCGGGTTGATTCGCGCCAAATGGAGAAAAAAATGGAGAAACTGGCTAAAAGAACTCCAATTTCCGATGCGAAACAGCTGGGCATAAGACATATCGGAAGATGGAGGAAGATGTAGAAGAAGGTAAGCCCGTGACGCTTATGTAAACATGGTTAGCAATGAGGTCGGCCAAGAGTACAGGGATAGACAGGCTGTAGCGGGAAGCTTGCCGCTTTACCGTTCGATGGCGGAAAGGAGGAACGAATGCGGTACAGGACATGGATTTTCGGTCTGACCGGCTGCCTGCTGATGGCTGGCTCGGTGTACGGCTTTGTCCTGTTCATGAAGCGGGCGGAATGGAAAATGAACGTGATGGAAACCGTCATGCCCGCGCGCATGCTGCAGAGCGGAGAAGTTATCGAAGCATCGATGTTGAGGAAAGCCGTTATCGCGACGGCAGCGCATCATCCGGAAGCAATTACGGATCCGAAGGCGGTTTTGGGAAAAACGGTCGTCGCGCCGATTGCGGATAACGAAGAAATTGCAGAGTGGAAATTATCCGACGGGCCATCGGTTCCACTCGAGGGCGAGCGGTATTTCAGCTTCAAAACCGATGCCGTAGCCAATGTCAACAATATGGTTCGGCGAGGGGACCGTGTGGACGTATGGGTCGAATTCGCAGCGCCAAAACCGATTCAAACGAAAGATGGCACGCTGTGGAGCGTGGGCGCGGTGAAAATCATCGAAGGGCTGACCGTTAGCGCGGTTAAAATAGCGGAAGGCGCGGAAGTTTCCGATACGGCAACGCTGGAAACGATCGTTCAATCGAATCGGACGCAGCTGCAAAACGCCAGGTCCAAACCGATCGGCAAGCCGGAACTCAATACCTATATCATGAACGACGAAATCTACGACGCTTACGTCCTTGGAAGCATCGGCGGAACGATTAAGCTCGCCCTCCCCGATCTTACGGCAGTGAACAAAACGAAGGCAAAGGTTACGGGCTTGTTTCGCGAGCTAAAAGCAGCGGACGCTTTTACCAAAGCGCCGAATGCCGTGTCTTTGCGGGGCGAGCTCAAACGAAGCGAGGTGAGCGGTCAGGAACTTCCCGGATGGTCCGCTGCTCCGGAAGCAAAAGTGACGGAGGTCAAATGAAACGATGAATATGTTATTCGCGATGAGAGATTTGGATGCCGCCGCTATGGAGGCTTTGCAGCCGCTGCGTCTAGTCGGGAACCACATGGCTTCGGTAAAGACGCAGGAACAATTTTTTCAAGCGATCGATAACCATTTCGATATGATTGCGGTGCATACCGGGATGTTTCATGATATTTACCCTTGGGATTGGCTTCATGCGCTGCACAGAAACAGCCCTCCGCCCGGATCATTTTGGCATTGGATGATGCCGTGTACGATTCGTTTTTGCTGGAATTTATTGTACGTCAGGCCGCTTATTACGGCTTCGCCGTTATCGATGCCGGACAAACTTCGGAAGAAGTGTTTGCGCAATGGCTTGCGTTTGCAGCGGATGCGCAAGGAGAAAACTTCCGTGATGCAGTGGAGATCGAGCGGGGCGGGGGTCAAGTCATTGCCGTATGGGCGGCTGCGAGCAAGGATGGGGCTACGACGGTAGCGATCAATACGGCGATTGCACTGGCTGCAGGCAGCAAGCTGAAGGTGGGACTGATCGACGCCAATTTGCGCAACCCGGAAATTCGTTCCAGTCTCAATCTTGCCGGTGCCGGCCCGAATCATTTTCGGCTCCGTTCGAAACTGCAGACGCATTCGCTCCATCCGGAAGAGCTGGCCGCCGCCTGCACGACTTACCGGAATATGCCCCGGCTTCACATTATGTCCGGTTCACCGAGGCGTGATACGGCTCCCGATATGACGCCGGAGATGATTACGCATTTGCTGGACGTATCCCGGCAAGCTTTTGACATTACGATTATCGATTTGAATGCTTACCCGGATAACGCGGCAACCATATGCACCGTTCGGGGGGCGGATCAGCGGTGGCTCGTCTGTCAAAACAACTATGCCTCCTACAAAACAAGCTGGGGCGAATGGTACGAATGCTACTGGAAATATTGCGGTTTGTCCCCTTCGGATATTTCCTTGATCCTGAATCGGACGATTGCCGGAGAGAAGCCGGAGCGGATTGCCGAACAACTCCGCATGCCGCTTCTGGCGGCGATTCCCAATGTAGAAGGAGGACTCGGATTTCGTTCCGTCCACGAAGGCGTGCCGCTATATTTTCAAGATCAGGCGACCGCTTTCGTGGAGGCAATCGGGCAGCTTGCGGTAGGTGTTGCGGGCGATCGTACGATGGAGGCCGGCGAAATGGCAGGGCTGCAGCGGAAAAGCGGCTGGTTATCACGTTTGACCGGTTTGTTTGCATAGGAGGGGAGAATTTCAAGTGAAGGGGATGCCGCCTAGCGAGACGAACACACCGCGCATGCGTCCCAGAGTCCGGTTCGACGCAGGGCAGTATTTGAAAGACTTGTTGCAAGCGCAGCAGCGGTTCGAGCGGGAACAGACGGTTGTCGCGGTCAGAACGAAGCGTATGCCGTTATCCGAAGCGGTCAAAATCATTTATGAACATCTGACGGAGCGTTCCAAGAAAGACCAGCATTTATACAGAGACATTTTACAGGCGGGCCTCGGAGAACCTCTGGCGCAAGTGCGCATGAAGGCGGTCATTGATACGCTGCTGCTCGAATACCGAATCGACATTGACCCGGTAACGCTCGTGCAGCCGCTCCGCCCAACGGAATGCGTTTTTGCAGATACGTGCGGGGCCGGTTTAATCGAAGATTTGTACCGGCTCCCGGATGTGGAAGAAGTGCAAGTGATCGGCTGCGATATCTTTTTGCTGAGGGGCGGAGAAATGACAATGCACCCTCGCAAATTCGCTTCGCTGAGCGATGTGCTTCTGCTCCAGGACAGACTGTCCTTATGCGGGAAAAAGCCGATCAACGAACGGCAGCCGTTCATCCAGTCGTATTTGTGGAACCGCTCCCGTCTGGTGATGACCCGGCCTCCATATTCGGATCTTCCGAGCATTCATATCCGCAATTTTATCGTTCGCGATGTCACTCTTGATTTGCTTGCGAGCATGCGGACGATAAACGAGCCGATGGCACGGCTGCTCCGGCTTTTTGTAACGTACCATGCCAGCTTTCTGATCGGCGGCGGGACAGCGACCGGCAAGACGACCTTCCTGTTTGCGCTTGCGCAGGAGATCCCCGAGAACGAGCGGATTCGTACACTGGAGAAGGAATTTGAGGTGGCGCTTCGGGAACGGCTCCGAGGCAGCCGGAACATTTTGGCGGTGCGGGAAGTAGAGGAGCTTGGACTCACGATTGAGGAATCGTTTAAACCGCTGCTAGTCATGAGTCCTCATTGGGTAATCGTCGGCGAAGCGAAGGGCGCGGAAGTTTCACAGATGGTGCAGGGTGCGCTGCGTGGGCACGACATGATGGGGACGATGCATACGAAATATCGCGATTCGTTTATTAGCGACGTAGTCGATATGATCAAGCAGGACGGGCGTCAGCACGATTCGTCCGACACGATGCGCCGCGTAGCTAGGGCTTTTAATTTGCTTGTATTTTTGCGTCTGGTCAAGATCGGAGGACGGGCATACCGCGTCGTGACGGAAATTACGGAATTGTTTGTCGATGGGCAGCAAGAAGTGCGGATCAGCCCTCTCGTGGAATGGGATTTTGGAGCGCAGCGCTGGCAGTTTACCGGTCATAAGCTTAGCAGGCCCCTCAAAGATCATTTAACGGCAAACGGTGCAAGCCCCGAGCCGTTTCGCGCATTGGGGGTATGGTAGCGGTGGGAATATATTCTATCGCCATCGTCCAGTGGAGCATCAAAGGTCTGCTGCTCGCGCTTTGGACTGTCGGGTCATTGATGGTTGTTCTGCTGCTGATTCGAAAGACGAATCACTGGCTTACCAAACGGATCAGGCTGCGGCTGCTGAATCATTATGCGGGCGGCCGGCGTAAGCCGATACTTTCCCGAATTCAGGCATTGCGTCATTTTGCCGATGAACTGGAAGTTGCCGAAATTCGGTTTGGCGTGGAGCTGATTTTGGCATGCATGCTCGTTTTGGCGCTCGTCGGTTTTTTCGGCGCAGATGCCGCCGTACAAATGTTGCAGCAGCGTTTTGCCACCGGGGCCGATCGGGACGCTGTTACGCACGTATGGGCATTAAACGGCGCAATCGCGCTATTGCTCGGGGCGATGCCTTACTTTTACGTTCGCTTTCGCGTACAACGCAAGCGGCATCGAATCGCCTACCGGATGATTATGCTGGTGCAAAATGTGATCGGCCATTACCGTCCGAATCTGACACTCGCCGACATGATCGTTAAGTCTTCTCCGACCATGCCGGATGAAGTGCGCAGCGAGTGGAGAAGACTGGAACTTGCACTGCACATGCAATCCGTGGATGAAGCGTTATACGATTTTGCCCGCCGTATCCAAAATGAATGGGCTGACGATTTGGCCGACCTTTTGCTTATCGGTGCGCATTACGGCACGGATTTGACGGAATCGCTTCATCACCTCGTCGGCAAAATGCAAACGGCCAAAAGACAGGAGGAAAACCGGCTCGCCATGATTACGGTATACCGGATCGGTACTTGCTTTATGGTTGCTTTCTCTTTCTTTGTCGTCGGTTTCAACATTTACGCGGACGGGGCCAATTATCACCATTATTTCGTCGATCCTTCAGGCAAAATGCTGCTATTGCTCTCCTTTATGATTATGTTTATTTCAATGCTGCTTGTGATCCGATCGGGACAGCGCGCGTTTTAGGGTGAACCGGAAGGGACGGAATAAAGGATGTGGTGGTTGTATAAGGTTTTATTTGTTTGCGTATTTGCCGCCGGGAGTGCCATATTGTGGCTATCCCTCGCCGGAACGTTTCGCTATGGACGGACAAGCCGGCTTGCTATGCTGCTCGAGCAGGCCCGAAGCGCGGAACGGATTTCTTGGCTGCACAACAAACGGAACGAGGCGAAGAGCGGTACGAAGGAGCGGGCATTCCGCGAAAAGGCAAGGCTAGCCGGACTTCCTACGGAAATGGCTTATGCTCATTTTCAGCTTTTGCGGCTCGGGGTGGCGTTATGCTTGCTGCTTCTCAGTTTATGGACGACACCGGTAAGCGGAATGGATTTGATGTGGTTCATCCGCTCCATAACGGCGGTTGCATTTGGATGGTACATTCCTACGATCTATGTCTGGACTGCGGCGGCTCGCCGGAGAACCGGCTATATGATGGAAATTGCCAAGCTATCTCACCGGCTTTCTGTTTGTGTAAGCGATAAAGCAGACATACGGGAAATGTTGATTCGCGCCAGTCGGACGTTGAAGCTGCTCAAACCGCATTTGCAGGAATTGACCGTCATGTGGGGAAAAGACCAGCGCGCTGCCATTTGGAGATTCAAAGAAGCGGTCGGCATATCGGAAGTGTTTCCGCTGGTCAACGCGCTTGAGGCCATCAGCCAAGCTGATTCTAAGGCGGTCGTCACCGTATTGAAACAGCAAACCGCCGGCATAGAAGCGACGCTGTCGACCGAAATTAACCGCAAAATCGAAAATGCGCCGATCTGGATCAGTTTTTACATTATGATCCCGTTCAGCATCATTGTCATTTTGTTTTTGTACCCGTGGGTCGTGACGATTTCAAGCCAACTGCTATCCAGCTTTCAAGGCTCTTGATTTTTGGAAAGGGGGGCAATCGATGTCCAAAATCGTGATTACCGTGCTCATTACGGTACTCATCGGGGGAGCGACGCTGTTTGCGATTGGCAGGCAGATCGTGCCCGCGACCGCTACGGCAGGGATACAGACGCGAACGCAAATCAACCAGGCGTTTCAATAAAACCTATGCAGAGAGAGGAAGTCGATTCGAATGGGAAAATTAGTCGTCGCTTGTTTGCTTACCGTATTTCTCGGAGGCGTCGTCATTTATTTATCCGCTAACAAAATCGCGCCCGCGATCAGTACGAAGGGCACCAGCCTGAATACGAGCATAACGACCGCAACCGTCAATCAGACCGACGGCACGATTTCAACGTCGGCGCCATAACGGAATGCGACATGAGTAAACTGATTACGCTCTGTTTGACCGTTGTTCTTATTTTTGGCGTATGCACTTATATTTTTAACCCAAGCGGAGGGAACGGTTTAAAAAAGCAGGTTCGCGACGGACATACGACGCTGACGGGGACGGTACGCGGGTTCGATTATGTGACGAATTGAAGGTGAAGTGGATGAATAGCGCCATTGCATTTTTGCGGGAAGAGCGGGGAATTGCCAACGTTCTTGTCACCTTGTACGTTATGCCGGTTATGCTGTTTCTTTCCTTGGCGATCGTCCCGTTCTTCGTGTACTCCATGAAGGCGGATCATCTGAATACGCTGGCGAACCATGCACTGAAAGAAGCGGAAGCCATAGGCTACGTAAGCCCGTCGGTGATGGCGGCAACCAATTCACGGCTAGCTCAACTCGGCATGGGGGGCGTAGTAGTCGGCGGTACAACTTATCCGTCCTACAGCGGGAGTACCGGCGTAAAAGTGTTCCGAAATTCCGCGGACCCGACGATCAAGCTCGTGCTGAAGTACCCGGCTCCCAATTTGACACGCATTTTGAATGCGATAGGAGGGAGCGGTACGGCATCAACGAATGAAGGGTTTTACTATTTGGTTCTGTATGGGAAAAGTGAAGCTTACGAGTAGCGGCATTGGCATTGTATTGCACTGTATTGCCAGAAGGGACGGTTGGTGTCTGTGAGGAGGTGGGCTTGTTTTCTGCGCAATGAGCGGGGCGGCGTGCATGTCCTTCTCTTCGGTCTGATGGGCATGATCTTCTCGGTCTTCGTATGGGCTACAGCGTTCAATTGGATGCTCCAGACGAATAGCACCAACAAAACAAAATCGCTATTGGATCACGCTACCCATGCCGCAGCGCTACATATCGTCCCGACGGAGGCAGCACTTGGGCGAATCGGGTGGGACAGCGCCAAGGGAACAGCGGATTTTTACCGCTATTTGCAATTGAACCTGAAGCTGGACGGCACGCTTGATCCTTTGCCTGGGAGCCACTTGAAACATCGGCTCATTGTTCAGCACTTGGAGCATGTGACAAGCCCATCGTACCCGTACGTGCTGTCTCGCTCACTCACGTTGTACAACGGCACCTCCGACGCAACCGTACGTCAGGTGCAGGTCACGATTTACGGACCGTCCATCGTTGCCATCATCGAAGTGCGGCAGCCATTAATCGGCTATGGGCGCAACGAACCGATCGTATTAAGCAGCGTGGCCAGCATACGATTCCAATAAAATGGTTGACTAGGAAAAATAACCCATGACATAATTGGTTGTCTAGTACTAAAGATGCTGATTATCGATATTTTTCCTATGAATGGAGAGATGTGTTTTATGTTTAAGAAAACATCTATTGCAGCGGCAGTGGTTTTGTGTGTGATCGCGACGGCAGGAAATAGCTTTGATTCTCAAGAGGCTATGGCGAGCGACTCCCCGATTCGTTTTAGCGATACCCAGGGTCATTGGGCTGAAGGGGCAATTCAAAGTGCGGTATCGAGCGGGGTGGTCGATGGTTATCCGGATGGCACTTTTAAGCCGGACGCAGACATTTCTCGGGCTGAGTTTATTAAGCTCGTCGCGATGGCAACGGGGACAAAAGCAAGTGCTGTGGAAGGTGGAAACTGGTATCAGAGTTATGTTGATGATTTGAAAAAACGTAACTTGTTACGAGACGACGAGTTCACTGACTTCAATGTTCCGATGAATCGGCTGGAAATGGCAAAAGTTGCGTTACGTGAAGTTCGGGATGATGTGAGGGATCCGAATGCGATTATGTCGGATGAGGCATACATTTTTACTTCTGTGAAGAGCGGACTGATCCAAGGGCTTGCAAAAGGCGAATTAGGGATAAACGAGAAAACAACACGTGCACAGTCGATGACGGTCATTGAACGAATGAAAGCATTGAAGAAGGGTGAGAAGCTGGAAGTTGATAAACAGGCATTGAATACCGCGGAACTATCCTTAACCGGAACAAATATGAAATCAGTGATGGGTGCAGAACTTGCTATTCAATTTCCTTATGACGCATCATGGGAAGAAGGCATCAAATTTACATTACATCGTTTGATTATTATCGACTGTGACAATCCAAATGACCCGAATTTAGGATTGCTTCAGGGACTAAGGCGGCAAGATGGGAAACCGTTTAGTAACTGCTATGTGTTTGCTTACGACACTTCACTTGAAGTATTGACCAAAGGGGAAGGTGCCGGTCGCGTATACGATTACTTTCATATGAATACGTGGATCAATGCAACTGGTGAAAGTGTTCTCCATGCGTTTTATAGGACGAAAGTCGGCAAGACAAACGGCTATCTGTTTTTTGTAACTCCTGATAAGGAATCTACTGATAACAATATTTCTCAAAATAAAGCAAGGTTTCGAATGATTTCCGGATCAAAATCTATAGTTATCAACAAATAGATTTAAGCTTGAAGGAGGAGAGCAGTTTGTAGTCGCGCTCGTTGGAGGTCTTCAATGAAACGATTTTTCTTGGTTCGGTTGATGCTAATGCTTGTGATTTTGGAGATGATGCTCCCTTTCATTCCGCCAAAAACATACGCAGCTTCATCGAGTACCTTTTATATTGACTTTTCTAAAGACGGAGAAGTTTCAACTTCGGACATTGCAGATGATTTTTACTCGAGTTCTAGTTCATGGAGTAAAAGCATTGACTTTAGCTCTCATGTTGCGGGTGTTATTACCGGTGCTGTACTCGATCTGAAATCTGGAAGCGGTAATGTCACTTTCATCGACACCAAAATCAGCGTGAATATAGCAGGGCAAAAGAAAAAGGTCTATGGTCAAAACAAGACAAACCCAGGACACCAAATTTACAGACTGCCGGATGGGAAACGATGGGAGCATAAAGGGTCGGAAACTGCTATATATCAGTTTGTAGACCCATTGGCTGTTGAAGGAGGGGTTTCGGTTTATCCTGGGAAAATCCCAAATTCCGGGTATATCCGTTCCGTTGGGAACGCTAATGCTGAGAATACAACGATACCTTACGATAAAGGCTCGCCTTATTTTGGCAATGACTTGCGCTATATTCCTAATCCTACGGCACCATTGCCTTCAAAATCTTTGGGAGATATGGCGCCAAATTGGAATATGATTGGTGCGGCTGTAACGCGTTCTTATGATGTCCGTCCACCAACTGAATTTTATGCTACTGAATCTGAAGCGACAAATCAGAATGGAATAGAGGTTGATTACGTAATTTCTTCTGAAAAGCTAGTGCATGCTTCAGACATCGCGACTGGTAAAATAGAAGCATTCGCATGGGGAAATGTTGGAGGTAAAAACCAAGTTGCAGTGCGTCGTATGTTATGTGAAGATGACAGTTTAGGCAATTGTAGTAGTGATGTTTCTGCTAGTGAATACATCGATGAAACAGAATACGATGACCCGAGAAAGGATCACAGTCAGCTCCGTAACTACGTAATGGAAGTTTACACCGACTGGGAAGCCGATTCTTATACCTATCGTGGCTCGGTCACCGTAACATATGAACTACCTTCGACTCCCGACCTGGCGGTTCTCTACATCAAAGCCAACAAAGCTTGCATCGAAGTTGGGGACACGGTCATAATTAGCTACGCTTTCAAAAATATCGGAGTAGACACACCCACTCCTTTCGACGTTCAGCTGAAAATCGATGGAGTCATTGTCAAATCCGATCCGGCCACAAGCGCCAATACGGGCATTTTACTAGGAGGCACATATTCCTATACCTTCAGCACAAGCGCGCCGAAAGATTTTACGCTCGTAGTTGATCCCGAAATGAGCATCAACGACAGCAATCGTTCTAACAATACCATCAGCGAAACCTTCTCTCCTCAATCATCCTGCGGTGGTGGAGGCGATCCCGATCCCGGGGGCGGCGGCACCATGACCGGCACCCTTACGATTCAAAAAGACTATATTCCATGGAAGGACGATAATCTGTTTCTTGCAACCGTAGACGAAAAAGGATGCACACTGGAGAAATTCAAATGGAATATGAAGGGCAACGGTGGATCGGTCACGGTACCTTCTACGGGCTGGTATCCCAACAACAACCACGAGAGTCAAGCAGGATACATTTGGAAATTCGATACAGCTCTAAGAATGTATCCGGGCAATATCCAAGACGGCACCGTTACCGTTTCGTTTATCGCGCTCGACAGCTGCGGAAATGAAAGCACCATCGGCCCCAAAAGCTTCGTGATTGGGCCACCGCCGCCAAATACGCCGCCTGAACTGCGGATTACGTTCATCGATCCGACAGACGGCAGCGAAACGGGCCAAGTGATCGCCGGTGATCGGGTGGACATGAAGATAACGCGGCTGTTCGATGCGGACGGCGATCCGCTCACGCTGCAATGGCTCTTTACGGGCGATACCCCTACGGATTGGATTAAAAGGCTTCCGGCCAAGCACGGATGGACGTCACCGTTCAACAAAATGAGTTATACCGGAATGACCGCGGATGTCGTCGGTTTGCAGCTCGTTTGTGCAGTAGCTTCCGATGGGGTCAAGTCTACGCAATCTTGTGCGAACTTGAACGTCATACCACCGAACCCGATCCCGAAAATTAACGGTCCGCAAGTCATCAAAGTGAACAGGCCGGTGAATCCGCCGTGGGATTCGAGTCAGAGTTATTCCCCGGTCAAGGGAAGAACGATCAATCATTCCCGCGACGAATGGACGAACGCTCTCACGAAATATACGATGGTGGGCGAGCATACCATAAGTCTGAATGTATTCGATAATACGGGTTTGAAATCGTTAAATCCGGACACATGGAAGTTGACGGTTATACCCGATCAGCCGCCTGTTATTGACTTTTTGTACAGCGGCACGATCTCTAGGGTTGCACCGAATTATTTCAAAAATAATTCGCGGAGTCCGGACGGAGACACCATCGTTAAATACGAAACGTGGTATGGCTATGATGCCAATAACAACGGCTCTTGTAACCCATACGAAAACTTGATCTCGACGGACAATAACAACTTTGCATTTCACCCGAGCAAAATCGGGAAGTACTGTTTCCGTTTATATGCCGAAGAAGACTACGGGCTCAGCAGCTGGAAGGATTATATCGTTGAAGTGACGAACGACAATCCGGAAGTGAGCTTTATGGTCAGCGGCCAAACGAACGAACCGGTTCCGGTCACGACCGTTCCGCTTCCAACTTCCTCGTTGCTAGGCAATTCGTGGGTCAACACTAGCCTAGATAAGTACGTCATGAATAAACAGATGTGGATACTCACGCCTGATGGAACGTTATCTACTACTCCGAGGTTGAAAAGTACGTCTATTGGGATGAGACTACCAATGTATACCGGGGAAACAACGATATATAATCAGACTTCCAACGATCCAAACCTAACATATCCTCACAGTCAGTCGTCTATATCCTACGTTGGCAGTTTGGGATTTATTCAAGGGGCTAGTCCGGGAGTGAACGCGTTTAACAGTAAAAATCCTGTGTATTACCTCGGGGACAATATGTTCATATACCAGCTATTTGGCTGGGGATCAAACTTTAAAATAGAGTTTTACTTAGCAGCACCGCATCTACCGAACCCGATATTAATTTATCAAGGGCAGTATGACGGATACGGTACCGTAATCGTTCGAGAAGACTTAGATGAAATTATTCTCCAAAATAAGACGGAATCATTTAATTCGTATGTAGGGCTTGAGTACAAGCGGTATAAAATATCTAACCTCAAAGCAGGAAACACGGTTGCGGACTACAGCTTTAAGCAAACTTTTACTATCAATAATCGCGAGTATCCGGACTGGGGAGCGTACGTCAAATTCAGTGATAGTAGAACTGGAGATTTCTTAGATCAACTTATTAAAACCACGTCAGGATATGTGCGAATTAACTTATCTACGAGAGTTGTTGAGTACTACACTTTAGATAACATTATTACGCCGTACAAAACTGAAACGTACACAGATATTCCCGCTATGTATAATAGTGGAACGTGGAATTCAGGTGTATTTTACCCGACATATGAATACTTTAGGGAGGGTTTCCGTACACCGGGAGGAAACATATTCGATAAGCACGGCGAGAGCGCATTGATTTATTACTGGGATGACAAGGATCGAAAATTAAAAGCATTTGACCCAAATAAACAGCTAAGCGGACCGGGTACTAAATGGCATAGCGGAACATTACCTCATGCTATCAGTCCTGACGAGAACTACATTATGTATTACGAATCATCGTCGTATAGCCCTGATCTTTATATAGGGAATTTAACAACTGGCGAAATCGGTGTTAAATCCTGTGGAGAAGTAGGAGGGTACCCTGACTACGATAACTTGGATGATGAAGGAAATCCGGGCTGGGTTTCTGGAGATTGGGTATGTAGTTTCGGGCCAGCTTATATTCCGCCAGATCAGTTGCAGGCTTTGGAGAATTACGTCCCAGCTAATGCAAATGGATATATAAGAGAACCGATAGACGGATACACGCCAATCTACAAGTACGATGGTAGTATTTGGCCTTACAGCGGACATTGGTGGCTTGGAAATGCAAAAACAGAGCAACATCTCTGGAATATAGGCCAATCATGTCCTGACCAAATTCCCAAAATATATGCTCCGGGTGTTATGGTAATGTGTGGAAAATTATATAATTTCCCTCATGCGGACACGCATTTACCTGAAAGTAAAGAGTACTTTACTTACGGGCAGCTGATCAATTCGTCGCAGCAGCCGCTTGTTAACGGAACGCTGAAATGGTCGATGCGGATCAATCATCTCAAGTACGATTATGTTCCTGCCGGCATGTCCTTCCGGATTCAAGATAACCGGAACATGTATCGGATTGAGTCCATGAAAGACCGGCTTCGACTTATCAAAATCGTAAACGGAGAAAAGACCCTTCTCGCAGAAAGCTTGCGGTATTTGCCGAGCGGCGCATGGGCCGCGTATTCCGTCAAGCTAACCGGTAACGAAATCAAAGTGTACCAAAACGGCACGCCTTTGTTTACGGTGTATGACAATACGTTTGCTACCGGCACGTACGGGCCGTATTCCGTTCACGAAACGACGGAATTTAAAGAAATGGCCGTCGTGCTGACAAGCCCGCAACTCGTTACGAAAACGTACGGCGCGGCGGTAGTCGATACGACAGTGAACTATGAAACAACTTACGAAGACCCGGAAAACGATCCAAGGTTTGATAACGGCACCCAATGGCGATATACCCACGTTGATCCGTTCATGTTCCTTGATGTAGGCGACGGAAAGAGCGGTTGGTCCAGCAAGAACGGGGCGCTCGTCACGACGCCGATCATGAGCTTTGATAAAGTGGGCAAATACAACGTCGAATATCGGGCACCGGACGATCCGCATCCGAATCATCGGTTATCAAATGGTGATACGTCATTCCAAGGCTACTCGGGGTACTCCAATTGGTATTTACAGCCGCTTATTGTCCATCGGGCACCGATTGTAAACTTTACAGTCACGCCAACGGCCAGCAACACCCTTCAATGGACGGACATCAGTTATGACCCGGATCATTGTTACAACGCAAGCAGCTGTCAAAATGGCTACCAAACGGATCGCGGAATTAAGTTTGAAAAGTACTACTACATCACGCCAAGCGGTTATACCGTGAACGGCAAGCTGGTGCATCCGGCCGAGCCGGGAACGTATACGGTGGCGAAAGCGGTAGGAGACGAATATTACGCATGGAGCGATTGGATGGAGCAAACCGTCACGATCAACTGCTCCCCTTGTGTAGCGAACACCCCGCCGACCGTATCGCTGACGTTTCCGAATGGGGGATATACCAATCCGAGTCCCGTCACTTTGCGTCCGACCATTACATGGAATCAAGGCGATGTCGATCCCGGAACGATCTTTACTGTCTTTGATATTGAGATCAAGGACATCTGGGGAAATTGCTATGAGTGCATCTATAATCGTTCGATGAACACGACCAATACGTCATGGGCGTGGACGATGGATACGGCGCTGCAAATGGGCGGCCAGTACCAGGTTCGGGTAAGGGTATCCGATGGGGAAGCATTTTCGGAGTGGTCAAACGTGGGATGGATGATTACGAACCGGGCACCGGTTACGTTTATGAGCTTCCCATACGGCACACAAGCAAACCCTACTTACATTACGACAACACGGCCACAATTCCAATGGTCACAGACCGATCCTGATCCGGGGACGACATTCACCTACTTCCAGCTTCAAGTAGCCAATGCAGCCAATGGGGTCATACTGGATACGGGTAACGTGTGGCAAGGGACGACATCGACATCCGGCAGCTATACGCCGGGAGTAGACATGCCGACGAACGAACCGCTGCGCGTCCGCGTACAAGCAACAGACGGTTTCGCTTGGTCCGGATTTTCACCGGATGCGTGGATGGTAATCAATCGCCCGCCGGCGGTCACATTGACGTTTCCATATGGTACGCAGACTTCTCCAAACATCATAGCTTCTTCTATGCCTACCATCACATGGAACCAATCGGATCCGGATCCGGGAACGATGTTTACCTATTTTCAAGTGCAAATCGCTAATGAGACCAATCATATTGTGCTAGATTCCGGGAAACTATGGCAAGGGATCACAGCGGGCAGCGGCAGCTGGAATGTGACGAGCGGACTTCCGGCCGGGCAAAAACTGAGAGTGAGAGTGATGGTATGGGATGCTTACGGAGCGCAGTCGGAATGGTCAGCCGAAGGCTGGCTGTACATCAACCGAGCACCGATCGGTAATTTGACTTATACCGTACCGATATATGAGAATGATACGCCTACATTTACACTGACTGCTACGGATCCGGACGGGGATGTGCTAGCTATCTCGATCGAGAGCAGTTTAAACGGGAGCGGTTATACCGTGATCAAACAGTGGACCGATGTACCATCAGGTCAGACGACAATGTTCACTTACGGGCCGCTTGCAAAAGGAACCTATACGCTGCGAATGACGCTGGATGACGGCAGAGGAGGAACATTCGAACAGACATACTCATATACAGTATTACCGCTTGGCATTACCGGGTGGGTAAATCACACTGCGGAATGGGAAAGCTACCGGCAGCAATGGAACTCGGATCATCCGGGGCAGCAGCGGGCTGCATCCGATTTTTGGGCCGGCGAAGCGTTCGTGCTTGCTGCGTCGGTGACGGATACCGGTACAAGTGCGACAAAGCCGGTTTCGGTTACTTCGACGCTTCTCACGTCGTCCGAAACCGTTACGCTCAGCTCAAACGGGCATATCGATTTCACAGGCAGGCTCCTCAACGTGGATCACGACCGCCTTCTGAAGGACGGAGCGCATACATTCCGCTTTGTTGTCCATTGGAGCAACGGATTGGTCCAAAATGTTGATGTTCCGATTATGATCAAAGGTTCGATTTGGGACGTCATTGTACCACAAATTCGCCACTAGCAAATTCGCTGAGGGGAACCTCCCGATGAAACGGCGGATGCCTTCGCCAAAGCCTGCATCTCTATTTGAATCAACACGGGAGTGCGGCCCAGAGGGTATCCGCCTTTTCTATGGATGCGCCGGAAGCCGACGTTCGTCCGTGCACGGCCTTTTCCTCCCGCCGCCGGTCATGTACAATGATGATCATAACCTTATTTACAATCGGAGGATTTCGGCGATGAATCGGACCGAATACAAGCAGCGTCTTCACCGGCTGCAGCAAAAGATGCAGGCTCAGCAAATCGACGGCTTTATCGTAACGCAAAATGTGGATTTGTATTATTTGACCGGCTCGATGCAGACGGGCTACTTAATCGTGCCCGCCGAAGGCGAGCCGCTTTTCCTTGTGCGCCGCAGCGTCATGCGTGCTCAGCAGGAAGCCAATGCAACCGTAGAGCCGCTCGGCTCGTTCCGAGCCTTTGGCGAGCGGATAGCGGCGGCGTTCCCGCAGCTCGCGCGGGGAGCGAAGGGCGAGGGCAAGTCGACGATCCGGCTTGCCGCCGAATTCGACGTGCTGCCCGTACAGCAGCATCAGCGGCTGCAAAACGTCCTCCCGCATGCAGAGTGGGTGGACGGCTCCACGATCATCCGCGAGACGCGGATGATCAAATCGCCGCTGGAACTCGCCAGCATCCGTGAGGCGGCCCGGGTCATCGACGCCGCCTTCGAGGATGCGCTCTGCCGTCTGCAGCCCGGGATGACCGAGCTTGAGGTGATGGCCGGGATCGAATATTTCATCCGGCGGCAAGGCCACATCGGCACGATGCGGATGCGCGGCTACAACCAGGAGGTCATTACCGGGATGCTGGGAGCGGGAGCGGCTGCCGCGGTGCCGACCTACTTCGACGGCCCGGCAGGCGGACAAGGCCTCGGTCCGGCGGTACCGCAGAGTGTGAGCCGCCGTCCTATCGGACGGGACGAGCCGATTTTGATGGACATTGGCTGCTGCATCGACGGCTATGTCATCGATCAGACGCGAACCGTCGTGATCGGGAACCTTGCGGACGATCTGGCGGACGCCTATGAAACGTCCGAACAGATCATTCGCAGCGTCGAAGTGATGTTGATACCGGGAACGGAATGCGAGCGGCTGTACTTGCATTCCTTGCAGATGGCGCATGAAGCGGGGCTAAGTGACCATTACATGGGGTACGGGGACGATCAGGTCAAATTTTTGGGCCACGGCATAGGCCTCGAAATCGACGAACTGCCTGTGCTTGCCAGAGGCTTTCGCTATCCGCTCGAGCCGGGTATGGTGATCGCGATCGAACCGAAATTCACGTTCCCGCAGCGGGGGGTAGTCGGCATCGAGAACAGCTATGTCGTGACCGAAACCGGATTCGAGAAGCTCACGGTTTCCCGAGAGGGGCTTATCCGGTTATAAGCCGGATATGCGCGAGATGATGCCGGCCGTGCCACGCGTAGATGCCGATATTTTCATATAGCGGAACGCTGCCGGAGTCGGGATGGTGAAACGTGCGCAGCAAGTCGGCTTCCGACAAGGCGCGGAGCAGCAGAACCCAGCGCGCATGCAATACGTCCAGCAATGCGAGCGACAGTTCGACCGGTGCATACAATGTGTCCGGAAGCTCGGCCCAAGCCTCTTCCCGATAAGGCTTGATGGTCGGATTGTCCTCCGTCAGTGCAAGTTTGAAACGAATGACGCTGTTCATATGGCTGTCGACCAAATGATGCACGACTTGCCGCACGGTCCATCCCCCCGGCCGGTAAGGGGTGTCGTACTGCGCAGCGCTCGCCGTTTGCAGCGCATCCCTTACCCGCTGAGGCAGCTCCTCAATATCGCGAATCCATCCTTGAACCTGTGCCATGTCCATTTTCTCCGGCTTCACGAATCGGCCGATCGGATAACGTAATGAATCCGTCATTGTACCATTCCATCCCCTCGTTGTAATTTTGCGTTTCTTCATATCGTAAAGCTGCAAACAGGCTTATGTCCAGTTCATCCTCACAATAGCCCTGCCCGTTCCAACGCCCATTTGGCCGCCAATACAAAAATCAGTACCGAACCGCCGATAATGACCGCTTTCCCGTACCATCCGAATCGCTGCAGCCGAACGAGTAGAGGGAGCACCAGGACGACGATCGCCAGCTGTCCGGCCTCCACGCCGAGATTGAAAATAAGCAGCGAGCCGAGAAAATAAGACTGCGGCAGACCGATTTCTCCCAATGCGCCAGCAAAGCCGATCCCGTGAATGAGGCCGAAGGCGAACGTGAGCAGCCAGCGGAATCGGCTTGTTTTCACAACGATATTTTCGATGGCGACATAACAAATCGTCAGCGCAATGCCGACCTCGACCCAGGTACCCGGCAACCGAATAATGCCTGTTGCTGCGAGCAGCAGCGTAATGCTGTGCGCGATCGTGAAGGCGGTCACGATTTTGACGATCTCGGCGGTGCGGACGGCGATGAGCAGCTGGGAGAATAAAAAGAGCAAATGGTCGTAACCGGTCAATATATGCTCCACGCCCAGCATAAAAAAGTTCCATAACACCGTCCCCGGCGTCGCGGGATGAAACGACTCGTAATGGTAGGAGCGATGTGCGCTGTCCAGCACCGCCTGGTCGATATCGTCTCCTTCCGTGATCAGCACGAAGTTCAGATGAGCCGGGTCCGCATCGTCAAATAACAGGTTGTAGTCGATGATAAAGCGTTGAATCGGTTTGAACGCATCGTAATTCAGGGAAAAGCTGACGCCCGGAATCGTGTCTTTTTCGTCCAAATGGATGCTTTTCATCGTCACAGTCATCGGTTCCATATCTTGTTCGAGTCGAAGCCGGTCCGTAACATAGCGAGTCATCTCGCTGTGTTTATCGGTCAATTCCCTCTCCGTTATCTTGTTGTCGTGATCGATATCGAACATAAGGAGACTGTTTTCCGGTATAAACAATTCGTAGTCGACGCCTTTGGCGGTAACGGACAATTGCGAGTATCCGTTGTTTAAAGGATGTGCCTGAGCGGGTACTCTAGCATTGCTTAACCAAAAGAATAATGTTAAGATTAATAGAATTATAATCCATACTAAGCGACCATTGCGGGCACGATTCATGAGGCACCTCATTTGCAACAACATTTTCTGAATCCATCATATACGAAATTCAGCATGAATCAAGAGCGAGGGCCGGTAGATCCAAGGGGGAAATGTCCATGCTGCGGTTGGGACAAAAGGTAATTGTTATCGCGGACAGCTTTGAACAAAATTTGCCGATCGGGGAGTACGGGTATATTATCGCTTACGACCGTAACGCGGATAACGTTTTCGATTACGTCGTACGGGTGCCGAAAACGAATAAACATTATTTTGTGCCCGGTGCGGATATCGAGCTGGAGGAAGTGCTGATTCAACAGGAAGTCGACCGGCTGGAGCAGGAAGCGCTGATCGATTTTGCGCTTGCCACCCGTAATGAGGAGATGTTTCGCCGTATTATGAACGGAGAGAACGTCGATGCCGGAGCGGAAGCCGAGGCCACTAAAGATGTGCAGTCGAAGGAAGATTTTATCAAGCAGATCAATTTGAAAGCATGGATTTAATCCCGGCTTTTGTAATAAAGAGAGCGATCCTCTTTTAAAAAGAACTGTACCGGCGCGTTTCCTGGAGAAGGATTGCAGCCGGTTTTTTTAGCGTTATAAAGAAAGTGCAACGCCAAACCGGCAATGCAACGGGGGAGCACTCTCTGTTCATTGTGACGTGAGGAAGCTGGCTCTATGCGCTTCGCGCGGCCTGTGCTGCAACGGCAACATCGAATCATTCACCCGGTGGCGGTAGCGGAATGGATGTCGTATCGGGTCGGCGAAGCCGTTTAGCCATGGCTATCGTTTTTTCGCACCTGCTATCGCTCGTACCGGCTGTCTCGGCATGCGAACCCGATTTCGGCAATTGAGAACCTATTCCATCTAAGCTATAATAGGAAAAATGATTGCCATAGAGTGAGGTGCAAAAGGATGAGTATTACCGTCAAGGATGTGGAGCACGTTGCAAGCCTCGCCAGACTTGAGCTGAGTGAGCGCGAGAAGGAGCAGTTCACCGAGCAGCTAAACGCAATTTTAAAATATGCGGAGCAGTTGAACGCGCTTGATACGGAAGGCGTTGAGCCAACGAGCCACGCGATGCCGCTCATAAATGTGATGCGCGAAGATGCCGTTAGAGCGTCGCTGCCGATCGAGAAGGTGCTGTTGAACGCGCCGGATGAAGAGGAAGGACAAATTAAGGTGCCGGCCGTACTGGAATAATCCGTTTTGCGCCGCGATTTTGAAGGGAGGATATCCGCTTGTCATTGTTTGATTTACGATTGCAGGAGCTGCATAACAAGCTTCATTCCAAAGAAATTACCGTCTCCGATTTGGTAGACGCGTCTTATAAACGAATTGCCGCCGTGGACGGCAAGGTGAAGGCATTTTTAACGTTGGATGAGGACGGCGCGCGCGAAAACGCCAAAGCGTTGGACGAGCAGTCGGAAAGCAGCGCGAGAGGGCTGCTGTTCGGGTTGCCTATCGGCATCAAGGACAACATTGTGACCGAAGGCCTTACGACGACATGCGCAAGCCAATTTTTGCGCAATTTCAATCCGGTGTATGACGCCACCGTCGTGAAAAAGCTGAAGGAAGCGCAAGCCGTTACCATCGGCAAGCTCAACATGGATGAATTCGCGATGGGCGGCTCGAATGAAAACTCAAGCTTTCATCCGACTTTTAATCCTTGGAATCAGGATTATGTGCCCGGGGGTTCGAGCGGCGGTTCCGCAGCAGCGGTTGCGGCCGGAGAAGTATTTTTCTCGCTCGGCTCCGACACCGGCGGATCGATTCGTCAACCGGCGTCCTATTGCGGCATTGTCGGGCTGAAGCCGACGTACGGTCTTGTGTCCCGATTCGGGCTCGTCGCCTTCGCGTCTTCGCTCGATCAAATCGGTCCGCTGACCAAAAACGTGGAAGACAGCGCGTACCTGCTGCAGGCGATCGCAGGACACGACCCGATGGATTCGACGTCGTTGAACGCGGATATACCGGACTATTTGAGCGCATTGACGGGCGATGTGAAAGGTTTGCGCATCGCGGTGCCGAAGGAGTATTTCGGGGAAGGCATCGATCCGAAAGTGAAGGACGCGGTGTTGACCGCTTTGAAAGTGTTGGAAGCGCAAGGGGCGATCGTCGAAGAAGTATCTTTGCCGCACTCGGAGTACGCCGTCGCTACCTATTATTTGCTTGCCTCGTCGGAAGCTTCCTCCAACTTGGCCCGATTCGACGGTGTTCGTTACGGCGAACGTGCGGAAAACCCGAAAAACTTGCTGGACGTTTATCTCAAGTCCCGCAGCGAAGGCTTCGGCGACGAGGTGAAACGCCGGATCATGCTCGGAACGTACGCGCTCAGCTCTGGTTATTACGATGCGTACTATTTGAAGGCGCAAAAGGTTCGCACGCTGATCAAACGCGATTTCGACCAGGTATTTGAACGATATGACGTGATCATCGGACCAACGGTGCCGACGACGGCTTTCAAAATCGGATCGCAAGCGAACGACCCGCTGACGATGTACTTGAACGATATTTTGACGATTCCGGTTAACTTGGCCGGTGTTCCGGCCGTTAGCGTGCCGTGCGGCTTTGCAGACGGGCTCCCGATCGGCCTGCAAATTATCGGCAAACCGCTCGACGAATCCACGGTGCTGCGCGTAGCCCACGCATACGAGCAGCAAACGGACTTCCACAAGCAGCGTCCGCATTTGTAAAAAGGGACATTGAAGTTGCATATCATTGACAACTGATGCTATAGCTTCGCTAGCATAAGTTGCAATATCATTGACAACGGATGCAATAGCTTCGCTAGCATAAGTTGCAATATAGAAAGGAGCAAACTTACGTGACAACAGCAACCGATAAGAAATACGAAACGGTCATCGGCCTCGAAGTCCACGTTGAACTGCATACAAACTCCAAAATTTTCTGCGGCTGCTCCACTGCATTCGGAGCTCCGCCGAATACGCATACGTGCCCGATTTGCCTCGGGCATCCTGGCGTGCTCCCGGTGCTGAACAAGCAAGCGGTGGAGTATGCCATGAAAGCGGCGATGGCGCTAAATTGCCAAATTGCGACGGTAAGCAAGTTCGACCGGAAAAACTATTTTTATCCCGATTCGCCTAAGGCGTATCAAATTTCCCAATACGATCAACCTGTCGGAGAACACGGTTGGATCGAAATCGAAGTGAACGGCGAGACGAAACGGATCGGTATCACCCGCGTCCATCTGGAGGAAGATGCGGGCAAGCTGACGCACGTTGACGGCGGCTATGCGTCGCTCGTGGACTTTAACCGGGTCGGAACGCCGCTGATCGAAATCGTCTCCGAACCGGATTTGCGCTCCCCTGAAGAGGCGCGTGCCTACTTGGAGAAGCTGAAAGCGATCATGCAATACTGCGACGTGTCCGATGTGAAGATGGAGGAAGGCTCGCTGCGCTGCGACGCGAACATCAGCCTTCGCCCGTACGGTCAGAAGGAGTTCGGAACGAAAGCCGAGCTCAAGAATATGAACTCGTTCCGCGGCGTGCAACGCGGGCTGGAGTACGAGGAGTGGCGCCAGGCGGATGTGCTGGACGGCGGTGGAACCGTCGTACAGGAAACGCTCCGCTGGGACGAAGCCCAAGGCAAGACGCTTACGATGCGGAGCAAGGAACAGGCGCACGATTACCGCTATTTCCCGGACCCGGATCTCGTCTCGATGCATATCGACGACAATTGGAAGGCCCGCGTAAAGGCGTCCATCCCGGAACTGCCGGATGCACGCAAATCGCGTTATGTGAACGAGTATGCCTTGCCGAGTTATGATGCGGAAGTGATCACTTCGTCGATCAAAGTGGCGGACTTCTTCGAGGAAAGCTTGAAGTATACGAAGGACGCCAAAGCCGTGTCCAACTGGATTATGGGTGACCTGCTCGGCTATTTGAATGCGAATAATTTGGAGCTGTCGGACGTGAAAGTGACAGGCCAGGGGCTTGGCGAAATGATCGGCCTGATGGAGAAAGGGACGATCAGCAGCAAAATCGCAAAGACGGTGTTCAAAACGATGCTGGAAACCGGCAAAGCGCCGCAGACGATCGTTGAGGAGCAAGGACTTGTGCAAATCAGCGACGAAGGTGCGATCAAAGCGGTCGTCGACCAGATCGTGGCCAATAATCCGCAATCCGTTGCCGACTACAAGGCCGGGAAAGAAAAGGCGGTCGGATTCCTTGTCGGGCAAGTGATGAAGGAAACGAAAGGGAAGGCGAACCCGGGATTAGTAAACAAGTTAATCATTGACCGCCTTAATTGTTAGCGGGATAAATAAAGTGGTATGCCAGCGGGCACGACTCCGAAAGTCGGTCCCGCGGACATACCACTTTTTTAAACTACGATTAGAAGCTTTTCTTTACAAAGTCCTTCCAACCAAGAAGGGAGCTGCGCCATGATTCGAAAAATAGATTTGACCGACCTGCACGAAACGTTGGAACTGTTATCGCTTCAGCAGCTTGCATACCGGATCGAAGCGGAGCTAATCGGTTTCAACGAGATACCGCCGCTGTTTGATTCCCCGCAAACGCTGAGAGAGTCGGAGGAATCGTTCTTCGGCTATTATGATGAAATAGATGAGCCGGACGGCAAAGGGCGATTGGTCGGCGCCGTCTCCTGCAAGCAGAGCGCGAAAGAGCTGACGATTTGCCGCATGATGACGCATCCCGATTATTTCCGCCGCGGGATCGCGACCGGCCTGCTGAAGCATGCGGAGCAATTCGCCGTTCCCGGCATGTGCATCAAAGTATCGACGGGCACAAATAATACGCCGGCCATCGAGCTGTACGGCAAGCACGGCTATGAGCCGGTAAGGGTGAGGCTCGTTGCTCCCGGCATTACGCTAACGCAATTTCAGAAAATAGTATAATCGTCGAACGCGATACCCGTTCCGTTGATGTTCCGAGACGTCAAAAGACCGTCGTTGCCGACTGCGAGATGAAGCTGTTTTCCGCGTATAGAGGGGTACGACACGGCCAGTGAATCCTGTTGCGGCTTGAAAGCATTAGAGAATCGTTCTCTCACAGCCGACAACCAATCGTCGAGATTGTGGACTCCCTGAGCGTCGGCTTCGTCGGTCGACATCACTTCCACAATGATGCCTGCGCGGCGGCCCTCCTCGAGAGACACGGCTACAGAGTAGCGATCTGCTTTTTCCGTTATAGCGACAGGCTCGCCGCCATAAGCGTGAAAGGCGGCGTAGACGGAGCCCAGCTTGCCGCAGCCGCCAAATTTGTCGAAGCGCCACTCGCCTTTTGGCAGGCAGCCGACAAGCGAGTCGAAGGCTTCGCCGGCCGCTTCCTCGGGAATCGCCCAAAGCTGCAGCGAGGCGCCTCTGTCGAAGAGCACTTCGCCGTACGGGCTTGCGTGCCGATCATCGCCGGGCGCATACTTGCTGCCCGGATGGAAGAAATACAGCTGATTCACGCCAGCTGCGGCCGGCTCCGAATCGAGAGGCAGCGACACGTCCCAGCGGAGCTGTTCGTTGTCGAACTCCTCGCGGCGCTCGTAAATACCGCCGAGCGCATAATCCCGCGTCACGTATGTATACGTGTGCGCCGCAGACGTGACTTCGCCGTCCTCTGCGGCGAAGCGAATCAGCCGCTTCACCTCGCGCGGCTCGGCTTGCGCCATGGCGCGCTCGCGTACCGCCGCTGACACCTCGTAGGTGTACAGCGCCGCTCCCTCGAGCCGCGGGAACGTATTCGGCGCCGGAAAGTCGCCGAAGGCGATATAATCGAGCGGCGTGTTCGTATCCTTCGGCGCGTCGTGAGGCCAGATCCGCGAATGCGGACCGACCCACGTCCCGCGCAAGTACGCCTCCGCCCGCAAGCTCCACAAATAGTCGAGCAGCTCTCCCGCCACCGCTCGCGCCGCTTCGTCCTGAACGGTGTCCCAAACGCAGGTGAACGCTTGAATCCAGTGCCAATGCCATGGCAGGCAGCCGTATTCCTTGAAGCCGAACGTACGTACATGCTGCAGCAAACGCTGCGCGCAGCGAATGCCTTCTTCAAGCAGCGCTTCGTCGCCGAATTCATGGCCGAGCAGCAGCTTGAGCGCCGTATGCTTTGCTTCGTGATGGTGCATCGACTTCAGCGGATGGCGGTACACGCTGCTTTGGTAAATGTGCAAAATGGACAAGCTGATTTCGCTTTTCAGCTCCGCAGGCAGCGCCTCCCGGTATTTCTCATAAAAAAACATCAGCATGCAGCCCATCAATTCTACAGGCAATACGTGAGGCTTGGCCGATGCCGGATCCGACCCCAAATTCAACGGCCAATGTCCGTACATCGGATGGCTTGCATCCTGCATCTGCAGCTTGAGAACATGTTGCAGCATCCGTACGGCAAGCGCCTGGCCTTCGACCCGTTTCGCTTCCGTCCAATCCGGCGCACCTTCCGCCGTATATCCGAACAAGTGGATCGCGAAGTAAAAGTTGTCGCGCACATCTTTATGAAACCAGTAGCCGCTTGCCAAGAGCGGAAGTGCCATCGCATGCTCCGCCGCGAGCCGCTGCACCTGGTGTTTACGTATCATTACATCCGTCAGCATTTCGGGAACGCCTCCCATTTTTTCGATGATTTAAACGTTTCACTGATACTAAGTCTACCTTGCGCCGCGGTGAAGTCAATCGTTTTTTTCCGAAAACCGTTAACTTCTGCGGAACATGGTACAATAAGCAGTAGAATGTCTCAAAAGGAGGCGGAAAAGTGGCAACGAATCCATGGTTTATCGATCCTGCACACATTACGCTCCGCCTGGCGCTTGCCTTTTTGCTTGGGGGCTTGATCGGGTTTGAACGCGAGCACAGCAGCCATGCCGCCGGCATGAGGACGCATATTTTGGTCTGCATCGGCGCCACGCTCGTTATGCTGCTGTCGATGTACGGTTTTTCCGAATTCGCTGCGCTTGATAATGTAAGGCTCGACCCCGCCCGCCTGGCGGCGCAAGTCATTAGCGGCATAGGCTTTCTCGGAGCTGGGACGATTTTATTTACGGGTAAATCGATTACCGGTCTGACGACGGCGGCTTCTCTATGGGTCGTGGCGGCGATTGGCCTCGCGATCGGCGCTGGTTTTTACTACGCGGCCGTACTGGCGGAGCTGCTTGTACTGATCAGCTTGTTCGTCTTAAACCGCATTGAGAAAAAGTATTTTCGCGGCAAAAAGCTGCATCACTTCAAACTGCGGGCGGCCGATACGCCGGGCCTGCTCTCGCGGGTATCGCTCGTGGTCGCGAATCGGGGCGGAGTCATTAAAATGCTGTCTGTAGAAGAACAGCCGGAAAGCGACGAAACGGATCAATCTGTATTGATTATGTTGAACCTGCGTCTTGCCAAAGAAGGAATGCTGCTGCAGACCGTAGAAGATCTGAAACATTTGGACGGCGTGAAATCGGTCGTATGCGATTGAAAAATATTTTTGAAGAAATGAAGGGGTACGCCGAAGAAAGCCGTCTAACTCTTATGAAAGAAGCAAAAGGCGGTGAACCGGGTGGACCAAATGACGGATGAGCAGCTGATCGATCGAGTCCGCCAGGGCGAAGACGAAGCGTATCGGCACTTGATGGAACGTCATCAAAATTACATTTATACGCTGACCTATCGCATGACCGGCCACCGTGAGACCGCCGAAGATTTGACGCAGGAAGTTTTCATTAAAATGTATCGTTCGCTTGAGCATTTTCGGGGGGACGCCAAGTTTAAGACATGGGTTTACCGGTTAACCGTCAATTTGGTGACCGACTACCGTAGATCTCAGCGCCGCAAGCCGTATGAAGCCATTTTGGACAAAGTGAAGGGATGGTTCGGTGACCGGAGGGAGGAGCCGGAAGCACGAGCCTTGCAGAAGGAAGAGCAGGAAACCATGCAGCGTCTGTTGTCGGATTTGCCTGACAAATACCGGCTTGTGATGTATCTTTATCATTATAAGCAGTTGTCGTATCAGGAAATATCGGATATTACCGGGCTTCCTCTCAAAACGATCGAAACCCGGCTTTACCGTGGGAAATCGCTTTTGAAGGAAAAATGGATGGAGGTGCGAGGGCATGAACATCATGCATCCCGACGACCGGACTCTAGAGCGGTATCTAAATAAGCATATCGACGAACTAATGAACAAACGGGTCGCCCTTCATCTTCGCGCATGCCCGGACTGCCGCAGACGCCTTGCCGCTTTCGTGGATATGGAACTGCTGCTCGAGAATATGCCGCTTCTGGATGCTCCCAGCGGATTGTCCGACCGGGTGATGGAGGCGCTGCGGCAGGAGCCGCCGATGGCGGTGGAGAGGCCTGCCCTCAAACAGGAGACGGCCGGAAAAAAAACGTTCTGGCGCACGGAACTTGCGAACGGTTTGGTGGCCACTGCGGCAACGTTCCTGTTCATTTATTCGGGCGCTATGGGGAAGCTCATATCGTTAGACGCCTACGAGCTGGAAGCCGGCGTTCGCAGCGGCACACGCTTATTATTTCAAACGATCGAATTGTTATCGAAGCAGCTGTTGACATAAGGAGGATCGGAACGATGCAGGATGATACGAAAAAGACTCCAGGAACCGAACAAGATACGGAGGAGGAGTTTCTGCGGGAACGACTGGAACGTTACGGACAGAGGCGGCAGGTGCCCTTTGATCCGTTTTTCCGCCCGAGACTGAGGAAGAACAAGTGGATTGCTGGCTTGCTTTCTTGCTGCATTCCCGGGACCGGTCAATTTTATTTGGGGCTGATGCAACGCGGGCTGAGCATGATGCTGTTGTTTTTCCTGAATATATTCGCCATTGTATTTTTTGCGACCAACGGAAATAGTATTCCGCTTGTCGTGCTGTTCTCGCTGCTCGTACCTGTGATTTATTTCTATAATATATTTGACGCGCTGCAGCAGACCGACAAAGTGAATCATGCTGAGATGCCGGGGTTTTTCAGTGAATCGATGCCCGGCGACATGCCTGAAGGCGGTTTTCCGAATGAAAGACGCGGCGGGAGCAACTTGATCGGATACGTTCTGATTGGTATTGGGGCGCTGTTGTTTTTGGCAGGAGGAAAGCCGGCTTGGCTTGAACACGTTTTCGAAATGGTCGGATCGTCGGTGGGGGCTATTATTTTGATCGGCGTAGGCGCATACATGTTCTATAAAGAATCGAAAAAGAAGTAAGGAGCGAGACATCATGCATAAAGCAGGACGTTATACGGCGGCGTTGTTGCTCGTGGCGGTCGGTGCCTCTGTCATAATCGATAAAGCGACGGGCACCCGGTTAACCGCGGAGCTGATTGATTGGTGGCCGCTGTTGTTCATATGTTTAGGAGTCGAATATCTTCTTTTCAATATGAAGTACGGAAGCACCGGCAGACCGCTTAAGCTGGACATCCCAGGCATCATATTCGCCGTGATCATTTCCGCGGTGGTCATCGTCAGTACGCAATCAGCCGATATTTTCAAAAAAATAAACGGAATATCTGATATTGGCGATGTGATCGGCTCTTTTGGAGAAGGTTATAAGTTTGACAAAGGCGTTACCGAAATTCCAATCAGCCCGGCGATCGGCAATGTCAAGATCAACGACCGGGACGGAAGCGTTGTCGTCAAGCCAGGAAACGTGGATAAGGTGCAGGTCGCCCTTATAATGTACGTAAAAGTGAAGGATGAGAAAGAAGCGCGCAGCATTGCCGACGAATCGAAGATCGAATACCAATCGTCCGGCGATACGCTCGAAATTCAAGCGGCAGGCAAACAATACGACGGTTCGATCATCGGAGGCAAATACCCGCGAATGGATCTTGTCGTTACCGTTCCGGCGCAGCAAAAGATCAATCTGGAGATGCAGACGAAGAACGGCAAAATCGAAGCGGCCCAGCTTCCAATCAAGCAGCGCCTGAAAGCGGAAACGACGAATGGTGCGATTTCTATATCGGATCTGGCCGGAGAACTTCGATTTGAAACGACGAACGGTTCCATCACCTCCAGCAGAACCGAGGGACCGATTACGCTGAAGACTACGAATGGACGTGTTTCGGTTACGGATCACCGGGGCGACGCGATGTTGGAGTCTACGAACGGAGAGCTTAACGTTCAGGGGATTGCGGGCAATGTCAATGCGCATACGACCAACGGCTCCGTCAAGGTCGACGGCAAAGTTGTGAAGCTGAAAGCCGAGACGACCAATGGCACGGTTGAAGCATCCAGCGATACGATCAGCGGCGATTGGGACGTAAGAACCTCGAACGGTAAAATCGAGCTTCGACTGCCGACACAAGGAGACTACCGTGTGGCAGGGAAGGGCAGAGAGAACGGAATCCAATCGTCGTTGCCCCTCACGGTCAACAAAAAAACAATCGAAGGTACGATCGGCAGCGGAAAATATGCCGTCCGATTCGAGACGAACGGTTCTGTATCGATCCAGCCGTCCAATTGACAAGGCGCAGTAAATCCGGGTAAAATGAAGCGAAATCCTTTTACCTGGAATGGCGGTGAACAGCATGAATTCCCGAATGGAGCAGGCGTTCCATCAACTGAAAACGATGGGCGTGCGAATGACGCCGCAGCGGCATGCCATATTGTCTTACTTGCTTGGCACTATGTCGCATCCGACCGCGGATGACATCTATAAAGCGCTGTCTCCGCGTTTTCCCAGCATGAGTGTCGCTACCGTCTACAATAACCTGAAAGTATTTATTGAAGCGGGACTTGTTCGCGAAATGACGTACGGGGATCATTCCAGCCGGTTTGATGCCGACTTATCCGATCATTACCATGCGTTATGTGAGAAATGCGGCAAACTGGTTGATTTTGCATACACGCCTCTCGACGACTTGGAGAAAGCGGCGGGCGAGCTGACAGGCTTTAAGGTCAAGAGCCACCGTGTAGAGGTTTACGGCATTTGCTCGGACTGCAGCGCGGTTCATAACGGATGATAGATTGATAGATTTACGGTATAATGGACGTGTTCGGCCATCTGCCCAGCAGCGGAGCCGGATACGTCCATTTTGCTTAATACGGCAATACGGGAAGGCATCTTGCTACAGGAGTGAAGAGATGGAGTCAATGATGGATAGGTCCGGCACAATCCGCCGGAGAAGAAGACGCAAATGGCCGTGGTTTTTATTCACGCTGGCGATCATTTGCGGAGCACTGCTTGGCACGTATGCCTATATCGTATATATGCCGAACTCGAAACATGTGCAGCCGGATTTCAGCGGCAACCCTAAGCCCGTTTTTTATAACGGCATGCAATTGGAGCAGCCGGCGATCGGGCATAACGAAAGCTTGAAACTTTCCTTTGAAATTGTGAAAGAGCGTATAGATCCTGCACTCATATATGAAAAAGCAAGCGAATCCGTTATTATTACGACGCAAGATAAAGTGATGCGGCTGCGCACCAGCCAATTGACCGGCATGGTGAACGAGAAGCCGTTCACACTCAAGTTTCCGCTTGAGAAAGCGGACAACGGGGTATACCTTCCCATTGATCCGCTCAAAGATCTATATGGTATCGAGCTGCGCGAAGCCGCCGAAACGGGAGCCGTCTTTTTGTTCAAGGAAGGGGAGAAGATTCGCTGGGAACGTGCGATCACCTATCCTGGCAAGCCGGAACGGACGGTTCCGATGCGCCGCGATCCGTCGATCAAATCGCCGATCTATGCCGATTTGAAGCAGGGGGAAGAAGTCATGGTCTGGAAAGATCAGGACGAGTGGCTTCAAGTGCAGCGCAAGGACGGACATATGGGGTACGTTCGCAAAGATCATCTCGAGACGAGCCGCGAAGAGATTATACCGAAACAAGCGCCGCAGCCCGAGTTTGTTCCCAAACAGCCCGTTGCCGGCAAGATTAATATGACTTGGGAGCAGGTATTCAACAAAAATCCGGATACATCGAAAATTCCGCCGATGCCGGGACTCGATGTCGTCAGCCCTACGTGGTTTCAGTTGGAGGACGGCGAGGGGAACATTAAGAATAATGCAGACCCGGCCTACGTTAAATGGGCGCATAATAACGGGTACCAGGTGTGGGCGCTATTCAGCAACGGTTTCGAGCCGAAACGGACAACGGAAGCGCTCGCGACGTACGATAAGCGGATGAAAATGATCAAGCAGCTGCTCAGTTTTGCGCAAATGTATTCGCTGCAAGGCATCAACATCGATTTTGAAAATGTCAATCTGAAGGATAAGCAAAATCTCGTTCAATTCGTAAGGGAAATGACACCCTTGCTTCACGAACAGGGACTCATTGTATCCATCGATGTAACGGCGCTCTCGAGCAGCGAATCGTGGTCGATGTTCTATGACCGAAAAGCGCTCGTGGAAGTGGTCGATTACTTGGTGCTGATGGCTTACGATGAGCATTGGGCCAGCAGTCCGAAAGCCGGATCGGTTGCGTCGCTGCCTTGGGTTGAAAAATCGGTCGCCGATTTGCTGAACCAGGAGAAGATTCCGCCGCAAAAGCTTATTTTGGGTATTCCCTTTTACACTAGGGTGTGGACCGAGGAGCTTCAAAAGGACGGCAAAACGAAGGTCAGCGCGAGGTCGGTATACATGGATATGCCGCAGCGGGTCATCAAAGAAATGAAGTTGACCCCGGTCTTTTCCCCGGAAACAGGACAAAATTATGTGGAATACAAAGAAGACGGCAATTTGAAACGAATCTGGATTGAAGACGAAACGTCGGTAAGAGCGCGGATTGCGCTTGTCCGCAAGTACGATTTGGCCGGCGTTGCCTCGTGGACCCGCGGTTATGAAAATCCGGAGGCCTGGAAATGGATTCAATCGGTACTCGATGCGCCGTAACGCCATACCAAAAAGGATCGCCTTCGAACTTTGAAGGCGATCCTTTTAAGTTTAAGGAATAGCTTAAGGGGTCGGTTTGGTCGTGCCGGCCACGGGATGATCTTCAGCGCCTTCGTTAGGCGCGTGCTGAGGATCCAAGGACAATATCGTTTTGCAATACATGCACCGGTCCGTTTTGCCGAGAATTTTCGTCAGTTTCCCGCACTCCGGGCACGTTACTACCGTCGCGCTTGTGGACATCATGCCCGCGGCAAAATAAACCCCCATACTGACCAGCATCGCGATTGCACCGACCAGCATGCTGATGACGGCGACCCAACGACCGGTCGTCCCCCAATCAAACACGATCCCGGCCAGTCCCAAAATCATCAATAGCATGCCGCCCATCGTCAGCAGCAGCCCCCATAACCGGAATTCATTCACTTTGCTGGATCTTAGTCTCATGATGGAATATTCACTTCTTTCGCGTAAGAATTGTACTTTTTGTCACAACCTGTTGCAGGAAACAGGCTGTGGGATGTAGAAATAGATGATTGCATCGATTTAAGTGTCCCTATGACAGGAGGCTTCTTTTCATGTTGGAATCGTTAAAAGCATACCGGGTGGAAGAGCTCCGTCGGGACGATGCCGTTATCAGTGTGGCGGCTGTTGACAATCCTTCGCTGTTTTCCGCCGTTACCGACGGTTTTGATTTGCTGCTGCTGGTTATAAGCAGCGACACCGAACGAGCCCATCAACAGTATCATTATATAAAAGAGAACCGTCGTATACAAGAAAGATGGATTAGTCCGGATGCGCTGAACGGCTTTATTTTACACGGGGAGCAGCGGAGCATTATTTATTGGATCTTAAAGGGAGAGATACTTTTGGATCGTAATATGTATTTGGAAAGCTTGCGGCATAAGGTGCTCGAGTTCCCCGACGATCTTAGGGAGCATAAGCTGCTCATTGAGTTTTCCAAGTTTTTGAGAAGCTATTTGCAAAGTAAAGAGTACTTGCTCGACGACCATACGCTGGATGCATACCATAACGTACTGGAGGCGCTGCGCCACTGGGCGCGAATCGTCATCATCGAGTCGGGCCATCATCCCGAAGTAACGGTATGGCGTCAAATCAAGTCGATCAATCCGGGAGTCTACAAGTTGTATGAAGAATTGACGCTCAGCGTGGAAACGGTCAAGCAGCGCGTGCAGCTCGTGCTCCTGGCTTGCGAATTTTCCGTCATGTCCAAGATGGAGCGGTGCTGTACGCCTCTGCTTGACGTACTCGGCAGCCGGGAAGAAGCTTGGACTTTGCAGGAGCTGCAGCAGGAGCCGAAGCTGGCGGATATTCGCATGGAGCTTCCGCTCTTGATGAGCAAGCTGGTTAAAAAGTCGCTTGTGAAGGAAATTGTTTTTACGGACGATACCGAATTATCCGTCCTTGAACTGCGATACACGGATGCCAAAAGAAGCAAATTATGATATACTTGCATCGATAATTACATAGCCACTAGGGGAGCCCTGCCGTGCTGGGCTGAGAAAAAGAAGCGGATCTTTGACCCTTGGAACCTGTTGACGGCGTCTTCATCATGGAGGCGTGTCTGGATTATACCAGCGTAGGAAAGTGGACGAATTTCGGATCGGATCTACTTTCGTTCATGTCAACCTATACGGGTTGGCTTTTTTTGTTGTCCGCGACTAGAGGAGGTGACCTTATGCAGTTGGTCGTAAACGGAGAGACAAGGGAACTGGAGCTCGTATCTACGGTTGCCGAGATGCTGGCGGCGTTTAAGCTGCAGAACAAAATTTTGGTAGTGGAATTGAATCGGGAGATCATTGATCGCAGCGTTTATGATCAGACCCGTTTGAACGATGGCGATCGGGTGGAAATTGTGCATTTTGTCGGCGGCGGCTGACCTATTCTCGCAACAGAAGGAGATATTATAATGAGTGATACGTTAAAAATCGGGCCATATGAATTTCAATCCCGCCTGCTGCTCGGAACAGGCAAATTTTCGGCACTCGATGTACAGGAACAAGCTGTGAAAGCCTCGGCCGCGGAAGTATTGACCTTTGCGATTCGCAGACTGCCGATCGACAATCCGGACGCCCCTAATTTTCTGGAGTCTCTGGACCTGAAGAAATTTACCCTGCTTCCCAACACGGCGGGAGCCTACACGGTAGAGGAAGCGGTCCGCATTGCGCGCCTGGCCAAAGCTTCCGGGTTATGCGACATGATTAAAGTAGAAGTCATCGGCGATCCCCGGACATTGCTCCCGGACCCGGTAGGGACGTTGGAAGCGACGAAGATTCTTGTTGAAGAAGGCTTTATCGTTCTGCCTTATACGTCCGATGACCCGATTCTGGCTCGGAAGCTGCAAGAGGCCGGCGCGGCGGCTGTCATGCCTGGGGCTTCTCCGATTGGATCAGGTCAAGGCATCGTAAATCAAGGGAATTTGCGATTCATCATTGAAGAGGCGAAGGTGCCGATTATCGTCGACGCCGGGATTGGGGGTCCGGCCGATGCTGCGCTTGCCATGGAGCTTGGGGCAGACGGAGTGCTGCTTAATACGGCGGTGGCAGGTGCAAATGATCCTGCACTTATGGCGGAAGCGTTCAAGCTTGCAGTAGAGGCGGGACGCAAAGGTTTTCTGGCAGGGCGCATCCCGAAGAAGCGGTTCGCTTCCGCGAGCAGCCCGACTGAAGGGATGATTGAGTAAATTGATGTGCAATGGAGCGGGCTTTATAGGGGCTCCGCTCCTTTTTCTTTTTTTATAAAATCCGAGGCTTGACTTTCGCTCGAAGGATGTGATAAATTAGTCTTCGCCGCTAAGACGGCATGTCCATTCCGAAAGCTTAATAAGCAGGCGTTGCGAGTTTTGATAAAAATAATGCTTGCATTGAGATAGGCGAATGTGGTATATTAAAAAAGTCGCCGCTAAAACGGATGACAACAAACGACAGAAGATTGTGTCGATTGTAATTGCCCTTTGAAAACTGAACAACGAGTGAGTGAATTAGAGAATGAAAATTCTCGTCAGCATGTTGCAACTGTTACGGCGATTTTTCGCCGGCGTCAGTTGTCAACGATGAATTTTTGAGCTAATCAACTTACATTATAGCGAGCATTGCCCTCGGGTGATGGGAGCGATTTGTATCAATTTCGGTCTTCGGTCCGAAAATGATACTTTAATGGAGAGTTTGATCCTGGCTCAGGACGAACGCTGGCGGCGTGCCTAATACATGCAAGTCGAGCGAGGGTCTTCGGACCCTAGCGGCGGACGGGTGAGTAACACGTAGGCAACCTGCCTGT
>NZ_JBHSRV010000006.1:0-360025 GCF_042659105.1 Paenibacillus allorhizosphaerae | reverse complement strand
CATTCGGGTTGGAACGAAGCATAAGACCACCGCCTTTACAGTATAGTTATATTATATCATATTAACGCGGTAATTTGATAAAGATATTAAAGATAAAAGTAGCCTGTTGAAGTTTTTCAACAGGCTGTCGCCACTACGTTAATCGTAGTGGCGATTTTTTTTGCATAATGGGCCTTAGCAAATGGTTTAATTAAAGCCTGATCGTTCTCAGATCGCTTTTGCATTCTAAATAAATTACAAAGTTACGGCCTTTGAATGGTCATAATATAGTCCGAGAAAATAAGCTTGTTGCAGCAGCCTCTCGTGAATTTCCGGCCTTGAATCCAAAGTGTCATATAATATCTCAACCTTGCTATTTGAGATTCCTACGTACTCGGCCATCCCGACGTTCAGTTGCTGGGCCATCATCTTATCGTATTGTCTCTTCTCAAAGTGTTCTTTCGGAGCTGCTGCCAGACCAAGCCAAAGTAATTGTTTATGATGCAGTTTGTTGGAGCCGTACGCAAAACCATTGTTCCACACGCGGTCGATATATCCTTTTAGCATCGCTGGCAAGCCGTACCACCATATCGGAAAAATATAGGCGAGCGCATCGTATTTCTTCATTCGTTCGATTTCGGCCTCAACTTCAGGCGAATAGATTTTATGATCAGATGACCAATCAGGTTCATCTGCTTCCCACAGCACAGGATTAAATCCGCTGCGATGCAGATCCAGCACCTCTGTCTCGTGGCCCGCATCCGCGAGGCCCTGTGTGAATCTGGCTGTAACCGCAAAGGTTAGGGAATGCACTCTTGGGTGCGATACAACGGTCAATATTTTCATGATTCGTCACCTTCCATTCTCTACTTTTTATTTCGAAAGTGATACAATTGAATTATGTGATAGAGAGTGAAAAAATGGAAGAACGCACTTTTTTGTGCTTATAGAACAAAAAAGTGTTATAGGTACTAAAAAGTAATTTTCATAACCGTCAGTATTAGAGGGAGGATATCCCATGAAAAAACAGTTCATTCAGTTCTATAACATCCCTGCAGAAGCCACATTAGAGGTTATAGGGGGGAAATGGAAATTATTGATTTTATGTTATCTGAATTGTGGACCGATGAGAACGAGCGAATTAAAAAAGGAAATTCCGGACATTACGCAAAAAATGTTAACTCAGCAGCTTCGGGAGTTGGAGGAAGACGGCATCATCAGGAGAACGGTATACAATCAAGTGCCGCCGAAAGTTGTCTATGAAATGAGTGAATTAGGAAGGTCGCTGAAGTCGATATTAGACCAATTGGGCGAGTGGGGCGAGCAATATATTCAAGGGCGTGAAAGCAACAAGCCGCACTGGACACATTATGGGCAGTGTAAGTAACAACGGCGGAGGGCGCCCATAGCTGGCAGTGCTGAGGTCAGGGGTTCGATCCCCTGGGCTCCTTAAAAGAGAACCTTTGAGAAAGAAAAATCAAAGGTTTTCTTTTTTTTATGTTCAAGTAGGTCCCCAACTGAAAAACCGTCTTTCTGAAGAATATGGTACAGCTGTTAATTAATGGGATGTGCAAAGCATTGCTAAAAAATATTTAACCTTAACAGACAAAAAATACCTCTTGAAAAGCGAATATTTGTTCGGTATTCTGAGTATACTTATACAGAACAAATGTTCTGTTTTTGAGGGCGAACAAACGCCGGGGAATTCGCGAACATTTTAAATCGCTCAGGTGAGGTGACTAGTGGTATGGAACAAGAGCTGCAACGTTACATGGGCCGTACTGTCGAGATGATTTACCTTGGCCGGGATAACCAAATCACCCAGCGCCGGGTCGATGTCCACAGTATGAATAACGGCATCGTAAAAGCGTATTGTCACGAGCGCAACGCGCCTCGTGTTTTTCGAGTAGAGAATATCCTCGCGGTTTCTGTAGCTTCGAGGAAGTGGGCTGGATGAAGCGCATAATTATGCTTGCGGATTGTCAGTCGTTTTATGCCAGCGTGGAGAAGGCAGCTCACCCGGAATATGCGGATAAGCCGGTTGCCGTGGCCGGCGATCCGGCGCGGCGGTCCGGTATTATTCTGGCCGCATGCCCGATCGCGAAGAAGGCAGGGGTATCAACGGCGGAGACGCTTGGGGAAGCGCTTGGAAAATGTCCTGAGCTTGTCGTAATTCGGCCGCGGATGCAAACCTATATTGATGTATCGCTCATGATCACGGAGATTTACGAGTCTTTTACGGACTTGGTGGAGCCCTTTTCGATCGATGAGCAATTTTTGGATGTGACCGGTTCGCTCAAGTATTTCGGCTCTCCGGAGGCGATTGCGAAGCAGATTCAAGCGAAGATCATGTTAGCGACCGGCGTATGGTCCCGGGTTGGTATCGGGGACACCAAAATTTTGGCAAAGACGGCCTGTGATAATTTCGCGAAGAAAAATCCGGAAGGGATATTCGTCCTGCCGAAAGCCGAGGTGTCCGAACATCTGTGGCCGCTGCCTATAAACAAAATGTTCGGCGTAGGCGGCCGGATGACAAACCACTTCTTGAGAATGGGTATTCACACAATCGGGGAGCTTGCCCAGATCCCGCTTGGTAAGTTTAAGCAGATGCTGAGAGCGCGGATGGGGAAGAACAGCGATATCCATGCAGAGCTGTTATGGCAAACGGCCAACGGGATCGATCCGTCGCCGGTAAGCCCGCAAACGCACCGCATTGCGCCAAAATCGGTAGGCCACATGATGACATTGCCCCGAGACTACGGCACGAAAAAAGAAATCGATACAATCCTGCTCGAATTAACCGAAGAGGTTTGCCGCGACTCACGGCGGAAGGGATACATGGGCTCGGTCATTTCCGTGGGATGCATGTGCAGCCCTTTTGATTCGCCAACCGGCTTTTCAAGGCAGCTGACGCTTCCTGATCCGACAAATCATACAAATACCGTTTATGGAGCCGTTCGGACGTTATTTTATCGTTTTTGGAACGGCTTGCCTGTTCGCCGCGCCGGCGTTGCGCTCAGCGGGCTTGTGGCAGATGATATTTACCAGGTGACGTTATTTGAGAACCAAGAAAAGATGAGGGCACTGGAACGGGCGACGGATGCGATCAAGGACAGGTTTGGCAGCGCGGCTATTTTCCGGGCTTCGTCCATGACCGCTGCCGGTCAGGCAAAAGACAGAAGCGCAAAAATTGGAGGGCACTACAGATGAGTAAACTGACCGACAATCTCCGATGGGAATCAAGCCGCATGATGCTTCCGCAGCACAAGGAGGCACTCATTGAGCGGCAAAACCCGCCATCCGAAACCGTGCGCGCCCAGGTGCCGACCCGGGAAGAGCTGGAGATGATCCGTGATTCCGTTTTGCTGCCGATCATGTTAACAATGGTCGAAAAGAACGGTAAGGACATGCAGCTTTCCACGAGCAGCATCCGGAAACTTTATGTAGCCGCCACACAGGTTTTGATGGATCGAATTCACTTCGAGCTGGCAGCGATAAATAAAGAACTTCGTGCCAAAAAAATCAAAGTGTTCAAAGATGATCAAGAGGATACGGATTTACATTACAAATACATCTGTCGGGGGTATGAGAATAAATTTGCGATTATGCGAGATGTGGCGCGAGCAAACATCAGCGTTAAACTAGGGGAGCACATTCAGCGAATGATCGAAGATATGAAAGCTAGGGAGCGGTAATATCATGGGAAAACCAAAAGCAGCAAAACGACCGACGCGAGATGAATTTGTGTTAGAGGAGATCGGCAATCAACTCAGCGAAGCGGAGCATGAGAAATCTGAAATTGTCTTAACCGTATGGGGAGAGGAACAACCGGTGAGGGGCATGATTGTGGAAATGGATTCGCGCACAGGTAAAGTTCATGTTGGGCGGCACGGCGAGACGATCAAGGTTGCATTTATGGATATTATGAAGGTGGATTACCCTAGGGACTAAATGATACGGATAAGCGAAGCGTGGAACTATTGAAAATGTACTTTACTACCACGACATCTAAACAGTTAGAATGTCAAAGTTTTGCAGGGGCGTCGTACTAGTATTACTTTAAAGCCAGACGATAGGTTGGATGTTCGTTGTCGTAATAATAGTAGCCAGCCCGGTCGTAATAAAACTATTATTATATACCCTGGCGACAAATTAGTAGTGCGTTGTCGTCACTGGTAAACTTTTTTTAGCAATGAGTGTTTCGCCTTTTGGAGCATGTAATCAGGAAGGTTACGAAGCCGGTAAACCTGGTTAAGGGATTACTGGCTTCTATGACCACATTGACCACGATCCTCTACACGTCAATGCCGTTGATGGCCTCCCCGTCCGAACCAATTGGATATAGTACGAGCTTTTAGCTGCAAGCGAAAAGGATTTTCGTGCTGCCATGTGGTAAATAATGAAGAGGAAGGGGAATGGTTTACATGAGATCCATTGCATTTACGACGGTTCCGCCTATAGAGGAACTTCGCAGCGATGTCGAGTATTTTCGGATCGCCGAATACGCGGGTTCGGAAGCCATGGCGATAAAAGTATGTCCGAATGGCTTGCCGGGGCTTGTATTTCAACATAGTTATGGGCGAACGGCGATCAAGTGCATAGTCACTGATTCCGGGCGTATCGTACATATGCCGACTTTGTTTCTCCACGGACAGATTACCGAGCTTGCCGTAATGAATTTCATCAACGGGCCGTTCGTTTCGGTGCAAGCCGTTCTGAAGCCCCATGCTCTAAAGACGCTGTTCGGCCTTGAGGCATCCATGATGACCAATGCCAACAGGTGGTATGCGGACTTCGCGGCAGAAGCGCTTAACGCTGCATTGGTTAACACCAAGGATGGTCAGGAATGCGCAGCACTTCTTTCCGGATTTTTACTTGAAAAGCTCGGGCAAGCTCTGCCTCGGGATCTGTTGATTGAAGAAAGCTTGCATTTTATCCAAAGAAATATCCGCTTGGTTACCGTGAAAGATTTGCTCGAGCATTTGCATATATCGGAGCGTCCATTTCAAAAAAGGTTTATGCAAACCGTTGGCGTAACGCCTCAATTTTATATTCGGGTGAGACGGTTTAATGAAGCGATCAGGCTCATGGATACCGGCGAATATGATCGGCTGAGCGACGTGGCTCATGCGCTTCATTTCCACGATCAATCGCATTTTATTCGCGATATGAAACAGTTCTCCGGGGTTACGCCAAAGAGCGTTTCCCAAAAGGTCAACCAGTTTCATCACGATGAGATAGGCGCCTCGTATTTAGCCTAGATCGACGGGATTGTACAATTATTTATCCGGTCGCTCCCTTACGATGGATGTATCCAAGCATATAAGGAGCGATCAGGACATGCGAAAAATCACTATGTTGAACAGAGTTTCTATCGACGGCTATTTTGCTAGTTTGAACGACGCCGCCTTCGGAATGGATTGGTTCGTCCCTGATCCTGAAGTGGACAAAGCGGTGCGTTCCGGTGACGGACAGATGGATACGCTCATTCTGGGCGGAATCACCTACCGGGGGTTTGAATCTCACTGGGCACCCATGTTGAGTAATCCCCAAGCGCCCAAAGAGATGAAGGCGATCGCCGAAGAACTGACCCATATGACGAAGGTTGTCTTTTCGCGCAAACGGAAACAATCTTCTTGGGCCAATACGAAGCTGTTCGACGATAAGCCTAGCGAAGTGGTCAGGAGGTTGAAGGCGGAAGAAGGGGCCGGCATTCTGATCATGGGCAGCGGCTCGATCGTGCAGCAGCTTGCAAGCGATGCATTGATCGACGAATACGTGCTTATCGTCACGCCTGTCGTTGCGGGCAGAGGAAAATCATTATTTAAAGAAGTTGACCGATTCGGTCTTACACTGAAAGAAACGACGGCCTTTAAGTCTGGAAACGTCATACTGCGATACGAGTTGCAAAAGTGATGCTAATCCGACGTGCAGTATACAACCAAACGTGATGTTCGCGGCTCCTGCTGATTGTTGGCGGGGGCGTTTTTTTAAAAAAGTAATGACGGACGCCGGGATAACGCTTACCAAGGTTGCTTAAGGTTTGCCACCGCTTATGACGCGGGTGGCATACGCCTTCGATCCTCTCCTTAACCGCTGAAGCCGCGGGAACAGGAACAGCAATGACCTAATATACGCCTTTGCCCCGGCGAATGGGTAACACATACTGCCGTAGGGAGGAGAGGAGTACTACAATTGTACAAAATTAATATGAATTTAACCTGAATAATAACTGAAAGTTATACTCAGACCGAACGCTAATGACGAACGTATATTTTCTTGATTTTTTTAAAAAACCATCGATAGTACCCGTATGATAATAATAAAGTAATGGTTATGGAGATGAAACTCAAATACCATGTCCAGTTTAAGTATTTTATCAATTGTGTGTACTTCTCTAAATGGACTTCAATGATTGTAATTACCGCTGGAAAGCTTAGAATGTAGATGATTTTTATGAACAATGATTTATCTCTAGGGAAATGAACATTAAAGATCGCACTCACAGCAGGAAAGACGAAAAATTCAAAAGTGAAACTTGCTTTGTAAGCCATACTGAGGAATCCTACAGGGTATTCAATCAATCCACCTTGAACGACTATAGCCCCGATAAGCCAGCTGGGGACTTGCATGAATAAAAAACTTACTTGAGCATCGATCCACTTTTTGGGTTTGATGAAAAGCACCAGAAGAATAGCCGTAATCATCCAAACAGAACTCAGAATAACCGTTTCCATAATATCTTCCATTCTGTTATGTAATACTTGAATTATTGTCAACAGAGCGGAGAGTTAAACGATGGTGACGAATCATTTCGATAAGGTTGCTCGCAGCAGCAGATAACGGTTCATTTTTACGCGTACAGATGGCGATCGTATTTTGCAGATGAATACCTTGTACATGCACACGGCATAGCTCTCCGCGCTCCACATACTCCCGAACAACCAGTGAAGACACAAAATTGGCCCCATACCCGGCCACAACGGCCTGAATCGCTTCGTGCAAACCATTGAATTGCAAAGTGATTTTAGGCGAGGGTGCATTGTACGTCCGGCATAAAGCCAATAATCTCTCGCGTGTGGAGCTCCCTTCTTCTCGCATCACAAACGGTTCCTTCATCATGTCAATCAGCGATATATTTTGATTCGCGTATCGGTTGCTCGGCGCGACCACAAACCATAGCTCATCCTGAAATAAATGCTCTGTGGCAATCGTGTCCGGGTATTCTTCGGGCAAGCCGCCGTAGATCGCCAAATCGACCTCGGCGTGCAGCAGCTTTTTGAGCGCGTCACTGGAATTGGTCGTCGTAATGTCCATTTCTACTTGTTCGAACTGCCGCTTAAATTTGGCGATCCACGTAGGCATCAGGAAATGGGCAGGCAAATAGGTGGCGGCGATTTGGATGTGCCCCTTCGTGCCCGCGGCGTAATCTTGGGCGTACTGCTCGATTTGCTGCTCTACGGCAAAAAGCCTATTTGCCAGCATGGCTATCGTTTCTCCTGCTGCCGTCAGCGCGATTCCTCGGCCTTTAGGCTTTAGCAGCGTAAGGGATAATTCCTTTTCGAATTTTTTGACTTGAGCCGTAATCGCGGGTTGGCTAATATTTAACATTTCCGAGGCGCGAGTTACGCTTCCGGTTGCGGCGATCACATGGAATAAACGCAAAGCATGCAAATTCATAGTCCAGCTCCTGTTCACTAAATCATACTTTAAATATATAGGTTTCGTAAAAATATATATTATATTTATGATTGTAATTCATTTAAACTGAAATTAGAAGTTCAAATGACGATAGGGAGTAGTGATCGAAATGACTCAGTCCGAAATTTGGAGCAAGGTCGATGCATACATTACGGAGCGCCTCCATCCTTACGATTCTGTTCTGGAAGAAGCGTTGGCGGCGAATCGAAGAGCAGGTCTTCCGGCGATCGATGTATCCCCGAATCAAGGCAAACTATTGCACATTTGGGCTAAAATGCAGCGCGCCAAGCGAATACTCGAAATCGGAACGTTGGGAGGGTACAGCACCATTTGGCTCGCCAGAGCGCTTCCTGAAGATGGCCGTTTGATTACGATCGAACTGGATCCCGGCTTTGCCGCAGTGGCTCGATCCAATATTTCACTCGCAGATGTCCATCATTTGGTGGAAATCCGAAACGGAGCTGCATTAGATCAGTTGGCTTTGCTGGAAAATGAGCATCCCGACGCATTTGATCTCATTTTTATCGATGCGGATAAGCCGAACAATCCCGGCTATCTTCAGTGGGCGCTTCGCTTTTCCCGCCCGGGAACGGTAATTATCGGCGATAATGTCGTTCGCGAAGGGGAAATTATTCAGGAACATAGTACCGACCCGCGTGTACAAGGGGTGAGAAAATTTTATGACCTGATGGCCCAATACCCGACAATTACCGCTACGGCTATCCAAACCGTCGGCAGCAAAGGATATGATGGCTTTGTCATTGGCATCGTAAACGGCTGAGCCGGGAAGAGGCTGTCCCAAAAAGGGATAACTGAAGGAGATAGTCCTGGAAAACACAGAAAGACGCCTCCTAAACCACATTTCAGGTGGGGACGGAAGCGTCTTTTTGTATGCAAAATAACGTTCGCTTTTTTATTGCCGATATTCGTATTATGTATCGCATTATAGTGGCACAAGATGTTCTTAGTCGTATAAATGCGATCTTTTTCGACAAAATAGGAGTTGACTAAATCCTTATTTCGATTTATATTTTATGTGTAACCGGTACCACATTCGACTGTTGATAAGTACAGTATATCTGTTTTTACCAAAATATATGTGCTTGGAATGTCTATGGTACCGTTTTCTTATAATGACGATGAATCGAGTGAGGAGAATATATGGCTACGATTCGCGATGTTGCCAAATTGGCAGGAGTTTCCGTTGCGACCATATCGCGTTACTTAAACAAAACGGGATATGTCAACGTCGATACGGAGCATAAAATTAAAAAGGCAATTGAGACTTTGAAATATGAGCCGAGTTCCGTAGCGCGGGGATTGGCGGGTAAACAAACGAAAACGATCGCGCTTATACTTCCGGATATTTCCAACCCCTTTTTTCCGGAGCTCGCAAGGGCCGTGGAAGATGTTGCATCCACGTACGGGTATACCGTTATTTTTGGCAACTCCGACGATCAGGGCGTCAAAGAACGAACCTACATCGAGCTGCTCAAAAAGAAATACATCGACGGGATCATATTTGCTTCCAACACGTTAAACCGGGATGATGCGGTACAAATGAATCAAAGCGGCATTCCGATCGTCTGCCTGGACCGGGGTCCCGACAATCATAGCTGCAGCGTAGTCCGCTCCAAAAACCGCGAAGGCGCCCAGCTTGCCGTCCAACATTTGCTTGCAGCCGGCTGCCGAAAAATTGCCCATATTTATGGCCCGATGGACTTAATCACGGCACAGGAGCGAATGAAAGGATACGAAGATGCCGTCAAATCTTTGCCTTGGTTCAGTCCAAGTTTGATGGTATCCGGAAACTTTCAAATCAATGGCGGGATGAAGGCGACGGAACAACTGCTGCATACACACCCGGATATCGACGGGATTTTTGCAGGTAACGATCTTATGGCTGTAGGGGCTCTGAAGGCACTTCACCGAATGCAAATCCTGGTGCCGCAGCAAGTGAAGGTTTGCGGATTCGACGGCATTCAAATGGCGGAAATCACCGAGCCCGAATTGACCACGGTTGCTCAGCCTATATACGAAATGGGAGCGACCGTATCCCGTTTATTGATTAAGAAAATCGAAGGAAACTTGGATACGAACGAAATCTATGAGTTGGATGTAACGCTTATCCCGAGACGCTCAACGCAAAAGGGGGTTCATCTATGAAAAAACCAAATCTCGTTGTGATCGGAAGCTTGAATATGGATATTCTCGTAGAGGCGCCGACATTTCCCCGCATCGGGGAAACCATACTGGGTCAAAAAGCGCAATTTCTTCCGGGAGGGAAAGGAGCTAACCAAGCGGTTGCCGCTGCCAGGCTCGGTGCAGATAGCACGCTGATCGGAGCGGTTGGGACGGATGTTTTCGGACCGGAACTGTTGTCATCCCTGGAAAGGAACGGCGTACAGCGGGACGCGGTAAAGCAAGTGCCGCATACGGCAACGGGCATCGCTTCCATTTTATTGGCAGAAGGGGACAATTGCATCGTAGTCGTTCCCGGAGCCAATCATCAATTGAGGCCCGAAGATGTCGACCGGTACGAGCAAGTGCTGCATTCGGCAGATATGATTTTGCTTCAACTAGAAATTCCCATGGATACCGTTGAATATGCAATCCAAAAGGCAAGTTCCTTCGGGAAACCGATTTTATTGAATCCGGCTCCTGCACAGCCGCTTCCGGACGATTTGTACCCGCTGATCGATTACTTGACGCCGAATCGAACGGAACTCGCCGTACTCACCGGAGTGGATGAAGTCGGTGCGGATCTTGGTTCTCTGGAGGCGGCCATGTCGGTGCTGAGAAGCAAAGGCGTCCGCAACGTCGTAACGACGCTGGGGGCCGACGGCTCCGCTTTTTTGACAAAAGACGGCGAATTCGGCAAACTGCCGGGCCATAAAGTTCCCGTAGTTGATACGGTGGGGGCCGGAGATTCGTATAATGCGGGACTGGCTTATGCGCTGGCGTCAGGCTTTGCCTTGAAGGATGCGGTCGTATTCGCCTCCCGGGTATCCGCGTTAGCGGTTACGAAATTCGGGGCGCAGGAAGGCATGCCTACCTTGCAAGAGCTGCAACAATTCTCGCGATCATTGGAAGGGGGGACATCATGAAACGGATCGGAACGTTAAACAGCTTGATTTCCCAAACGATCAGCGAGCTCGGCCACACGGACAAAATCGTCATCTGCGACAGCGGGCTGCCGATTCCCGGTCATGTAAGGCGGATCGATTTGGCTTTGAAGAAAGGAACGCCTTCTTTTATGGAAACACTAATGACCGTGATGGAGGAAATGCAGATCGAAACATATTATATCGCCCGTGAAACGGAGCCGAACAATCCGGACATTCATCGTCAAATCCAATCGGTCATGTCAGGTATTGAGCAGCAAACGCTGAGCCACGAGGAGCTTAAATTGCTGACCCACCAGGCGAAAGCTGTGATCCGCACCGGCGAATGTACGCCATATGCCAATATTATTCTTGAGTCGGGCGTAATTTTTTAGGAGGTGAACGGTGTGTCCGATATATTGCTCGAAATGAAGGACATCAGCAAGAGCTTCCCCGGCGTTAAAGTACTCCAAGATGTCAAATTCGATTTGCGCAAAGGGGAACTTCACGCGCTTATGGGGGAGAACGGAGCGGGGAAGTCGACACTGATGAAAATTGTCGGCGGCATTCACCGAAAGGACCAAGGAACCATTCTCATCGAGAACTCGGCGGTTGACATTACGTCGCCTTCCGCAGCCCAGCGTTTAGGTATCGCCATTATCCATCAGGAGCTTAACCTTATTCCGCATTTAAGCATTATGGAAAACATTTTTCTAGGCCGTGAATTTACGGTGGGCCGGACGCCCTGGATTCATTGGAAGCGAATGAGAAGCGAAGCCGGCAAATATTTGCGCCAGCTGGGGCTTGATCTCGATCCCAGTATGCGGGTGGATGAATTATCCGTCGGGCAGCAGCAAATGATAGAAATAGCAAAAGCTATTTCCATGGATACGAAAATATTGGTGCTGGATGAACCTACCGCAGCGCTTACGGACCGCGAAATCGATGCGTTGTTCGAAGTCATCGCAAGCTTAAAGACTAGGGGAGTCGGCATGGTATATATTTCCCACCGCATGGAAGAAATATTCCGCATGTGCGATCGGGTGACGGTGCTACGCGACGGTCAATATGTCGGGACGGAACGGATTGCGGATACTTCGATGGATCGGCTTGTCAAAATGATGGTAGGCAGGGAAATTAAAGACCGGTTTCCCAAGGTTGCGCTTGAGCCGGGTCAAGTCAAAATGCAAGTTAGCGGTTTATCGCAGAAGGGCAAACTGAAAGACATTTCATTTCACGTACGAAGCGGAGAAATTTTAGGCATTGCCGGGCTGATGGGTGCCGGAAGAACCGAGCTGGCTAAAGCGATTTGCGGCGTTACACCGGCCGAGAAAGGAACGATCACGCTCGACGGCAAGCCGGTTGTCATCAAAAATCCGATGGGCGCGATTCAAGCGGGCATTGCTCTGATCACCGAGGATCGCAAGGGAGAGGGGCTTCTGCTTTCCTTATCCGTCAGAGAAAATTTGGCGCTTCCCAACCTCGATGCTTTATCCCGGTTCGGGATCATGGAGCGCAAGAAGGAAGATGAATTGGCGGAGGACTTAATTCGGCGGCTTTTGATTAAAACGTCGAACGGGGAACAAAAGGTAGGCTCCTTAAGCGGCGGCAACCAACAGAAAGTGGTCATCGGCAAGTGGCTGGCCACCAAACCGCAGGTGCTCATTCTGGACGAGCCTACTCGGGGCGTTGACATCGGGGCCAAGAAAGAAATTTACGATTTGATGAATGGGCTCGTTTCACAAGGTGTCGCCATCATTATGATTTCCTCCGAGCTTCCCGAAGTATTAGGGATGAGCGACCGTATTTTGGTTATGCATGAAGGTCGCATCACCGGGGAGTTTTCACGGGCGGAAGCAAACCAGGAAAACATTATGCATTGCGCTACAGGGGGAGGAAAACACGTTGTCAGCTGAGGCTAAGGTGAAAGCGAATTCAATGTCGGGCAAGTTACAAAGTTTGGGGCCGCTGCTTGGTTTATTTTTAATCATTATCGTATTATCGGTCATTAACAATGATTTTCTTACCGTCAGCAATATTTTTAACGTTTTGAGGCAAATCTCCATCAATGCCTTGATCGCCTTCGGGATGACCTTCGTCATACTAACCGGCGGGATCGATTTATCCGTTGGATCGGTATTGGCTCTGTCCAGCGCAATCACCGCGGGAATGATGGCAGGCGGCGCGAACACATGGACCGCCGTCATTGCCGGACTGGCCTGCGGGGTTCTGATGGGAGCGGTCAACGGGCTGCTAGTTACGAAGGGCAAGGTTGCGCCGTTTATCGCTACGCTCGCTACGATGACGGTGTTTCGGGGACTGACGCTCGTGTATACGCAAGGAAAGCCGATCACGGGCCTAAGCGATGCATTTGCCATGATCGGGAGAGGCTTCTTCTTCAGTATTCCGATGCCGATCGTATGGATGGTGCTTTCTTTCATCATGCTGTACGTCATTTTGAAGCAATCGAAATTCGGAAGACGCGTTTATGCGTTGGGCAGCAATGAAGACGCAACGTGGCTTTCGGGGATTAATACGACCAAAATTAAAATTTGGGTTTATTCGATCAGCGGCTTGATGGCTTCGTTCAGCGGAATTATTTTGACCTCACGTCTCAATTCGGCTCAACCGACGGCAGGAACATCCTATGAGTTGGATGCCATTGCTGCGGTCGTTCTGGGAGGCACTAGCTTATCCGGGGGCAGGGGGTGGCTAGTCGGGACTTTAATCGGTGCCATGATTATAGGGGTTCTTGATAACGGTCTTAATTTGTTAAACGTATCTTCTTTTTATCAACAAGTAGTGAAAGGCGCTGTTATTTTGATCGCCGTACTGCTGGACCGCTCGAAGTCAAGAAAGTAAATATACAACAAGGGAGAATCGCTCAAATGAAAAAAACGAATATCATCTTGACCCTTTTTATCGCCGTATTTATGATCCTTGCCGGCTGCTCGACGGAATCGAAACTCGAAGGCGGGAGTAAACCGGAAGCAAATAGCGGAGGCGCCGCTTCCGATAAAATGACGATCGGTTTGTCCGTATCGACGCTCAATAATCCGTTCTTCGTCACCTTGAAGGATGGCGCGGAGAAAGCGGCTAAGGAAGCCGGGGCCTCGCTCGTTGTAGTGGATGCGCAAAACGATACGGCCAAGCAAATCAGCGGTATTGAAGATTTGATTCAGAAAAAAGTGAACTTGATCATGATCAACCCGACCGATAGCGATGCGATCGTTACGGCGGTGAAGTCCGCGAATAAAGCAGGAATTCCCGTTATTACCGTCGATCGTGCGGCCAATGGCGGCGACGTAGTGACGCATATCGCCTCCGATAATGTGAAGGGCGGCAAAATGGCGGGCGAATATATTCTGAAGACGCTCGGCGGGAAAGGCAATATCGTAGAACTGCAAGGGATTGCCGGAACCTCGGCCGCACGCGACCGCGGGAAAGGCTTCCACGAAGCAGTAGACGGCAAGGACGGCGTCAAAGTGGCCGCATCGCAACCGGCTGATTTTGATCGGGCGAAAGGCTTGTCGGTCATGGAAAATATTTTGCAAGGGAACAAAGACATTCAGGCGGTATTCGCGCATAACGACGAAATGGCGCTCGGCGCTTTGCAGGCTATTCAGGCCTCCGGCAAAAATATCGCAGTCGTCGGCTTCGACGCTACAGATGATGCGATTAAAGCGGTAAATGAAGGGAAAATGGCCGCCACGGTAGCGCAAAAGCCGGCTGCGATCGGCGATGCGGCAGTGAAAACCGCGGTTAAAGTGATTAAAGGCGAAAAAGTGGAAAAATTCATTCCCGTAGACCTGGAGCTAGTAACCAAAAAATAATAACATTCCAAGCACGTTAAGCCTTGTACTAGGCTGCAAGCTGGCACCGATACTCAATCGGGGCCAGCTTGTTTGATTTTCAGCCGTATCCAAAAGATACCGGCTTTTTTTATGAATAATATATATGAAAGCGCATATGTCGCGTTGTTAATCGTGAGATATTCAAAATATGCATGATTACATTGGCAGCATCGCAATAATCAAACCCAATAGTAACCTGGGGGCAGCCTCATTGACTAACATTCGAACACAAGATATAATAAACCAGTAATTTAGTAAATTACTAAACGAGTAAATCGAAAGAGGTTATAATAATGAAAATACCTACAACTTTAAAACATAAGCCTGTTGTCGTATCCGATAATTATGAACAGGTTGACGGTCGAATGGCTAATCACACGGACGCTAAAGGTCTTTCTTTGGGGCTAGCGCAGTGGAACGATAGAGGAAAAGTTGATATTTCCGCTAAAGTATGGAGATACACCGGGGAGAAATGGTCGCGCCAATCGGAGGAGCTGCCGCTTCATCGCGTTCTCGATTTGGCTATTTTGATTTGCCGGTCTTTGGAACATTTCCGCGAAGCGTACCGGTATGAGCATTTGTACGATCCGAACAACCCTGTGATCGACCGCGTTGGTCTGCAGGGCGCAGCTATGTCGGTAGCGGTGTGTACCGATAATGAAAAAATCAATGAAGATATCAAGCTGTTCAGTCAAGCGCTGAGCGACGATGGGGAATTGCTTGGCGAAAGGCTTCGCACGCTATCAAGATTGTTGAAGGAAATGGGATATTAAACGCGGTTATCCTATTCTTTCGCGATTGCCGATGTCATACAAAGGAGTGAAGGTCATGGATAAGAGCAAACGCAAGGAGCTGCTGGAAGAATACAAGCAGATGAAAACCTACATGGGTGTTATCAAAATAACAAATAAAGTTAACGGCAAAACGTATATAGACAGCTATCCGAATCTTAAAAACAAGTGGTTGACGATTGCCGCGCAATTGGATATGGGGAGGTTCGCCAATGCCCAATTGCAAAAAGATTGGAAGGAATTCGGGTCCGAAGCTTTCTCCTATGAAGAACTGGAGAGGAAGGAAGCGAATGAAGTGATCGACATGCGTTGGGAACTTAAGCAGATCGTAAAGCCGTGGCTTGAAAAATTGCAGCCCTATGGAGACAACGGATATAATAAGCTTCCAACAAGATAGTTTATGTACGCTTAGCGATGCACAGGCTTATCAGGGAGGGTGAGAGAATATGAATATAGCGAAAGTAGAAGCCGGCGGAAGCAATATTGCTGTCGTGAGCGGCAGCGAGATCGTCATTAGCGATGTTCAGTCTGCATTGGATCTTATGGCAACGGTACAATATGAAGCGGACAGCGATCGTATTGTGATCCATAAAAATATGATAAGCGAAAGGTTTTTCGATCTGAAAACGCGTCTTGCAGGCGAAATCCTTCAGAAGTTTATCAATTATCGCGTGAAGGTTGCTTTTGTTGGAGATTTTTCCGAGTATTCAAGTCGAAGTTTTCAAGATTTCGTCTACGAATGCAACAGCGGAAGAGATATTTTTTTCTTGCCGACGGAACAACAAGCGATTGACAAGTTAAGCATGTTGAAGCAATAGAAGGAACGGGTGGAAGGTATGTTAAAGGCACGGCATGATCACGCTGAATATCCAATGGTGAACATTGCGGCAGGTCACGTTGAATTAAGGGATGATCGAATAAACGCAACATGGACGGTAGAGCTAAATTCTTTTTTGCTCGCGCCGGTTCCGGTTACGAATGATTTTTATTGCTCGATATTGCAGCAGACCGTTGGGCGGAAAGAGCATCCCCAAGCTCCGGTCCACAATCGTTAAATAGGGAGAAACGAGCCTCAAACCTGATTGGGTGCGAGGCTCGTTTTTATTAGGCTTTTTTTATCGAAACGTTTGAACCGGCTTCGAGGATCGGCGTTCCCGAATCAGCACCGCAGAAATCATCGTAAGGGATACTACAATCAGAGCCATCGGAATGATAAAGATCGAGGGATCGTAGCCTTCAACGAGCAGCGGCAGCAAATACCCGATCAACGAAGCCGTCAGCGAAATGAATACATACAAACTCGCGCCGAACCCGGTTCGACCTGTGAACATGCGCTGTACATACCCCATCGCCACTCCGTACAAGATAGATACGAAAAAAGAGTAAACGGGCTGAATGAGGAAAAAAACGATCAGCGGCGCACGCAACGCATAAATCGAATAGGCAATGAATGCCCCAAAACCGCCAAGTAATATAATTTTTTTGCTGCCATATTTCGCCGCCCAATAACCGGCAATGGTCATGAACAACAGCTCAAACACGGCCTGCGCGCTCCAAATATACGACATATACTCCGGTTTTCCGAACAACGATTTCACGACAAGGGGAAGGTACAATCCGCGAATCGCATCTGCGCAAGCCAGAAGCAGCAGCGCAACCAGCATAATGACGGAAATCGGCTCGCCCGCCCCCGGGCCGGATTGCTGTTTGCCCTCTGCGTGTTCCCGATAGAACGACAGCAAAATAACGAGCATGGCGTAGCCTGCAAAATTGCCCCACAGCACGCCTTGAAACGTTGCTATCAAGTATAAATTCGCCCCTGCGAGCAAGCCGCAAAAAAATCCGACGCTGTACCCTGCGCGCAGCCAAATTTGCGCCATCTCCACAATATCCCCAGCCAGCCTGGCAAAATGATTCCGCGACATCGCGAACAACTGTCCCATAATGAGTCCGGACGGCGCGCTCGCCACACACATCCCGATCAGCGCCTGAATATATCCTTCCGCGCGCATATAAATCAATAGTCCGACGAGACACAGCGAAGCCGCTGCAATCGCCAGCTTTTTTCGGCTGCGCAGCTTATCGCTTAACAGCCCGACCGTAATCGTGGTGCTCATGTTCAGCAGCAGCGACACAACGAAGACGGATACGACTTCGCCCTTGGACAATCCGATGCTCTCGCTTAAATAAATGGCGTTCATCGGAGCTAAAATGCCCATGCCGATTCCATAGCAAAATAGCGTAAACAACATCTGCCCCGCGCCATCGACCTGCAAAAAACGTTTCATATCCGCGGCAATTCGCATCTGCATCGTGCTCCAATCTCCTCGAGATTCTTGCAATTTTGAACAAAGTGTAGCTCACTATTTTGGAATTGTCTACTAAAAAGGAATGCTTGTAGATCTCAACGAGAGTATGGCACCACCGAAATTTTCATACTCATGTCCATGAGCTTCGCGGCATGATCCAGGCCGCCGCGGACAGCAAAACGACAAGTTGAAGCTTCCGCTCTATATGTAGAGGGGCCGGATAAAATATGAAGAAAAAACCGGGTAAAAAGAAGAGGAACTCCTTTTTCCCGGTTGATGTTAAATGAAAGTTACCTACCAGCTTTTCGATGGCCACCCCCGTGAGCACCTCCGGAGAGGGGGACAAAAATTTGACCTGTATACGAGCTGCCTGGAGGGGCATAACCGCCGTGACCGCCGTACCCTCCTGGCATACCGCTGTAGGGGTAATACCCGGGAGATGGATAGGATGACATAGGATACGGACCGGGGTATTGACCACCTGGATATGGGCCCGGAAAGGAGCCGGGGAATTGACCGTATGGATAAGCGAACGGGTTATACGCCATTTCCAACCTCCTTATTTTGTAAATTTGATGCTAATACAACGTATGCAACGTAATGAAGGCAAGATGCTTGCCTTCATAAAATAGGGCGGGAGGCTATGTTGTCAGTACAGTAGACCATAATTAAACGGAGTATTCTTCGATTTTGTATGAGGGTCCGGGAATAAAGCGACGTTATTTTGCAAAAACTTTGTTCGATAACATCAATTACTTTGAAGGTTCAAGGGAGGTATTGTTATTAAAAAGCTAATCGTAATCGCCGCGCTATTGGCCGTTACCGGCTGTACGAGCAATAATATGACGAAAAAGCAAGCCGCCGCGGATCAGACCAAGGTTACAGCGCCATCCTCCAATGCCGCTCAAACGTCAAAATTAACGCAAGCCTCTTCCATTTCAACAACGGGTGCAGGGAGTTCTTCGATAAAGATGAAGCAAGTGCCCGCCGATACTTCCAATTGGACGGATTGGTTCAATCGCATGAACGGATCGGTACCATATCCGGCAAATCCTTCTGCTAATCCGCAGCAGCCGTATTATCCGCAGCAACCGGCTGCCAATCCGCAACAGCCGGCCAATCCTCAGCAGTCATACAATCCGCAGCAGCCCGCCGATTCTTCCCAATTTGCGCAGCAAGTATTGGATTTGGTGAATCAAGAAAGAACAAAAGCTGGTTTGAGTCCTCTTAGCATGAATAGCGGGCTGAGCAAAGTGGCTATGGCTAAAGCACAGGATATGTACAACAACAATTATTTTGATCATCAGTCCCCGACTTATGGCTCGCCTTTCGATATGATGAAGTCATTCGGGATCACGTATAGCACTGCGGGAGAAAACATTGCCAAAGGCCAGACAAGCCCGGCGGAAGTGATGAACCAATGGATGAACAGTTCCGGGCACCGTGCGAACATCTTAAACAACAGCTTCACGCAAATTGGAGTAGCTTATTACAATTCCGAGTGGGTTCAAGAGTTTACCGGCTAGAGGGGAAAACAAAATATGTATTTGCCAACACGTCCGTTGCGACGTGTTTTTTTTATTTTAAAGGTGGATGGCCGGTCCTGGCGGAACTTTGACGGCATCTCCCGGTCAAGTGCATCCATTTTTGGAATGAGAGCGACGGTGCGCTGGTTATGCTTCATGAAGGATTGGCACGACTCGCGAAAATAAGAAAATCGCCTTACCCTTCTAGGGGCAGGGCGATTTTTTTAATCTTGGTCGGAAGAGAAAGGAGTAACAAACCAAGTCCAGGCATCTTCCGTTCTCAAAGTAAGCGAAGAATCGTGAATCTCTGCAATAAATCGGTTGAGCCAGTCCATTTCCGCCTGAAGCATGGCGAGTGTATATTCTTGCTCAATCAGGAACAGCCGGTCAACGCCAAGCTGCCGCGTATCCTGCATGGAAGCTTTGACCTGCTCCATTTGAGTGTTCAGGCTCTGCGTACGTTCCTTCAGAAGCTCAAGCGCTTGCTGCGGCGTCAAGTGAGCGAGAAACGACAGCCCGGCGGCAAATTGCGGATATTCCTTGATCGGCGTACGCAAGAGGGATTGCAGCCAATCGAAAAATTCTTCGCGGCCGGCTTCCGTCGGTTCATAGACCGTTCGTTCCGGATGCTTTCCCTCCCGTTCCGTGCCTACCGGTTGGATAAGGCCGTTCTTCACTAACGTTTCCATGACCGCATAGAGGGAGCCTGTGTTCAAACGAATGCTGTCCGATAAGCCGCGATGGCGCATCGTGCTGCCGATTTCGTATGGATGCATCGGTCGTTCATTAAGCAGAGATAAGATCGCGAGAGCGAGCAAATTGCTCCGTTTTGGTTTCGGCATCGAATGCACCTCCTTGTTGTTCCGTTTTTCTTAAACCATAGTATAAACGAAATAAAATGCATTTCAAACTAATTGACAAAAACTACTCTAAAACATATAGTTTAAATAAACTATATCGGAGGGATTTTGATATGAGTGAAATAAATCAAGAAAACAGAAAAGCTCTGATCATCGGTTGTGGCATTGCCGGGCCCGCCGTGGCGATGTTTCTTAAGAAAGCGGGGGTTGAATCGATTGTGTACGAATCGGACCAGCAGCCTGATCACTTCTCCGGTTTGTTCCTTAATGTAGCGCGCAATGGACTGCGCGTCCTGGATGAATTAAACGTCTCTGACCAAATCAAACAACATGGGATAGCCCTCCATGCGATGCGCATGCTGAACGGAAAAGGGAAGCATCTCGGCGATATCGGTCAGCCCTCCGGGCAGCCGCAAGGATACACCATCTTGCGTGGTACGCTGAACAAAATTTTGCGCGATGAAGCCATCCGGCAAGGCATTCCGATCATGTACGGGAAGAAACTTGTTGCGATCGCCAACAACACGGAGACGGAAGTCACGGTACAGTTCGATGACGGAACCTCCGAAACCGGGCAATTTCTAGTCGCTTGCGACGGCATCCACTCCCGGACACGAAAAATCGTTCTGCCTGCCGCCCCGGAGCCGACGTACACGGGTTTGCTGAGCTTCGGAGGGGTACAGCAGAACCGATCGGTCCGGAATGAGGCAGGCGTTCAAACGATGGTTTTCGGCAAAAAAGCGTTTTTTGGTTACATGGTGAGAGAACAGAGCGAAACGTACTGGTTCGGCAATATGGAATATCCCGGAAAACCGACCCGGCGGGCATTAATGAACATTCCGCAAGAGCAATGGCGACGTACGCTAGACGGTTTGTATGCAGACGACATTGCGCCGATTCCGGACATCATTCGGTCCAACCAACAAGAAATCGGCATTTTCCCGATTTATGACATGCCTCCGGTGCCGCAATGGCATCATCGATCGGTTGTATTGATTGGCGACGCGGTTCATGCGACTTCGCCTAATGCAGGGCAAGGCGCGTCGATGGCTGTCGAGGATGCCATGATGTTAGGAAAATGCATTCGCGACATTCCGAATATTCAGCATGCCTTCGCGGCTTTCCAAGCGATTCGCCGGGAGCGGGTCGAACGAATCGTAAAATACTCGCGAACGATCGGACAGCGAAAGCATGCTACGAATCCGGTGCAAGTGTTTTTTCGCGATTTGATGATGCCGATCTTTCTGAAAGCTGCGAATAAGGACGCTCATACCTGGATGTATGATTTTCGGATCGATTGGAATGAGAAGGTGCATGCGTGACGGGAGCGGGCGAGTACCCCCAGCGGCGTAGTCATACAACAAAAAGCGACGACATATTGTAAATCATAATGTGATCGCCCGGGAGAACGCGGGTTGTACGGCTTGGCCGGTTGCTTCACGGTGTAAAAGGATGGGGAAGGAGGCGTGATGCAATGTCTTTTCAGGAAGAGGGAGTGCTCGCGGTCGGATCCGGTCCCATCCTGCTCTCGCTTATTGAGTCATGGTATGAATCCGGTTCATCCAAGCTCGCAGTATTCGTAACAAGCTTCCAGCCGACAGACATGGCAGCCCTCACGAAGCTTGCAGAAGATGCGCAGCGCAGCAACCCGGATGTAACCCTGCATATTGCGGCCGCCGCGGGCGGCGAGGTACCGGATTGGCGGACGATCATACGGCCGTTTTCGTTTATTTTGTATGTGTCGCATTGCGGCGACCTGGAGGAGCTTCGGCAGCTGCAGCATGCCTGTATAGCGGAACGGAAACCGATGCTTCCCGCCATCGTCTTGAAAGGAATCGGCATGGCAGGTCCGCTGCTTCATTCGGACGGAAACGGGAGCTGGGAATCGGCATGGCGGCGCCTCCATCGTACGGTATTCCCCCGGGATGGCGAACCGCATTGTTTTTCTGCTGCGGCTGCGGCCTTATTATCGAATATTCTCGTGCATGAATGGCATATAGCGGCTGCGGGAGCAAAAGAACCGAACTGCGTAAACCAATGTTTTGTACTGAACCCGGCCGCGTTAACCGGAAGTTGGCATCCGGTTACCCCCCATCCTCTTGTATCCGGTTACGAGCCGGCTCGTCCAGTAGAGCTTGAGCTTACCATAGGAGCAAATGATGAGCCCGAGGATCCGGAAGAATGGTATGCCGGTTTCAACCGTCTGACTTCACAGGTGACGGGCGTTTTCCATGTGTGGGAGGAGTGCGATTTAATCCAGCTTCCGCTGGCGCAATGCCTTGTGCAGGCCGCGGACCCACTGTCGGAAGGACCGGCGATGCTTTTGCCGCCGCTTGTCCGCAGCGGACTGACGCATGAAGAGGCGCGGCGCGAATCGGGGTTGGCCGGACTCGAAGCTTATGCCGACCGCATGATCCCGCTGTTGTTTTCCGGATGGTCTTCATCCCGGCACGATGAAATCGGTGTCGGGACGGGGTGTTCCATCGCCGAAGCGGTTGGGCGCGGGCTAACCTCTTGTTTATCCAAAACATGGGGGAAGCGGACGGTTTCTGATGAGCGGGCGATCACGCGTATACATTGCACAGCGGTCGAAGATGTGCGATGCCGGTTTTATTTGCAGGCGCTGAAACGGATAGAAGGCAAACCTCTGATTGCCGTCGGCGAGCCGCTGCTCGGCTTTCCGGTCGTATGGGTTTATTCGGGGTCCTCGTGGTATGGAAGCGTAGACCTTCATTTCACGCTTGCGCTTCGTCGGTCGCTGCAGAAGGCGCTGAGCCAAACCGAAGCGGTAGCGCCTGCTTCAATCGTCTGCGGCCAACAAGAGACACGGACCGTCACGATTGCCGATGGCGAACCGCTAACGTATGCATCGCTGATACAATCGGCTGTTCAACTATTGAAGCAGAGCCATAAACGCCTTCAGCCGTTTGATCTGCGGAACGAATTTTTCCTGGGTACAGGACCGTTCGTAACCTATGGAGTAACAATCGGAGAGGGGGCGTCTCCTTGAATACGGTAGTCGTCATAGGGGAAGGAATGCTTGCGGATAAAGTGTGCAGGCGTTTGTCCGGGTTCTCCGTTGTCCGCAGATCGGATTTCGGTGAAGACATCCCGGCGGCACAGCTGGCACTGGTACTTCAGGATCAAGAACGCTCCTCCTTGCATCTTGAGGCGCAGCAGGCGCTTGAGCCGTTAGGTATTCCTTGGCTATGCGCCTACGTTTCTATGGGGGAAGGAGTCGTTGGGCCGCTGCTTCGTCCGGGGATGATCGGGTGCTTGCAATGCGCGGAAACACGGCGCTCTTTGGCCGGAAGCAACCGTCAAGAGACGGAAGAGATGCTGATGAAGCTCGTTTCACCCGATTATATCCCTAGTTTTGCCAAGGAGATATCTCCGACGGGATTCGGTTATATGGCGCATATGGTTTCGGAGGAAGCGGCCAAGGTGCTGCGCGGTGACCATGCGAATACGGAAGAGCATGTCTACTTGATTAATCTCGGCGACTTGAGCACCACCCTTCATTATGTTCTGCCTGACGGAGCTTGTCCGGTTTGCGGCCGATTGCCGGACGATTCACCGGAAGCGGCCGAAATAGCGCTCAAGTCGTGCCGTAAGCTCGGCAACAGTTACCGCTGCCGTTCGATGAGCGACTTGCAGGAGGTATTGTTCCAGGAGTATTGGGACCGCCGCACCGGGATGTTTAACGACAAGCGATTCGATTTTGCATCGGCTTTTGCCGGGGTGGCCGTAAATCTTCCATTAGGCTATCACGATGAGGTGACGGGAGGCCGTTCGCTTTCGTATGCGGATAGCGGGCTAGCCGCGATTCTGGAAGGTTTGGAGCGATTTTGCGGCATCACTGCCCGCAGCAAACGAACGGTCGTAACGGGCAGCTATTCCCGTCTTCAGGCAGCAGCGCTAGATCCATCCAAGGTGGGGCTTCATACGAAGGAGCAGTACGAGCAACCGGATTTTCCTTTCACACCGTTTGACCCCGAGTCCGAGATGGAATGGGTTTGGGGATACTCGTTCCTGCAGCAGCGTCCGATCCTGGTTCCCAATCTGCTCGCTTATTACAGTCTGGGCTTCGGCGGGGGCTTTGTATACGAGACCTCCAACGGCTGCGCGATAGGAGGAAGTCTGGAGGAAGCTATCTTGTACGGGATTTTCGAAGTGGTCGAGCGGGATTCCTTCCTGATGACCTGGTATGCCCGATTGCAAGTTCCGCGGCTCGATCACAGCACGTCGGGGGACCGGGAGCTGTCGATGATGATCGAGCGGTTTGAGGCGGTCACGGGGTATGAAGCGTACTTGTACGATACGACGATGGAAAACGGAATTCCGAGCATATGGGCAGTGGCCAAGGGTGCAGCGGAGCACAATGCGAACCTGATTTGTGCCGCCGGAGCTCATCTCGATCCGGTTCGAGCGGCCAAAAGCGCCATGTATGAACTGGCGGGCTTGGTTCCGAGGATCGAAGAGCGACGGAGAGAGCGGAGGGCGGAAGCCGAAGCGATGGTTGACGATTCGTTCCTTGTGCAGCACATGGACGATCATGCTTTGCTGTACAGCTTGCCGCAAACGGAAGAGCGGCTTCGGTTTTTGCTGGAGGATCGGCGCCCCGTTCGTACATTCGCTGAATCGTTCCCGGCCGTACCGGCGCATGAAGATTTAACGGATGATTTACAACAAGTGCTTCAGACGTTTCGCAGCTTGCAGATGGACGTCATTGTAGTCGACCAGTCGTCCAGCGAGACACTCCGCAACGGCCTGCATTGCGTGAAAGTGCTGATCCCGGGCATGCTGCCTATGACGTTCGGACATCATCTTAAAAGGCTGACAGGTATCGACAGAGTCCTTGAGGTGCCGAAGAAGCTAGGTTATGCCGATCGCAGGCTGACGCCGCAAGAGCTGAATCCTTACCCGCATCCGTTCCCATAGGCAGATGGCAGACACCTTGCATCATTCGCCGTTATATTTGCACATTTTACTCAAAGCGTCCAATCCCGGAACCTGTTACAATCATACAATTTAGCATGAACCCGGAGGGAGGGCGTTGATATGGGATTGTTTGGTGGTGTAGGTAGCTGCAGCTGTGCAGGTTTGTTCACAAGCACGGCGGTCATTCTCGTACTTTTCATCTTGTTGGTCATTGTTTCTCGTGCATTTGTCATCTAATTTCGGTAAGGTCAGGGGGAAATCCCTCCTGGCTCAGCCTTACATAGGGCAAAGACGGCAGAAATGCCGTTTTTTATTTTGTTTGGAATCCGCTGCGCGATGCCATAGGACATGAGGATGCCCGTTTATGTTAAAATGATAGGCATAGCTGTGAAATCACCGGAAAATCGAGGAAATATTATGTCCAAAGCGGATCATATGCTCGGCATTTTAATGCTGCTCCGAGCCCGAAAAAAAATGTCGGCCCATCAGTTGGCTCAGGAACTGGAAATTCATATTCGAACCGTCTATCGATGTATCGATGCCCTTTGCATTAGCGGCGTGCCGATCGTGTCGGAAACCGGACGCGACGGGGGGTACTATATCCCGGATCATTTTAAGCTGGAACCGCTGTTCTTTGACGTCGACGAACAAAAGTCACTCCTACATGCCGCTCAGTTTGCACGGGAGTCCGGCTATCCTTATGAAAAAGCGTTGAACCGGGCCGTTGCCAAAATTAAGCGGTATGCGGCGTCCGAACAATCCAAACGGCTGGATGCTCAGGAATCCCATCTCGAGGTTGTCCATCCGCCGGCCAATGTGCAGCTCGCTCCCAAGCTGTTGGAGATTGAAAAAGCGGTAGACGCGCAAACCCGTCTCGAGCTTCAATATTACACCGGCTACGAAGGGTCCATGACGATGCGTATATTTGATCCTTACGGCCTCGTCAATTGGAAAGACAAATGGTATGTCGTCGGCTTTTGCCATTTGCGCGGCGAAATCCGCCATTTTCGCGTCGATCGCATTGGCCGGATTCGACTCACCGATTCCGTTTTTGTTCGTCCGTCCTCCTTTTCCGCCCGGGAATCTTTGCTGGAGAGCCTGCTCCCGGAGACGGGCGATGAGTCAAGTGAACATCTCGTTTCGGTTCAAATTCAGGGACTTCCTCAAGCAATGAACGATTTGTGCGGTCACTGGCTGTTCGCCCGCACCCTCGTCGAGCGTACGACGAATTGGGCGCATTTCAAGCTGGACGAGCATAGCTTGTACCTTCATGCACCTTACTATCTTTTATCGTTCGGGGGCAAAATACAAATATTGGAGCCTATGGAGTTGAATGTTTGCCTAATGGAAATCGCCGAATCGCTGGCACAATATTATCAAACGTGACATGGAAACACTGGCCTGGTTTGTCAGTGTTTTTGTTTTATAATAAGGCTATACAGGATTGAAGGAGGGACACAGGTGGCCGGCTCTATCTTTAAACAGGACGTTAAGGAAGCAACTGGATTGGAGTGGGAACAATGGGTCATGAAACTTCAACAGACGGTGAATGCATCGTGGTCGCATGAGCAGATCAAAGATCACATCGGCGAACAATTCGGCGTCACGGACGATTGGGCAGAGTGGCTCGCCGTCATGTACGGCGAATTGCTGGGTCGCATCCCCGTTGGCGTTACGAAGGACGCGGGCGTACAAATTGGCGTTCGAAGAACGATAGACATGACCAAAGAACAAGCTTGGCACTTTCTGACCTCTCCGCAAGGAATGGCTCTTTGGATCGGGAACGTTACCTCATTTCAGTGGCATAAAGGCTCTGAGTTCGTTTCAGAGGAAGGCGTCTCCGGCAAATTGACGGTCGTCACGCCTTTTCAAAAGCTCCGCTTGACATGGAAGCGCCCGGAATGGGACAAGCCGTCGCGATTGCAGATCTATTTGTTATCTACGAGTTCCGGTAAGACGACGATTGCGTTTCATCAGGAAATGCTGGAAGACATCTATATGAGGGACATGATGAAACGTCATTGGGAACAAGTATTGGGTCAAATCAAAAATGAGGCGGAGCTTATGTGATGAACAAATTCAGTCATATCGCATTTGAGAGTGAACTCTTGGGAACAAGACCCGTGCGGCAATACATTCAAAATGGTTCATCGCCTCAATTAATGTAAGCTATAACAATAGCAATCGGGAAGAAATGCCTTGATTTGATCTATGGTATATTTGCGTAGTCAAGTAAATCGAGGAGGGTGAATGATATGCATGATTGCGAACGATTGATTGCAGAACTGAAACAGGAAGCGGCGTTAACGCGAAGCGTGCTCGAACGGGTTCCGCAAGACAAGCTTTCCTGGAAACCGCATGAAAAGTCGATGTCGTTGGGTCAACTGGCTTTGCATACCGCCGGGGTAACGGGAGGCGTAGCCGAGCTATTGGATGAACGCATTCGCGAAGCTCCGGTCGTTCCTTTGCCTGAAGCAGTGTCGCTGGACGAGATTTTATCGGCGCTTGACCAATACGTAACATTGGCCGAAAACAAGCTTCTGGCGTGGGGAGAGGCCGGTCTCACGGAGACATGGAAGCTCACGAGCAAAGGCACTACCATCGTGGAAGCGCCGCGAATCGATATGGTGCGCACCTTGATGCTCAATCACTGGTACCATCATCGGGGACAACTCACGGTCTATCTTCGGCTGCTTGAGGTGCCGGTCCCGGCGATTTACGGTCCTAGCGCCGACGAGAGGTAGAGGAAGAATCTTTGACTGCTTCATGGACAAGTTCCGGGAACGATATGTTTCGGGAACTTGTTTTTGTTTTCTAACGCAACAAATTCTCCCCCAACATCTCGCATCTCGCTCGCTAGATTTATGTGAAAAGCAGTTTAGCTTTTCTTGTTATCCCGCGTAACAAACGCGTTCCTCCAGTATTAATAAACGTTCCGCATAATCCGGGTCCTCTAATAAAGGGCGGCCGATGGCGATACAATCGGCTAATTGATCCTCAAGTATACGGTTGGCAAGAGTGCGGGTATATATTTTTCCGACGGCAATGACCGGAATGTTGAAATGTTGTTTGATCGCAGCCGCGTGTGGCAGCTGGTAAGCGGTGTATACGTCGTTTGGCTGAATGGGGAGAAGCCCGCCCGTCGAGACATGAATCCCATCCAATTCGGGTTCGAGCGGTTTTAGCATTCGCGCCCACGCTTCAGGAGTCAGCCCCCCTTCGCAATAGTCGGTGGCCGAAACCCGTACGATGACGGGATAATCCCTGCCCACTTCCTCCCTAATCGCGAAAAGAACCTCTTTCAAAAACCTTGCCCGGTTCTCCGCAGCACCGCCGTATGCATCCAACCGTGTATTGGATAGCGGCGATAAAAACTGGTGAATTAAAAAACCGTGCGCCGCATGAATCTCGATTCCGTCAAACCCCGCCTCTACGCTCCGTTTCGCCGCCAGCCGGTATTCTTCGATGATGTGTGCAATACCTTCAAGAGACAGTGCCTTCGGAGTGCCGTAATGATCGTCGAACGCAATGGCGCTAGGCGCAACCAATGAATCCGTGACTTCAGGCGAAGATTTTCTTCCGCCGTGCGACAATTGGATAAAAACCGGGGTTTGGTGGGCGTGGACGGCGTCCGTGATTTTCCTCAAAGGTTCCACGTGCCGATCCGTATAAATGCCAATATCGTTTTTCCACAGTCTTCCATTTGATGAAACGGCGGTCGATTCCAAAATAACGAGCCCTACATGTTTGGCTCTTCGGCCGTAATGTTCAATGTGATGGTTAACGGCGTACGCTTCGGGAGTACCCATGTACTGCTGCAATGGCGCCATGATCAGCCGGTTTTTCAAGCTTAACCCGCCTAAGCGGATGGGATCATTTACGGTTAAAGTCATAATGGAGTCTCCTTTGTAATGTGATAGTGATATTTTATTATGGATGAACGGAGATTCACATATCATTATTAATGAAAAATGATTCGTTTAGATTAATTAATAATTTAATTTAGGTATTAAAACTTAAATAATGAGCGATACGTCAAAAGCAAACGCATCGTCTCCGATTTGCTTCTTCCCGGTTACCTCGAACGCTTGATGATGCGGATTGGACACGCCGGTAAAGCGCGCATCATATCGAATCCGGAAGTCTCGACGTTAACAGCTCGCCGAGAATGGATGGAGATGTACCGTAAAAAGAGGCGGCTCTTTGACGGGCTGTCCTCTCTTTAATGAGTTTTATTTTGCGATCGGAAGATGCTAGGGGACATGCCGGTCTTTTTCTTGAATAGATTGGAAAAATATTGCGGATCCGCGTATCCCAAATGATAACAGATTTCGTTAACGGTAAGCGGTGTATCCAGAAGCATCATTTTTGCCGCATCGATTTTTTTCATAAGCACATAATTGTAAACGGTCGTGCCTGTTTCCTTTTTAAACAGCCGGTTAATTTGTTTAAAGGAAAGTCCTATATGCTTGGACAGTTGATTGGAATTAAAGGGGATCTGGATTTGATTATTCAAAAAATGTTTAATTTTTTGTACTTCTTCGGAATAGGAGTTTTTTCTTTCGTTTTTCGTATTCGACAAGCGAATAACAATCTGAAGAAAAATAATCGGCATTATATCAAGCATTTCCTGGGGCTTTTCGCTTTGTGCTAGCTGAATCGCTCTTTGAAACAAAAGTCCTGCCGACATATCGGACACCACAATGCTCTCCGACAGCCTATAAGCATGCAATAATGCAACCGCTAAATCTCCCTTGATATTAAACCAAATATAGTTCCAAGGTTCTTCGCTTTCGGGATTTGCGAAAACCCGGTGATAACGCCCGGCGGGCAAAACGAATACATCTCCTTTTTTGGGGTGAAAAGACGAATCGTCCAAAGTGACATTTCCTTCTCCCGACAACACATACCCGAGTACGGTAATCCTCGATTTTTTTCTGATGTTCAAGTAGTTGGAGTTACAATAATTGATTCCGATCAAAGCTATAGTGATTGGCAGATCGTGATCAGCCGAGGGGAACTGGTAGATTGGACCGCGTTTCATTTCCATTTAGCTCACCGCCTAAGTCCGTCCGATTATAGTGATATCTTGAATTTCTCCAAATCTTATTGATTTCCTCTCTTACGTTCCCCAAGTTTCCTTTTTTGTCTTTATTCCTCATATTAATGTCTTTATTAAAGGGTTCTTTTATCAAAAAAAACATGTAAAGATAAGATTAATAAACGAAAGCGCTGTCATTAGTTTGTAAGGAAATGCAGCGCTTTAACATCACGTGGCTCGTTCATAGTCATATGACTAGAAAGCGGGATCAGGGAAGAATGGAGAGCAAGAACAGAGCTTATGACCTGGCAAATAAAGGGGGAGGTCTTCACAATGGTTAAGGTTAATAAAACGGCAAGTCTCATCTTGGCTACTGTTTTGGTGTTTTGTGCTTCGGCAGGCTGCACAGCAGGCGGGGGTGGCAGTAAAGACAACGGAAATGAAAAGCCAATCGATCGTCAAGAGCCCGTAACATTGACGTTTTATTCTATGCCCGCATTCAAATTGGACCAGATTCAAACCCATATTATCGAGCCTGTGCGCAAGAAGTTTCCGCATATTACGATCGAGGTTGTGGACAACACTTCCGGAAAGAAGATTGATGAAGTTGTTAATCAATTCGTTACGGCGAATGCCATTCCGGATTTTATGCTCACGAATTACAGTACGGTTCGAACCTTAAAGTCGCTGGGAATTGCTTTTGATTTATCTTCTTTAATCAAGGGCAATAAGGTGGATGTTGCTAAATTTATGCCGAGAGCGATTGAGTACTTAAAACTGTACAGCGAACAAAATGAACTGTATTCCCTTCCGTTTTTCATCAATGTGAACACGATGTCTTACAATAAAGACATATTCGATAAGTTCGGAGTGGCCTACCCTCGCGACGGGATGACTTGGGAAGAAATTTCAGATTTGGCCAAAAATTTGACGAGAAGCGTGGATGGCGTGGATTATTTGGGGGTAAACCCTAACAGACCTTACGTTATAGCACCTCAGCTTTCATTGGATGTGATCGACCCGAAGACAGGCAAAGCTGCCGTAAATAACGACGGCTGGAAGCGGGTATTTCAATTGTTCCAAAACATTTACAGCATTCCAGGCAATGTACCCAAAAATCAGAACGATTTTTGGGGAGCCAAAAATTCGTTCTATAGAAATCAAAACCTTGCCATGAATTTACTGTGGTGGGATCAAACCGTCGGCGGCTTGCAGGAGTTGCAAAACGGCAATAAGGAGTTTAAATGGGATTTGATCACGGTGCCCATATTTGCCGAGAAGCCGAAGATGGGGCAGTGGCTGGATCAATTCGATATGACCATATCTTCCCAAAGCAAGCACAAGGAGGTGGCTTTTCAAGTCATCGATTATTTAACCTCCGCAGAATATCAAATGGAGCTGAGCAAGAACGGCTACATTAGCTCATTAAACTACCCGGCTATAAAAGAGCAATTGGGAGCCAACTTGCCGTTTCTGAAAGGGAAAAATGTACAGGCCTTGTTCAAGATGGATTACTCTAAGCCGTTGTCGCGGTTAAATTTCGATGTCAATGAGCTTATGAACCCTTTCTACGTTGGGATGGTTTACAACAATAAAGACGTCAATACGACACTCCGGGAGCTGGAGGAGAAGCTTAATCAGGCCATTCAGGAAAGCGGCAGGTAAAAGCAGGATCGAAGAGAGCGGGCTAACACGGATACGGAGGAGAACATATGGCAGCAATGATTCATGTCAAGAGGCCGAATATTTTACTTATTTTGACGGACGCCGCAAAGGATCAGAGGAGCGATTTATATCCCGGCCAAACTGTATAATGTCACCAGATGTGGAAGTATTACGACTACGCTGTAATTGAGCGGGATCTCGGAGATGCGAAGCAGTTGAACCTGAACGCGCTGCGGATTTGGCTGAAAACCGGCCCGCGAAATTATTTGCACAGATAAATTGAAGGAGAAATAACTTCATTATTTAACGGGAACGGGAGCATCACATCGATAGTAAGAAGCTTGGCTATGTGCTGCTATCAGGGAATGCAATCTATTTAGCTCAGGATGGAGAGGATTCGAATTGAATCATAATCAAAGTGAAACGAACCGTAAACCGAATGTCATTATTATACTTGCAGACGATATGGGCTATTCTGATCTGGGCTGCTATGGCGGATTTGCCGAGACGCCGAATCTTGACAGACTGGCCTACAACGGCATCCGCTTAACCGAGTTTTACAACACGGCGAGGTGCTCGCCGTCAAGAGCATCGCTGCTTACCGGTCTGCACCCGCATCAAGCCGGCATGGCCCACCTTCAGGGCCGCTATGGTCCGTACACGAAGCAACTTAACCAAAATTGCGTCACGATTGCGGAAGTGCTGAAGGAGAATGGCTATGGAACGTATATGTCGGGCAAATGGCACGCAGGCGTCATACCGCCGCACGAGAGAGGCTTCGATAAGGCGTACGTCTATCCGGGAGGAGATTTCTTCAAACAGGAAGGCATTGCCCTAAACGGGGAGAAGCTGCCGGTTGGTGGCGACCCCGATTACTATTCTACCGACGATATGACGGACAAGGCTGTAGGCCTGATTGAACAGCATACCCGGCAAAAGCCCGACCAGCCTTTCTTCTTGTACATGGCTTATACGGCACCGCACTTTCCGCTGCAAGCGAAGGAAGAGGATATCAAGAAATATAAGGGGCGATTCGACGAAGGCTGGGATGATCTTCGCGGGCAGAAATACGAGCGGATGAAGCGAATGGGCCTCATCAAACCCGGCTGCGAGCTATCGCCGGCAGACACCTCGGCAGCGGAACCATGGGAGAATGAACCGCACAAAGAGTGGCGACTGCGGGCGATGGAGGTTTATGCGGCGATGATCGATTGCATGGACCAGAATGTCGGGAAGCTGCTGGCGACGGTCGAGAACTCGGGGCAGCAGGACCATACGCTGATCATTTTCTTATCCGACAACGGGGGCAACGGGGAGTTTCCGGTCATTAAAGATCCGAGCCTACTGCCGGGCGGTCCGGAATATTATGCGCGCAACGGACATTACGGCTATGGCTGGGCTAACCTGTCGAATACTCCGTTCCGTATGTATAAGCACTACATTCATGAAGGCGGTATTGCTTCTCCGTTTATCGTTCATTGGCCGGAGCGGCTCAAAAGCAAAGGAGCGATTTTAGGCACGCCGGTCCAGCTTCCTGATATTATGGCAACGGTCGTTGATGCCACTGGCGCCGTATATCCCGAAACGTACCATGATTTCCCGATCATCCCGATGGAAGGCGTCAGCATGCTGCCGATCTTCGAAGGCGGCGAATTCTCGAAGGAGCTGTTATTCTGGGAGCACGAAGGCAACTGCGGTGTAAGACGCGGCAGCTGGAAATTGGTTAAGTTTTTCTCGAAGCCTTGGGAGCTGTACAATCTGGAGACGGACGGATCGGAACTTCATGACGTGTCCGGTCAATACCCGGAGATTGCCCAAGCGCTCGGCGAAGAATATGTGCGATGGACGCAAAGGGCTAATGTTTACCCGAGAGAGCATTATCAACTGTACGATAAACGGAATGTGCAGAACGAACAGGTCGTCGACCTGACGAACGTGAAACGCCCCGGCTAAGGCGCGGAACCGAATGGCGCAGGCAGCAGTAGAAGCGAGCGATACGTTCGATCCGCAGTTCGACGCCAATCTTAACCGCATTCGTTCGAATTATTTCGGCATGCTGCGGTTGATTGACGACCTGCTCCAGCGGCGCTTGTGAACAGTCTGGAAAGCAGAGGGCTGCTCAAGAACACGATTATTGTTTTTCTGTCCGATCACGGCGACTTTGTAGTGGAATACGGTTTAATTAAAAAAGGATTGGAGCTGCCTGACATGCTGCTGCGTATCCCGCTGCTGTTTACCGGTCCCGGCATCCGGGCCAGCTCAATGCCGCATGACTTTCGGACGAACCTATTAATATGAAAGACGCCAAGTAATTAATATAACTAGAAAAATTCTGAGTAATCTGCCCGTTCGAAAACAAGCGATGGATCGGTTCCATCGCGACGCTATCGTAACCAGTTAGGTCAACGCCTCTATTGAATAGAATCGGTAATAGGGAGGATTATACATATGAACGAATGGGGAAATGGAGCAATTCAATTGCAGATGACCGATATTTCAGACTCCAAATTTAATCAAGTCGATGCTAAAAGGCTCACGTTTCAAGAAGTGGACTGGGCTGGAACACAAATCAACTGTGCAAATTTGGAAGGAGTATCTCTAAACGATGTGAATTTGACGGGGGCCAAAATATCTATTGCAAATATGAGCGATATTGTTTTTGAGAAAGCGCAAATGACCGGTAAGCTTCCCAAATAACTCTGTTTAATGGGATGTCAAGCTTAAAAAAATTACATAAAATTTAGGGAAAATGGATTGACGATGTATAGGGTATCGACTAAGATAAAAATAACTCGGTGAATATTACAATCAAAATTTTGATTATATTTTTCATAATAATGAAAGATTGATTGAAGGTGATTATGGATTCAATAGAGGATGATCCTCATTTTTCGGTTCAGTCATCGGATTGAAGAACAACCATCGGATCACGACGGATTGGGATGCTGCTGATGAGAAATATCGGAAAGGGACAACGCTCCCGCCAAGTGATCGAAAGTTCTGGCAAATCAACTACGTGCGGCCATCGGAAAGCGGTACTACCATTCTGCTCTTCATGGAGGGTCATAATGAGGAAATTTGCGTTGATCTGTGCAAGCGGTATGCTTGGAACGTTGTTTTTGGCGGGATGCGGAAACGAGGCGACGACGACCGGCGAACCGGAGAAAGTAAAGGAAAAGCCCTTGGAACCGGTAACCTTGAAATTTTATCAAAGCGGTGCTTATTTGTCCGATCAAGACTTTAAAGATTTGCTGGCTGAACCCGTAAAGAAGAAATATCCTCATATTACGGTGGAAAATGTACTGACCAAGAACGATTTGCCCCAGCTGGTAGCGGCCGGAGAGCCAGCGGATTTCTTCATCACCTGGAACGGGGGCTTATCGTATTATAAAGACCTGAATGCTTATTTCGATTTGTCGCCGCTTGCGAAGCAGCATAACTTCGACTTGAACCGGTTTGATCCGGGAACGCTCAATGCGATAAAAGCCGTTTCCGATAAAGGAGAGCTGTATGCACTCCCCTATGCGATAAATTTGAATGCGCTATACTATAATAAAGACATCTTCGATAAATTCGGCGTATCTTATCCGAAGGACGGCATGACCTGGGAGAACGCCATTGAGTTAGCCAAGCTTGTCTCGCGGACGGACGGCGGCAACAAGTACCGCGGCCTGGAGATTGATAGCTGGCAGCGTGTTGCATTTCCGTTATCGCTCGTACCCGTAGACGCGAAGACGAATAAAGCGACGGTCAATAACGAGCAGTTTAAAAGGGCGTTTGAAACCGCCAAGCAAATGTTTTCCGTGCCGGGCAACGACTATATCAACAGCAGCTCCGCGGCTTGGGATCGTTTTATTAAAGACAAGAACGTGGCTATGACCGCAACCGTCAACTTATTTTTGCGATTTAAGGATACGCCCGATCTGAAATGGGATGTCGCCCAGTTCCCCAGCTACAGCGACAAGCCGAATACTTATGGCATGTATGATCTGCACGTCATGATTCCGCTGAAATCCAGCAAGTCGCGGGACGACCAAATGCGGGTGATGGAAGTTCTGTTCTCCGACGAAGTCCAGACGGCACTGGTCCGGAAAACCGCCAGAGTGTCTCCGATGAAGGATCCGAAGTATGCCGAAAACTTCGGGGCCGACGTTGCTGTGATGAAGGGGAAAAATGTGGCCGGTATTTTCAAAAGCAAGCCTGCGCCGGCGCCTGAGTTTTCGATCCACTATACGAAGGCAGCCAGTCTGGTCACTGGGGAATACGATAAGTATCTCAAGGGCGGCCAGGACGTGAACACGGCTTTAAGGATCGCGGAAGAAAAAATTACCCAATACATCGAATCGCAAAAATAGGCTGCATGACAAAGGGAATCTTCCATCCTGCTTAGATCGCGGGTGTGGAGGCAATGTGGGTTTTTGAAAATCCCACATTCGAAAACAAACAAGTAAGAGATAACGTAGATCATTACGTTTCAAGGCTGACGATCTAAAATATTGAATAATTTTAAAAACATCTAAAATCACCGTCAGGCTGGCGGTGATTTTTTAATTAAAACGAATAATCCGGGAATGTGGTAAAGTTCTTGTCATTTATGTCCTCAAGTTCTTGTCAAAATTTGAATTCGTATGTAAACCCGTTGGTGGGGAGTTGTTAACTGTTAGCAATTAATGGTTGGAAGGAAATCCCTCCGAGCCAAAATTCAAAGCGGCCTTCGGCGCAGACATGCCGGTTCTAAAAGGAAAGAACATTCAAAGTATAATTAAAAGCCAATCGGCCTCGGCTCCTCCATTCTCGATCCATTACCCGTGACATCCTCAGTAATCGATTTCAGCAATATGCTGACGGCAAAAAGGATATGAACACATCACTGTGGGACGCTGAAGAGCAAACCAATCAGTATATTCTGGAAAATACAAAGTAATTTACACCCAGAACATGATCTCATTCCCCATGCGTTTCGGCTGAAAATGAGGTAACTCCCCTATAACTAAGATATACGCCCCCCATAAGTATGTTGGAAATTATTGATATAATGATGTAACGGTTTTAATTTGAACCAGAACTGTCCAGAGATAACGTTTTTTCGCTTCATGAGAAAACAGGCCTGGTCAAATATTATAAAGCGGCGAAGATTCTTCATACATAACTGAAAGGACAGTCGCGGACAGAGGAAGGAGGCTTTCGGTAGAAGATTGATCCGTTCGAATTCGCTTTGTTTAAGCCATTGCGCGGTTTTTACGAATGTAAAGGAGGATGTGTTCATGCTTAAACGGAATATGTCAAAAATGAAGAGGATCTGTGGAATTTCAGTTTTCCTATCGGCGGCCTTATCGTTAATCGGGACGACCGGTATCAATGTCAATGGTGCAGCAGCTGCAACAAATGATATCGTTGCTTTTCCAGGTGCAGAAGGCGGAGGAAAGTTTGCCACCGGTGGACGCGGAGGTGATGTTGTTTATGTTACTAATCTTAATGACAGCGGACCAGGTTCATTTAGAGATGCAGTAGGCACCTCTAATAGAATCGTTGTTTTTAAAGTTGGAGGAACCATCGAATTAAAAAGCGACGTAGTTGTCAAATCAAATGTGACAGTAGCGGGTCAGACAGCACCCGGCGGCGCAGGAATTACATTGAAAAACTATAAAATCGGTCTTGGCGGCGATAATATTATTCTTCGCTTTATCAGTTCTAGGCCAGGTGAAAGAGGGGTTCCGAAGGATTATGATGCATTTGGAGGTTCAAACGGAAGCAACTCTATAGTAGATCATGTTTCGATAGGCTGGGCAAATGACGAACAATGGGGACTTTATTCAAATAATAACAATTATACGGTACAGTATTCCATCATCGGTCCGTCTAATTCATTTTCATACCATTCTAAAGGGATTCACGGGTTTGGGGTTATGCTCGGTCGGGCTAATGCTTCATGGCATCATAATCTAATTGTTCACAATGTATCTCGAAATTTCAGAGGAAAAGTGGTAGGAACAAATACAATTGATTTTACTAATAACGTTATTTACAATTGGGGCTATCAAACGGCTTATGGAACGCTTGGGCATGAAAATTATGTAAATAACACTTTGAAAATGGGCGTTTCAACCAAAGGCGGCTTTAATTATATAAGTGTTGGCGATAGTGGCACAAGTCCTGAAAACTATTCTATTTATCTAAAGGGGAATCGTTTTCTTACTAGGGACAACACAGATTACAGCACGTTTACCTCAGATAACTGGACAGGAATTAGTTATGGCTCTGGAACAACGGAACAAAATACCCGTTCCGATGTTCCATTCGAAATGGTTGTAAACGGTGTAAACGTTTCCACCGCTGTCTATGCGGAAAGGTCAGAGGATTCCTACAATCATGTGCTGCATTATGCCGGTGCAGCGATAAGTGCGAATCAAAGGACCGATATCGACAAGCAGGTTGTTCTTGAAACAAGGACGGGGAAAGGATCGCTTACAGGTGCAAGACCTTATTCCGAAGCTTCCGATGAACAAAAAGCAGAGCTTGATAAATACCATATCGAGACCGGTATTGTATATAAATATCCCAATGCAGTGTTGAGCGGCGCACCAACCGACACGGATGAAGACGGTATGCCTGATGACTGGGAGAAGGCGAGAGGGCTTAATCCAAACAGTGCTTATTCATCTGATGGTACCCTCGAAACCAGAGGCGACTACTGGGGGAAGGGCTATACAAATATTGAATATTATATCAATGATTTAACAGTTCATGCATTCCCAGCCAATATGGTGCAGCTTTCTCCCAAGAAAGGAAAGTAATCATTTAGAGTATTTAGAGTGGATAGCTTAAAAAATAGCCAATAAAAGCCTAAAAGGTGTAGTTTCCTTTCTTGAGAAAAAGGAGGCTGCACCTTTTTTCTGTCTACTGTATTCGTCTAAAACCTAAAGCGTAATGTACGCCGTTATTCTCCGATTAGGTAGTACTCGGAGAAACAGGTAGCAATGTAGCCGCGTTGTGCTAACTGGCAGTTTACATTATAAAGATGTACTTCGAAAGAAATAATTTCATCTCTACAAACGAACATACGCTCGGTAAAATCGACGTGAAATGGTAATTAATGGGTATATGTTTTTGGGAGGAAATGAAATGGACCAGATAAACGCCTCGTGTCAAATCATTAATCAGGATATTCTCAAAATGATTGTCTAAGGAGCAGACGTGGCGCTGTACTGCGATCCTGGACGAGGTATACATAAATCAACTTACGAGGAGAACTTATTTTGAACCCTATTATAAACGTCCAACTCGAACAGTCCCCAACTAAGATTGCCACAACGATGCATGCCGTACTTCAGTCTACGGATAAAGCAAAACTATCCTTATCTGAAGTGATGCGCTATACCTCGCATGCGTTCCGCATTAACGTTCGATCGAATACGATCGAGACAGACAGCCTCTATCGGTTCCATGGGGGACAGTCCTTGCGGCGCGGCTTTCTTGCTCTGGGTTTTAAGCCGTTAAATTTATGTCCTCCCGTCAAAACGATAACGCCAACTTTATTGACTAATATCATCGATACGATCCGCGAACGAATGTGCTGCGGTATCCCAGTGGTGGGGTGGGACTTTTTTTCCAAACAATTTGGCGTGATCTATGGTTTGGATGATGAAAAACAGATCCTCTACGTGAAGGACAGCAAAAGGGATGGGGCGATCCCCTACGAACAGTTGCCGAATCGCCGCATCTTATGTCTTGCAAGCGTTCAGGAGTCCTTGAATACCGATCGTCAGGACATGTTTAAAATGGCTCTTGAGGCGATCCTTGATCACGCTTACAGCCGGGATGGGCTTTCGTTTATCAACATGGAATCCGGATTTCGCGGCTATGATGCCTGGCTAGAGGCTTTTATTTCCGGGAATAAGATCAGGCATAAAGGCAATGCCTTAAACATTCATATACTGTCAGATGCTAGACGGCATGCGACCGCCTTCCTAGAGATAGTTTCAAAACAATGGGAGGATCACCCTTGCCATGGTGAGCTTGTTAGTCAAATGGCAAAGGAGGCTGCCTCGTCTGTATTGAAGAAAGTTCCGAGTTTGATGAGTACCGGAATAAAATCTCGCTTCCGATGGTGGTTTTCCGCTTGTTTGAGTGAGGACTATGGCGTGCCGGATCACCAGGTTCCAATTCCAAAAATAAATTCGGAACATTTGTTCAAATCCTTGTGGTTACTGCATTCGTTAGGCGTTTACCATATATTTCAATTTACTTTGCGGTCTGTGTCAGCTTCGCCTGGGCCTAGTTCGCGATAGTTCAACGAACTCTAGCTACCTGATTACGAAAACCGGATTCCTTTGTGAAGTAAAGTGTAAACGAGATATATGGTTTATTGCCGGACGGCATGGCAGCGATCATCCGCGGTCTCCGAAGTAATCATGCGTTCGACTTATCGCAGCCGATTTTTTGGTTTAAACGATTCCGTCACTGGTATTTGACAGGGCAGCGCTTATAATTAACCGTGGCGAGGTCGTTCTCGAGTCTTCCAAAGTAAAGCGATGGGACACAAAGCGGATACGGGAGGTAAATGATGCCAGACGAACCGATGGAACAGCTATGCCGCAAATTGAACTTGGGCACAATACTTGCTGCGCCGGAGCCCGTGTTCGGGGGCCTTTTGCATCAAATGATGAAAGTCGAGACCGACCACGGGGCGTATGCCGTTAAAGTCTTAAATCCTCGTATCATGAAGCGGGAAACGGCGGTCGGCAAATTTATATTTTCAGAAAACGTTGCGCGAACAGCTTGCCTTAACCAGATCCCCGCCATTACGACCATTGATAGCCACCCTTGCTTGAATGAAGTAGAAGGCCGTTATTAAGAGCGGAAGAAGCCCGCTGCAGTTCCGATCGGTTGGAAAAAGTACACAGGCAGCGAGCAAAGCTGGACGAATGATTTAATAAATCTGGAGCCTCTGCTGACGAAATGGAAACGGCAAGCGGACGAAGCGTCGGAGCGGTTGCTTACGCGTCAAGTCATTAGTCATAGAGATATGGATTGCAAAAATGTATTGTGGGATCGCCGTCATCGCCCGTTCATTATTGATTGGGAGGCGGCAGGCTGCACGAACCCGCTGCAAGAGCTCGTTAATGTCGCTTTAGCCTGGTCGGGAGCGGATACGGAGGCTTTGGATCAAGAACGATTTGAAGCCGTAATCGAAAGTTACGTTCAAACCGCCGGACCTATCGTTGATGATATTTCCGCTGCGCTGCGAGCGTAAAGGAAAACTGGATTGGCTGGAATACAATATGAAACGGTCATTAGGCATGAAGAGCGATACGATACAGGAGCAAGAGCTCGGGACAAAAGAAGTGATCTGCACGATGAAGGCGTTAATGTACTATGACAAACGGATCCCTGAGTTAAAACATATCCTGACGAAATATGCCGGCTCTTAAGTTGCTTCGTTCGGTCCAGATGGTTCTTCTGCCGCTTCATCATGATGTGGATTGCAAATACCGCCGTATACTCTACGGCATAAACCAATGGAAAGGGTGTTTACGATGAGAACAAGACGGCACGTACTAACGAACATAATCAGGAGGGCTATCGCACGGTAACCCTCCGCAATAACGGAGGAAACCGAATTGAACTCTCGAACGAGGAAATTTTTGTCTTATTACAAGCCGTATTTGGGTTTGCTGTACGCAGACTTGGCGTGCGCATTCATTGTATCGGCCATTACGCTGATCCTGCCGCTATGTATAAGATACATCACGATCAATGTGCTGCAACAAGAGATGCCCGATGCGCTGAACCGAATTTACGCGATGGGCGCTCTGATGGTCGTACTCGTAATCGTTCATACGTTTTGCAACATGTTTATTTCATATCAGGGGCACTTGATGGGCGCCAAGATGGAAAGCGACATGCGTAGCGAGTTGTTCGATCATTTGCAGAAGCTGTCGTTCCGCTTTTACGACGAACAAAAAACAGGCCAACTAATGACCCGGACGACGAACGATATTTTGTCGCTTACGGAATTATATCATCACGGTCCGGAAGATATCGTCATTTCCGCGTTGAAGTTTGCCGGTGCATTCGCCATCCTTATCCATATCGATGTGAAGCTTACGCTCATCGTCTTTCTGTTTTTACCCGTCATGGCGGTTTATGCCTTCTACTTTAATAAGAAAATGAATGTCGCCCTGCGGGAAAGCAAAGACCGGATCGGCGATATTAACGCGCAAGTGGAAGATACCCTGTCGGGCATTCGGGTCGTAAAGTCATTCACCAACGAGCATATCGAAAAAATGAAGTTCGCTTACGCAAACGACCGATTCGTGCAGAGCCGGGGAGCCGGATATAAAAGCGAGACGCTGTTTCACGAAGGGCTGATCGCGTTCACCCAGCTCATTACGATCGCCGTGATCGTCTTTGGCGGAGCCGCTATGGTTCATGCGTCTTTGGACTTGGCCGATTTGCTGACTTTCTTTTTATGCATCGGCATTCTGATCGAGCCGATTCAGAGGCTGGTGAATTTCGCCAGGCTGTACCAGGAGGGCATTACCGGGTTCGACCGGTTTATGGACATTTTGGAAGTCGAGCCGGAAATCAAGGACTCCGACGATGCGTTTGAACTGACGCGCGTTCGGGGAGAGGTGGAGTTTCGAAATGTAAGCTTCAAATACAAAGAGGACCACGATGAAGTATTGAAGAACGTGTCGCTGCATATTCAAGCCGGAGAATACGTTGCCTTCGTGGGCCCTTCCGGCGTCGGCAAAACGACGTTATGCTTTTTGGTTCCCCGCTTTTATGAGGCGAACGAGGGGGAAATCCTTCTGGACGGCAACAATATCAAAGATATCAGCTTATACGCATTGAGAAGGAACATAGGCATCGTCCAACAAGATGTGTATTTGTTTGCCGGAAGCGTCCTGGACAATATTCGCTACGGCAACATGGATGCGAGCCAGGAAGAGATCATCGAGGCGGCCAAGAAGGCGAATGCGCATGATTTCATTATGGAACTGCCGAACGGGTACGATACGGACATCGGTCAACGCGGCGTCAAATTATCCGGAGGGCAGCAGCAGAGGCTGAGCATTGCCCGCGTTTTCTTGAAAAATCCGCCCATTCTTATTTTGGATGAAGCGACAAGCTCGCTCGATAACGAAAGCGAAAAGGCGATTCAAGCGTCACTGGAGAAGCTAACCGATAATCGCACCACGCTGGTCATAGCCCACCGTTTGTCCACCGTCAGAAATGCACAGCGTATCGTTGTGCTTTCCGATAAAGGGATTGAGGAGCAGGGCACGCATGAAGAGTTAATCGCATCGGATGGTACCTATGCGAAGTTATATAATATGCAGCTAAAGCTGTAGGCTACAGGACAAAAACGTCACTACATGATCGTAATGGCGTTTTTGTCGAGCCTTAGGGAGCGGACCGCGAGCGTTCCGTGCGCGGACGGGAAGACGTGAATTTTAACCTCGGAACACTCGCTAACGCTTACGAAAGCTTTCTGATGATGGAATCATCTTCCTCCATGAACGGCCACGCCGGGTACTCGATCGGCAAGCGACTGACTTCGTCGAGCCGGGATAACTCATCCGGCTGCAGCACGATGCCGCTTGCCGCCAAATTATCGTGCAGCTGCTCGGGGCGCTTCGCTCCGACGATGACGCTGGTCACGGCCGGCTGATGAAGCAGCCAAGCCAGAGCGACTCGAGCTACCGTCGTTTCGCGGGCTGCAGCAATGTCGCGGAGCACATCAAGGATCGGGAACACCTTTTCGAGGTCTACCGGCGGGAAAGCGAGTTTGGCATGACGACCAATGCTGTCATTCAAATTGTCCCGGGTATACTTGCCGGATAAAAAACCGCCCGCCAGCGGGCTCCAGACGATTAAGCCCATATTCTGATCCCTCAGCGCCGGGATGATCTCCCGTTCAATTTCGCGCGCAGCCAGCGAGTAATAGGACTGGCTGCTTTTGAACGCATGCAGTCCATGAAGCTGCGAGAGCCCGCGCGTTTTCATCAGGCTCCACCCGGTCATATTGGAAGAGCCGATGTAGCGCACCTTGCCGCTGCGAACCAGATCGTCGAGCGCCCGCAGCGTTTCTTCCCAGTCCGTTAATTGATCCGGGTTATGAATTTGATACAGATCGATATAGTCCGTTCCGAGCCGCCGCAGACTTTCTTCGACTTGGCGGATAATATGCAGCCTCGATAAACCAAGCTCGTTCGGGCCGGGTCCCATCCGACCTCTTACCTTTGTGGCGATGACGGCTTGGTGCCTTTTCGTTTTTAACGTTTTCCCGAGAATTTCCTCCGAACGTCCATCCGCGTATATGTTGGCCGTATCAAAAAAGTTGACGCCCGTATCCATTGCCTGATCGACAAGCAGCCCGGCTTCTTGTTCGTCAAGCGAACCGAAGACGCCCCATTGGCTGCCGCCTCCAAATGTCATCGTACCTAAGGCGATTTCCGACACCAGCACTCCCGTATTGCCAAGCAAATTGTATTTCATTTCTTTTCACCCTCCTGAATTTGGTTTACACTAATGGGGACGGAGGCCAAACGAAATGGACGCAAAAGAACGAAATAATTTTTGGCGTAGGGAGAGATGGCCTATGAAGCTGGAGTCGCTATGGGATGAATATTATGAGCACGTGCGGAATTTCGTCCGGTTAAAAACGAACGATCACGCCGACGCTGAAGATATTGTGCAAAATGTGTTTATGAAGGCTTACGAAGGAATGGCCCTGTTGAAGGACGAGGACAAGCGGCGCGCTTGGCTTTTTCAAATCGCCCGCAACTGTATTGCCGATCATTACCGGAAGGTGCGAAGGACGGAGACGCTGCCGGATGGCGTTGTTGCCGCGGAAGAAGAGCCTGTCCCCGATTATTCGCCGGAAGCGACGGAAGGCATGATGTCGATCCTTGCCCGATTGCCGGATAAATACCGGGAAGCGCTTGAGCTGGCCGACCTCAAAGGGATGTCGCAAAAGCAGCTCAGCGAGCATCTGGATATTTCGTATTCCGGAGCGAAATCGAGAGTTCAGCGAGGCCGCGAGCTGGTGAAAGAAATGATGACCAGCTGCTGCGAAGTTAAGTCGGACCGGTATGGTAATATTATCGACTATAACGTTGTGCTGGACCAGCCGCGTGCAAAGCGAAAATCGAAGCCTCGTTCAGCGAAGTGCAACTAACGATTGCGGGAAATGCTGCGCCTGCTGCGATAAGTCCCGTGGTGACATCCATATGTATACGCAGAGACGCTTTCATCCCGATTACCTAGTGGACTTGAAAGCGTCTTTGCATATGCTTCGGGACGGATTCATTCCCCGCTTTCCTTTTGAAACCGCTCCAACACCTGCAAATAATGCGGGTTATACATGATGCCTACAATGTTCCCGAACGGATCGACGACGGAAGCCGTGACGAAACCGTGGCCGCGGTCCGTGATCGTCTCGTACACGGTCGCCCCCATCGACAGCAGCTTCTCAAGCGTCGCAGCCACATCGTCGACATGCCAGTAGACGATAAGGCCACCGGGTGTAGCCGCCGCACCTTCGGGCGCATAACGTCGATTGATCAGACCCAGCTCATGTTGATAGTCGCCGATGCGAAACTCGCAATATCCGTCCGCTACTTCAAAGTAAGGCTCGATTCCCAGTAGCTCGCTATACCACCGTTTGGCTGCCGCCAGATCATCCGCCCATAAAGTGACGGTAGTAAGTCCTCGTAATGTGTTCGAACTGCTCATCGCCAGTTTCCTCCTCAAAATATAACCAAATTAACGCCCGCAGGCTGACTGCTAAGCTGCTTTGTTAGTTATTATAGCTGCGGAGGGCTGACAACAGTATGTCAGTGTTTTTTGCGAAATTTTGATTTCAGGACCTCGCTTTTGCGATTGGTTTTCGAGTTTGGCTCGACAGCGCATGCCTCGCCGATACGTTCGTTCCGATTACTCCGGCGATAATGAAGGCGGAACCGACGAGATGATACCACGTCACGGCTTCCTGCAAAAATACGGCTCCCGAAGCAATGGATACAACCGTGGACAAGTTGGCGAACACGCTCATTTTGGACGCTTCGATTTTGGAGAGGATGTAGTTGGCCATGAAGGCCGTTGCGAACTGCACGGCACCGAGAGCAACGATGATTGCAACAAAAGCGCCGTTCGCGAGCGGAGCGACGAATGCGCCAAGCGTACCCATGGTCGCATGGGTCGTAAGGGATACAACCAGCATCGAGACAAAGGCGGCGCCCACCATAAAACAGCTGATTTCCGCCGAGCTGAACTGCCGAGTAGCCGCGCGGGCCAATACGCTGTATCCGGCGAAGAGAACGCAAGCGATCAGGAGCAGTACGATCCCGGTCATGGTCGACACATCGATCCCGCTGCCCTTCATCGCGAAGATGAACGAGACGCCGAACGTGGACAAAGCAATGAACAGCTTTTGCAGCAGGGTCGTCTTTTCTTTTAAAAAGACGGAAGCCAGCACCATCGTGGCGATGGGCGTAAAAGCGCTGATGATGCCGCCTTCCGCGGAAGTGGCGTATTGCAGTCCGCATGTTTGCAGCAAGAAATATCCGATGGGGTATAAGGAAGATAGCAGCAGTAAGACAGAAAGCGGTTTGCCGCGGTACCTCAGTTTGACGATACCCAATGCTGCCGGAAGGATCATGATGACAAAAGCGGCGGCAAAACGGTAAGTCAGCGTATCGAGCGGATCGGCGTAAGTTAAGGTCAGCTTGACGAGCAAAAAAGAAAGGCCGATCACGACGGCGTTGAGCACGGCGAGAACGTGGGCCAGCTTCCGTCTCCCAAAGCTTGCAGGCTGAGTTGCATTACGGGCGTTATCGGTTGCCGGCTCTGCCGATTCGCTGCCGTGAACCTGATCAATGTTAGGTCGTATCGTCATGTGCTTTCATCCTCCATCATCGGATGTGGTTTGCCTCCATGCTGCAGGCAAACATTCGATTTGCAATATATGTTACCATTTAGTCACTTTATTATATGTTACTAAAAAGTAACATGTCAATGGCAACCCATCCGTACATTCAATTTTTCTGAAAGCGGGAGTATCGTAGTACGGTTCGGAAGGAAGACAATCATTGAGACAAGAGGGATGCGATCACGTATTACTCCGCATGGCCGGTTGACGGGTTATGATGGTTGCGTCCAAGCAGCGGAATGACGTACAGGAGTCCGATGAAGAAACAGAAACCAGCCAATTCATAGATGATCGTAAGCGGGTGCGCGTTTATTAATATGCCGGACGATTTACCGATTTCTATGTCGAGCATCGATCCGGCATCATCTCAGGCTACTGCATTCACCATGCGCTGATGGACGTCAAAAATTACATGGAGCAAGGTCGGGGCGCCATTTTGCTGGATGGCAAAAGCCGGGTTATCGGGATCGGATGTTTTGTACTCGGATTGGAAGCAAATCGGTTTATGAACAAAGAAATTGCTGTGCTGGGCAACTGCTATTTCGTGGAGGAATACCGGAATAACCGGACGTTTGTGCGTGGATTGCAAGTATTGGCGGATCAGATTCGGGACGCAAACCGCGACGTACAGGAAGTGAGAATTCCTACAGCCGCGGACAATGCTTACACCAACCGGTTGTACCGGAAGCTGGCGACGAAACATCACTCGATTGAATCTTCTTATGGAACGATTAACGTTTACTCGACGCCCTTTACCGCATTCGCCGGCTTCTGCAGCCGATTCCGTTGATCCCGTATCGCTTTACGATCAACAATGCCGGCCGCGTTCTGCGGATGAGCTTACATGACCACATCTTGAAGGTGTGGTTATTTGTTTGCTCAGGAAACAAAATGGAGTATGATAGGGGCGAGCCGTAAATATAACCAATGCTTACTTTGAAACGGAGCCCGCCTGCAAAAAACATATGACCGATGAAAAGGAGGGACGCGATAGCATTTAGCGTCGCGTAACGTTATGCTGCTGCGAACCTATGATCCACGATATCCGTTATCGATGTTCGTCGATTATTTTTGGTATATGCAAGATTATAGTCCTGGACATTCCCGGGAACTCGCACTGCCCGACGGATCGGTGGAGATCGTGATCGATCTAAGGCAAGACAACGTTCGTTTGTACGATAGCGGCCATCGCGAGCTGCTGCTCCGCAGTTCTCTCGTTTGCGGGCCTCATACCGAATATTTCGTGATCGATTCCTCCGGGGAATCAACGGTCATCGGCATCCATTTCAAGCCCGGCGGCATTCGTCCGTTTATGAAACAATCACTTGACGAATTGTTGAACGCGCACGTTTCTTTAGATATGCTTTGGGGAACTAGGGCGGACGAAGTACGTGACGAACTGCTGGAATGCGCGGAACCGGAAATGATGTTTCGAGCGCTTGAACGCAGATTGTTATCGTTGGCCTGCCATCCTTTGGAACGACACGCGGCGGTACAGTATGCGTTGGACCGCCTGCAACGTTCGCACGTCGGCGATATCATCGAAGGCATCGGGATGAGCCACCGAAAATTCAATCAGATCTTCAAAGAAGAAGTAGGAATGACTCCCAAACGGCTCAGCCGATTGTTTCGCTTTCAGGAAGCGTTGAACAGGATCATTAGCGGCGAGGAACTCGTATGGACGGATGTGGCTATCGAATGCGGGTATTATGATCAAGCGCATTTTATTAAAGACTTTCAATCGTTCTCGGGGATCAGTCCGAGCGCCTACCGTCCGATCTCTGGCCGGCATCACAATCACTCCGTAATATCGGAATGAGGTCAAAAATTTACAATACGCAGCTCAAGCCTTCGGCTACAATGAGTACAGGCTGGATGCAGCCTGATTCGATTTCGACGTTGGGAGGAAAAATCCAAATGAGCCATACCCATTACGCGCCTCACGGATATCGCAGCGTAACGCCGTATTTCACGGTAGAAGATCCTCAGAAGCTGATCGAGTTTATCCAACATGTGTTTGCCGGGAGACTAATGAACCGGTCATCGAACCGGGAGGGCACGGTCACGCACGCCGAAATGCAGATTGGCGATACGATCATTGAATTGTCGGCCGGAAGCGACCGGTTTCCTCCGCGTACCAATACGCTTCACGTGTTTGTGGAAGATGCCGACGGTTGTTACGGGCGCGCTTTGCAATTCGGGGCGAAGTCGTTGTACGAGCCGGCGGATATGCCGTATGGCGAGCGAAGCGGCGGGGTGGAAGATCCTTTCGGAAATCATTGGTATATCGCCACTTTTGCCGGCGGGGAAGGTCAAGGGTACTACAAATGATGCTTTATCGGTGAGTGCTGCTGTTAAGGAATCGAAAGAAATACGTACTGCCGCGGTGAGTATGCGGTCATATACAAGGACGCCTTTAAAACCGCTGAAGAAGCGGATGGATGGAGGCGTCTTTTTCTACGGCGGCCCGGGCCCGGATCTGTTAATAATGTTCACGCACACGAATGTTCAGGCACAGTTGACAACAAGATAAAAAAGGAATATGATTTATGTAAAATAATAATGAATGAATTATTCATTTATGGAAAAAGGAGCGAGCAGCTTGAACCCAACCTCAGACAGCAAAAGAGACGCATCCGGCGATGCCCGCCGAGAGCAAATCAAGAGAGCGGCGCTTAAAGTGTTTGCCCGCAGGGGTCTGGATGGCACGAAGATGAGCATGATCGCTGCCGAAGCCGGCGTCAGCGACGGCCTCGCCTATCGGTATTTCAAATCGAAGGATGACATTTTCGAAATGCTGGTGCGCGAAGCGATCGATGGGGCGAATGAAGCGTTCGAAACGATCGGCCGGCTGTCGGTCTCTCCACTCGAGCGGTTCCGTGCGCTTACGAAAGAAATTATTGAGGACGAGAACAACGACTATTTCGTGCTGGTCCAACAGGTCATGTCGGCCGACAGCCTCCCCAAAGAGGTGGCCCAGCTAATAGAGGGTTATTCGACGTTACGGATGATCGATCAGATGGCGCCCGTATTCGCCGACGGTCAGCGGGACGGCGTATTTATTGACGGCGACCCGCGGGAACTCGTCATGTGGTATTTGACGGTGCTGAGCGGCCTCATGCTGGTGGATCGATCCTTATTGAAAGATTACCGTCCGCCGCAGACCGATTTTTTACTGAATCTGATTGTCAAACCACGACAAGAACAAGGGGTGTAACGGTGGTTATCCAACAATCCAACAAAAAACTGGTCCTGATCGGTCTTCTGCTCGGCCTTATTTTTTCGGAGCTTGATCAGACCATTGTGTCTACGGCGCTGCCGACTATTATCCGCGATCTTCACGGGTTGTCTCTGTTCGGCTGGGTTGCTGGAATCTATATGCTGGCGATCACCATCTTCATGCCGCTCTTCGGCAAGCTGGCCGACCTTTACGGGCATAAACGAATCTATATGATTTGCATGGCGCTGTTTATCGCCGGGTCGATTATATGCGGCTTTGCCGGCTCTATGATTATGCTGCTCGCCGGTCGATGCATTCAAGGGATCGGGGCCGGCGGACTTATGCCTTTGGCAATGATCATTATCGGGGACATCTTCCCGCTGGAACAAAGGGCGAAGATCCAAAGTACGGTTGGCCCGCTTCTCATTTTGCCGCAGCTGATCGGACCTGTCATGGGAGGCTATTTCGTCAGCCACGTGAACTGGCACTGGATTTTCTTAGTCAACATTCCGGTAGGCCTCTTCGCCGCTTTTCTAGTGTTCAGGAGCCTCCATCTGCCGATCCGCACCGAGCGTAAAGCGATAGACTGGGCCGGAGCACTCACGATTACGCTTGCCATACTCTCGCTGCTGCTGGCGCCCGTACTAATCGATATTCAAAGCTTGAGCTGGTCGTCTCCGGTCGTACTCGGTCTTCTGGCCCTGTCCGCCGTACTTATCGCATTGTTCATATGGATCGAATCGAAGGCGGAGGAACCGATCATTCCGCTGAGACTGTTTCGCAACCGCTCCGTCGTCGTGCTGTCCGTCATTGTATTCCTGACTATGCTTGGCATCATGGGGGGCACGTCTGCTCTTCCGTTTTTTGCTCAAAATGTGATGGGGCTAACCCCTACCGCCTCCGGTTATCTTAACCTGGGTTTTATGGCCGGCGCCATTCCGGTCAGCATTCTTTGCGGCTTCCTGATCACCCGAATCGCCTATAAGTATCTTTTCATTGCATCGTTTCTATTTCCGATCGGGAGTTATTTCATGCTGTCTCGCATCAGCGTCGATGTGACCGTCATCTACATTCTTGTTGCTTTCTTCATCCTGGGACTTGGCATCGGCGTCCTGTTCGGCTCCGACAATCTGATCGTGCAGGAGTCGGTGGACAAAGAGCATAGCGGGGTCGGATTGGCGACCGTTCAGTTGTTCCAGTCGCTTGGCGCGACGCTCGGGTTCAGCATTTTTGGAAGTTTGCTTTCCAAAGGCATCGGCGACGGCATTGCTGGGTTGTCGGACCACATTCCGGATGCCATGAAGGCATCGATTATGAACGGCGGCATTCCAAGCGAATTGCCTGCTGAGATGGTGCTGAAGGTGAAGACGGTGTACGCGGATGCGTTTCAAATGATTTTTACCATTAGCATTTCCTTTGCCGTTGTTACGTTTCTGGTATGCTGGCTGCTCAAAAACGAGGTCCTGTCGTCCAAAGAACAAGTGCCGGCGTCGAACGTATCCGTTGGCCCGGGAACATAAGTCCGTTTTTTACAATCTTGGTTCGGCGTCGATCGATTATTATTAAATCGGAGGCACAATCATAGGGACGAGAGCCATCGATACGATGGATCGATCGCGCGACGTTCAAAATACGAAGGAGGTACGAACCATTATGAAGCCGCGGATTACCGTATTAACGCTAGGTGTGGACGATTTGGAAAGAGCGGTGACATTTTACCGCGACGGGCTGGGGTGGCCGACGGAAGGCATTATCGGGACGGAGTTCGAGCATGGCGCGGTCGCTTTTTTCGACTTGCAGGCGGGCGTAAGGCTGGCCCTTTGGAAGCGAAAAGATATCGCCCATGAGGCGAAAATTCCGCTGGCGGCTTCGAGCCCTACCGAATTTACGATCGGTCACAATGTAGGCAGTCGAGAAGAAGTCGATCAGATCTTGGAGCTTGCCGCAAAGGCGGGAGCTACAATTACAGATCCGCCGCATGAGGCCTTCTGGGGCGGCTACTCCGGCTACTTTCAAGATCCGGACGGCCATCTATGGGAGGTCGTTTGGAATCCGGCGTGGGAGATTGAGAGTTAGTTTTCCATCGTTGAGAGGTCACGAGTTCATATTTGCAAACCCGATGGCGTGAGTCGCTATCGGGTTTGTTTTGTTGCGAATCATTCTCCGCGACAATACGCCAGTTCCATCGGAAACATTGGCAGGATTTGCCTATTTAACATCGCCCGTTATCTTTCTGGGGTGTGATCATGTATGATGAAGTTGCCGGGCTTCTTTTCGGCGAAGCTTTATTTTGCACATTGCACATGACAATCCAATAAAGGAGGCGGTCTTCTCATGAAAGAAGGCTGGGAAAGGCCGGAAGCACCCGTATCTATCGATCTCAGGCAGCTGAATGAAATGATCCAACCCGCCTTTCCGGGGAAACGGGTAACGGCGGCCGAGCGTATCGGCACCGGATTCAGTAACTCCAATTACAAAATTTATCTGGAAGGAATCGCCGTTCCGTTCGTATTTCGGTTGTTCAGCGGGGACGGGGAGGTCGCAGACAAGGAACTCGCCATTTCCCGTCTCGTGCGCAAAACCGTACCAGTCGCCGACTTTATCTATGCCGATTCGAGCTGCAGCGCATTCGGGAAGCCTTGGGCGGTGCTGGAGTGGAAGGAAGGCGTCCTGCTGCGCGACGTATTTCGAACCGGAACAAGCGAGGAGATGGCTTCGGCGGCTGCCTCGGTAGGAAGCATTCTGGCGCACATACATGCCTTTATGTTCCCGGAAGCCGGTTTTTTCGGCAAAGATTTGACGATCCGTACGCCTTTCCGAATGAACGGCGATCACTTTATTTCATTCATCGAGAACAGTTTATTCCACAACCGATGCGGCCGGTGGCTGGGGGAAGAGCTAACGCAAGCGGTGTGGTCTTTTTGCAGGAAATATGGTCCTTGCTTATCGGAAAGCGGAGAAACGCCGGTGCTCGCTCATTCGGATTTCAACGGTTTAAATATATTGATGCGGCGAGAAACGACAGGCTATTCGGTAGCGGCGGTTCTCGATTGGGAGTTCGCCTTTGCCTGGAGCCGGAACGTCGATATCGCCAACATGCTGCGGTATGAAGAAGACGGTTCGGCCTTTGAACATCATTTTATTTGGGCATATCTTGACCAAGGCGCAAGGCTGGAAAGCAACTGGAAGCTTCTTGCCAAGCTCGAAGACCTCATTGCCTTGTGCGACATGCTGAACCATTCCAGCAAGGATACACCCAATCGGATATGCGATCTTCAGCGCTTAATCGCAGGAACCGTCCAGACCTTTAGATGAACGTTCTTGTCAAAAGCGGATGCACCAAACGCCGTTACACATTTGGCGCCGCACCGTTTTCTTTCACGCGTTCCAGACGTTCGTACGATCTGGCCATGAGCATGGGGAGCTGAAGCTCTTGCGCCAGCCGGAGCGCCTTTTCGAAATGCGCTTTTGCATGTGATGTTTGCTGCCGGGCGGCCAGAATATCCCCGAGACTTAACAGCGCGGAGGCGATCGTTCTTTTGTAACCCAGTTGCTCCGCTATTTCATATGCTTTCTGCGCGTGGGATTGCGCTTGTTCGAACTTTCCAAGCTTCAAATATATATCGCACAGCAAAAGGTGATCAAGTGGCTCATATGGCATGAATCCGGTTTGTTGGCGCAGCGCCAGTGCTCGGTGTGCATAATGCAGCGCCTGGTCCAAATCGCCCTTCATCATGGCATGGTATGCAAAGTGACGAGTAGGCTCTGTTTTCTCGTACAAGCAGCCCGTTCGATCGGCGAGCTCGAACGATTCGGTGTAATGTTCGATTGCTTTTTCATGCTGCTGCCAACGTTCATACACCGTTCCGATGTGAAAAAGCGATTCGCATATTCCCCTCGTATCGCCTACTGCATTCCGCAATTGCAAGGCTTGCTGCTGATAGTCGAGCGCTTCGCGATATTTCCCCCCAGTGTCCACTACGGAGACGCTGGTGTTTAAATCGGCAAAATAGTGTGCAGTTCCAAGCAGACTCAGAGCATTCGCCATTTGTTCGCGATCGCTCGCCTCGTGGGCGAGCCGCGTTGCTTCTTGCAGGATGGCGAACATGTGATCGGCATCTTCGTTGGTGATTACGTATTCTAAGGCGAGAATTTTGCCTTCCAGCAGCAGCAGCTTCAGTCGGAGCTGCTGAGCATCGCTTGCCACAAGCTCGAGTGCGTTCCGCAGCAGGCGCCTTGCATCGGTTGACCGGCCGGTTTTAAAGTAGCTCCAGGCAATACGGCACATCGGTTCGATAGCCGCTGCATACTGTTCGTTTATTTCCTCATTTCTTTTTTTAAATTCCATTGCGGCGTTCCCCTTTCGGATTGGAGTAGATCGAGATATGATGATAGTAAAGCAACGCCATGACCCGAACAATAATCAGATGTTCCGATGTGTTGAGTAATGAACATTGAAGCGCATTTGTTGAGAAAATGAGTGTGCCGGTCCAGGGGAAGGAGTAAGTTATGTCAACGGTAACGAACCGCAAAGACCGACGTACGCAGCGTACGCTTGTGCTGCTGCGGAACGGTTTTATCGAAGCGATGCGCGAGAAGGGCTTTGCTGCGATGAGCATTCAGGATATCACTGACCGGGCTAACGTGAATCGCGGAACGTTCTATATTCATTACGCCGACAAATACATGTTGCTCGACGAAATCGTCCGCGATAATTTCAGGAATATGCTGCAAAAACAAGCGCTATTGCCGGGGAGCCGTTGGGATAAGGAAACGTTGCAGCGGATCATCGTAACCGTGCTGAGCTGTTTCGAAGGCAAGTATCGGCATCGTCCGCCATCCGCCCGATTCCCGGCAGCGCTGCTTGAGCAGACGATTCACGAGGAATTGAACGGCGCTATCTTGCAATTGATCGAGCAGGATAAGGGACGTGAATCGAATCCATCGCAACAAGCGGAAGCGAGGGCGCGAGTCATCGGCTGGGCGATCTTCGGGACGGCCATCCAGTGGAGCCAGGAGCCGGTCGGCGTGCCGATCGATCAAATGGCGAATACGATTCTCTCCGTCATTACCGACGGTGGCCCGACTTCTTGATGTGTAAAGACGGAACGAATAAGCGTGAAGGCATGGCTCTTGGGTGATATCTTTTTCGTTGTCGGGGATTGCCCATCAGCTACAGCTTTGAAAACAATCGTTCCGTTTTCACCAAATAATGCTGGCATCGTTCGGCGCTGCGTTGTTCCATTCCGGCGTAATTATGCCACTTGAGATTGTGAATCCCCATTTTTCGAAATATGCCGCAGCGATAAGCGAAATCGTATCAATGCTCCGGCAAATCGATGCGCGGAAACTGAAAAAAGCAAAGGATTTAATTCAAGTTGTATTCTTCGACTGACTTGACTGCCGCAGCGATTATTAGAGTCGGGTCGGGGCTGGCCCGATTATTTTTTTTCTTCAGAAGTATGGCCTTAAGAGGAACGGCCTTATTTTTGTCGAAGTACTTCTTACAACTTTTTCCTTTCATTCAACCATACAAGGAGGAGAATCTATGAGTAAATTGCAAGAGCAAAGCTATCGTAATCATAAAATGTTTTCGCCTTTGTATCATTTCGGGGTAGCTTTGGTCGCACCTATCGTATGGATCGCGTCGATTGTTTACCTTATTATGGAACGGTTCAGCTTTGCGTCCATCCTGCTATTCGGACTTTCCGTCTCCGTAATGCTGCTCACCGTGCTTGTGCGCTTATTCGCAACCAAGCTGCAGGACCGTATCATTCGGCAGGAAGAGAACTTCCGGCATTTCGTTCTTACGAACAAACCATTGGATGCAAGACTCTCTTTGAACCAAATCATCGCCCTTCGGTTCGCCGAAGACGACGCTTTTCCGGCTCTTTGCTTGAAAGCAGCCGAAACGGGAATGCAGCCGGATGAAATCAAAAAGTCCATCACGCACTGGCGAGCGGATCAACTCAGGGTGTGAGGACTGCTTGAGACTACCTCTCGTCGTATGGAGGCACAACATCGGCCGGTTGTGTTCAGAGGATTGCCCCTAATACGATGCGAAACGCCGCTAAGATCGACTTTAGCGGCGTTTTTTCATGTGTGTGTGCGGACTGCCGAACTCACATCTACATTCGAGCGATCTAATACGCGCAGCGTCAACGATGATATCGCTCAAGCCAACTTGGAACCGAGCCGCTTTACTTTTTCCAGCCATTTGGCGCGCTGTTCCTCGCTTGATGGCCGTACCGGGCTAATTTCGGTGATGCGTACCGGCGTAATCCCGCAAAACTGCAATATATTATGCTTCATCACCCGATGCCCCGCATGCCTGTAGATCCATCGGTTGTACCAGGACGGGGTGTCCATCGTGACGATCAAATGCGCGGACTTGCCCGTCAACAGCTTATCCCACAGCGGTGAATGTTCACGGTATTTGTAGGCGAAGCCGGGCAGGAAGGTACGGTCGATAAATCCTTTCAGAATGGCCGGCATCGCGCCCCACCATGTCGGATAGACGAACACCAGATGATCCGCCCAGCGGATTCGATCCTGCGCCTCGATCAAATCTTTCTCCAGCTCCGTTCTTTGCCTGTAACCGAATTTTAAGTTCGGATCGAAGTGGATTTGGCTCAAGTTAATGGTTTGAATCTCGGCATTACAGCCGGCTGCGCCTGAACTATAAGCCTCCGACAAAGCGGAGCAAAAGCTTTGCGGATCGGGATGGCCGTTAATAACGAGAATTTTTGATTTCATCATGTGGTATTCCTCCTTCGGATAATCGCATAAATGCGGTTGAACGCTGAATTTCACGCCGGTTTGCGGTATGATAGATGGAACCGGAATTACATTCAGTGTAGATCCATTTGGAACATAAATGAATGATCAATGATGCAAAAAACTTGCGAATTTGCGCAAGGAGGGGGCGCACGTGAAAAATCAGGGAGTTGCCGTCTCGATGGTATACCCGATCATGAAAACGCTGGTTCGCAAAGGATATGACACCGAGCAATTTTGCCGTTATGTCTCGTTTGATGCCGGCCTGCTGCAGGATGTGGAGGCGCGCATCCCCGCGGAGGAATTGGAGCGGGTCATGATCGCGGCCGCCGCTTATGCGGAAGACGAACATTTCGGATTGTACCAGGGGCAAGTGATGGAATTCGTCGATATGGGCATTCTCGGTTATGTGATGATGCATTCGCCTACGATCGCCGATGCGCTTGCCGCTTACCAGCGATATAACGTGATTTTGTACAGCGGATTCAAGCTGGAGTGGGAAGTGCAAGGGGACGATGTGCTGCTCCGGCTGTCCTTGCAGCATTCCGGACCGATGTCCCGCCATTGCGCGGAGGATATGGCGTCTTCGGTATATCACTTGATAAGCCGGCTTAGCGACCGACGCATTCCGCTGCGCGGCGTGCAATTCGCTCATGCAGCCCCAGCTGATACGAGTCCGTACTTGCCTGTGCTCGGGATCACGCCCCGATTTGGCGGCGAGCACAATGTTCTGCGCATGAGCAAAGAGGTTATGGACTATCCGGTGCTGTATTCCGATTCGAAGCTGCTTGGCCTATTCGAGGGCATTGCACAGGAAACGAAAGCGGAACTGACGCAGTCCGGCTTGTTGTCGGAGCAGGTCGTTCTGTGGATGAAACGATGCATTCCGTCATTTTTCCCGACGCTGCAGCAAACGGCCGAATCGTTCAGAACAAGCACAAGAACGCTGCAAAATAAATTGAAGCTGGAAAACACCTCGTTTAACGATTTGTCTACCCGCGTACGCAAGGAATTGGCCATAAGCTACTTGAAGCGGCAGGAGCACTCCGTTGGCGAGATCGCTTATGTGCTGCATTTTTCGGAACCGAGCGCATTTCAGAGCGCGTTCAAGAGATGGACCGGGGTAACGCCGGGGCAATATCGGGCCAATGTGAGGAAGGAGCTTTCCGGCGCGAAGCGGTGAGCGTATCGTAAAATTTGATAAAAGGTTAATGAGAAAAACGTTAAAACGCTACTGACAGCATGATGGCAGCAGCGTTTTTGTGTACTTGGCATAAATGCGAAGAAGAGAGAGGAAAACAATCATGCGATTGAACGAAATCAGCGAACAAAGCCGCTTCTGGATTGGCGTCGTATCCGCATCCCATGTGAAGCGAGGGGAGCTCGGGGGATTCGCCCAGCTGTGTCACGGCAAATCGGCGCCTCTACGGCGGATGCGGCCCGGCGATTGGTTGATCTACTACTCCCCGCGAACGGACATGGGCAAAGGGATACCGCTCCAAGCATTCACCGCCATCGGAGAGGCGGCCGACGATAACGTCTATGAATATCCGATGACCGAATCGTTCGTGCCGTTCCGCAGAAATATTCGCTATATTCCGTGCCGGGAAGTGAAGATAAGCGACTTACTGGAACGGCTTAGCTTTACGCGCGGGAATCGAAGTTGGGGGTATTCCTTCCGCTTCGGCCATTTCGAGATCCAACGGGAAGATTTTCTAACCATCGCCGGGTCGATGCTAAGCGACGCAGAAGGTTGAGAGCAGGATCCTCCATAACCTGAGGGATCACCTCTAAAATAACGGGAACTCCGCGCATTCCGTGTACAAATCCGCAATCGTCACTTCCGCAAGCTTGCGCTCCATCGCCTGCTCCGCTTCCGACAGCTTGCTGCACAGAACGCCTTTGAAGCTTTTTCCGACCAGGCATTCCGGGTTCGGGTTGTTTTCCGGAAGGCATACCGGCTGTTTTCCTTCAATCCGGTATATATCGAGCAGCGATATTTGCTCCGGGGGACGAGTCAACACGGAACCTCCGGTCGCTCCGGGCACGGCGGCCACCAGGCCGCCTTTTACTAACTTGCGCAATATTCGGCGGATGATGACGGGGTTCGTGTTCACGCTGCGCGCCATCAATTCCGAATTCACGCGCTGCTGGCCGTAGTTTCCGGCAAGGATTGTCATCATGTGAACGGCGACGGCAAACTGGCTGTTGGTATACATCTTGTTCTCCTTATTTATGCGTTTTGAACGGCCGGGAAACAGTTTATTGTCCTCAGTGTAAAAACTATGGTTCCCTTTGTCAACGCTCCGCCCGCTTGACGGCAGCTGATTCACATTCAAGGTGTAAAGAAACGCTTGACGGCCAAAGAGCGCGTTTGTTACGATGCTAATAATTGGATACCTGATTGGTTACTTATTGAGGCGCAATATTTTTTTTACACCAATTAGTAACCATATTGGTTTCTAATTGAATTCGGAATGGAGGACAATAGATGAATCCCAATCGAAACCGTCAATTTTTGCTCGTGAACCGTCCGACCGGAGAACCGGACGAAGCCGACTTCATGCTTGTCGAACAGCCGATTCCAGTCGCGGGATCAGGAGAAGTGCTTGTTCGAATATTATATCTCTCCATAGATCCGTACTTTCGATTTTATATGAGCGAAGTGACCCCGTTAATTGCCCCGCATCCGCTGCAGGAAGTGTTCGGCGGGGACGGCGTCGGTCAGGTGATCGTATCGAATCATGACCGTCATAAAGTCGGTGATATCGTCAAAGGGAACTTCGGCTGGAAGGAGTATGCGGTTGCCGCAGGGGACCGACTGGAGCGAGTCTCCCCCGAAGCCCCGGCTTCCGCGGCGCTTGGCTTGCTTGGCACGACCGGCTTGACGGCATACTTCGGCCTGATGGATATCGGGAAGCCGGTTCCAGGCGAAACCGTCGTCATCTCGAGTGCGGCCGGGGCCGTCGGTACGGCTGTCGGCCAGATCGCCAAGCTGCAAGGCTGCCGGGTGGTGGGCATCGCCGGCTCCGAACGCAAGGCGCGTTATCTTCTCGACGAGATCGGGTTCGATGCCATCGTCAATTACAACGACGCGGATTGGCGAGCGGCATTGCACAAGGCTTGTCCGGACGGAATCGACGTCTACTTTGACAATGTCGGCGGAGGCGTCTCCGACACGGTTGTCACGCTTTTGAACCGACACGCGCGCATCGCGGTGTGCGGCCAAACCTCGCATTACAATGGGAGCCCGGCCGTGTCGGGAACGAGCATTCCTTTTGCATTATGGAAAACCAGTGCGCTGATGAAAGGGTTCATGCTCTATGACTATGAGAGCCGTTTCGACGAGGCGTTGAGTCAAATGATCAAATGGTTCCGGGAAGGCAAATTGCTGAATCACGAGCATGTGGTCGAAGGGTTTGAACAAGCGCCGAGAGCGCTCATCGGTCTTTTCCGCGGAGACAATATCGGGAAGATGATCGTGAAAGTCGCGGATTTATAACCGTTTCAAAATCTTTTTTTATCGATTTGTCACATCCGGCTTCCCTTGCCCGTCATACCGGTATAAAACCGAAAGGGATGAGATGGATGATGAAATATGATGTAGCTGTTGTGGGTGGAGGCGTAGCCGGATTAACCGCGGCCATTTATGCGGCCAAAGCCGGCAAACGAACGATTGTCGTGGAGAAGCAGGAGCGCTTGGGCGGGCGGGCGGTTACCAATAAAATAAGCGGAGCATATTTCAATCTGGGCGGGCATGCGTTGTACTTTGGCGATGCGCATGAGACGTTCCGCGAATTAGGGCTCAGCTTGCAAGGAAACAAACCTTCGATCGATGCGTACGGGATTTGGAAAGGGAAATTAAGCACCTTGCCTATGGGCGTCGGATCTTTGCTTACCACGCCGCTGTTGTCCTTGAAGGGGAAAATGGAATTTGCCGCTTGGCTGACGAAATTAGGGAAACTGGATATGCGCGCATTTGACCGTATCAGCCTCCGCGAATGGATTGAACGAAACGTGCACGATCCCATGGTACGAAACCTGTTTTATTCCTTGCTGCGTACGGCAAGCTTTGCGGCGGCGCCTGACTTGCAAGCGGCAGGCCCCGTATTGCAGCAGCTGAAAAATGCACTTCAAGGCGTGTTGTATCTCGACCGGGGCTGGGGTACAATGATCGATGAATTAACTCAAAAAGCATTGGGGCACGGCGTCCAAATCCTAGCGAAAAGCAAGGCCGTTTCGGTCGAGCATCGCGGAGGCCTTGTGCAGCACGTCCTTTGCGAGGACGGAACGAAAGTGGAAGCGAACCATATCATTCTCGCGGTGCCGCCTGCCGCCGCTCATCGGCTGGTGCCGCACGCGGAAGCGACCGCGCTTCATACCTGGAAAGAACAAGCGATTGAAATTACGACGGCTTGTTTGGATGTAGCGCTGCGGCGTCTCCCGAAACCGAAACAACAATTGGTATACGGCATCGATCAGACGGTTTTTCTCAGCAACCAATCCCGCGCGGCTACCCTAAGCGACGATGGCGCGCAAGTGATCTCGCTATTGAAGTATCAGGGAACGGACAAAAATCCGGAGAAAGACTTACAGGAATTGGAACAAACCTTAGACATGGTGCAGCCGGGTTGGCGGAGCGAGCTCGTGGAGAAGCAGTTCCTTCCCCGAATGACGGTTTGCCATGATTTTATGCATTTGAAACGTCTGGAGAACCCGGGACCGGCCGTTCCGGAAATCGCCGGGCTGTACGTGGCCGGAGAATGGGCGACGCATGGCGAGATGCTGGTCGATGCCGCCACGGCAAGCGCCAAAAGGGCGGTACAGCACGTTCTCTCGCACACGGATTCGGGGAGGGCAACCACTTATGAGCACAGAGACGTTATATAATACGTATCGAACTCCTCTTTTTTCGATGGCCTATCGGATGCTTGGCAGTGTCATGGATGCGGAAGACATCGTGCAAGAAGCGTTTTTGGCCTATGATCAATTGCCCGATGCCGCTGCGATTCGCAATGAAAGAGCATTTTTATACAAAATCGTAACGAACCGCTGCCTGGACCTGCTGCGCTCATCGGCCAAAAAACGGGAGCTGTACGTCGGTCCCTGGCTGCCGGAGCCGCTGCTCGAGAACGATACTTTGAACGCGGACCCGTCTGACGTTTATTTGCAAAAAGAAACGATTTCCACGGCTTACCTATTGCTGCTGCAACAACTGAACGCGGTGGAGCGAGCGGTATTTCTTCTGCGGGAAATTTTTAACTATTCGTATGACGAAATCGCCGATATGATCGGAAAAAGCAGCGCAAACTGCCGTCAAATCTTTCACCGCGCCCAGAAGAGCATCCACTTCGATCCGGAACAAACCCCGTCGATTTCGGTTGCGGAGGGGCAGATCAAGGAGTTCGTCAATTCCTTATTGCAGGGAAATACGAACAAGCTGCTGGAATTGTTAAGCGAAAACGTGGTGCTCTATTCCGACGGCGGAGGCAAAGTAAAAGCGGCTCAAATCCCTATCGTTGGAATGAAGCGGGTTGCCGCGTTGCTGCAAAATTTGCATCATATGTATACGGGAAAAATCAAGTACGCTTTCGTGCGCGTGAACGGTATGCCGGGAATCCGGCTCATCACGGATGACCAGCTACAATATATATTTTCTTTTGCTTTTCATCGCCATCAAATTCAAACGATCTATACCGTTGCCAATCCGGAGAAACTGAGACATGTATAGAAACATTGACGACAAGCGCATATTTCAATATAATGGGTTCAAGTTCATAAGGCGATGGAGTTCGCCATAACCGCCTGCGAAGGCTAATGACTCCTACCAGTATACTTTACTGGTAGGAGTCTGTTTGTTTTTAGGTGTATAATAAGAGGGAGAGCGGCGTACGTTATGGAAAAAGTTACAGGAAAACGGTCGATTGATGATGAAAGGTTAAGGCATATGGCACGAATGTATGGACTGGTGAAATGGATCATTCTCGGCAGCGGTGCAGGCCTGTTGACAGGAACCGCTTCCGCCTTTTTTCTTGTCGGCTTGGATTATGTAACCGGCCTTCGGATGCAGCAGCCCTGGTTATTGTTCTTCCTCCCGCTCGGCGGTGCCTTAGTCAGTTATCTTTATATTGCATTCGGGAAAAACAGCGCGAAGGGCAATAATTTGATCCTGGAGCAAATTCACGGCGGAGCGGAAACGATTCCGCTTCGCATGGCGCCGCTTGTTTTGTTCGGAACGCTCGTGACGCATCTGTTCGGAGGGTCTGCCGGCCGGGAAGGAACCGCCGTGCAAATGGGAGGCAGCTTGTCCGAATGGTTCGGCAAGCTGCTGCGGGTGAACGCGGCCGATCGGAAACTGCTGTTGATTTGCGGTATCAGCGGCGGCTTCGGTTCCATATTCGGCACACCGTTAGCCGGTACGGTATTCGGCCTGGAAGTGCTCGCAATCGGTTTCATCAGCCATGAAGCGCTTATTCCGGCCTTCGTCGCCAGCTTTGTAGGTAACTTGGTCACAACGTCGTTCTGGGGAGTAGCTCATCTTCATTACGATGCTGGCGAAATTCCCGGCTTGTCTGGGACGGTGTTGAGCAAGGTGATCGTCGCTTCCATTTTGTTCGGATTGACAAGTGTCCTGTTCAGCGAATTGACGCATGCGTTGAAGAAGGGGTACAGCCGATTATTTGGCAATCCCGTCCTCAAGAGTGCGGTAGGCGGTATCGTGATTATAGGTCTTGTTTATTTGCTTGGAACGCGGGATTACTTGGGATTAGGCATTCCCCTGATCCAGCAATCGTTCTATAGTGAAGTTTCTCCCTCTGCGTTTGTTTGGAAATTGTTGTTCACTTCGCTTACGCTGGGGGCAGGATTTCAAGGCGGGGAAGTGACCCCCTTGTTCGCCATCGGCGCGACGCTTGGGAACGCTTTGTCTCATTTCTTGGGGCTGTATGCGCCGTTTCTTGCCGCATTAGGATTTATCGCCGTCTTTTGCGGAGCGACCAACACGCCGATCGCTTGTTTTTTAATGGGGATCGAGCTGTTCGGCTCCGGCGGGGCGATCTATATGTTTATTGCATGTATTGTCAGCTATGCCGTCTCCGGGCACACCGGCATTTATACGTCGCAGCTCATCGGTACGCCCAAATGGAGCGTCCCTAATGTACCCAAGGGAACGACCCTCGGTTCCTTCAAGACGTTAAGGAAAAACATGCGGAATCAGGAGAAGGATCGCGGGTAAGGACATTGTTTTATTTAAGCCTGATACCGACGCCGCTGTCGCATTTTTACAATAAATCACGGCCATCCTGTGATAAACTTAACGTTACGAACTCTGTGAAAAAGGCGGGAATACGCATGACCATACATATTGCATTGCTGCGGGGCATCAATGTAGGCGGAAACAATAAAATCAAGATGGCGGAGCTGCGGGAAGTGCTGGGAAGGATGGGCCTCGCCCGAGTACGGACGTACATTCAGAGCGGCAACATTTTGTTCGAGTCGGATGAACGGGAGGAGACGCTGCGCGGGCGAATTGAGCTCGAGATGGAGAAGGCGTTCGGTCTCACGCTCAAAGTGATCATCCGAACGGCTGAGGAATTAAGGCAGATGGTAGCGAAGCTTCCTTTCACGAACCAGCAAATCGCCGCTGCGAAAGCTTCCGCGATAGGCGAATGCCTGCACGTCTCGATGTTGATGAGCGAGCCGGTCGCGGAGCGGGTAGACAAGCTGAAGTCGTTGGACTTCCAGAACGATCAATACCGAATCATAGGCAGGGACGTGTATCTGTTGTTCGGCAGCAGCATCCGCGATTCGAAGCTCGCCGTTCAAGTGGAGAAGCTGGGCGTTGCGACGACTACGCGCAATTGGAAAACGATTAACAAGCTCGTCGAATTGGCAGATGAATTGGAAAACAAGAATGGATAGCATTTGAACAAAAGTAACCACGTTAGTGGGGAAATGATAGAAGGAATAAGAAAAAACACGTCGTACAGCCGGCGTGTTTATTTGTTATTTTTACAAATTTCGACAATATTCTTGACAATTTTCGGCATTCGGCAGTAAGCTATTACCGTTAAAGGAAAGTAAACAGGGAGCCATCCAACATTCGGAGCTTACTCAAAAACGAAAAAAGGTGATGACGGTTGAAACTGCATAAAAAATATGAGCATCTTACGTTTACGTTTTTAATGGCGCTGGGCATGTCTTGTATCATTTCTTTCTTCGCGATGCTGATTAATGCCGGGATTCATTCCTTTAATATAGAAAGATGGCTTTCCTCATGGGGAATTGCATTTGTGATCGCATTCCCGACAGCTTACTTTTTGCCGCGCTTCATCCGAAAAATTATGTCCAAAATTACTTTTGTGGAAGATGGCATGTAGCGTAGCTGCCCTGTCATAAAGCAATAAAAGCCGCCAAACACCGGGAATTCCGAGTGGCTGGCGGCTTTTTTATGGACTTAAGTATATCAAATTGGGAATATTTGTATAATCATTTTTGGACCCACGATTAACATATAATACTACAACGGAAAGTATAAGTCTATACTTTTTTAGGGTTTTCTCTATACTTAACCATATTGTTGCGAGGAAAAGAGGGATCCCATGATCATCAATTCAACGGAATCGGAAGAAAGAGACTATGTGCAGACGATCGTATCGAAGCTTCGCCAAGCGCTGCAAGCTCTGGAAAATAAGATCGATGCGACCCGTCTTGAAGTGATTGAAGCCAAAAAATACGTCTGGACGAATATGGCCGGACTCGATCCGGCGGAAAGAGCGGCCAACCGGGTCGATATTTCGCTAACGATTGATCAAGGAGAAAGGGCGATCGATCTGCAAAGAAGACTTCAAAAATTAATGCAGTCCCCATATTTCGGCAGGGTGGATTTTATGGCCGACGGCAGCGCGGCAGCGGACGCTTTTTATATCGGTGTCCATTCCTTCAGCGAAGAAGACAGCCAGCGCAATATGATCTATGATTGGCGTTCCCCGGTCGCGAGCATGTTTTATGACTACAATGTCGGCCGGGCGGCTTATGAAGCTCCGGCTGGCGAGGTCGAAGGCGAGATTTGCTTAAAGAGGCAGTATAGGATCAAACATGGCGTCATGGACTACATGATCGAAAGCTCGATGAACATTAACGACGATGTGCTGCAAAAGGAACTTAGCCACACATCGGACGAGAAGATGAAGAACATCGTAGCCACGATTCAGAAAGAGCAAAACGTTATTATCCGTAACGAACATTCCCATGAGCTGATCATTCAAGGCGTGGCCGGATCGGGTAAAACTTCCGTCGCGCTGCACCGGATTGCCTTTTTGCTATACAGGTATAAAGGGACGATCACATCGCAAAATATTCTCATCATTTCTCCGAATAAGGTGTTTTCCGACTATATTTCCAACGTGCTCCCGGAGCTGGGGGAAGAAAAAATCATGGAGATCGGATTCGATGAATTAGCGGCAAGGGAGCTTAAGGGCATTTGCGGGTTCCAAACGTTCGGCGAACAAGTCTCCGGGCTAACCGCCTCGGCCGACGAGGCCTTGATTGCGTGTATTCAATCCAAAGCGGGCCTGAGCTTCGTGCACCGGCTGGAACAGTTCGTACGGCATTGCAGCGAGACATATTTCGTACCTGCCGATCTGTCGCTTTCTTCCGCACGCATTGCCAAAGAAGACATCGCGAGCGCCTATCAGGCAGCCGGCAGCTTGCCGGTGAAACAAAGGCTGGACAAAACGGCATCGATTGTCGCCGGTTCGGCCAGAGACGAGGACGGGCAGAAACTAAAGCCCGCCGCTGCGAACAAAATCAAAACCGCGATCAAAAAGATGTTCAAGACTTTGAACATGATTTCGCTTTATAAGGATTTTTGCGAGTACATCGGCAAACCGGAATGGTTCAAGCTGTACAAGCCGAAGACACTGGAGTTTTCCGATGTATTTCCTATAATATATTTGAAAATATTACTGGAAGGCGCGCACGGTTTTGAATCGGTGAAACATGTATTGGTAGATGAAATGCAGGATTATACCGCGGTGCAATACGCCGTCCTATCCCGCCTGTTCAAATGCAAGAAGACGATTCTAGGAGATGGCAATCAATCTGTTAATCCTTACTCATCATCTTCGATAACCGAGATCAAGCAAGTGTTTCCCGAAGCGGATACCGTCGAATTGTTAAAGAGCTATCGCTCGACGATCGAAATCATTCATTTTGCGCGGCAAATCAATCCGAACAGCAGGATGATTCCGATTGAACGGCATGGCGATAGTCCCCGAATCCAAGCGTCAGGCGACGCGGAGGGGCAGTTGGCGCTGATCCGAACAGCGGCGGCTCAATTTCTGGAGTCGGAGCATCGATCGCTGGGCATCGTATGCAAGACGCAAGCTCAAGCGAAGCAGCTGTATCAAGAGATCAAGGATATGCATAAGGATGTATATTTGCTGGATTTCAGCAGCGAGAAATTTCATGACGGCATCCTTATCGCTTCATCGCACATGGCTAAAGGATTGGAGTTTGATCAAGTGATCGTGCCTTTCTGCGATGCGGCGAACTATACGACGGAGATGGATCGAAGCTTGCTGTATATCGCCTGCACTAGAGCGATGCACAAGCTGACGCTTACTTATTTTGGGGAAGCTTCGCCCTTGCTGCCCGATAGGGGACGACCGCAAGTATAAATATCAAGCATTGCGTATGCGTTAAAAGCACCCCGAGATACCGGTATCGGCCGGTTCTTCAAGGTGCTTTTTTATGTTTGACGCAATTTTTCGGGTGAAAAGCTTTCGGTCGGACCTTCTAGCAGCCTTTACGTTAACGGCTGCAATCGTTACAATCTAATCTAAGCGAAGCGATCGCTTTGCGGACGAATCTCATCAATTGAAAGACGTTGGAGGTAAGGGATCCTAATGAGTCAACGCTATCGAATTACAAGAGCATTTCAGGAAAGGGATCATGACAATTCGGCGCAAGCCATAACGTTGGAAGAATGCAAACAATATTTTGATTCCAAGCCCGATTTTACGTATACCACCGTGTTTACGATCACAGGCTCTACTACCGTGTCCATAGAGGGAGACTTTTTCATGTGGCGCTGCGGCGACGAAAGCATCCCATTCCGCCATTATCAGGGAGATATTTACGTGTCCGGTGCCAATGAAGCGGTGATCCCCAAGATGATGGAGGTGGCTGGCGAGCTGGGAGCGGATGTGGCGGAAGGGTAGAAAGTTTCATACATCCCGTAGACGATCAATGATGCTTTCGGTTGTTTGCGTAGTCGATCAAGACAACGCGCCGTTTTTTGTTTACGCGAATATTGGCTTTATTCGGTTTTCCGGATTGAATAATATCGGAAATTTTCACGCCGTAACGTTTAAACTTGCGATACACCTTCGATACTTTTTTCTTGTAATCTCTAGTTTTGGGAAGATGCTTATCGATTTTCCTCATGATCAACCAACCGTCGCCATGATCGACGATTTTGCCGAGGTGCTTTCGCAAAGATGAAGGTACGCGGTGATAAAGTCTTACTTCCCTACTGTTGCACTTCATGCCTTTCGTTACTCTGGCGACTTTTAAAATGTACCCTTTTCCCATATCGAATACAATTCTATGCTTTCCCGCTCCTATGCATTTATAGGGAAGTTTCAGTTTTTCCAAAGCCTTTTTCTTTGGATAGGAAAGAATCTCCTCTTTTTTGAGTTTGTTCGCCCATTTTTTTATTACGTTTCGTTCCGTTGTCGTTATACATTTTTCACCCATATGATGCACCCCCTTCTATTATTATTTTATACCATTTGATTTAACAGGAAATGGATAATGAACTATAAATGGAATAGTCTGGAAACACAAAAAATAGGGGCATTGGTAGTATAGTAGTATTGGCGCATGACAAAGACCTCCAATGCTTGCATTGAAGGTGGTACATGTATACCGTTTTCCGATAAAAAATGGATAGAGTGGGGATGTTCGTATGCGGAAACTTGTTTTTTTCTTAGGTGCTGCCGGCGCGGGAAAGACGTCGCTCGCCAAAGCGTTAGCAAGGAGGCACCGAGCGGCATTCTTTGACATGGACACATTGTTACAGCCCGCGGCGGAGGCGATCATGACTCTTTCCGGACTCGATCCGAACGACCGCGATTCGCCCGTGTATAAAACGCGCTGCCGGGACCTCGGTTACCGTGTGACGATGGATGCCGCATTGGAAAATCTGGAGCTTGGAACGGACGCCTTTGTCATCGGACCTTTCACGAAAGAGACGGGAGACCCGTCGTGGCTGGAGCAGGAGCTCTCGCGAATCGGCGCTTCGCTGCGCGATGTAGACGTCAAGGTGGCCTACGTCTTTCTCCCCGATGAGGAGCATTACCGTAGGCGGATCGAACAAAGAGGCAGGCCGATCGATGCGTGGAAGCTGGACAACTGGAGCGAATTCAGCCGTTCGCTCGCGCTGCGGGAAATCAAATGGCCGCTTCATGAAGCTTCGATATTGTATTTTGACAATTCCGGCCCGCTAACCGAAGAAAAAATATCGCGTATCGAACGGTTTGTTTTTCCTACTTCGTGAAATAATCCTTCAACCCGGCGGCGATGGCGGCCGCCGCTTTTTGCTGATAGTCGGCAGAGCGGACAATCGCTTCGTCCTTCGGGTTCGATAAGAAACCAAGCTCAACCAACGTGGACGGCTGTGCGTTTTCCCGCAGCACGTGATAATCGCCGAACGAAATGCCGTTGCTTTTTAGCCCCAGCGACTTACTCAGCTGGGTTTCGATTTTTCTCGCGAGCGGCTCGTCCTTCGATTTCGAATAGTAGAACGTCAATGTACCGTTCACCGGCTTCGGGGACGAATTGTAATGGATGCTGATAAAGGCATCCGCCCGTTTTTTCTCGCTGACTTCCACCCTTTCGGATAGGGCGGGATTTTCTTTGTCGTCGGTTCGGGTCATGATGACCTGAGCCCCGGCCTGACGAAGCAAGTCCGCCAAATAGCGGGAAGTTTTCAGATTCAGCGTCTTTTCGCTGGAGCTGTATTTCTTGCCGATCACTCCATGATCTACGCCGCCGTGACCGGGATCGATAACAATGATTTTCCCCTTCAGCCCCTGAGAGCTTTTCGCTTGGGACACCGTCGCCGTCTTCGGACGCTTGTCCGATTCGGCGGCGTTTACATTTTGCAAATAATAGCCCGCCACCCAGCCGGAGATGCGGCCGGAGTTGATTTTGATCCACCCGTACGATTCTTGGGAATAAGAAACGAGGGTGTCTCGCTCTAAAGTCCCGACGATCGTAGACTTCTGGTCCGGTTCGCTGCGTACATTCAGCAGGGAGGCCAACACTTTTGCTTTCTGCATGTCCTCCGCTTGCGCATTCACTTGATGGAGCCAAGCCGCGTTGAACATCATGATGCTGATTAGGCAAATAATCATGAGTGCTTTTAACGTTTTTCGATTCATGGGCCCCCCTCTTACGAACGATGTCAATTAATGTATAAATATAGCAGAAATGGCCTGTCTCTTAAAGTGCAATTTTGCTTATTTTTTCCACGAAAGCCTTGTTGGCGAAATTCCTATTGACGAACGGAAGAAAATAAATTAAGGTTAGCTTACAAGATAAATGAATGAATCATTCATTTATGAATTGCGAGGAGGAATGAATGAAGATGGAAGCGAATACGAAGGGAACGGTATTCGGCAAATACGTGATTATTACCGGCGCCACCAGCGGCATAGGCTTCGCTGCGGCCAAGGAGTTCGCCCAACGTGGCGCAATTGTGGGGATCGTTGCGCGGAATCAGGCGAAAGCGAAAGAGGCGGCCGCGCAATTGAAAGCTGCCGCCGGTCATCATACCAAGGTCGACATCTTTGTTATGGATATGGCTTCTCAAGCGTCGATTCGAAGCGGCGCTGCGGATATTTTGGAGCGATGGCCCCGAATTGACATCTTGATCAATAATGCCGGTGCGATGTTCGTTTCGCGTAAGCTAACGACGGACGGAATCGAGATGACCTGGGCGGTCAATCATCTCGGTCCCTTCCTGCTGACGAAGCTGCTACTGGATCGGTTGAAAGAGAGCGGTCATGCACGCATCATAACGACCGCTTCCCATGGCCATAAGATGGCAAAAGCGGGGATTCGCTTTGATGATCCGAGTGCCAAGCGTCTCTACGGTTTCCCCCTGAACCTGCTGGGCGGCGCCAATGTTCGTTACGGCGAGACCAAGCTCGCCAACGTTATGTTCACGGCGGAATTAGGGAGACGGCTGGAGGGAACGGGGGTCACAGCCGCTTGCTTCGATCCCGGCCTGGTTGCGACGAACTTTAATCAAGACAACGGATGGTTGGCGCGCGTGACGATGGCTGTGATGCAAAAGTTTTCCCGCACGCCCGAACAGGGGGCAGAGACGTTGGTCTGGCTGGCGGACTCCGATGAAATGAATGCCGCTAACGGGGGGTATTACAAGGAGATGCGAGCGGCAATTCCTTCCGAGGCCGCCCGGCATAAGGAGGATGCGAAGCGCTTATGGGAAATGAGCGAAGCGCAAATCGAAATCGTATAAGATGTTTTGCTAAAAATACACCGTTTCTTGTCCATGCCCCCCATGTTATGATGTAGGATATAATCGAAGCCTATAACAAATAATCCTACACATCTGGAACGGGGATATCATCTTGAAAACATTTAAAAAAGTGTATATAGAAATTACGAGCATTTGCAATCTCGCCTGTACATTTTGCCCGCCGACGGAGCGAAAAGCAAATTTCATTAAAGTGGAGGATTTCTCGAAACGATTGGATGAGATTAAGCCGCACACCCATTATATTTATCTTCACGTGAAAGGAGAGCCGCTTCTTCATCCCAAGATCGACGAGCTGCTGGATCTTAGCCACGAAAAAGGGTTCAAGGTCAATATTACGACGAACGGAACGCTGATCGCGAAAAACCGGCATAAGCTGCTGGGAAAGCCTGCGCTGAGACAGATGAATTTTTCGCTCCACAGCTTTGACGGACACGAGGGCTCTACGAACCGAGAAGGATATTTGCGCGAAATTCTTTCCTTCGTCCGCGAAGCGGAGCAGCATAAGATCATTTTTTCGTTCCGTCTATGGAATTTGACGCAGGACAATATAACGAATATGCAAAGGAGCAGAAACCGCCAAACGCTCGAAATCATCGAGAAGGAGTTCGGCTTGGATTACAAGATTGAAGAAAAAGTAGTGCCGGGCGAAGGACTGCGAGTCGCCGACCGCGTCTATTTGAACCAGGACTATGAATTCCAGTGGCCTAGTTTGACGGCGCCGGAGGATGAAGGCAAAGGATTTTGCCATGCGCTTCGCAGCCAGGCGGCCATTCTCGTGGATGGGACTGTGGTGCCATGCTGTCTGGATGGGGAAGGCGTTATCAATCTGGGCAATATTCATCAGACTGCCTTTTCCGATATCGTGAATGGGGAGCGGGCGAATAACCTCGTAGAAGGATTTTCCCGCAGGGAAGCTGTCGAAGAATTATGCAGAAGGTGCGGGTATAGGCAAAGGTTTGGAGCGTAATCGCGGTTGATTTAAGATTGTGGGCTGCCGGTATGAATCGGTAGCTTTTTTTGGCGTTATCGGAGTTTATAGCACTATAATTAAAAATAGGAAAATCCGCATCAGCTTGTTTCTCTTTATTCCAGTTAGCTGTTCCTTATAATGAAGCCTGGAAGCTAAAAGCACCATTCATCTATTGGATAACGGAGGCAGGTATGACAACTTATATTTATATGGTGAGACACGGGGAATCGCCGAAGACGGAAGGATCGGAGAGAACAAGAGGGTTAATGGAGAAAGGCAAGTCAGATGCGTGTCGAATCACGGAATTATTGACAGGAGAGGGGATCGAAGTATACGTTTCAAGCCCATATCGGCGGGCCATTCTAACCATTGAAGAGTCCGCTCGAAGGTCGGGACAAGAAATATTACAATTTGAAGAGCTTAAGGAACAAAAGTTTTCTAACGAAGATATCCGAATGCCCGATAACGAATTAATGCCTTTGTTGAAAAGGTCGTTTTCCGATCCGAGCTTTGCTTTACCGGGAGGGGAGACGAACCACGAGTGTCAGAACCGGGCTATAACCGTGTTGAAACAATTATTAACAACCTATCAAGGACGGCGAATAGCGGTCGGCACGCATGGAGCCGTAATGACTTTAACGATGGGGTATTATGACAAACGGTACGATTTGGATTTTTTACTGAACACGACCAAACCGGATGTATACAGGATGGAATTCATCGGTCAACAATTTGTCGGGGTTAAGAGATTGTGGATATGAAGTAGAGGGTTCCCGTGAGTTTTCTCCCCATACAGATGCTATACTTAATGGGAGCTCATAAATTTACTAACCCGATTCCCGGAAGGGGTGTACGTCATTGGATGCATTGGAGTACTTCGTCACCGACGAGTGGGACGACGCGCGCTGGTCTGCAGCGGAGCGAATCTACGAGCAAGCATTTCCCCTTGACGGCAAAAAAAGCCGCGAGATCATTCGCCGTATGTTTGAAAGAAAGATGTGTCAGCTGCACACGATCGCACAAGACTCGGAAATGGTCGGCATGGCGCTAACCGGAATCGATCGGCAAGCCGGCGCGCTCATCATCGATTATTTGGCGATTCGCCAAGAGGTACGCGGCCGCGGGTATGGCGGGCTCATGCTGGACCGGATTAAGCCGTGGACCCGCTCGGTTACGGAGTGCAAAGGGATCATCGTCGAGGTCGAATCCGAACCGACGGAGGAGAACCGCCGGCGAATCCGTTTCTGGGAAACAAACGGCTTCCATCTCACGGCTTACGTTCATCAGTACATCTGGGTACCCGAGCCTTATCAGGCGATGTATTTGAACTTCGATGAGACGAACGGGCTGCCGGAGGACGGGAAGACGCTGTTTCGCAGCATTGCAGGATTTCATGAAAAGGCGTATCGTCGCAAGTGAACGGCTCGTATGGATTTGACTTACTCACGCGGATTGATTTGCATGCCAAAATGCTGTCGTAACAGCTCCTCGTATCTCGCTTCGTCAATCGATTCTTTTGTAACGATGCCGTGATTCCATTGTGTGAAAGAACGGTTGGTCAATGTCATGTTGCCGGCGTCTGTCCGTTTCGTGAGCAGCGGATGTTTATTGAATGGAGATTGCTCATGCGCGGCGATGATGTTCTGGATCTCGCTGCATTCGGATAGATCGGCGATAGGCTTGCGGGAATCGAAAGCATATCCGGTGTTCCAGTCGGTATCTTTATATTTGAGCTTCATTTCCAGTACAAAATCCCCATGCTCGCTATCCTCTTGCCTGATCCGAAACTGGCCGTTGCTGGAACTTACGGTTTCACCGGTTAACGGCACGGGGGTTAGCGGCAAATTTCCTCCAAACCCCGTGTCGACAACATACGTCTTATTCTCGTGCGTTAAAAGAATCGCGGCATGCGTTCTTCCGAATGGGGCATATTCCCGCATGGTTTTGTTAAATACAATGCCGCGCGTCAAGACTGCGTCAAAGCCATTCTCGATAAGGAACAATTGCAGGAGCGAATTTAATTCGTAACAAAGACCGCCTTGTTCCTTTATCAACATGTCGTCGATGAGCTGCTCGGCGCATATATCGCTCGTACGATGCTCGATAATGCGCAAATTTTCAAACGGAATCGCTTTTGCCGTTTTTTCCAGAATGGAATTCAAGCTTTCAAAAGAGAGCGGATCGTTGGCCGGAAACCCGATTCTTTGACGAAATAGAGTGTTCAGCTTGCTCAAACGTCTTCCCTCCCTATCCTGTATGTTGTTTAAAAATGATTCCAGACGACCGTTTGGCTTACCGGAAACCGTCCGGACGGACGTGCCGGAGTCGCCGCCTTACCGATCGCGACCAACAGGACCGGTACGTATTGTTCCGGAACGTTGAATGCTTCGACGAATTGGCCTGGGTTATACCCGCCCATCGGGCAAGAATCGAGCCCTTTCGCTCTCGCCGCGAGCATGAGCTGCATGGCGGCCAGCGATGCATTGCGAATCGCTTCATCGCGCGGGACGGTTGGTATGTTGGCATACGCCGATTCGATTTGGTTAATCAGGTTCGCTTTAATCTCCTCCGGCATCATACCGGCTTGCACGGCAGAGCCAAAGACGGCCTCGGCATTCCGATTCGCCTGCAGGTTTCCGAGCACGGCGACGACGACGGACGCATCGACGACCTGCTTTTGCCCGTTCGCAATAGGCAGCAGCTTTTGTTTGGCCGCTTGGTCGGTGATCGCGAGAAATTTCCAGTGCTGAAGATTCCAGGCCGACGGCGCGCTGCCGGCGATTTCCAGCAGCTCCATGATCTCTTGCTCGCTTAATTTATAACTCGCATCGTAATGCTTGACGGCACGGCGTTCCCGGACGGTTTCGAAAAAATCGGCTTTTACAGTAGATGTCATATGAATATTATTCAGCTCCTTGTCGAATGGATCGTTCCCTGAATTATATTGTTTCCAGCCTCATTAAGCCTTTATCCGGTCGGAATGAAGCGATCCCTGCTTTATTTTTTTTCGCCCGAGGCTCAAATTTGCTCCCGTAACCCCCACTATAATGAGCGCCGAACCGATGAGATGATATAACGTGATATCCTCTCCAAGGAACATTGCCCCGACCGCGATGGAGACGATGGTCGACAAATTGGAAAATACGCTCATTTTGGAAGCTTCCATCTTGGACAAGGCGTAGTTTGCCGTCAATGCGGTCACGAGCGAGGATAATACCCCGAGGTACACGATCGATACGAGAAAGGGACCGGATGCGAGCGGCGCGACGAGCAGATCGAGCGTGCCCGCGGCCGCGTGACTGGCGAGCGATACGGCGAAAAATGTGACGAAGCCGATGCCGAGCATCATATAGGTGATTTCCGCCGGGCTGAACGTTCGAAGCAGCGAGCGGGCCAGCACATTGTATCCGGCAAATGCGAGACACGATAAAAACAAAAGGAACATCCCCGTCACGTTCGTCCAATCGATGCTGCTTCCCTTCATCACAAAAATGAACAAAACGCCGAATACCGACAGGAAAATGGACAGCCTCTGCCGCACGGTTGTCGCTTCTTTCAAAAAAATGAAGGCGAGCAGCATCGTCAGCACCGGCGTGAAGGCATATAATATGCCTCCTTCGGAAGAAGTGGCGTGCTGCAGTCCGAACGTCTGAAATGTAAAGAACCCGAGCGGATACGTGACGGCCAGCAGAAGCGCTTTGTATAACGGCTTGCCGCGATAATGGAGCCGAACCCGGCCGAGCAAGACCGGTATCGTCATGACGGCAAACGACAGGGCGAAACGAAAAGCTAACGTATCGATCGGGTTGGCGTATTCGAGCGCCATCTTTGTAAACAGGAACGATAATCCGATGATGGACGCATTCACGACCGTCAGCAAATAAGCCAGTTTGATTCCTTGTTGTTCCATGATCGGTTCCTCCTTTCGAATGGAAGTCGGGATCGCGTTCGCGAACGATATCCGGTAACGCCATCGTATGACGAAATACGGGTTCGAACAATACGTTTTTTCCACAACTGTATCGATACAGTTGTCTCGTTTATTATAATGGGAGGAGAAAGCAAGGGGACGGTATGAAAAAATATGTGTCTATTCTTTCGGAGATGGAGCAGCAGTTCGCGGAAGGTCGGTATCGTCCGGGTCAAAAGATGCCTTCCGTCCGCAATGCCGCGAAGGCTTACGAGTGCAGCATCAGCACCATCATCCGGGTCTATGCGGAATTGGAGAAGCGCCACGCGATCTATTCAATCGCGCAAAGCGGCTACTATGTCGTCGGAGACCGGCAGCAGGGCGAGGAGAACGATACGATCGATTTCGCATCGGCGTCTCCGGACGTCAACGTATTTCCGTACCTGGATTTTCAGCACTGCTTGAACCAGGCGATCGATACGTACAAGTATCACTTGTTCACATACGGCGATGCGAAAGGGCTGGAGAAGCTCCGCCTTACGCTGACTTCCCATTTGGCTGACTCCCAAGTGTTTGCGAAGGCGGAGCGGATCGTGGTGACATCGGGCGTGCAGCAGGCGCTGGAAATTTTGGCGAAAATGCCGTTCCCCAACGGGAAGTCGGCCATTTTGGTCGAGCAGCCAAGTTACGATATTTATTTGCACTTCCTTGAAGCGGAGGGAATCCCGGTTTGCGGCATTGCGCGCAGCGCGGCGGGGATTGATTTGCTGGAGCTCGAGGCCATATTCAAGACCGGCGATATCAAATTTTTTTACACGATGTCCAGACACCACAACCCGTTGGGCACTTCGTACAGCATGGAGGAGAGGAAAGCGATCGCCGCTTTGGCCGGCAAATACGACGTATACGTTGTGGAAGACGATTATATGGCCGACTTGGGCGAAGATCAAGGGTTCGATCCGATTTACGCCTACAACCGGACGTCGCACGTCGTTTATTTGAAAAGCTTTTCGAAAATCATATTCCCAGGCTTGCGGCTCGGCGCCGCCGTATTACCGGAAGCGCTGTTGAGTCCGTTCCAAACGCGAAAAAGATATGCCGACACTTCGCTCCTTTCGCAGGCGGCGCTCGAAGTATATATCAAAAACGGGATGTACGAGCGGCACAAGCGCAAAATTGGCAGCCAATACGCGGCGCGGATTCGCCTGTTGAATGAGGCAGTGAAGCGGCATAACGAAGCGGGACCGATCGCAATAACGGAACAAAGCTCCGGCGTGTACGTGCAATTCAAGCTGCCGCAAACGGTCAATCTGGAGCGTCTGACGAAACGGCTTGAAGCGAGGCATATTCTCGTGATGTCCGGCAAGCGATTTTATTTGTCGGATTACCTGGAGCGGGACAAGTTTTTGCGGATCAGCATTTCCCGGGCGAAGCCGGAGCGGATCGACGAGGGGATACAGGCGATTGTCGAAGAAGCGAAGCGGGGAAGCTGGGAGGAGTAAAAACGTCTATCTGATAAAAAAGCAGTTGACTTTCCACAGCGGTAGAACGTTTATACTTGCTCTGAAGTTGAAAAACGGCATGCCAAGGCCTCGGAAAGGAGAAGCTTATGTTTAAAATCAGCGAGTTTTCCAAGTTGAGTCAAGTCCCGGCCAAAACATTGCGGTTCTACGATCAGCTAGAGCTGCTCAAACCCGCTTATACGGATCAACAAAGCGGCTATCGCTATTATACGAGCGAGCAACTGCTGCAATTGCATCGGATTCTCGCGTTCAAAGATCTCGGTTTTACGCTCGAACAAATCCGGCAGCTGCTCCATGACAACGTGTCTCCTGCGGAAATTCGCGGGATGTTCCGATTGAAGCAAGCCGAGGTGCAGAGACTCGTCCAGTCGGAAATGGAGCGGTTGACCCGCATCGAAGCCAGATTGCATCAGATTGAGCGGGGGGGCGGCGAGCTGCCTTCGCACGAAGTGCTCGTGAAGCGGGTTGCGCCGATCATGGTCTTGTCATTGCGAGAGACGACAAGCCGAGCCAGCATTCCCGGATTGTTCGAAGAAATCGACACGTATTTGCAATGGGCCGGCGTACCGCAGACCGCTCCTCACATGGTCGTATGGCATAGTTGTCTGGAATGCGAGAGCAGCATCAATCTGGAAGTCGCTTGCCCGATTCCGCATCAAGTGCCGGACTCTGCCCGGTATCGGACGAACGTGCTTCCGGAAATGACCGTAGCGTCGGTGACCCACATCAGCCGACCCGAATTGGAATCCGCGGTAAGTGTAGACCTGGGCTCGTGGATTGAGATGAACGGCTACCGGATTAACGACGAAGTACCGAGCCGGGAAATTTATACGCCGATGCAGGAAGACGGCAAGCAAATTTACGTTACCGAAAGCCAAATGCCGATTATCACGGCGGGCGTGGCTCTTTGAGCTCACAAGGCGCTTGTTCGCTAGTTGAGATAACAGGAGATGGAGGATGATGAGCATGCGAACGATGGAGCCAATCGACTCAACCAACGAACTTGGCGGCCGAAGAAGAACGGCGGCGATCCTGATGCTGGCGCTTTGCGTATTCATTATCGGCACAGCGGAGCTGCTGCCTATGGGACTGTTATTGCCCATCTCCGGCGATATCGGCGTAACCATTCCAACGGCCGGCATGCTCGTAACCGGGTACGCACTCGGCGTTGTCTTCGGCGGTCCCGTACTCTCGATCTTGACCGGCCGACTGCCGCGCAAAGCGCTGATGTGCTCGCTGATTGTATTGTTTATGGTGGGCGGAGGCATCTGCGCGGTTGCGCCCACATACGCAATATTGATCATTGGCCGAATCATCAGCGCATTGGCGCACGGCGTCCTGTTCGGAATCATGGTTGTCACGGCAAAAACTATCGCCCCTCCCGGCAAGGAAGGCGCAAGCATCGCTATGGTCGGATCGGGACTTACGATCGCCGTGATCTTGGGCGCGCCGCTTGGGGCTTTCCTCGGTCAACAGTTTGGCTGGCGGCTGCCGTTTCTTGTCGTGACGCTGCTTTCTTTTGCCGCTTTGCTAGGCATAATGAAGCTGGTTCCGTCCATGCCGAGCACCGAAAGCGCACCGATCAAAGGACAGCTGCGCACGGTGAGCCGTCCCCAATTCATCTTGGTGCTGCTGATGACTGTGTTTGGAGCGGGAGGCACCTTCGTCGCCTTTACGTACATTACTCCGATTTTGGAGCGAATCACTTTATTATCCGAAGGAGCTATTTCCGTTGTACTGCTTATTTTCGGTATCGGTTCCATGATCGGCAACTTGCTTGGAGGCAAATGGTCGGATCGACGGCTGCTGCCGACGCTGTTTGGCGGTATGGCGCTGTTGGCCGTATCGATGGCGTTCTTTTCCATAACGAGTCACAATAAAGCCGCTGCGATTGTTACCGTGTTCGTCTGGGGGATGGCCGCGTATAGCATCATTACGCCGCTCAATATCCGCGTGCTCCAGAAGGCAGGGCATGCGCAGGAACTGGCGTCGACTTTGAATATTTCCGCCTTTAATTTGGGCAATGCGCTAGGCGCTTATATCGGCGGGCTTGTCATCGACAGCACGCTGGGACTGCCCGCCGTACCTTGGGCAGCCTCGCTCGTCACCGTTGCAGGCATCGCTTTGACCGCCTGGAGCGTCCATTTGGACCGGCGGGTCGCCGGTTGTACCGAAATCGGATCTGCCGGGATGGGCCGTTGTGAAGCATAGCTTGCAAAAAAAGATCTGGAAATCGTTCCCAACCATTTTAGTTATTTATGGTAAAATACAACGTAAATGACTTGAAATGGAGCGCATTGAACCTTATGGCTTACAAGGTTTGTGACCATTGTAAAGAGGAAAATCCGGAACATGCTTCCGTTTGTTCTAGCTGCAGTCGCCCGCTTCATAACGCTGCATTGTTTGGAACGCCAAGCCATCGTGGGCGGGTTTTAAGTTTTACATGATGACCCGGATAAGAGCAGCGTAGGCAAAGGATTAATTATTTTCGGCTTAGTTATGTTAGTAATCGGATTCATTTTTTTGAACATCATTTTTTAAGATGTTCTTTTTTTTGTGATTTGACAAGTATACAAAGGACCGCTCAGCGCCGTAAGCTCATGCTGCCGCGTTGTTTGTATGCTTGTACGAGACACGGCCTGATACGCAGCTGCTTGTTGACACATATATCGGTCCGACATATAATACATGTATCGATAAGATATATCGATTCGACATATATCGGAGGTATGGTAATGTACGAATTGTTTGTGCTGGGCGAGTTGATGACGGGAGAGAAACACGGCTACATGCTCCAGGAAATACTCAAAAACGCCGCCGGACCGGGTCGGCAGATCAGCTCGGGAACCTTGTACCCGCTGCTGTCCCGATTAGTGGATAGCGGACAGATCCATCTCCGGCACGAGGAAGAATCGGAGGGAGGAAGACTTAGGAAAGTATATGCGCTGACGGAAGCCGGACGCGTCCGATTTCACGAGCTGATGGAGGAACCGCTCGAGTCCAATACCGATACCGAACGGCTCATTAATTTTAAAATGGTCTATTTCCAGTATGTGACGAAGGACGTTCGGCTTGCTTGTCTGAAGCAGTATTTGAACCATCTCCAGACGATACGGAAATACGTGAAAAACTTCGAAACGCAGCTTATTTCGCATAAACCGGAACCGGCCAAACAACGCAACCAGCTGCTTCGCGTGTTCGATCACAGATTGCGTGTCGGCGAGGCCGATATCGAGTGGGTCACAGAGGAAATCGAACGAATCGAAAGGGAGGAATAACGATGGAACGACTATGGACCAGGCCGTTTATTCAAATGACGGTAGCTATGCTGTTCTTGTTTACCGCGCTATATTTGCTGCTTCCAACGCTGCCGCTGTACATTAAGCAGCTCGGAGGAAGCGAGTCGCAGGTCGGACTGGCGGCGGGGGTATTTACTTTGTCCGCCGTCGTGTTCCGGCCGGTCGTCGGGGGGCTGCTCGACCGGTACGGCCGGCGGCCGTTTATTATATGGGGACTGCTCGTTTTCGTGTTGTCGATGTATGTGTACGACTGGATCGCCGGCATTGCGGCGTTGATGGCACTGAGGGTGCTGCACGGCATCAGCTGGGCGTTCTCCACAACCGCTGTCGGCACCACGATCACGGATGTGATTCCGGCCAGCCGCCGCGGGGAGGGGATGGGATGGTTCGGCATGGCGATGACGGCGGCGATGGCGATCGGGCCGGTGCTCGGGATATGGCTGATGAACAACCATTCATCCCATGGGTTGTTTCTTACCGCGGCGGGATGCTCCGCAGCGGCGCTGCTCGTGGCGTTCGCTACAAAAATCCCGTTCCAGCCGAAAGCCGGAACGGGACGTATCGTCCTATTTGAAAAATCGGTGTTGCCCGTGTCGGCGACGACATTTTTTCTGGCCGTCGTGTATGGCGGAATTACGGCATTTGTGCCGCTGTTCTCCGAATCGATCAAGGTGAATCCGGGCACGTTCTTCCTCGTATATGCGCTCGCGCTCACCGTCATTAGGCCCGTCGCCGGCAAACTGTCCGACCGAAGGGGAGCGGCATTCGTTATTGTGCCTTCGCTGATCGTCACGGCTGCCGCTTTGCTCGTGTTAAGCGCTGCCGACGGACTGACCGGCGTCATCATTGCCGCCATTTTGTACGGCATCGGATTCGGCTCGGCGCAGCCGGCCCTTCAAGCGGCCAACTTGCGGCTGGCCGATCCGGACAAACGAGGGGCGGCTACGGCGACCTTCATGACCGCATTCGATTTGGGCATCGGTCTGGGGTCGATCGTACTCGGATGGGTTTCCCAATACGCGGGCTATCCGTTTCTGTTTACGGCCAGCAGCGTCTCGGTTGTCATTTCGCTATTGATTTTTATATTGTTCGTCAGACGGTCACTGTTGAATTATCAAGTGAAACAAAGTATCGCTCCATGAAAATATATTATCCTTGACACTATCCGTTCCTTGCGATCATTTGGGATAGTAAGTGAATCCGGGATGCTTGACGACCGGCGATTTCACTTTTTGCAGATGCTCGATCAGCTCCGGCCCGACGTGCAAATTGTTTTGCACAAGCTGCCGTGGGGTAAGGGCCATCCATTGGTTTAAGGAAATATCGACAAACCGGTCGCTCTTGAATATTTCCAAAAACCATAAGGTTTCATCGCCGGTGTTTTGGATGTAGTGGCCGAAAGCGAACGGAACATAGCCGACGTCCCCTGCTCTATAATCGAAGGTCCGCGCTGCCCCGTTGCCTGCAAATACGGTCATGCGCCCTTGCCCGGTAAGATAATACTGCCACTCGTCGTTATTCGGATGCCAGTGAAGTTCCCGCATCGCGCCGGGCTTGATCTCAACCAGGGCGGCGGCCACTGTTTTGGAGATCGGAAAATTGGTGGAGTCCACAATGCGCACGGATCCGCCGGATGTTTGCAGCGGTGCTTGGGCCAACAGTCGATGCTTGAAGCTCAGAGGCGTCGTGCCGTAAGGGGACTGCACTTCTTGACTGGCTAGCGGACCCGGCGGCTGATCTTGATATATGTACACTTGTTCGGACGGGATGGAATCGAACGCACTCTCGGGGACGCCGAAATTGGCGGATAGGACGTCTTTGGGGGTATGCGCAAACCAATCGGAGATCGATAGCGTATTCAGGTCGGAGAAATGTCCGTCATCGAACACCAGCAAAAATTCGCAGCCTTCCGCAAGCCCTTGAATCGAATGCGGCAAGCCCGCCGGAAAATACCAAAGATCGCCCGGTCCGACGTCCGCGATAAAGTTGCGTCCGTTCGCATCGATCGAAGTAATGCGTGCACCGCCCCAAATCATGTAGGCCCACTCCGCTTGTTGATGCCAGTGCAGCTCGCGTACTCCTCCTGGAGTCAAGCTCATATTAACGCCTGCAAGGGTGGTGGCGATCGGCAAATCCCTCACCGTGATTTCCCTGGACCATCCGCCTTGATTGAGCTGCATGTGAGTGTCGGAGAACGACATTTTCAAATTCGGCACTAGCCCCGAATCCGTAACGGGAGGGACTAACAAATCCGGATTTTCCAGATCCCGCATCACATCGCGAGGGCCGAGATCCGGCCCTCCGGCACCGTCTACCCTGATCGGCTGAGGGACGTTAAACGGTTTTTCGCTGTTCGGCGGCTTAGTTTTCATAGGTATCGGATTCCTCCAATGCATGAAATAGCAAGGAACTTCTAAACGAAACGTACATCGTAATTTATGAGTCATGACCGGTTAATATGAAAAAGCCTTTTGGGCCTGCATAATAGTGCCCGAATGGGCTGCGCAGGAGCTCGTCGGAGTCTGAGGGTACCTTCCAAGAGATGCGCGTGCTCTATATATGACAAAAAATCGTGATCTCGACGGATCACGATTTTTTTATATGACGGGGCTATGTTTCGCCGGAACCGGCCTTGCGCTCAGTACTGGTTCCAATACCCGATCCCATTGCCGATGACCGGCTGTTGGTACTGCGGATAGTAGAAGTTCTGGCGATGGTGCTGCCCATAATATTGCTGGTTCGGGTGGGCCGGATTCGAATAAGCGGGGTTCGCCGCCGTCTTGCCTTGCGCTTGCGCTTGCTTGCAATCGTTGGGCGGGCCGATGAAGACCGTATTGGTGATCGGAGCGAGCGTCTCTTTTACTTTCGCCTCATCGAGACAATACGTGTGTGCAAGCACGCTAGCCGGTGTCAATCGCAGCAGGTCGGAACCGCCGATGAATTCCGGAACCGGCGCGTCGAAGATGGCGATTAAATGCGTGTTATCGACCGAAGCGATTTCGTAGTGCCACCAGCCTTGGGGCACATTCGCGACTTGACCCGGCTGGATGGGGAAATGGAGCAGCTCTTTTGTAAAAGGATTAACGATCGAAACTACAGCTGCGCCGCTTACGCAATAGACAAGCTCAGAAGCGTTTTGATGGATATGCGGTTCGACTACATTGCTCGTGCTGAGAAAAATATCGAGCATCGATACGTTTCCAAGCGTGTTCAGCTCGTTGATGGAAAGAGCGTTGATATAGTTCCGCTCATCCTTTTTGAAAAACTGATTATGGCTCAAATCGTAAGTAAATTGCGCATGCGGCGAAGTAAAATCCATATAAGAGGTCGCCATTCCGTTCCCTGCCCTTCGAAGCGTGTTGTGGGCTTTTGCCCGATAGCATACCTTATGCAGCCGTGCAGACAGGGGTGAGACATTTTTCCGGCGATCAGCGTCCAACGATAAAAAAGTACAGTGCCTGCTATTGACAAAACGATTCGCACGGCATATAATTGCCAATAATTAATTCAAAATTCAAATGTTGCGATTAGAAATAGTAGAAGTGAGTTAACCTTTCAGAGAGCCGTTGGTCGGTGCGAAGCGGCAGCGTTAATCATTTCGAACTCGTCTATGAACTGTTGCCTGATATGTAGGGTTAGCCGGAGTTCCACCGTTACAGGGATAGATGGTGATGGCCATCGAATGAGCTCATTTCGCAAGAAATGAATTAGAGTGGTACCGCGGGTTCAACCTCGTCTCTATACGTAGAGACGGGGTTTTTTTGTTGGTTAAATTCCGGGTTTAATCAACCCCGCTTCATATACAGACAATCCAATTGCTTAGGAGGAACATCGAATGAACCGTAAAATTATCGTATTTGACACAACATTGCGCGACGGCGAACAAGTACCGGGCGCCAAGCTGAACATACATCAAAAAATAGAGATCGCCCAGCAGCTCAAGCGGCTTAACGTAGACATAATCGAAGCCGGGTTCCCCGCTTCTTCCGCCGGTGACTTTCAAGCGGTGCAGGAAATTGCCCGCAGCGTAGGTGACAGCGTATCGATTACCGCGCTGGCCCGTGCAGTCCAAAAAGACATTGACGCCGTCTACGAAAGCGTGAAATTGGCGCAAAACCCGCTCATTCATATCGTGCTCGGCACCTCGAACATTCACGTGGAGAAAAAATTCAACCGCTCCAAGGACGCCGTCATGCAGATGGGGGTTGACGCGGTCAAGTACGCGAAAACATTGCTGCCCCATGTGCAATATTCCACGGAGGATGCATCGAGGTCGGATTTTGAATATTTGTGGAAAACGATCGAAGGCGTCGTAAAAGCGGGAGCGACGATGATTAACGTGCCCGATACGGTTGGCTATGCCATTCCCGAGGAGTTCGGCGACCTGATTCGCAGACTTAACGACCGTCTGAAAAATTTGAACGACAGTGTCATCCTCAGCGTGCACTGTCACAACGACCTTGGGCTGGCGACGGCCAACACGCTCAGCGCGATCAAAAACGGCGCGCAAAAAATAGAGTGCACCATCAACGGCTTGGGCGAACGGGCCGGCAACGCTTCTCTGGAAGAAGTCGTCATGGCACTGAAAGTAAGGGAAAGCTCTTACAACTGCTACACCGATATCAATACGAAAGAACTGCTGAGAACGTCCAGGCTTGTGAGCCATTTGACGGGGCTGGATGTGCAGGTGAACAAAGCGATTACGGGCGAGAACGCCTTTGCGCATTCCTCCGGCATTCATCAGGACGGCCTGCTGAAAGATAAACAGGTGTATGAGATCATGTCGCCGGAAGAAGTCGGGGCGGAAAGTATGGAATTGATCCTGACGGCCCGTTCCGGCCGGCACGCCTTCAAAAACGCCGTAGAGAAAATGGGCTTCGATACGAGCGATGCGGCGGACTTCGAGCTGCTGTTCGAGAAGTTTCTCACTTTGGCCGATGCGAAGAAAGAAGTGTACGATCACGACGTATTTTATCTGGTCACCAATCACCGTACCTTGGGCGACGGCAGCACCCATCTGTACGAGCTGGAATCGTTCCAGGTCGTGAGCAACGATCTGTATCCTACGGCTACCATCAAGCTCAGAAAAGGCACGGAGTCGATCAAAGGAAGCAGCGTCGGCGACGGCCCGGTTGATGCCTTGTACAGCGTCATCAAAAATTTGGTCGGCCTGGAAGTGCAGTTGAAGGATTATAAAATCAGCAGCCTGTCCCGCGGGAAAGAAGCGATGGGCCGCGTGAACATTCGCATTGAATACGAAGGCAGAATTTATTCCGGACGCGCGATGGATACGGACATTATTAAAGCGAGCGCCAATGCCTTCCTGAACGGGATTAACGCCGTTCTGCTCGATGCGGCCAATAATTGAACGCTAGGGAAATAACCGTCGCGGCGTCTTCCGGAGGAGGACGCAAACAATAGATTAGCAATCCCCTGCAGGCTTCGGCTTGCGGGGGATTTGTTTTGCGCCGGCTTGGTTCAAATGTTGTTATTCCGGACATATTGCATTGGGGATTTGCCGACTGCCGCCTTAAAGTCTTTACTGAAATGGGCCTGATCGGAGTAGCCGAGCTCTAGCGCCAATTGCGCCATATCCATTCCGTTTTCCAGCAATTCGCCGGCTTCGTGCATCCGATACCGCTGAATGACCCATTTGGGACTCACCCCGACATATTCATGGAACAAGCGCTGTAAGGTGCGCTTCGGGACGCCGAAACGGTCGACGAGCTGTTCGACTTTGGTCATGCTGCGATCATGGATGATTTTATCGATTACATTGTTCAGCAATTCAACCGTTTCATCGCGTTCCGGCATGTTTTGGCGAAGCAACGATTCCACGAGCCCGATCCGTTGTTCCCTATCCTCCAGCGCGAACAGCTGTTGTTCAAAGGCGCTGCTATCGATAGCGAAGCAGTCGGAAATCGGTGCGATGCGGTCCGTAAGCGCGGACATCGGCTCCTGAAAGTAGCAGTGGAAAGCCCCCGGCCTGAAAAGGACCCCTACGATCTGTCCTTTCTCTTCGAGAACGTGGGCGGACTTTTTACTCTCGATGCCGCAAATGCGGGAATGACCCCGCTCGAAAACGACGTTTACTCCCGGATGCTGCAAAACCTCTTGGGCATAAGGGGCTTGTCCCCGCAAATCCCAATCGACGAGCCAATAATGCTGTACAAAAAAGCGGAGGTAGTCGGAAGGAAGATATCGGGTAAGCGAAAACTTCGTTTTTCCTGTATCGTAATGCAGTATCCCCATATTCGGATTTCGTTCTTTAGTCACAGCAGTTCACCTCATAGTATATTGGCGCGTTTTTACAAGAACGAGAGCGTGACCCGTGCTATAGTTTCAATGAAATCGGTCTGCGGTAAAGAGCTTTGTCGCCGCAGCAGGACAATCGTTTTTTTCATAAAAGGAGGCCATTACGATGAAACTAGAGTACGTATTTTATATCGGCACGCACCCCGATGAAGTGTGGGACGTGCTGTTCCATCCGGAAAAATCGTTCAAAGCGTTTCTGGGCGGGGTCATCCGTTCGACTTGCCGCGTCGGCGACGATATTGAATTCGTAGGTCCCGGTGCGGACGGCGAGCAGACGGTTCATATCTACGGCAAAGTGCTGGCGTATGAACCGAGCCGGGTATTGAGCTATACGGACCACCCTGGCCCTTCCCATTATGCCGAACACGCCGAGATGGAAAGCCGCGTTACATTAACCCTCGAGCCTTTCGGTTCATGCACCAAGCTGCATCTCATCAACGATCAATGGACCGAGAATAACCCGCTGTTCGGCAAAACCGAGCGGTACTGGTGGATGATTTTGAGCAATATCAAATCCATCGCGGAAACCGGAAAACCGCTCGATTTTGGCTTCTGAGGGACTCTCTACATTGTAACAAAGTGTATAAATAAATAACATGAAGCACAATTTGATTCGTTCCTCTCAACTATGACAAGAGATGACATCGTTATGTTCTACAATCGGATAGAATCATTCATTCGAGGGGGAGAAAACAATGAAATCGTTAGCTGGAAAAGTGGCTTTGGTGGCAGGAGCAACCCGCGGCGCCGGCCGGGGCATTGCGACGGAATTGGGAGCGGCCGGAGCTACCGTCTATGTGACAGGGCGTACGACACGCGCGCAGCGATCCGAGTACAACCGTCCCGAGACCATTGAGGAAACGGCAGAACTAGTAACCGCGGCCGGCGGGACAGGGATCGCCGTACCGACGGATCATCTCGATCCCGCTCAAGTGCAAGCGCTCGTAGCGCGGATAGAGCAAGAGCAGGGACGGCTCGATATTTTGGTAAACGATGTGTGGGGCGCGGAGTATATGACGGAGTGGAATGTGCCCGTTTGGGAGCACTCTCTCGATAAAGGGTTTCGCACGCTCCGGCTTGCGATTGATACGCATATCATTACAAGCCATTTTGCGCTGCCGCTGCTCACGCGAACCGGGAGCGGGCTGGTCGTCGAGATGACGGACGGAACGGTGGAATACAACATGAAAAACTATCGATTATCGCTGTTCTATGATCTGGCCAAAACTTCGGTCATCCGCATGGCGCAATCGCTCGCGCACGAGCTTTTACCGTATCGATGTACGGCCGTGGCGCTCACGCCAGGCTGGATGCGCTCCGAGATCATGCTCGATCACTTCGGCGTCAAGGAGGACAACTGGCGCGGCGCCACCGCGAAGGAGCCGCATTTCGTGATCTCGGAAACGCCGCGCTTCGTAGGTCGCGCCGTTGCGGCGCTTGCCGCAGATCCGGAAGTCGCCCGCTGGAACGGGCAATCGTTGTCCAGCGGACAGCTCGCGCCTATATACGGTTTCCGCGATCTGGACGGATCGCAGCTGGATTGCTGGAGGTATATCGTCGAGGTTCAGGATGCGGGAAAGCCGGCGAACGCTGCCGGATACCGTTAATGGAGAGTCCCATGGTTGTTTGCGCCAAGGCGGGGTAGCGGGAGGCTCGATTGTGGCTGATGGCACACTGGAGGAAGTGACCGCGGTCGAAGCGTCGTTCACCGGTCCGTTTCTGCGGGAGCATTATATGGCAACGTAAATTTTTCGAAAGAAGACGAACGGCCCGGGTTTCTCGGCAGCACCCGTTAGGGTGCGGTCTTTCATCTGCAACATGGGTGTAACATTATGGAGGGGGCTTTCGATCGCAGGTTCTTCTCTGGCGAGAAACGAAAGCGGCCACCATCGTGCGGCATTCCCTGCGCTCATTATCATTCCGGCGATCGGCACCTTGACTATTTGCAAAAATTGCCGTAAGATAGTTACAAATGAAAGTAAGCACTTGCATACTATGAGCGTAAATGTATCGTTACGAAGTGACCTTTGACGAAGTCAACGGAGCGAGAAAGGATACATAGGAGCTGGGAAGGAGGAGAATTCCGTTAGCCAGACTAAAAGCAGCAGCGAGAAATTGCTGACGGCCGTCATTGATTTGGTGGCGGAGAAAGGGTACCACGGCGTTTCCACCAAAGAAATTGCCGCCGCCGCCGGCGTGAATGAAGTTACGCTGTTTCGTCATTTCGGCAGCAAGCAAAATTTGCTTGAATCGGCTTTTCATCATTTTCACTACGCCGAGGAGATGAAGAAGCTTTTTAGAGAGAAGCTCGTAGGGGAGCTGTATGACGATCTGCTGCTTATCAGCCGGACGTACCACAGCATTATGTACCGCAACCGGAAAATGCTTCAGATCGCGCTCAAGGAAAGCGGCATTTTCTCCGAGTTTCGCGAGAAAGCGAATAAGCATCCTCAGCAGTTGAAAGGAATGCTGGCCGAGTATTTCAATACGATGTACGAGAAGGGCAAGCTCATTGAGACCGATACCGAACTGCAAGCATTGTCCTTTATGTGGATGAACTACGGCGCGTTTATTAGCAATCTGCATTCGGATGGCGCTTCATTCCCGTCCGTTACGATGGACGCGTTTATCGAACAAAGCGCTCGAACGTTTACAAGGGCGTTAACGCCCTGACTTGATTGGGATTCTAAAACTTTTGCGAATAGGCTCCTGCATTTGGAGCTTTTTTCACAGCCTTAATGCAAGTGAGTACATGCATGCATGCGATTGCGGATGATTTTACTTTTGGAAGGGGAAACGAAACATGGAAAAGCAAGCGCCACGGCAATCAGGAGATATATTGATCCGCATTCTGATGTTCACGCTCACTTTGTCATCGATGAGCGCTCTTATGTTTAACATTGTGCTGCCGGAAATCAGCAAGGAGTTCGGCCTTACGATCGCACAAGTCAGCTGGCTCACTTCGGCGTATACTTTGATTTACGCCATTGGAACGGTTACTTACGGGAAGCTGGCCGACAAATACAAGTTGAAAAATGTATTGACGGTCGGACTGCTGCTGTTTGCCTTCGGTTCTTTGATCGGCCTGGCTTCGCATACATTTTGGATGGCGCTCATCGGCAGGTGCATACAGTCGGCCGGCGCCGCCGCCATTCCGGCTACGGCCGTCATTATTCCGATCCGCTACTTCGCGCCGGAACGCAGAGGTTCCGCACTCGGCATGACCGCCGTAGGTCTCGCGCTCGGCAGCGCGCTCGGTCCGGTCATTTCCTCGATTATCGTCAGCGTCGCGCATTGGCGCTGGTTGTTCGGCGTACCGCTACTCATCCTGATCACGCTTCCTTTTTACCGCAACTATTTAGGCGATGAACAGAATAATGGCGGTACGTTCGACTGGCTTGGCGGGGGATTGCTCGCAGCCGCTGTCTCGCTTCTCCTGCTCGGCGTAACGAACGAAGCCTGGCTTTACCTTATTGGCAGCTTGCTCTTCGGCGCGTTGTTCGTCGTGCGTATCCGGTCCGCCGCCGTTCCGTTTGTACAGCCTGCCATCTTCGCCAACAAAAGCTACACGTTTGGCATTATGATCGCCGTGATCATAAACGGAATCGGTGTTTCGCTTTATTTTCTCAGTCCGCTGCTGCTGTCCCGCATCTTTGAACTGCCGTCGTATTGGATCGGCTTCGCCATGGTTCCGGCCGCTGCCGCTTCCGCGTTTCTGGGGCGCAAAGGAGGAAAGCTCGCGGATTTGAAAGGAAATTCCTATTTATTTATGATCGCGTCCGCATCGTTGCTAGCTTGTTTCGTTTTGCTGTCGAGCTTTACGGCCGTGTCGCCATGGCTTATTGCCGCATTCCTTATATTCGGCAACGTGGGTCAATCGTTCATGCTCATTGCGATGTCGAATTCCGTTTCCAAGACGATGCCGAAAGAGATGATCGGCGTAGGCATGGGCATTTTCTCGATGCTTAATTTCATTATGCAAGGCATTGCTACCGGCGTATACGGCAAGCTGGTCGATTTTTCAGCTGCCCACCCGTGGAATCCAATCAACGTGAATCCCGGCAGCGCGGTATTCAGCAATATGTATCTTCTGCTTGCCGCTTTGCATGCCGTCATCTTGCTCGTGTACTGCGCACAGTTCGGAACGAAGAAGACGAGCGTTCAGGTCAAAGGGTAGTGGGAAGCCAACATCGAAAGGAGTGCGATGATCCGATGAATACAATACTTGAACAACTGGAGGCGGAGATTCTCTCTTGGGAGGGAGTGATCGTCCGGCCGCACCGTTTCGGCGGAATCGAGTTTCAATATCGCGGAAAGGAGCTCGGGCATTTGCACGGGGAGAGCATAGCCGATCTGCTGTTCCCGCGCAACATGCGGAATGAGCTTGTAGAAAGCGGTCGCGCGCATCCGCATCATATATATCCGGATTCCGGGTGGGTTACGCGGTACATCCGTGGAGCGGAAGATGTGCCGGCTGTCATCGAGTTATTTCGGATGCAGTATGAGCGGATGAAGGGCGACAGCTTTGAGCGGAGTGTCGAGCCGAAGGAGCAATAACCGGACGCATTCACCGTCTTCTGGTGAAATCTATCCCCGCGCAGGCTCCGGTTTCCCTGCTTGCAGCAGCACTTTGTTGCCCAGCATCGTCAGGCTTTGCACCATCATCAGCAGGCCGGTTCCGATCAACAGCCATTCGATGGGAATGACATCGGAGACCGGTCCGAACACCAGCATCCCGAGAGGCATCATGCTGCTTGCGATCATGCCGAAGACGCCGAATACCCGGCCCATCAAAGCTTCATCAATTTTTTGCTGCAGCAGGACGGTGGACGGCGTATTAAAGAGAGGCATCGCCACCCCGGTCAATACCATAAAAAGCAAATACAGCCAAAACAGCGGCACAATGCCTAGAACAGCGGTGCACACGCCGATCACCAGATTGGACAGCCCCATCGTGTGCACTTTGTTTTTGAACCCGCCCCAAACTGCCATAACGAGGCCGCCGATCATCATCCCGCCCGAGAACGTGACCTCAATCGCCGTCAAGCGCCATACATCGTTGCCGAAGCTGCGCGAAACTTGCAGCGGCGTCAGGAAAGCGACGGGCGCGGCCAACATCATGAACACGGCATTAAACAGGCAGAACGTTTTGACGAAGGCATGGTTGTTAATGTAGGCGATGCCTTCGCGCATATCGTTGAAATAGCTGACGGCCTGACCGGACGCAGCTTTGGCATGAGCGGGCACGTTCAGGAACAGCAGCAGCATCAGCACCCCGATCGCCGCAGTAATGACATCGATGAAGAAGATCGCTTCAATAGACACCATCGACAGCAGCGCGCCGCTCAGCATTGGCGATACAAGCGTAACGAGCGATTGGATGCTGCTGTTGGTGGCATTCACCTTCGTAAGCTTGTCCTCCGGCACAAGCTGCGGAACGAACGCGCTGATCGCCGGCGTCTGCACGCCCGTACCGAGCGCGCGGATTGCGGAGACGACGAAGAGCAGCCAGAACGCGTCGTAGCCGGACAAAAAAAGGATGGCCAGCAGCATTGTAGAGGCGGCGATGGACGAGTCCGAGACGATGATCAGCAGCTTCCGGTTGTAGCGGTCGGCCCATACCCCGGCGAACGGAGACAGGAAGAACGTGGGCAGAAAGCCGCAAAGGATCGAGATCGTCATCATGATGCCCGACTGCGTATGCAGCGTGATATACCACATAATGGCGTATTGAACCAAAGAAGACCCGAACAGCGAAATGCTCTGGCTGAACAGGAACAGGACAATATTTTTTTTCCACCCATTGCCGGTCACTTGCATTTTCTCTCCCATCGGTACTGCTTCATTGCTGCCGCGCGCCACGCCATATCCATCTCGATCACATAAGCGGCATAGGCGCAGAAAGCGACTGAGTACTAGTGTAACCATCCCGAATTGGAATTATTTAGCGCGTTTGGAATGCATATTGCGATCGAGGGAGCGCAGCCATATTTTGTTGTGATATTAGGTTCGCGGATATGTTCTTTCGTGCAACGCCGGCTTGATCTCGTATTGACATTAAAAATGAGGAATGATATAAAAATGAATGGGTGGCACTCATAGAGCGAGAGTGCTAATAACGACTATCGCATTGTTTCATTTGTAGACAACTGAAATTGACGCAAATCGATGTAACTGTTGCAACGCCAGAGAGGAGAGATTCAAATGGAGAAAAAGCAGTTTCAAGCAGAATCCAAACGGCTGTTGGAAATGATGATCAATTCGATCTATACGCAAAAAGAAATCTTTTTGAGAGAATTGATTTCCAACGCCAGCGACGCGATCGATAAGATTTATTACAGAGCGTTAACGGATAAAGACCTGGTTTTCGACAAAGACAACTATTTTATTAAAATCGTTCCCGACAAACAAAGCCGTGTGCTCACAATTAGCGACACCGGGATCGGGATGACCAAAGAAGATCTGGAAAACCATCTGGGCATCATTGCCAAGAGCGGATCGCTTGCCTTCAAATCGGAGAACGCAGCACAAGAAGGGCACAACATTATCGGCCAATTCGGCGTCGGCTTTTATTCCGCGTTCATGGTAGCGGACGTCGTGACGGTCATCAGTAAAGCTTTGGGCTCGGATACCGCGTACAAATGGGAATCGACCGGTGCGGACGGATACACAATCGAGCCGTGCGAGAAAGATACGGTCGGAACCGACGTTATTTTGAAAATAAAAGCCAATACGGAAGACGAAAGCTACGACGAGTATTTGGAAGAATATCGTTTGAAATCCATCGTCAAGAAATATTCCGATTTCATCCGGTATCCGATTAAGATGGACGTTACGGGCAGTAGACCGAAAGAAGGCAGCGACAACGAATTCGAAGACTACAAGGAAGAACAACGCGTCAACAGCATGGTTCCGATCTGGAGAAAAAATAAAAACGAGCTGATGCCGGAAGATTACGAAATGTTTTACGCCGAGAAGCATTACGGCTTCGACAAGCCGCTAAAGCATATTCATATCAGCGCGGACGGGGCTGTCGTATACCAGGCGATCATGTTTATCCCCGAGAACATTCCATTCGACTACTATTCGAAGGAGTTCGAGAAGGGGCTCGAACTGTACGCGAACGGCGTACTGATCATGAACAAATGCTCCGACCTGCTTCCCGACTATTTCAGCTTCGTCAAAGGGATGGTCGATTCGGAAAGCTTGTCGCTCAATATTTCCCGAGAAATGCTGCAGCATGACCGGCAACTTAAGCTGATCGCGAAAAACATCGAGAGCAAAATCAAAAGCCAACTGCTCAGTATGCTGAAGGATGAAAGAGAGAAGTACGACCAATTTTACAAGTCGTTCGGCAGACAATTGAAGTTCGGCGTATACAGCGATTACGGTACGCATAAAGAAGTGCTGCAGGATCTGGTCATGTTCTATTCTTCCAAAGAGAAGAAGCAAGTGACGCTGGAAGAGTACGTATCGAGAATGCCGGAAGACCAGAAGTACATCTACTACGCGACCGGGGAATCGAACGAAAGAATCGAGAAGCTGCCGCAGACGGAACTTGTGGCCGACAAAGGTTATGAAATCTTGTACTTTACCGACGATATCGACGAATTCGCAATCAAGATGCTTATGAAGTACAAGGACAAAGAATTCAGATCGGTGTCCAGCGGCGATCTCGGCATCGAGGCGGACGATACGGAGAAGGAATCCGATGCGGAGAAGAACGAGAACAAGGAATTGTTCGACTACATGAAAGAACAGCTGTCCGATAAAGTGACAACCGTCAAAGCTTCGAAGCGGCTCAAAACGCATCCGGTCTGCTTGTCCACCGAAGGCGAAGTGACGATCGAGATGGAAAAAGTGCTGAATGCGATGCCGAACAATCCGAATGTGAAAGCCGACAAAGTGCTTGAAATCAATACGAACCATGCGGTGTTCCAATCGCTCAAAGACGCGTTCGACAGCGATAAGGAGAAGCTGAAACTGTACACGAACCTGCTGTACAGCCAGGCGCTGCTGATCGAAGGATTGCCGATTCAAGATCCGGTCGAATTTACGAACGATATTTGTAAAATCATGGTTTAAACAGAGCTGAGACAGGCATCCCTACATCGCATTCGACGATGGGTGAAGGGCGGCCTGTTTTTTTATTATTTGCGCACCGCCACGCCAAGCTTGAGCCGATCGGAATGGCGCAGCGTGTGCAGCACGCGGACGTTTAACCAGAAGACCGATGAATGCGAACACGAGCGTATCGGTCAAACAAAACACGTGCATGAAATATGTAATATATCGAAACAAAGGTTTGCCCGCTTTCACTTGGCGTATCCACATTCGGGTTAGCCAAAAGAAAAAGAGCAGCGAGACGACGGTATACCTTATTTTCCACCAATGATGCTCGTATACGCCAAGACGTATGAACAACCAATCGATCCCGCCGTACAAAAGGCGAAAAAGACGATCCAGCGGACGGTCAGCTGCGAAGTTCAGATCAGCATGGCGGCAACGGGAACGGCGGCAAGGTTGGAAACAACCGCTCCGATCATATTGTTGCCGACGAAGCTTAAAAAAAGAACGACGGTAGTTTATGGAGTGGATATATAATTCCATTTCTAACTGATTATGGATGTATTATGCTGCGCGGCGTTTTTTTTATTCGCAAAAAAACCGCTCCATGTTTGCCGAGCGGTTTTGGCTGAAAGCTATGTATGCTGAATGCTTATAAGGATACGGTCATCATGTCGGACGCGAGCACGACTTTAGAGCGGACGGATTCGCTGCACTCGGTCAGCACTTCGTGGTACGGCTCATGATCAGTCAAATGGACCGCATACACTTTGCCGATCCGTTCCATCGGATAGAAGCGGACGACGTCTTCCAGGCTCGTATGGGTTTTCATCTTGCCCCGCGCTTTGGTCGCTTCATGGATGAGCATATCGATCTTCGGCTCGCTGCAGATCCGCTCATTCGGGCTCGTATCGGCGGAATAGATCAACACGCGATCTTCCGTTTCGACCTTGAAGCCGACCGTAGGTACACCGTGCAAGCTCGGAAACGTTGAGACGGTCATCCCTTGCTCGCTGAATAAGCGTGACGGCTGTGTCCAGTCGAACGCCTGAATGCGCAGATCGAATTTGATCGGCCACTGCGCAACCTGGTAACCTTCCAGAATGGCGCGAAGCTGCGCTTCTCCGGTCGAAGAGCAGTACACCGTGAAGGGAGCCGTTCTTCCCCCAATCCACATGCCCCACAGCAAGGACGGCAGCCCGTACATATGGTCGACATGGAAGTGGGTCAGCATCACTCCCTTGATCCGATCGAGCGCGATACCGGCTTGTTTCAGCTTGCCAAGCGGGTTTCCTCCCGTATCTATCAACCAGCAATCTTCGTTATGAGTGAGCAGCAAATAGGTGTTATCCCGCTCTGTGCTTCCCGCTGCAGAGGCGGTTCCCATAAAAATAATATTCACTTGTCAGTCCTCCCAATCTGGCTTAGAATACAAAATATGTTATCCGTGTTCAACTGAATCGTCAATAGTTTTGCTCGGGGTGGCGCGGTCTGATGATGTGCTGCTTTAAAGCTGAACAGAGTGCAAAACCTGGCGTGTCGAATTTTATTGTCAGGCAGAATGACGCGTGATAGAATAAAACAAACAAGTGAGCATTTGGAGTTTTCGTGGACAAATGCTCAGAAAGATTGGGGATGACTATGCAGTCTATTGATTTGAACGAGAGCTTGTTCAAGGGCGCCGTTTCGATTCAAGCGACGGAGGGCTGGGTGAAGCCGTGGCGCGTCCCGTACCGGGATGCCGAGCTGTTTCAACCGGGACACATTAACGGAAAAGCGGAAATTCCGGCCGGTGTCCGGCTCAGCTTTCACACGGATTCGTCTCGTGTTCAAGTTCGAGTGGTTCCGGAGGCCTACGAGATCGCCATGGATTGCGTCGTGAACGGCGTTCTGGTGCATACGGCCCTTATGGAAGCGGGATCGGAGTGGGCATCGTTCGAGTCACTGCCTTCGGGCACGAAGCTTGTCGAAATCTACTTGTCGCAAAAGCAGCCCGTACGCATCCGGGAAGTGAACATCGACAGCGGGGCGACATGCAGCGCTTCCTCGGAAGAGAAGTTTCGTTGGGTCGCTTACGGGAGCTCGATTACGCAATGCGCTGAAGCCGCAAGCCCTTCGCAAACTTGGCCCGCTCTGGCTGCCGCAGAGCTCGGTCTCGATTTGACGTGCCTGGGGTACGGGGGAAACTGCCACATGGAACCGATGGTTGCCCGGATGATTCGCGATTTGCCGGCCGATTTTATCTCCGTGTGCGTCGGCATCAACATTATGGGCGGTTCATCCTACTCGGAGCGAACGTTTCGTCCCGCGCTCATCGGCTTTCTGCAAATCATTCGCGAGAAGCATCCCGACACGCCGATTGCGGTCATTTCGCCGATCTACAGTCCGGACCGCGAAACGAACGAGAACAAGGTGGGCCTCAATCTTCAGAAGATGCGCGAACAAATCGAGGACGTTGTCACGCTGCTCAAACGGCGCGGAGACGACAAGCTTTATTACCTGCACGGGCTTCACCTGTTCGGAGAGACGTACGGCTCCTATTTGCCGGACCGGCTGCACCCGAATGCGGAGGGGTACCGGATCATGGCAACCCGTTTTGCAGAATGGGCTGGTTCCACAGTTCCGCTGCTTAACCATAACCGGCATTCCCGATAAACGGGATGCTGGTTTGTTACTATTTTTTTGGGAGAGTACAGGAGGTAGGTCGAACGTATGAAGGAACAAATCAAGAAACACGGGTTTAAAATGGCGGGCGTAATCGCTGTAAGCGCTTTACTGATTACGGCTGCCTGTGCGCAAATTAACCCGGAGCCTAAGCAGGCGGCTGCTCCAATGCCGCAAGAACAGAAGAAGGATGAAGCGCCGCCGCTCAGGACGAAGGAAGTGTTCGACACCGAGAAGTACAAAGGGTTGCTGCAAATCCGCTATTTCCATCTGAAGGACCCGAAAGTGGCTACAGGGGACAGCTACCTGATCACGACGCCGGACGGGAAAAATATGCTGATGGACACGGGGATCGCCGAAGCGGGTGGGCAAATCGTCAAATATTTGGACCAGCTCGGCATCAAGGAGCTCGACATCGCCTATAACACGCACCCGCACGCCGACCATCTCGGCGGCTATGCCGAAGTGCTGAAGGCGAAAGACGCGAAGGCTTACTACAGACAAAGCCACGATTACACGGCATCCAGCCAGTACCGCAATGCAATTGCGCAAGTCACGAAGAAGAAAATTCCGCAGACGGTATTGAAAGCGGGAGACACGTTCCAGCTCGGAAACGACGTGAAATTCGAGGTACTCTCTCCGAACGAAGCCGAACTGAACAGCGTCATTAAAAACAACGAAGCTTCGACGATCAACTTCTACTCGCTTGTTCTCAAAATGACGTATAAAGACAATTCGTTCATTTTCCCGGGCGACATTTACAAGGACCGCGAAGCGCAGCTCGTTGAGCAGTACGGCAGCAAGCTGGATGCGGATTTCGTTCACGCGCCGCACCATGGGCACGCGACCTCCTCTTCTCCGACATGGGTAGATGCGGTAACGCCGAAAGTAACGATACTGAGCAACAACATCTTCAGCAGTCTCGACGTGCTCAAACGTTATGAGAAAAAAGGTTCCGAAGTGTATTCTACGGGACTTAACGGAAATATCTTGGTTACGTCGGACGGGAAAAACTTGAAAGTCATTACCGAAAAAGATAGGGTTTCGACGAAATGATCCGCCGCTTCTTTGCCATGATCGCGCTGCTCATGCTGCTGACCTCCTGGCTTGGCGTTTCCGCGTGGGCGCATAATTACAATAACGGCTATTCCTACCTTCATATTTACGGCGATCGGGTGGAGTACGAGCAGCTGCTTCCGTATCCTGTCATGCTGCAGTACGATACGAACGGGAACAGTTCGCTCGAAGCGGAGGAGGTTGCCAGTCAACGGGCGGCCATCGAAGCTTATTTTTTGGAGCATTTGTTTCTCTTCAACAATGAGCAGCGGATGGACGTGACCATCGATGACGTCAAAACCGTCATACAGGAAAAGACCGAGGACCCGATGGTTCGCGTGCTGCTCAATTTTACGTCTCCGATGGAGATCGGTAATTTGACCATATTGTACAATCTCATATTCGAGACGGATGACACGCACCAAAACTATATCGTGCTTTCCGATGCAAATGACACAATGCTGGAGCATTGGGTGGTGGAGAAAGGCGCCGGTTCCGTTCGTTACATGCCGGACAACAAATTCCGCTTTGATTTGTCGCTCATGGGCAAATACACGGTACTCGGTGCGCAAAAGACGCTGTTCAGCGTCTATTGCTGGCTGCTGTTGCTCTTTGTGCTGCTGACCGCGCCAACGGTGAAGGAAGCGGCGCTGTCGCTAGGGATCGGCACGCTGTATACGCTGCTCGGACTGATCGTGACCGACAGGCTCGGCGTCAATCCGCTGGCGGCTTGGCTCCATCCTGCAGCGCTGGTCGTATTCGGAGCGTTTGCGTTTTATACGCTTTTTGCCGGACGCGGCGCTTATCCCAAAGTGATTTCCGCCTTGTTCGGGCTCGCTTGGGGGACCGGTTCCGTCTCGCTGATTCAAAGCCTGTACCTGAATCATCAATTCAAGGTCGTCTCGCTCGTATTTTACTACCTCGGCGCCGCTCTGGCCTGGGGAGGACTGCTGTACGTCCTCTACATCGGCATTGCACCCTTTCTGCGTTCCAGCCGATTCGGCAAGAAGGCGCGGGCGCTGCTCTGGCGAAACCGGTCCGGCTTTGAATTTAACGAATGAGGGGAGAAGGCTCGCTTGGACTTGTTAACGGTTATATTTATGTATATCAATCTCGGTCTGGAGCATATCATTACCGGCTATGACCATCTGTTGTTCCTGCTTGGACTCATCATTATCGCGGAACGGTTTAAGGCGATTCTAAAAATCATTACCGCTTTCACGATTTCCCACAGCCTTACGCTCTGTTTGGCCGTACTGAATCTCGTACCCGTGTATCCGAAATGGATCGAGGTGGGAATCGCGCTGACGATTTGCTATATTGCGGTCGAAAATTTATTCGTCAAAACGTTCAAATGGCGCTGGGCGCTTACGTTTGTGTTCGGCTTAATCCACGGGCTTGGGTTTGCGAGCGGGATTAGCGAGATCGGGTTTCAAAAAAGCTACCTCGCGACCTCACTCATTTCGTTCAACGTAGGCATTGAGCTCGGGCAATTGGGCGTCGTCGGCATTTTGCTGCCGATCCTGATTCGCTTCCGGGAGAAAAATGCGGCGTATTATACGATCTTTTTCCGGACCGTCTCCGTGTGCATTTTCTTAATCGGTCTGTACTGGGTGTACGTTCGGCTCAAAGGATTCATTTAAGCATCGTCATGGCGCTTCATTATAACTAAAAAAGAACGGCTCTTTCGCAGCGGGCGAGAGGGCCGTTCTTCATTTGTATACTGACGCAGGTTTATCTGAAAATGACTCTACCGCGTTCGTCCTTCTTTGAGCGCGTTGCCTGCTTTTTCAATCCGCCGCTGCCGCGTCTCGACCGTTTTCGCACCTTCGACCGCCACGCTGCAGCATCTTGCTCGCATGCCGCTTGTTGATTTCAGCTGCAACATGGTCACCTGTTCCGGGCTCAATCATTCGTATTACGATTTGAATTTCAGTGCTTCACGACGTCGGCGACAATTTCGTAAGAACGCAAGCGGGCAACGTGGTCATATATTTGCCCGGCGGCGATAAATTCGTCGGCTCCGGTTTCATCAAGCAGCGCCTGAAGCTTGGTCTTTACCGTTTCTTTGCTTCCTATCGCGGAAAAGCCCAATTGCTTGCGGATATACGCTTTTTCATGCTCGGCCCACAATTCGTCCATGTTATCGACCGGAGGATTCAGCATGCCGGTTCGGCCGCGAACGAGATTCAGAAATTGCTGCTCCTGCGATGTGGCCAGCCTGCGCGCTTCCGCATCCGTATCGGCGGCGATCACGTTGATGCCGACCATCGCATACGGCTGCTCCAGCACCTCCGACGGACGGAAGTTGCTGCGATACAGCTGCAGGGCTGGCAGCAGGTAGTCGGGAGCGAAATGGCTGGCAAAGGCGAAAGGCAAACCGAGCTGACCGGCCAATTGGGCGCTGAAGCCGCTTGAGCCAAGCAGCCAGATCGGAATGTTCAAGCCTTCGCCCGGCACGGCGCGCACGCCGGGCGGACGGCCCTCGCGGGACGGATCGAAGTAGCTGCGAAGCTCGCTGACCAGCTCCGGAAAATCGTCGCCGCTGCTCCCGAGACCGCGGCGCAGCGCGCGGGCCGCCGGCTGGTCGGAGCCGGGAGCTCGGCCGAGTCCGAGATCGATCCGGCCCGGGTAGAGCGATTCAAGCGTTCCGAACTGTTCGGCAATGACGAGCGGCGCATGGTTGGGCAGCATGATGCCTCCGGAGCCGACCCGAATCGATTGGGTACCGGCCGCGACATGGCCGATGACGACCGAGGTCGCAGAGCTGGCGATCCCCGGCATATTATGATGCTCCGCGAGCCAGAAGCGGTGGTATCCCCAGCTTTCCGCATGGCGGGCAAGATCCAGTGTGTTGCGGAATGAATCGGCTGCCGTAGCGCCTGTGACGATCGGAGCCAGGTCCAATATCGAAAACGGTATATCTTGCAATCGTTTGTGTGAATCACGATGTTCCTGCATAAATCGCTAACCTCCCTAAACCTGAATTGTTCCCGTGGGAACCGTCCGCGCCTGAGTTTCCGGCATGCGAGATGCGCGATACAGCCGCTTTACTCATTATGTGTCATGTAGTGCATAAATACAAGTACACATACTTTTGTTAGTAAGTATCTTTTTTAGCGTGAGAACGGAACGGTCTGTAATACAGCATATTATTAATATTTTCAAAAAAACATTTACGATTCTATAAATATTGTGATACTATCAAATTGAATTTGGACAAATGCTCATAAATAGCTGAATTGTCCGAAATATAAATTGAAAGGGGTTTCATTCCTTGAACACATGGAAACCACAGAAGATTTTACTCAGCTTGTCTTTGTCCGCAGTCGCATTTACCGGATGTTCCTCTGGAAGTCCTGCCAGCTCAAGCGGTTCGGTGGAAGCTCCGCCGCTTAAAGAAGATAATTCGCCGATTACGATCCAATATTGGCACAGCCATCCGGAGACGCAGCTCGAAGGGATGAAGCTGATCATTGCCGAGTTTAACAAGAAGTATCCGAACATTACGGTAGAACCCGTATACCAAGGCAGCTATGACGAGCTGTCCCGCAAGCTGACGGCAGCGATGGCTGCCAAGGACGTTCCTGCCGTTACGGTAACCGAAAATTCGCTGATGCCGAATTTGGCTATTAACGGCGCATTGATGGAGCTTGGCACCTACATACAGCGCGATAAAGTCGATACGAAAGATTTTTCAAAAGGAATGTTGGAAGCGTATTCATTGAATGGGAAGCAGTATGGCATCCCCTTCGTCGTGAGCACGAACGCTTTCGTTTATAACAAAACGATGTTCGACAAGGAAGGCATTAAGCCGCCGGAAACATGGGCGGATGTAGAGACGTTCGGGCAGAAGATCGTCAAGAAAGAAGGCGACAAAATTAGCCGCTACGGCTTCACCGTCAACTTGTCCGGCCCGTGGGATTATGAGCCGTGGCTGCTCAATGGCGGAGGGACGATCTTCACGAAGGACGGCAAGTCCGGCGTCGATCAGCCGGAAAGCTTCCGGTTCATGAGGCAGTTCCAGGAATGGAAGAAGAAAGGCTATATATACTATACGCACGGCAAAGGCGGCACGGATACGGCGAAGCAGATGTTCCTCGACGGCCAGCTTGGCATGTTCCAGATTTCTTCCTCCGGCTTGAAAGCGTATCAGGATACGGCGAAATTCGAGATCGGCGCTGCGTTCCTGCCGGGAGATAAACGCAGAATCGCCGAAATCGGCGGCGCAGCCCTGGTCATTATGGACATGGCTCCGCAAAAACAGAAGGAAGCGGCATGGAAGTTCGTCCAGTTTGCGACCGGGGCGGAAAACAATATCAAGTTCGTCGACGCGCTTGGCTACATGCCTACACGCAAGGCGGCCGTCAATTCGCCGCAAGGGCAAGAGTTTTTCAAGAAGTATCCTTACATGAAGAGCATTTTCGACCATTTTGACGATGTCATCTCGAGACCCCAGCATCCAGGCTATTCGGAGACGAAGGCTTCCCTTCAAAAGGCAATCGACCGCGTCGTGCTGGAAAATACGGACGTGGAAGCTTCCTTCAAGCAGGGAGCGAAAGAAGTGAACGAAATTTTGAAAGATTATAAGTAATGATACGGGGGAGGCCCGGAATCGAAGCCTCCCCGATCAGAAAGGTGGACATGCGCATGAACCCCGAGGCTAGTACAGCCCGTTCTCCTTCTCCCCGAAAGAAATGGCTCCATTATCAGAGGCTTGAGAAGTTAAAAGATTTTTCGCTTATTATTCCGGCATTCGTGCTGATGGGCACTTTCTCCTTTTACCCGCTTGTGTATTCGTTTTATTTAAGCTTTACGGATTGGAACTTCGTTCGTCCCGTCAAAAATTTCATTGGACTGTCCAATTACGAAAAGCTGCTCGTCGATGCGCAGTTTTACAACGTGCTTAAAATTACGTTTTTGTACACCGTTCTGGATGTGTCGCTTGTCATTTTGATCGGATTACTGCTGGCCATGCTGTTCAATTCCAATTCGAAGCTGTTCGGCTTTATGCGGTTCTTTATTTTCATGCCGCATTATATTTCCATGGTCGTCGCTTCTCTTGTTTTCATGTGGCTGCTGAACTACCGGTACGGATTGCTGAACGTGGCGCTCGGAGCGGTTGGAGTGGAGCCGGTCAACTGGCTCAATAACCCGGTTTCCGCGCTGTGGAGTCTTGTATTCGTTGCGGTGTGGAAAGGCTGCGGCTTCTGCATGATCATCTTCATCGGAGGGCTGCGGGGCATCCCGCTCGAATATTACGAGAGCGCCGGCATGGACGGCGCCGGTCGCTGGCACCAGTTCCGGCACATTACGCTTCCGCTGCTGTCGCCGATCACGCTGTTTCTTGTGATCACGACGTTTATCGGCGCGATGCAGGTGTTCCAATCGGTCGACGTCATGACCGGCGGCGGTCCGCTCGACTCGACGAGGGTGATGGTGATGTGGATTTACGAAGTCGCATTCAAACAGTTCCGCATCGGCAAATCGTCGGCGCTCGTTATTATATTCTTCGCAATCATCGTTGCATTCTCATTTCTGCAATATTACATCTCGAAGAAAAGAGTTCATTACGAAGGGTAGGGTGACCAATGGCTGCTTCCAAAACGATTGCATCGATCCGGGTCATCGCCGCTTTGCTGGTTACGGCCGCATTCGCATTTCCGCTGTACTGGCTTTTCATTACGGCTTTCAAGACGGTGCCGGAGCTCAAGAGCGCGGTGCCGACCTTTTGGCCGGAGACGTTCGCCTGGGAAAACTTCAAGCGCATTTTCCAAGTGGCGCCGATGCACATTTATACATACAACACGGTTGTAATGACAGTCGTTAATATTTTTTTGCAGATCAATATATCGATCATAACGGCATATGCATTTGCCAAAGGCCAGTTTCCGGGCAAAGAGAAGCTGTTCCTCGTGGTCATCGCCGCTTTGATCGTTCCCGAGCAGATCATCTTCGTTCCGACCTACGTCATGCTGTCGAAGCTCGGTTGGCTCAATACGTTCCTTGCCTTGACGATACCGCATGCGGCGTCCGCCTATTCGATCTTTCTGATGCGGCAAGTATTCAAATCGATCAATAACGATGTGATCGATGCGGCGAAAGTGGACGGCGCGAACAAGTTCCATATCATGTACCGCATTCTCGTACCGATGGCCAAGTCGACAGTGGTCACTCTGGTGATCTTGAAGTTCATCGGCAACTGGAACGCTTACTTCTGGCCGCTTGTCATGACGAACTCGGAAAAAATGCGCGTCATTACCGTTGCCGTCGCCGTGCTGAAAAATGTCGCCAACGAGGAAGCCGTCAACTATCATATCGTCATGGCGGGCAGCTTGATCGCGATCGCTCCGATCATCGTGCTGTTCATCATAGCCCAAAAACATATTATTACAGCAATGGCCCATTCTACCTTTAAATAAGGTGTGAAAACTAGGTATAATCTATTTACACACTAAATTTTGTTATGATAGAATGGGGATATTATGAACAAAACAACCAATAATGAGCAAACGTCCAAAGACGGTTTTCTGGAGCGCATCGCCCGCATGTATTATGTGCTCGGCATGAATCAGCAGGAAATATCGGAGCAGCTGAACATCGGCCGCTCCTCTGTAGCCCGCTTTCTGAATGAAGCGAGGGAACGCGGCATCATTCAGTTTCAAATCCGGTCGGATCTGGATAATAGCCGTCACACTGCGCTGGAAAAGCAAATTTCGAAGCAGTACGGGCTGAAGGATTGCGTCGTGTTTCGCAGCGACGATTCGCCGGGCGCTTTCGAGACGCTCTCCAGCCAGTATTTGAATTCCGTTCTCCCTACGCACGGGTCTATCGGGCTCGGATGGGGCAAGTCGCTTTACTCGATCGGCACGCAGATGCACCTGTGCGAACCGCGGCCGGGTCTGAAGGTTGTGCAGCTTTCCGGCGGCTCGGGGGCCAAGGAAGAACTGGTGCCCGCAGCTTCCGTTATTCAAGTGTGGTCTCATGCGCTGCGCGGCAAGCCCTACTTGTTCCCGGCACCGGCCATTGCCCGGTCGGAGGAAAGCAAGATCGGATTTTTGAACGATCCGAGCATTCAGGAAATTGTCGAGGAAATCCGTAAAGTGAGCGTGGCGGTCGTAGGCATCGGACATACCGGAGAGGATGCGACGATCATATCGTCGGGGCTCGTTCCCGGTCTGGACAGCCCAACGTTAAGCGAGACGAGCGTAGGAGACGTTATTTTTCATTTTTACAACGAACAGGGGAAGTTCTCCAATCCGTCGTTGAGCGACCGTGTGGTCGGCGCCTCGCCCGAGGATTATTTGAACATCGAGCTGCGCATCGGCGTCGCCTACGGTCCCGGCAAGACAAGAGCCATAAGGGGTGCGCTAAACGGCCATCTGCTCCACGTACTCATTACGACGGAGGAGACGGCTTTAACGCTGCTGGATTCGATTTGATTGCAACATAGAAAGGTTGAGGAAGAATGAATATTCTGGTGACGGCCCCTTACTCAAGCGAAGCGCTGCAACAACTGGAGCGGTATGGTACCGTCCATTTCCGCCCGTGGAAACCGCACGGCAGAGCATTTCATTCGGATGAATTGATTCGGTTGATTCAGGAAACGGGAGCGGACTGTTTGATCACGGAGCACGATCACGTGGATGCATCCGTCATCGAGACTGTCGATTTGAAATTTATCGGCGTATGCCGGGGCACGCCTTCCAACGTGGACATCGCCAAAGCGACGAGCCGCGGCATTCCCGTTTTCAATACGCCGGCCCGGAACGCGCAGGCGGTGGCCGAGCTTGTAACGGCAGGGCTGATCGTATTTTTGCGGAAAATGCGGGAGGGCGAGGCGTGGCTGAAGTCCGGGCAGTGGAAAGGGGATGCGCACGAATCGTATCTTTATTTCCGCGGCCATGAAATTTGCGGCAAGACGGTAGGCATGGTCGGATTCGGCGGCGTCGGCCAGCGGGTGGCTGCAGTCTTGTCCGGGTTCTCCTGCAAAATACAGTATTACGATCCGTATTTGAAGCAGTCTCCGAATCCGGAGTACGTGCCGATCACGTTGGAAGAAATTTTTTCGACGAGCGACATCGTATCCATTCATCTTCCGGTTACGGCGGAGACGACCGGTTCTATCAACGAACGTTTGTTCCGAATGATGAAGCCGGAAGCGATCTTCGTCAATAGCGCCCGGGCAGCGGTCGTCGACAGGGATGCTTTGTACAATACGCTGAAGGAACAGCGAATCGGCGGAGCAATTCTCGATGTGTTCTATAACGAACCGCCGGACGCATCGGACTATGAGCTGATTTCGCTGCCGAACGTGTATGCGACGCCGCATATCGCCGGCGCTTCTTTCGAAGTGGACGGATACAGCGTCACGATTATGAACGATGTCTTGAAAGAATGGTTTGTTCACGGCAACAGGGAGATCCGTCAGTTGGTCAACCCGTCCGTCCTTTCTTCGCTGGAATCGCATCGGACAGCGCTGTAAGCAGGAGAAGCCGAGTGCTGCGGCACCCGTTTGCCAACGAATGCAGAGTAACAGTTGCAACGCAGGTTGACAACAGACTCTTAGCTATGCAGAGTGACAGTTGCAACGTAGGTTGACAACGGACTCTTAGCTATGCAGAGTAACAGTTGCAACGTAGGAGGGGAACGAACATATGTCGCATCAACAACGCCTCGTTGTCATAGGAACGGATATCGGTACGCAAGGCGTGCGCGTGATGGCGCTGAACGACCACGGCGAGCTGCTGTCGTCGCACGCGGTTGCTTTTTCAATCGAAGGCTCGCGAGAGGAACAGTCTCCCGCCGGTTGGTGGAGAGACCTGCTTTCATGTCTGACCAGGCTCATGGGAGACTTGAATCGGATCGTACCGAAGCCGGAGGTCAAGGCGATTTCGGTCACATCGACGTCAGGGACGATGATTGCTCTTGACGCCCGCCATGAACCGGTCAGCCCGGCGCTCATGTACAGCGACCCCCGCTCGTTTCGGGAGGCGCAGCTGTGCAAAGCGGCCGCGGAGCGGGCCGGGTCGGCGGGCTATACGGCGTTCAACGCCTCCTCCGGGCTTCCGAAAATGCTGTGGTTTCGGGAGCATGACCCGTCTGCGGCGGAACGGATCGAGCTGTGGGCGCATGCAACCGATTACATCGTCGGCAAGCTGAGCGGGGTTTGGGGCGTGACGGACTATTCGAACTGCCTTAAGACCGGCTACGACCTCGTCCAGGAGCAATGGCCCGGCTATGTGACCGGCGAGCTCGGCATTCCGGCTTCATGGCTGCCGAAGGTCGTCCCGCCGGGAACCGTGCTCGGCACCGTAGCGCCCGAGGTGGCGGAGGCGACGGGCCTGCCGCGCAACGTCCTCGTTGTGACGGGGATGACCGACGGCTGCACGTCGCAGATCGCTTCCGGCGCCATTCGCCCGGGCGAATGGAGCACGACGATCGGGACGACGCTGGTCGTCAAGGGCGTCACCCGCGAGCCGATCGACGATCCGCTTGGGAGGCTTTACAACCACAAGCACCCGCAAGGCTTCTGGATGCCGGGCGGCGCGAGCAACACGGGCGGGGACTGGGTATCCCGCGATTACGCCGGAGCCGATCTGGCCGCATTAAACCGCGAAGCGGCGTCGCTTGTTCCGACGCCGTGGATTTGTTATCCGCTCCTGCAGCATGGGGAGCGATTCCCGTTCGTCGCGGCCGGGGCGCGAGGGTTCGACCACGGCGGCTTGACCGCCGAGCAGCGGTTTGCGGCGCGGATGGAAGGGGTAGCCTATCTGGAGCGGCTCGCCTACGAAATGATCGAAGCGCTATCCGGCGAGACGGTGGCGAATGTGTATACGGCCGGGGGCGCAAGCACTAGTCCGGTCTGGCTCGGCATCCGAAGCAGCGTTCTGCGCAGGCCGATCCGCAAGATGAAGCACGTCGAAGGCGCCGTCGGTGCAGCGGTTTTGGCCGCATCCGGTACGCTGTTCTCGGGCCTCGAAGAAGCGGGTTCCGCAATGATTGCGCCGGAGCAGCTGATCGAGCCATGGGATGCATCCGTCTGTGAGAAGTATGATGACAACTACCGCCGATTCGTCGAACGATTAAGAGAACTCGGCTATTTGGCGGACGAAAGCGAGAGTGAAACGGCTTGACGCGATTTTACCTAATGCGGCACGGAGAAACGGAATGGAACCGCGATCACAACCGTTACTGCGGAAGATCGGATATCGATTTGTCCGATCACGGCATGGAGCAGGCCGAGCGGGCTGCGCAATATTTGCGGCATGCGGCGATCGACCGCGTGATTGCTTCCGATCTGCGCAGAGCGGCCCAAACGGCCGGGCCGACGGCCTCGCTGCATCGCCTGCAAGTAGAACAGGATGAACGGATAACGGAGATCGATTTCGGATTGTGGGACGGTCTGCATTATCCGAAGATCGTAGCGCAGTATCCGGAAGCCTGGCAAAGCTGGTACGACGACCCGGAACATACGAACGCGGGGGTAACGGGCGAAACTGCATTGCAAGTATTTGACCGGATGAACCGTTTTTTTACGGAAACGGCTCAGGAGCATCCGGACGGCAGCATTCTGGTCGTCAGCCACAGCACCTCCATCCGCATTTATTTGGCGGGCATGCTGTCGATCCCGTTTCGTAATTACAGGCAGCTGGTGAAAGGCAACACGGCGGTTTCCGTGTTGGAGACTTCGAAGGAAGGCATGCGGCTGATTCATTTCAATGTGATCCCGAGCGAAGCTCCCTTTTTATAGGAAGATCCCCCGTTTGTGAGGAAGCGGAGCAAGGGAGGATCATCGACAGGTACGGCTTAGCATAGCGGCGGATAAGCCGCTGAATATAGCCTTTTCATACATGGAAAGCGGAGCGGACGAATCTAAGGAAGCGACGAAGGAGCGAATGAGGCGGAATGAGCAATGCAGCGGGAATGCGATTCATGACGGTAAACGTCAGACATGCGACCGATCCGAGTCCGAATTCATGGGAAGAGCGTCTGCCCCTGATCGAGATGCTGCTGAAGCGGGAAGCGCCGGATATGATCGCAACGCAGGAATGTTTTTACGGTCAGGTGAAGGACATGCTGTCGGTTTTGCCCGGCTTTGATTGGCTCGGCCTCGGCCGCAAAGGCGGCAGCGGCGGCGAGTATATGGCCGTCTTTTACCGGAAAGACCGTTTTGAGCTGCTCGAATACGACCATTACTGGCTGTCGGCGACACCGAATGTCATCGGTTCCGTCACATGGGGGAACGCGGCTCCGCGTATGGTGACATGGGGCCGGTTTCTCGATCTCGCCGCGGAACGCCCGTTTTACTTGTGCAATACTCATTTTGACCACAAATCGCCGGAATCCCGCGTCAAAGCGGCGCAGCTTATGGTGGAGCGGGCCAGATCGTTCGATCCGGCACTGCCGGTCATTATCACGGGAGATTTTAACGTCGGACCGGAATCAGAGGCTTATGATGTGTTTATCCGCGAGGGCGGCTTCACGGACACCTGGGATTCGGCGAAGGTAAAGATCGGTGAAGGGCTGGGGACGTTCAACAATTTTAACAATCCGGCCGGCCGCGGCAAGGCGTGGCGCATTGACTGGATCTTAACCCGTGGTCCGGTAGTTGCAAAGCGGATTCAAATATTGGACGATATCGTCGAGGGACGATACCCAAGCGATCATTATCCGTTAATAGCGGATCTTCAGCTATAATGAAGGGAATGGGGTCAATGAAAGTAAGAGGTATCGCTCACCGGGGATACCCGGTCAAATATCGCGAGAATACGCTGCCATCCTTTCAGGCGGCTTGCGATTTGTCGTACACTCACTTGGAGCTTGACGTGCATTTAAGCAAAGACGGCGTACCGATGGTGATGCATGACGCTTCGCTTCGCCGGATGACCGGCGCACCCGGCCAGTTCAAGGACTACACCGCGGAGGAGCTTCGCGCTTTGCGCATCGGCGGAACGGAAGTGATCCCGACGCTGGAGGAGTCACTGCTGCTGCTCAAGGACAAGCTCATCGTCAGCATCGAAATGAAACAGACGGGCGATCTGTATCCGGGGCTGGAGGAAGCGGTGGTCGACGTCGTGCGCAAAACCGGCATGGTGGATCAAGTGTACGTCATTTCCTTCGATCATTTTTCCGTGGCCCGGCTTCGGGAGCTGGACAAGGAGATCGATGTCGGCCTTGTATTTAGCGGAAGCATGCCGTACGTATTTCCGTTCATGCAGGAGATTCGCGGCAAATACCTCGCGGTCAAGCTTCCTTTTTTGACGGAGAAGTATGCCGAGATGATTGCCGACCACGGTCTGGAGCTGATCGCCTGGCCGGTAGATACCGAAGAAGAGATGAAGCTCATCAAAGACCAATACCCGCAGGCGCTCATCTGCACCAATGAGCTGGAGCGGTGGAAAGCGTTTGTTCAGCAGCATATGCAATGAGCCGGCGTAAGCGCAAGGCTCGATCGAATCCCGTTATGTCTGTCATCGACACGACATGGCGGGATTTTTTTTGTTTGGAAAAGCAACCCTAGTCAAACCAAACATTACAAAACGACAATAAATAAAGAAAAAAATCATCAATAAACAACAATAAACAATTATAAATATCAGAAAAGTAATTGACAAGTAATGATATAAGTGCAAAAATAATAGTGAACAGATGGCATATATTTGCAATACACATTTGATATATTGTCAAATGACGGCAAGTGATTTTTGTTCATCCAAGATGAAAACGTTTTCGAAAACCAGGGGGTGAACCGATCGCGAAGCGAGTCACCGACCGGCAGCGAATTGCCGCCTGGTGCCAGCAAGACACGTTCATTTCTTCGATGCAGGTGTTCCAGTCGGTTGACGTTCTGACCGATGGCGGTCCGCTCAGAGCGACGAAAGTGATCGTCTACTGGATCTAATAGATGGCTTTTCATGATTTCAGGGCCGGACGTTCTTCCGCGCTGGTCATCATTTTCTTCCTGATCATTATCGCATTGACGATTTTGCAGTTCTTGCTTTCCAAGAAAAAGGTTCACTACGAAGGATAGGTGGGGTAAAATGACAGAAAGTACAGTTATCTGGAAGTCGACGCGGATCATCGTCGCCGCCCTGGTCACGCTTCTGATGTTTTTCCCCCTCTATATGGCTGCTGATTACTTCACTTAAGTCTCCGGCGGAAATGAAGTCGGCGATTCCGACGTTTTGGCCTGTGTCTTTCGCCTGGCAAAATGATGTGGACGTATTCAAAGTAGCGCCCTTCGGGCGATATGCGCTGAACACGCTCATCCAGACGGTAGGCATCGTCGCCTTGCAGCTCAATCTCGCTGCTTGCGGCTTACGCCTTCGCCAAGGGGCTTTTTTGGGGACGGGACAAATGGTTTTTCTTCGTGCTGGCCGCACTCATGATACCGGAGCAAGTGTTTTTCGTGCCGGTCTACGTCATGCTGTCGAAGATCAATTGGCTGGATACGTTTTGGGCGCTCATTATTCCGCACGGCGTATCCGCTTACAGCATTTTTTTGCTGCGCCAGAGTCGTTCAAGTCGATCAATAACGACGTGCTGGAAGCGGCGCGTGTCGACGGAGCCGGAAGGCTGCGGGTGCTTTACGGCATTCTGGCGCCTATGGCGAATTCCACTTTCAAATAAGACGCTTGGGGGATGCGAATCGATGAAGAAGCTAATGAATGTACCGAACGACGTAGTCGACGAGATGATTGAAGGCTACGCCGCAGCTTATCCGCAATATGTGAGAATATGCGCCGAAAACAAACGCTCCGTCGTCAGCTCGCAGCTGGTGCGTCTGGGTAAAGTCGGGATCGTGATCGGCGGAGGGTCGGGTCATGAACCGGCCTTTATGGGACTGATCGGTCCCGGTTTCGCAGACGGAGCGCCGGTCGGGAACGTATTCGCTTCCCCGCCGCCGGACCCGGTGCTGCAGGTGACCAAGGCGGTGAACGGCGGCGCGGGCGTTCTATATATGTATGGCAATTATGCGGGAGACTGCATGAACTTCGATATGGCAGCGGAGCTGGCGAACATAGAGGGCATTCGCGTGGAAACGGTGCTCGTCACCGATGACGTAGCGTCCGCCTCCAAGGAGGAAGCGCATCGCCGGCGGGGTATTGCCGGAGGGTTCCTCGTATTCAAGGCGGCAGGCGCGGCTGCGGACAAAGGATACACGCTGGATGAAGTCGTGCGCGTGGCGCAGAAGGCAAATGCCAACATTCGTACGATGGGTGTTGCTTTGTCGCCGTGCTACGTTCCGCAGACCGGCAAACCAAGCTTCGTGCTGGGCGACGATGAAATGGAAATTGGCCTTGGCATTCACGGCGAACCGGGGGTGAAACGAGGCAAGTTGGGAACCGCCGATGAGGTGGCAGAGGCGCTGCTCTCGACCATTACGGAGGATATGCCGCTTGCTGCCGGTGACCGCGTGGCGGTCCTAGTCAACGGGCTCGGCTCCACTTCGCATATGGAGCTGTTCATCGTCTTCCGGCGCGTATCCCGGCTGCTCGCGGACCTTGGGGTGGAGATTCACCGTTCTTTCGTCGGGGAATTCGTCACCTCGCTGGAGATGGGAGGCTGCTCTGTATCGATCATGAAGCTTGATGAAGAGCTTGCCGAAATGGTCGATCACCCGGCGGATACGCCGCTCTATGTACAGAAATAAACGAACACAAAAATTATTCATAATGGAAACATGAGCAGCGGATGCCGGCGGAACGCCCGCTGCCACGGCTGGATGAAACGGGAGGCTGACGCATATGAAACTGACGATAGCACAATGGAAACAACTGCTGCGCGCGGTGGCAGCGCAAATCGAGAGCAAGAAAGACGAATTGTCCGAGCTGGACCGGGCCGTCGGCGACGGAGACCATGGGGTTACGATGTCGGTCGGCTGGCAGGCGATCGTGCACAAGCTGGATGAGCATAGCGGAGAAGATTGCGGCGCATTGCTGAATGAAGTGGCGATGTCTTTTCTCAACGCGGTGGGATCGTCGGTCGGCCCGTTGTACGCGACGGCTTTCATGCGCGGCGGCGCCGTACTGAGAGGGAAGGCAGAACTTGAGGAAGACGACGTCGTACAATTTTGGGCGGTCGCGGTGCAAGGCATTCAGGATCGCGGAAAAGCAAAGCTCGGCGATAAAACGATGATGGATGCGTGGCTGCCCGCCATCGAAGCGTTGCGGCTTGCCAGAAGCGAAGGCAAAGGATTGATCGACAGCCTCGACGAGGCGGTGCGTGCGGGAGAGCAAGGGATGCGTTCGACGGCGGCGCTCGTATCGCAGCTCGGCCGTTCCAGCCGTCTGGGCGAGCGATCAACCGGCCATATCGATCCCGGGGCGGCATCGGCGCATCTCATTTTGTCCGCCTTCACGAATGCGCTGCGCGAAGTAGGCTAATTCCCTCTGGATATCATTCAACAAGTGCTGTATCCCGTACGGATACGGCGCTTTTTTTTGTCCATTTGCTTTTTATGAAACGGGCGGGCTGAATCGGACTCGGATGTCATTTTAGCAATTCAGAAGAAACATCCGTGATGCGTTTATGATAATGTAACGGTATCAGAACAATTGACCATGTACAATGGCGAAAAGGAGAAATGAATCATGACGAAATCAATATCGAAAGGCCGTCTTTGGACGGCGAGAGTGATGTACGGACTGGCTTTGCTGTTTATGTTGTTCGACAGCATTTCGAAATTTATGATGCCGGCCCCTGTCGTGGAAGGAACGGTGCAACTCGGTTATGCCGAGCATCATATCGTGGTGATCGGGGCGCTGGGACTGATCGCTACTATTTTGTACGCCATTCCCCGCACATCGGTATTGGGGGCAGTGCTGCTAACCGGATATTTCGGCGGAGCGATCGCGACACATGTTCGGTTGGATAATCCGCTTTTTTCTCATATTTTATTCCCGGTCTATATCGCCATATTGGTCTGGGGAGGCATCTGGCTGAAGGATGACAATGTGCGTAAGCTCATTCCGTTTCGCCAAAAGGGTGATTGAGGATGGGGAACATCGTTTTGTACATGCAGATGTCGCTTGACGGCGTCGTTTCGGACCTAGAGCGGTGGATGCAAATAAGCGATCATATTCTAGAAGACGCCCTTGCGTATTACGATACGCTGGATACGGTTGTGGTAGGAGGCAATTCGTATCTTTCGATGGCGGAATATTGGCACCATGCGGAGAAGTCGTCCGAGTCCGCGCTTGAACGCGCGTTTGCCAAAAAAATAAACGAGATCTAGAAAGTGGTCATTACCCATTCCAATATGGATCTTGTATGGAATAATTCGCAGCAACTGCTTATGAAAGACCGCGAAACTTTTATCCGTGACATCGAGAGGCTTAAACATCAGAGCGAAGGCAAACATATATCTGTGGAAAGCGGAATAAGAACGTGGCGGTTATTTTTGCAAAATACGCTTTTTGATGAAATGCGGCTGTTCGTTCATCCTGTAGTCGCGGGGCAAGGCGAAAAGCTGTTTAACGGGATGGAAACGATGGTCCCCATGCGCTTAAAGAGCAGCGAAACGTTTGAAAACGACGTGGTCCTCTTGCATTATCAAAAAAAATAAAACGCCTAACCCCAAAAAAAGTCAAGGATACGCCAACCGTAACCTTGACTTTTTGGCATGCCGCAAGACTTACAACGGATCGGCGATCACGACTTCGACGCCCTTTAACTGCTTCAAGAAATCCGGATTTGCACCGGGATCGGTAATGATCGTATCGATCTGGGACATCTCCGCAAACGTAGCGATCGACCTGCGGCTAAGCTTCGTATGGTCCAGCAGCGCGACGACTTTACTCACATTCGAGACGATCGACTTCTTCAGTTCGGCTTCATACACGCTGAAATCGGTCAATCCTTCGGCTAAGGTGAAACCGCGCGCGGATGTGAAGAAAATATCCGCGTGAATTTGCGACAGCAGCCCTTTACCAAGCAGCCCTTCCAGCGAGCTGGAGCCGGGTCGCAGGACGCCTCCTACCACGATGACGCTAATATGCGGGTTGCGGGTCAACTCCTGCGCGGTGGCCAATCCGTTCGTGACGACCGTCAAATAATCGTATTGAATCAAATGCTTGGCAAGCTCAAGCGAAGTGGAGCTGGCGTCGAGAATGATGCATTGACCGTTCTGCACAAGACCCGCCGCCGCCTTGCCGATCATCATCTTCTCCGTTTGATTCACCTGGCTTCGGGAATGGAACGTGTATTCTTGCGTCGGGGGCTTGGGCAGTACCGCTCCGCCGTGCGTTCTCTCCAGCAGGCCGTCTTCCTCCAATATTTTCAGGTCGTTCCTGAGCGTCCCTTCGGAAACGCCAAGTTCAAGCGACACGTCTTTGACCAGGAGCTGCTTATGTTGATTCAATATTTGCATAATCCGGTTCCGGCGTTCAGGTGCTAACATCCATCGCATCTCCCATTACTGAATATTTATTAAAATTATAACAAAACAAAAAAGTTCAATCAATAAAATAATGCCGAATGTCGCGTAAACAAAACGTTTTAAGTTATATTTTTAAGATTAAATAACTATAAATGAAAATAAACGATAATAAACAACAGTAAAAATCAAAAAATTTATTGACAAATACAAGGTGTGATGCAAAAATGGTAATAAATAACCGTTATGTTTACGCGCGCCAGCCATGGTTTCATTATTGATTATTAAAGGAGGCGATCTCATGCAGAACATGGATATCCCTGAAACAATGAAAGCGATTGTCGCTTACGCCCCGGGCGATTACCGGCTGGAGAAGGTAAACGTGCCGCAAGCGGGGCCGGGCGAAATCGTCATTAAGGTGGAGGCTTGCGGCATTTGCGCCGGCGACATTAAAGCATACGAAGGAGCGCCCAGCTTCTGGGGCGATGCGACGCAGCCGCCATATATTAAGGCGCCGATGATTCCGGGACATGAATTTATCGGCAGCATCGTACAAATCGGCGAAGGCGTGCAAGGATTCGAGATCGGGGAACGGGTTATCTCCGAGCAGATCGTACCTTGCTGGGATTGCCGCTTTTGTAAGCGCGGTCAATACTGGATGTGCGAGAAGCACGATTTGTACGGCTTTCAGAATAACGTGAACGGCGGCATGGCCGAATATATGAAGTTTACGAAGGAAGCGATCAACTACAAAGTCCCTCGCGATCTTCCGCTGGAGAAAGCGATTTTGATCGAGCCGTATGCGTGCTCATTCCATGCCGTACAGCGGGCGCAAATTCAGCTCGGCGATGTCGTCGTCCTCTCGGGAGCGGGAACGCTCGGACTCGGGATGGTCGGAGCCGCCAAGATGGTCGGTCCGGGGAAGCTCATCGTGCTCGACTTGTTCGAGGATCGGCTGGAGCTCGCGAAGAAGTTCGGCGCGGATCTTGTTCTGAACCCCAGAGAAGTGGACGTCGTCGCCGAAATCAAGCGGATGACGGAAGGTTACGGCTGCGATATTTATATCGAAGCGACAGGTCATCCCAAATCGGTGGAGCAGGGGCTTGCCATGATCCGCAAGCTCGGCAGGTTTGTCGAGTTCAGCGTTTTTAAAGATCCGGTGACCGTTGACTGGAGCATTATCAGCGACCGCAAGGAGCTCGACGTTCTCGGCTCCCATCTCGGCCCTTATTGTTATCCTCCGGTCATCGAAGGCATTGCTAACGGAAAGCTGCCGACGGAAGGGGTCGTAACGCATCAGCTCCCGCTTGAAGAATACGTAAAAGGGTTCGAGCTTGTGAAGAAAGGCGTCAATTCTTTGAAGGTTATTCTTATTCCTTAGCGGCACATGCTCGTCTTGAGTGGCGCATGTTCATCTTTCACCTGCGGTTCCCAATTTATCAATTATAAGTTTCACGGGTCACTGTTTACTGCTTACTCTTCAGAGTTCATTTTCACGGTTCATGGTTGGTTCGCCCTATATTACCTGATGGAGGCTGTCGAGATGAGAATAGCGATTGGGGCCGACGAGGCCGGTTATTCATTAAAGGAGATCATTAAAAGCTACCTCGGCGAAAAAGGCGTGGAATGCGTAGACTTCGGCCCTTCCGACGGCAATGAGCAAATCGATTACCCCGACGTCGGGTTTGCGGTAGCGGAACAAATTGCGCAGGGCTTGTTCGACAGAGGCATACTCGTATGCGGCACGGGGATCGGTATGACGATTACGGCGGACAAAGTGCCGGGTATCCGTGCGGCGCTTTGTCACGATACGTACTCGGCTGAGCGCGCGAGAAAGAGCAACAACGCCCAGGTGCTGACCATGGGGGCCAGAGTGATCGGCTCCGAGCTTGCCAAGCATGTGGTGCAGGCATGGCTGAACGCGGAGTTTGACGGCGGTGCGTCCGAGCGGAAAGTGCAAAAAATAATAGACGGCGAGCAGCGCCTGTATCAAGCTTTGGGACCGCAATCGGAAATCAATTCGTGTTCCTTGGCATGGAAAACATTACGAAGCTGAAGGCTTGTCCGAGCCGGCGGGACGGCTGATGCTTCAAGACTTGGTCGCGACCGACGAAAGCGTGTTTGCCGCAACGGCCGTTACGCCTTGGACGCTGTTGAACGGCATCGTCCACGCATCAAGCGGCAGGCTGCTTACGCATTCGCTGCTGACGTTCGGCGGTCCGAACGGCGTTCATTTCGTTCGTTCGATGCACGCCGGCAGCATCGCAGGGTAAGCGGGACGCAGTGGCATAAGCCATGTATAACGTAAGCGAGCAGAATCGCTAGAACATCGGAGTGCTGCTTTGCCGACATCATTGGACAGAAAAAACCGGGTGCGGTTCAAACAAAGGGGAGAAACATGCATGAGCTCTATTCGCTTAATTGTGAGCGACCTGGACGGAACGCTGCTATCGGAAGACAATCGATTGAGCGATTCCGTCATCGACGCCGTTCGGCGATTTCGGGCGTCGGGCGGCCTGTTCACGATCGCTACCGGCCGGTTCGGGCCCAGCGCACAACCTATCGTCGACAGCCTCGATATCGATATTCCGTATATATTGTGCAACGGCTGCGTCATTGCCGATCGTCATAAAATATGGGAGACGGCGCAGCTGCCGCTTGGGGAAATCGCGCCGTTCCTGCTTGGGGCGGATCAGGCGGGAGTGACCGTCCTGCTGTTTGGCGAGGACGGCATCCGGACGCTGCGTGCCACGCCGGAGACGGAGTACTTTGTGAAGCGGGAAGGGCTGCCTTGCATCCCGCTCGATTCCGGGGATGAAACGTGGCCTGACCGGCCGGTTCAGAAAGTGGTTTTGATCGGCGAGATGAACCGGATCAAGCCGTTATGGGACCGCCACCGGAGCGGCTTTGCGAGCGAGTATGCAGCCGTCCAGTCGGAGGATCATTTTTTTGAAATTATGCCCGCCCGGCAGAGCAAAGGGGAGGCGCTCAAAAAACTGATGGTGCACCTTGGCGTCGCACCGTCGGAAGTGATGAACATCGGCAATCAGCTGAACGATCTGGACATGATCGAGCAGGCGGGCATCGGCGTGGCCGTGGCCAACAGTCACGACGAACTGATTCGGCAGGCGTCATACGTATGCCGCAACAGCTACGGAGACGGCGTCGTGGAAGCGATGGAGCGGTTCGCCGCCATCGGCAGCGGCTCGATGGGAGGCGGCAATCATGACCATTAGAGGCGTTGCTCATCGGGGCTACCCGAAACGTTATCCGGAAAATACGCTCGTCTCGTACCGTGCGGCGGTTGAGCTGTCCTATTCGCATCTGGAGCTGGACGTTCAGCTCAGCAAGGACGGGGTTCCCGTCGTCATTCACGATCCGTCCGTCGACCGGACGACGGACGGAAAGGGCCGGGTCAGAGATTTGACGCTGGCGGAGCTGAAGGAGTTCCGCATTGCCGGAACGGAGGAAATCCCGACGCTGGAAGAAGCGCTGCTGCTGCTCAAGGACAAGCTGATCGTCGATATCGAGCTGAAACAAATGGGCGATTTGTATCCGGGGCTGGAACGAGCGGTACTCGATACGGTGAAAAGGCTCGATATGCGCGAGCAGACGTTTCTTACGTCCTTCGATCACTATTCTTTGTCCAGAGCGAGGGAACTGGACGATCGCATGGAGCTCGGCGTCATCAATCACGGCACATCGCCTGCGCTATTTCCGTTCATGAAGGATATACGCTGCCGGTATATTTCCGTGCAGCACCCGTACATTTCCGACGAGTTTCTGGAAATCTGCGAACGCGAGGGAGCGGTATTGATCCCGTATACAGTGGATAAAGACAGCGATATGGCGCGGTTCAGCCGGTACCCGACTCTGTTGATTTGTACAAACGAGCTGGAGAAGTGGGCCGCGTACGCTCAAGGCAACAAATAAGAAATAAAATACAATCCGGCCACGGATGGAAGCGACTCGCCTCCATGCGCAAAGGCCGGAATTTTTTTTGTGTCAAAAAGAAAAAATACGCCACTTTTATAAATAATTCTGGAGAAATATTTCTTTTGGTGCTATACTTTTGACAGGCAATCATACCATTTATTGTCATGATCGGCCAATGCTTGATGGGGGAAGCGGGAATGGGGAAAAAAATCGTCTATGTGCCGCTCGACGAGCGGCCTTGCAACTACGCCTTTCCGGCTCTGCTTGCCGAAGGAACCGATATTCGCCTCGTCCGGCCGGGGCCTGAGCTGATGGGGCTCAAGAAGCGGCCGGCGCTTGTCGACCGGCTGTGGCAGTGGCTACTGCAGGAGGCGTCTGACGCCGACGGGGTTATTTTATCGCTTGATCTGCTGCTGTACGGCGGCATTATTCCTTCGCGCCTGCACACGCATTCGGCGGAAGCTTGCGTGGAACGGCTGAAAGGACTGACGCGTCTGAAGGCGCGCAACCCGCGGCTTACCGTATACGCCTTTCAATTGATTATGCGCTGCCCGCGCTATTCGTCGAGCGATGAAGAGCCGGATTATTACGAACATTGGGGAAAAGAAATTTTTCGCACCGGATACATTCGCCATAAACTGGATGCCGGGGTTGCCACGGAAGAAGAACGCGCGGAGCTTGCAGAGATCGGCAAGAAGCTGCCTCAGCCGGTTCTGGACGATTATTTGCGGCGCAGAGCCGTCAACCGCGAAGTGAACCGGCAGGCGCTGAGCTATGTTCAGGACGGGACGATCGATTTCATGATCGTGCCGCAGGACGATTCGGCTCCTTACGGCTGGACGGCGATCGACCAGCAGCTGGTCCGCTCGCGCATTCAGGAGCTGAATGTGGAGCTGCACGCCTATATGTATCCCGGAGCCGACGAAGCGGGCTGTACACTGCTCGCCCGTATGGTTAACCGGGCTCATCGCCGGATGCCGACCGTCTATCCGCGTTTTTCGAGTTTACAGGGACCGTTTGTCACGCCTTTGTATGAAGACCGGCTTCTATACGAGAGCCTGAAATATCATATACTGGCTGCGGGCGGCATGCTGGCCGAATGTGCGGCGGACGCCGATCTTGTACTGCTCGTCAACACGCCCGGCCAGACGATGGCGGAAGCCGAAGCGCAAGCGGCGCCGAATGCCGGCTATCACGTGCTGCGCAATATCATCGAGCTGACGGAGTATGCGCACTATGCGGTGCATGTGCTCGGCAAGCCGTGCGCCGTCGCCGATGTGGCGTATGCGAACGGAGCCGATCTGCAGCTCATCAAGCTGCTGCGTCAGAAAGAGCTGCTGTTCCGGCTCGCCGGCTATGCGGGCTGGAACACAAGCTCGAATACGCTTGGAACCGTTCTTGCACAAGGCATGATTTGCCTGATCTTCGGCCATACCGCGAAGCACAATGATTTTCTTGCGCTCCGCTATACGGAAGATGCAGGATATTGCGCCTGCGTCCGGAAGAAGGTGACCGAAGGAGCGGTACGGGAGCTCGGGCTTAGTTATTTTGGCGTGGATGGGACGAAAGGGCAGGTGGCGGCGATCGTCGCCATGGAGCTGGGCCGTTTTACGAAAGATCATGTGGACGACGGACGTCATCGGGTCGTCATCGAAGATTGCTGGATGCCTTGGAGCCGAATGTTTGAAGTGGGTTTAACCGTCCGACTGGAAACGTTACCGTCATCGCCGCCGGGCCGACCGGCCTTGGGTGCGCGATAAACGCGATAAACAGGAGTGAAATCAAGTGAGTGATCCGTTTTTTGAACAGATTCGAGCCAGGCTGATCGTATCGTGCCAGGCTTTGGAAGACGAGCCGCTGCATGGCTCCGACGTGATGGCCAAGATGGCCAAAGCAGCCGAAATCGGCGGTGCCGCAGCGATCAGAGCGAACGGGGCGGATGACGTGCGTGCGATTCGTCAGGCCGTGCCGCTGCCGGTGATCGGGCTCGTGAAGCGAAACTACCCGGACAGCGAGATTTATATTACGTCGACCAGGCGGGAAGTCGACGAATTGATCGAAGCGGGGGCATCCATGATCGCTTTCGATGCCACGCGCCGGCCAAGGCCTTCCGGGGAAACGCTGGAGAGCCTGATTGCTTACATGCACTCCCGCGGGGTGAAAATGATGGCCGATATTTCGACGCTGGAGGAATCGGCGTATGCCGCATCGCTCGGAGTCGACTGCGTATCGACGACATTGTCCGGCTATACGCCGTATTCGCCGCAAGATCCGGGGCCGGATCTTCAATTAATCCGGGAGGCTGTTCGCGCATTGTCGATCCCGGTCATCGCCGAAGGAAAAATATGGGACCCGTCGCAGGCGGTTCAAGCGCTGGAAGCCGGAGCGTATGCTGTCGTCGTCGGCTCGGCGATTACGCGTCCGCAGCTCATTGCAGAGCGGTACGCGTCAGCCATCCGGAGAGCCGCGAAGGCCGCTCAACCGGCCGAACAGGCGTGCAATGAAGGGCCTCGCGCGCATTCCTGAATGTATAAAACAAGGCGTATGAGGCTATGGGAGCGAAGTTCCCGACAGGCCGTCATTTGCCCGATCATGAAGGAGTAGTGGATGATGAACGTCATCGGTATTGATATCGGGGGGACTTCGGTCAAAGGGATCGTGTGCGACCGGGAAGGCCGATCGCTGGCCGAAACGAAGCGCCCGACGGACGCCAAGGCCGGACGCGAGGCAATTTTAGCGGCCGTCGCATCGACGGTGGAAGCGCTGCTGCGCGATCGTCCGGAGGCGTCCGCCATCGGCATCGGCACGGCCGGGAGGGTGAACGCGGAGACCGGCGTCGTCGTGTACGCCACCGATAATCTCCCCGGCTGGCAGGGATTGAACTTGAAAACATGGGCGGAAGCGGCATTCGGGCGCCCCACCTTTGCGGATAACGATGCAAACGCCGCGCTGCTTGGCGAATCATGGATCGGCGCCGCCCAAAGCTTGAACGACGTCGTCATGCTGACGCTTGGCACCGGCGTCGGCGGAGCCAACATGGCGGGCGGCAAGCTGATCCGAGGCGCGAATTGGAGCGGAGGCGAATGGGGCCATGCCGTACTCGTGCCCGGAGGTGCGGAATGCAACTGCGGCCGAAGCGGCTGCATGGAGCAGTATTTGTCGGGCACGGCGCTCGTCCGTCTCGCTTCGGAAGCGGTCGGCCGCGCATTTCCAAGCGGCCTCGACGTCCTGAACGCCGCAGACGCTGGAGACCCGGCCGCCAAAGCGGTAGTCGACCAGTTCGTCTTTCGCCTGGCGGTTGCCGCAGGGAATATCTCGAACGGGCTGGATCCGCAAGCGATCGTGATCGGCGGCGGCGTTGTCGACGCGCACGGCTTATGGTGGCCGGCATTTCATTCGGCGCTCGGGCTTGCGGGCATACAAGCCGACGTGCGGCCCGCTTCTCTCGGCAACCGGGCCGGCATGCTGGGCGCGGCAAAGCTGGCATTGGACGGGTTATCAGGTGGCACGGTGGCGTAACCGCGGCCTTTTTATGACGACAAACCGTGACTTGCGCGTCTTCGTCGTAATGTTCATTGACGAACCTCACCCGATATGTTATGGTACTACAAATGAGGCATTCCGCTCGGTTTGAGAGCGGAATGCCTCACTGCTTACCGGTCGATTTTTACATTAAATGTATAAATCGGACCGCATGCAACGAACTCAAAATGGAGGCGAAAATCATGATTCAAGTGAAAGAATTTGTCGATTCGGACAGCAGCCTTGCCGCGAACAAAGTGAACGAATTTTTGGCAACGATAACGGAAGAGCAGTTCATCAGCATCAGCTACGGAACATTGCTGAAAAGCAAGCCGGATAAAAGCGAATACCAGCGAAGCGCCATCCTTGTCGTATATAAAACACATCATAATACTGGGGATTAGTTGGAATGAAATTTCGTTCGAATCATGGCAAGAGCAATGAACAAGGCCGTGAGTACGTTTACCGGATGTTTTTCCTTTATCTATCGGTCGCATCGGCGGTTGTTGCACTATTATTGCTCGTCGTATTCCTTCTTTTTAAATGAAAACGCACAATAAAAGGAGAACCGCATGGCGCTGGATGCAGCCTATGGCGATTCTCCTTTTTCGTTGTAGGCCGGTTGCGTTTACTCTTTGGAAAAGCCTCCAATGTACGCAAACTTAACATCTTCGATTCGAACGTCATGCCGGCCGACCGGCGTCTCCAATATCATCCGGTCGCCGGCTGCGGCAAACAGCAGCTGCTTGCCGATCGGCGACAGAAAGGAAATCCGGTTTTGATCGGGATCGATTTCCGTCGGGAACACGACGGTGAACGAGTCCTCGTAACCGTCTTCTTCGTAAACGACCTTTGCGCGGCTCCCAAGCAGAGTAACGGAATTCAGCGATTGCGCCAGATCGGTATCGCTTTGCTCCAGCAATGTTTCGAGCATGCCCGCATATTTCCGGATCATTTTTTCCATATTCGCTCGCTTTGTACCCTGTTCCGGGAAGTAATGATGAATAAAATCAGTGTACTGCTCGTCAAAAAAAATAAGCTGGTTCACCAGATGCGTACGGGAGCCGTTGACGATCCTAGGGTTCATAGTATATATCACCCCCGATTTGCTTCTCCAAAACATGTTTGATGCGATACATCGTTTCCATGCAAACAACCTCCTTAGAAAAATAAGCTCCCGAAGGAACTTTCCAAACATTGTATCAGATTCGAATCGCTTATTCCATGCGTTTCGGATACGGACTGCATAAACCATTGCAACCATTGGAACGCTATACAGAAAATGCCTGCCGAGGTGCATTCATGTTTTCTTTCCTCCGGTTTCCTAAGCGGCGCAAAGGGATGTTAAACGGCTCTTCCCCAAATGTTTCGGTTCCTACGCCGTCCGGCTGCGATTTGCCTACAAGAATCGGATGGTTTCGGGTCACGTTCAACCATAGCGACGACTTCAAGATTCATGAAGTTCGATTGCCGGGGGATATTGCTTGCGCATTCCTGTATATCGAAAACATGATCGATCAGAAAATGCTTCAACAACAGGTGATCGCCCCGCTGCTGCTCGAAGAGTCGTTCGATTCCGCGGACAGCCTGATCCGTCACATTGCGGAACGGGGACAAATCCCCGTAGCAGGCATGACGGCCGTCACGGAAATCCGTAAAGCGGCGGATGCCTTGTTTGAGGGCACCATCGTGATGCTCGTTCATGACGAAGCGCAAATGCTGCTGTTTCCAATGAGATCGGTAGAGAAAAGACAAATTGCCAGTGCGGAGAACGAGAATGTCATTCGAGGACCGAGGGCGGCGTTCGTCGAGGATTTGGCGACGAACGTGACGATGGTGCGGCGAATCATCAAGCATCCCGATCTCAAGATGGAGCATCATCAGTTCGGTACGTATACGAATACGAACGTCACCCTTTGTTATATCGAAGGACTTTGCGAGAAGAAGCTGGTGGATGAAGTAAAGGAGCGCATGTCGCGAATCGATATTGATAATGTGCTTGGCAGCAGCTATATCGAAGACTTCATTGAAGACAATCCGTTTTCTCCGTTCCCCCAGGTTCAATATACGGAACGGCCCGATACGTTCAGCGCGGCGCTGCTGGAAGGAAGAGTCGGCATCATGGTGGACGGTACGCCGGTTCCGATGCTCGTTCCGGTCACGTTGTACATGCTGCTTCAGTCGGCTGAAGATTACTACCAAAGGTTCGTGGCGGCAACATGGATCCGGTGGATTCGCTATTTGTTTTTGTTGATTTCTTTTTTGCTGCCGTCGGTCTACATCGCGGTTACTACGTTTCATCCGGAGATGCTTCCCCCGAACTTGCTCATTACCGTGGCGGCAGCCCGCGAGAATGTGCCTTTTCCCGCGATCGTCGAGGCGCTGATTATGGAGATCACCTTCGAGGCGTTAAGAGAAGCGGGCATCCGGATTCCGAAGCCGATTGGACAAACCGTTTCCATTATCGGAGCGCTCGTGATCGGACAGTCGGCGGTGCAAGCCGGCATCGTCTCGGCTCCGATGGTCATCGTCGTATCGATTACCGGCATCGCTTCGTTTATTATTCCGCATTTCGACCTTGGGCTGACGTTCCGGCTGCTGCGGTTTCCGGTGATGTTTCTTGCCACCAGCTTCGGCTTGTACGGCATCATAATCGCCATTATTTTGATCTATATTCATCTGGTCTCGCTGCGTTCGTTCGGCACACCTTACTTGTCGCCGACGGCGCCGCTCGTAACCAGCGATTTGAAGGATGTGCTCGTGCGGGCTCCCCATTGGCTGATGAAAAACCGACCGATGCTTTACGGCACGGCCAATCGGAAAAGGCTCGGTTCCCGCTCGAGATTGCCAATTCGACAAGATGATGGTGACTAATCATGATGTTATTACGAGTCATCGCCGTGAGGTTGCTGCCGGCGGCGGCGTGTCTATTAATGCTATCCGGCTGTTGGTCCAGAATCGAGATAAACGACAGGGCATTTGTAACGGCGATTTATATGGATAAGGCCGAGGAAGGCGGCTATGAAGTGTCTCTCGGATTTCCTTTGCCGAACCGGCTCTCGATAAGCGGGGGAGTGTCGGGCGTCTCGTCTGAAGGAGGAAACCCTTATACGATCCTGACGAAGACGGCGGAAAGCATTCCCGTCGCGATTCGTAAAATACGTTCCGACTTATCTCGGGAACTGTCCTGGGGGCACTGCCGCGTGATCGTCGTCGGAGAGCGCATGGCGCGTGCGGGACTGGATCCGCTGATGGAATTCGTCGCCCGGGAACCCAATTTTCATACGAAAAGCTACTTGATGGTCGCCCCCGGTCTGGCGAGAGACATCAGCAAGTTAACCCCGGTTTTCGAGCGGCTTCCAAACGAGGTGCTGCGTGAATTTGCCAGAAGACGGGTGACGCTCGATACGAGTGTCAAAGACTTTTTGGAAGCGGCAGGAAAAGGCGGGGACACCGTTGCCGCCCTGCTGACGATCGGGGAGATGGAAATGCTTAGCGAAAAAGGGAAGAAAAGCGTCTGGGTCGGAACGGACGGCGCAGCTTTGTTTAAGGGCGCGAAAATGATCGGGAAACTGACGGTGCCGGAGATGCGAGCGGCGCTTTGGATCCAGGGCAAAATGAAAAACTCGGTCATTTCGCTGAACTCTCCGACGGACGGGAAGCCGGTCAGCTTTATCATTCTGACTTCCAAATCGAAAATACGTCCGGTCGTGCTGCGGGATAAGATTCGCTTTGATGTGACGATCGAGGCGGAAGACGATGTCATGTCGTCGGAATCCAACATCGATCTGATGGATCCGGTGCAGATTGCCAAGCTCGAATCAATGCTGTCGGAGCAGCTTGCCGGCAGAATCGAGAAGGCGGTTAAGAAAACGAAGGATGAGGAAGTGGACGCGTTCGGTTTCGGAAGGTATGTCGAATGGCGCTATCCTAAAGTATGGTCTCAATACAAGGATCGCTGGCGCAGCGTCTATAAGAACTGCCCGATCCACGTAACCGCCAGGGTAGCGGTGAAAAGAACGGGCGTTGAGAACAACTCGGTTGTTCTCCAGCGTCGCGAGCGTCAGCGGGAGGGTATGAAATGATCGTAATTACGTTGGTCTTCGCGGGAATGGCTTGGTATGAGTGGCATTATTTGAAGCAGCGCAACCGGCGAACGAGAACGTTCTGGATTGTCGGATGTTTTTTGGCAGCCGCATTCCTGTATATGTCGGCGGTATTTTGCATCAAAGATTTCGCAAGCCCGAACAAGCTGATCGAATTTGCGCTAAGCCCCGTGCTGAAAAATATTCGCTATTAGGAGATGGCGTTCGATGCAGCGGATCACCCAGCTTCAACTCGGATTGTTGATCATCATAATTCACTTCACGACGATCGTCGGGTTTATCGTCCCCATGATTGCCGACGTAGCTGCTTATCGAGGATGGCTCGCGCTCCTTGCAGCCAATGTCTCCGGTTTGCTGGTTGCATACATATCGGTCACGTTGGCAAAACGGCGACCGCATGAATTTTTGGCGCATTACGGGCATGCGCTTGTCGGCCGCTGGCTCCATATCGCCATAATGGTATTGTTCAGCTTCTTTTTTTTGCATCTTGCAAGTTTGATCTTGCGAAACATTACCGATTTTCTCGTACAAATCTATTTGCCTTCGACGCCTCAATGGGTCGTTGCCGCCATCTTCGTATTCGTGATATCCATCGGGGTCAGATCGGGCATTGAAGTCATTTTCCGCTGTGCCTCGGGCTTTTTTTTCATTATTTTCAGCGTCGCTTCGCTCAATCCGTTCTTAGTGGGAAGAGAGCTCAATTATGAGCGGGCGATCGCCTTGATAACCCATCTGCAGGCGAGCCGTCTCGTTGGCGATACGTATCCGTATATAGCCATCTTCGGCGAAATGTTTGCGGTGCTGTTTATATTTCCTTACTTGGCCCGTTCCGACAAAACGTTCCGGACGCTGCTGTGGTCGTCGTTCTCTTCCCTTTTATTCATCGAGACGTATTTCATCATGTGCTTGCTGCTACTCGGTTCGCATTTAACGGCGCAATTGACGTATCCGGTACTTGAAATGATTCGCTTCATCCGCATCGGAGACTTTCTCGAAAATTTGGACCCGATCGTCGTCGCCATCTGGATCTCCGGGTTGTTTATTAAACTCAGCTTTCTTCTATATATATCGGTGCTGATCGTCTCGCAGCTTTTTGGTTTGAAGGATACGAGACCGTTCTCTTTTTCATTCGGTGCGATCTTGCTGACGCTTTCCGTTCATGCCGCAGGCAACTCGACGGAATTGAACCATTTCATCATGTACGTCTGGCCGACATATGCGCTGCTGGTGGAAAGCATGCCGCTCATCTACTTGTTGATGGCCTTGTTTAGGAATCGCCGCTCTGCGGCCTCTTGATTGGGGCCGGATCGCGAATCAATATCCGTGTGTTCATTTGTCCGATCTTCATCTATACATCCGGCGGATGCTTAGGTAAAATTTAGAACGTATGGACTGGCGGATAGGTTCGGTCGTTATCGAGACAGCGAAGGGGATGGGTCGATGAAAGTCGTATTGGCGGGATTAGGTGTCGCGGGATTCAGCATGTATAAAAAACTAATCAATAATGGCGGTCTCACGGTTGCCGTAGCGGAGCCGGACGCCGCGATGAAGAGCAAGCTGGAGGGACAGGACACGCCTTTTTATTTGTCATTTGAGGAAGCGCTTCAGGAGGAGAAACCGGATTTCGTCGTGAATGTCACGCCGCCGATGGTGCATACGGCGATTAACAACAGGGCATTTGATTTACGGCTGCCGGTGCTTTGCGAGAAGCCGATCTCCTTCGATTACGGTGAATCGCTTCAAGTGGTCGAGCGGGCGGTGAGAGAAGGCATTCCGTTCATGATTGCGGAAAACTACAGGCGGTTTCCTTATATCCGCAGGTTGAAGACGCTGCTTGAGGAAGGGATCATCGGCCGGATGACGACGATCGACGTCCAATTTTACCGGTATCATCATACCGAGCGGAAATATACGGTCAGCTTGCTCGACGATATCGCGATACATCATTTGGATATGATTCGCTATTTGACGGGCCGCGAAGGGTCGCGCATCTTTGCCCGCAACTTTAATCCGATCGGAAGCTGGAGCAGCGAGCCGGCCGACATTAACCTGAATTTTTTTCTGGAGTTGGATAACGGCATCGCGATCAGCTACACCGGTTCGATTGCGTCCAGAGGGCCTTCTACCGAGTGGGGGGCGAATTGGCGGATCGAGGGAACCGAAGGCGTGGTTCAAGTGACAGGTAAGCAATTCACCGTGTATCGGACAGATGGCAGCGAGCCGGTCAAGTATAACGATTTTAGCGAGCTGCGAGTGACCGATACACTGACCGAGTTTTTAAGCAGCCTGCAGGAAGGCCGGGAAAGCGAATCAAGCGGACGGGATTATTTGAAAACGCAAGCGTTGGCTCATTACGCCAACGAATCGAGCCGCAGCGGGAAAGTTACGGACATCGTCCTGCCCGCCTGGTAGAACGCGCACAGCAAGCCGAGCGTAGCGCCGCTCGGCTTGTTTCTTTTACCGCAAATTCCTTTTAAAGATCGCTTGACTCTGACCTTAGGGGAGACGTTATCGTATAGGATGAAAGGAGGGCGAACCGCTTGCTGTATACGGTGAAAGACGTATCGGAGCTATCCGGCGTCACGATAAAAACGCTGCATCACTACCACAAGATCGGTCTCCTGATGCCTTGCGAGACTAGCGAAGCGGGATACCGGCTATATGGGATGAAAGAGCTGGAGCGTCTTCAGCACATTTTATTTTATCGGGAACTGGACTTCCCGCTGGAAAAAATCAAGCGTCTGCTCGAAGGCCCGGCCGAGCGTCCCGAATTATTGGCGGAACAAAAAAACGAGATGGTGGCGCGCAAGCACAGACTGGAGCGTTTGATTCAAACGATGGACGAGGCGCTGAAGTGCGCCGCGAAAGGAGAATCTATGGATACGTCGAACATGTTCAAAGGGTTTGAAAGCGAGGAAGCGTGGAAAGCGGCGCTGGAGGAACAAAACCGGCATTTGAAGCAGACATACGATTATGACATGCTGGAAGAAAAAACGATCGATGTAGATGAAATGAACGAGAAGGCAATGGAAGCGATGCAATTTATGAAAGGAATGGCAGATAGGCTGGTGAACGGGGTTCGTTACGACCACGAGGATGTTCGGCTGCTGATCCGCAAGCATCTGGATTATATGAACGGCAGCGGAACGGTTACTGCCGCTTCGGATTTTGCGGCGCAAACGCGTTTTTTTGTGAGCGACGAGTTTCACCGGCATATGCTAGAGTCGCAGCAAACCGGGCTTGCCTATTATCTTTGTTTCGCGGCGGAAGCTTTTGCGGCCGAGTAAGCGGAAGAAGGGTCCTTCCGGGACCCTTCTTCCATTCTGACTGGGGATGCGTTCGGCAGCGGATCGCAGACGCTCTCGTCAAAGGAAGCTCGTTCAGATCCGTTCCTATTTGAGTGCACTCGCATCGTTCAGTATGGAATAAGCATTTTGAATGTAATGGAGCGCCGCCGTATGTTTCAAGATGTTGTTGCCAACCGTTACAAGGACGAATATTAAAATAACAAACGTCAATGTTTTTTGGACAGAGCCGCGTTCGATCGCTGTAACGTATTTTCCGCTGAGCAGAAACAAAGTGAATAAATAATGCCCGGCATATAAGTACATATCGTACTCAAACGCGGCGAGACCGAAGCCTACGACAATATGCAAGAAAACGGCGAATAAAATAAACGGGACAAGCGTCCACGTTTCTCTGGATCGCATTGTCTTAACAAATCCAAGTCCGGCCATAACCGTTAGCGAGAGCGCGATCACGTAAACGTATATTGGAAACGGGTTGTTCAGATCGGTAACGAACGCGGTGATCCCCGGATCGATCAGCGTAATGTTCGGCGTCAACACCGGGCTTGCGACCATCATATGGAATACTTTCCAATGCTGATGGAAAGAAAAGGGGGCAACATAGCTGAATCCACCGCTATTCAGGCTCTGCACCCAACTCGTAATCCAGGTTTGGCCTCTGAATAGGACAAGCTGCACTGCGGTAACAACGACGACCATCAGCCCAAAACTCAACATGGTGGCGACGAAGGATTTCATGCTTTTTTTGTTGCGCAAGCTAACCGAATGGAACAACAATGCAGCAGTAAACGGAATGACGTTCGTGGAAGTTACGGCAAAGTTAAGCAGCCCCAGCAAGGCCAACGGCAGTACGTTTGTATGTTCCTGGGTTCGCTCGTATTGCAAATACAGCACGGATACAATAAGAATAAACTGTGCAAACGGATAAGAATCCGGAATCATGGCCGTAAATATCGTATAAGAGCTGACACCGAAAAATAATGAAAACAGCAGGGCGATGTTATTGTCCGAACCGCTTTTTCGCAAAAAATAGTAGAGCACGACCGCACTCAGCGCATTCATCGCGGACTGCATCACGGCAAATAGCCAATTGCCTAACAAGTGACCGGCCGCGTAGGTCAACGGACCGGATATAAAATTAATAAACGGATGGATGATGGAAGTGTTGCCCGAGCTATAGTACATGGAAGGATCGAAATTAAATAAATTAAGCGTAAACGGCGCCCCGTAAAAAGGGGAATGCCGCGCAAGAATTTCCGCATGACTTGCCATATAGTTAAGAAAAGGCACGTTCATTGCCGTATAGAAAAGAAATAACACGACAAACAAGATAGTCGCTTTATGATTGTCCTGCTTGTTCTGCCGCAAAAATCGAATAAAATTCATTGTTAAACCGCCATTTCCAGACATAATTGAGAAGCTTATAACAATAACAGTATCAGCAATCCAAGAACGATGATACCGACTCCGCACATTTGGTACACCCGGATCGGTTCATTAAAAAAACATTTCGCAAACAGTAATGCCCAGATGAACGTAAGCGCGTTGGCGGGCACTACGATGGTGTAAGGAAGCTTGTTGAGCAAGTAAATGTTCAAAAGCGCCCCCGTCCCGTAAAACGTCAAGCCGGCTAATAAAATGACGACGCTCTTCCGGGAAGTGTACAATTTGAAACAGACGCTTCCAAGCGACCCGAACAAGGTCATTACAAACAGCAAAAGAAAAGGCCAACTACTTCTCATACGATGTCATCGTCACTCCGATCCCTAACAACAGGGCGGCTACCGCCTTTTGTATAGTAAAATGTTCTCCGAGAAAGAGATCGCCGTAAACGAAGGCGAATATATAACTGAAGCACATAAGCGGATAGGCGACAGACAGCTTCTCGAGCGAGAATGATTTAATCATGAACAAGGCCCCCAAGGCGTAGCATATACATCCGATAGCCGTATAGAGAGGGTTCGTATGCCCCCATTTCCAAAAGAGCTGCCCCGTGGCTGTAAGAAAAGCGGAGACGATCATCAACGCTTTACCCATTATTCAAACACCGCGAAAATAAGCACAAGGCTGGCAACATAACAAATAACGGTAGCGAGTATATGCTTGTCCTCAAACAGCAGCCGGTCCGGAGACCCTCCCTTGCCTTCGATATGAATCAGATACAAATATCGGAAGATCCCGTAAATGACAATCGGGATGGTCCACATCAGGTGTATGGTTCGCCCGGATGTAAAGGTGAACAACGAGTAGCTGATAATCGCAGCCATTGTCACAATGGCGCAAAGCTGATCCAGCAGCGCAAAAGAGTATTTCTCCAATACTTTTCTGTGGTTTCCTTTGTTTTGTTTGAGCAGAAGCAGCTCGTGTCTTCTTTTGCCGATGGCCAGAAACAAGGAGAGCAGCATCGTGCAAATGAGAAACCACGGCGTGATCGTAACATGAATGACGAGTCCGCCGGCAATGGCGCGAAGCACGAATCCGGCCGCGATGATCATGATATCGGCAATGACCACATGTTTCAGTTTGAAGGAATAAGCCACATTCAGTATAAAATATGCGGCTAGCAGCCCGGTGAAAAGCGGATTCATGAAATACGATACGATCATCGAAGCGAACAATATTATTCCGCCGCAGGCCAATGCTAACTGAGGGTGAAGCGCACCGGAAGCAATCGGTCGGTACTTTTTCACCGGATGGAACCTGTCCGTTTCCCGGTCCGCATAATCATTTAATATATAGACGCAGCCGGATATCAAACTGAACAGCAAAAATCCGGCAATCGTGTCCGATAGGGTCGAAAGCGATATTTTTTCGAAGGAAAAGAGCAATGCGGCAAAAACGAGCAAATTTTTGGTCCACTGCTTCGGCCGAAGCTGCGTGATCAACAGCTCTATGAAATGGGAGTCCTTCATCCTGATCTCCGGGTGAGCATGGCTAGTTTTCGTAGAATGCAACGGTATGTACCTCCTGCAATAATCTGTATGGCATACTTATGAACAGACGCAATGAAATTTAGGAATGTTGCACCAGATGATGAAAAATAATCCAGGTACAGCTCTCTGTAATCTTATATAATATAAACAGTCTCGTGTCTCAAAAAGTTCATGGCGATCATTAAAGAAATGAGGAATGTTCATGAGAATCGACTCGCATCAGCATTTTTGGCGTTTGGACCGTGGCGACTACGGCTGGATATCGCCTGACATGACGGCGATTTACCGCGATTTTTTGCCGGAAGATTTGGAAGCTCATCTGGATGCGAACGGCATCGACAAATCGATTGTCGTCCAAGCCGCGCCGACGCTGGGCGATATGGAGTTTATGCTCGAGCTGGCGGATCGCTCGGATCGCATTGCCGGCGTCGTCGGATGGATCGACCTTGCCGGGCCGCACTATCGCGAGCAGTTCGAGAAGTTTCGACGGCATCCGAAGTTCGTCGGCTTCCGTGTCATGATACAGGAGATGGAGCGGGCGGAAGACGTGCTGGAACCCGGCATCGTCGAAGCATTGCGCTATTTTGCCGCCGAGGATGTGCCCGTAGATCTGCTGCTGAAATCCAGCCAGCTTCCTGCGGTGCTTCAACTGCTGGAACGGGTGCCCGGACTGCGCGGCGTGATCGACCATATTGCCAAACCGCAAATTGCCCAAGGGCAATGGGAGCCTTGGAGTTCCCAAATGGCGCAGGCGGCGTCGCATCCGAACATCTTCTGCAAGCTGTCGGGTATGGTGACGGAAGCCGATGCGCAAAGCTGGGCGCCGGAACAGTTCGTCCGCTATGTGCGGCATATCGTTCAGGCGTTCGGTACGGATCGCGTCATGTTCGGAAGCGATTGGCCGGTTTGCTTGCTGGCCGCAAGCTACGATCAGGTGGTGGATGTACTCGAGCGGGCGCTTCCCGAAGAGCTGGGTGAAGCCGACAAAGCGAAAATATACGGCGGCAATGCGTTCAAATTTTATAAGCTCGGATGATCCGCTTGTATACAGCTCCAACCGATGATACCGATGATACCGTTGTCCCGTGTGCCGGGAGAGCGGTATTTTTTTTCAACGAGGCATAAACGGAAGTAAACAAAAATAAATATACAAAAACAAAGATAGATGATATGATGAACCTAAGCCATAATCATATAAATCCAACATATCGGGAGGAAACAGAAGTGGTTGCAAATTTGTGGGATAACGAAAAGGCGGCGCAGGCGGGCAAAGGGCTAGGCGAGCTCGTGTACCGTTCCAATCTGCTCGGCACCGACCGTTCCGTCGCAAACTGGGGCGGCGGCAACACATCGATGAAGACGGTGGAGACGGATTTCCGCGGCCGTGAAGTGGAAGTGATGTGGGTGAAGGGGAGCGGCTCCGACCTGGCGACGATGAAAGCCGGCAATTTCACCGGGCTTCGAATGGAAGACATTCGCCCGTTGATCGAGCGCGAATCGATGACCGACGAGGAGATGGTGGCGTATTTGGCCCATTGCATGATCGACGGCAAACATCCGCGCGCTTCCATCGAGACGCTGCTGCATGCTTTTTTGCCGTTCAAGCACGTCGATCACACGCATCCCGACGCGATCATCAGCTTGTGCTGCGCGGATAACGGTAAAGCGCTGGCGAAGGAGATTTACGGCGACCGTTTCGTATGGGTGCCTTACGTGCGTCCCGGCTTTACGCTGTCGAAGATGATCGCCGAAGGCGTGAAGGGCAATCCGAAAGCCGAGCTCGTGCTGATGGAGAAGCACGGTCTTGTCACTTGGGCAGATAACTCGCATGACTGCTACTTGAAGACGCTTGCCATTATCCAGGAGGCGGAATCGTTCATTGAAGCCCGCGTGCAGGAAAGCGCGCTTTACGGCGGCGCGAAATACGAAGCGCTGTCCAAGGATCATCGTCTCGATATTTTGGCGCAAATCATGCCGGCCGCCCGCGGCGCGGTAAGCGAAGGCCGTAAAATGCTCGTTACTTTCGACGATGCGGATGACGTGCTGCAGTTTGTGGGCAGCAAAGATGCGGCCGTTCTGTCGCAGGTCGGCGCCGCTTGTCCGGATCATCTCGTACATACGAAGATGAAGCCGTTGTTCGTGGATTGGAACCCGGCGACGGGGGACGTAGACGCGCTGCTGCAAGCGTTGAGAGAAGGCATCGCTTCCTATAAAGAAGAATACAAAGCATATTTCGAGCGCAACAAAAACGACGGAGACGAAATGTTCGAGGCGTCGCCGCGCGTTATTCTCATTCCGGGAATCGGGATGCTGAACACCGGCAAAAGCCGGGCGATGGCGCAGGTCAGCGGCGAGCTGTATCACCGGGCGATCGCCGTCATGCGCGGAGCGACAACGCTGGGGCAGTTCGTTTCGCTCAGCGAAAATGAATCGTACAACGTCGAGTACTGGCCGCTGGAGCTTTACAAGCTGACGCTCGCACCGGCGGAAGCGGAATTTTCGCGCAAGGTCGCGTTCGTTACCGGCGGAGCGGGCGGCATCGGGAGCGCCACCGTGCAGCAATTCCTGAAAGACGGCGGACATGTCGTCATCGCCGACCTGAACATCGAAGGCGCGCAGAAGCTTGCCGCCGAGTTGAACGCGCAATACAGAGACATGCGGGCGCTGGCGGTCAAGATCGACGTGACGAAGGAAGAAGAAGTCGCTTCGGCGTTCCGCGAAACGGTGCTTGCCTACGGCGGCGTCGATATCGTCGTCAATAACGCGGGATTGGCCACATCCAGCCCATTCGACGAAACGTCGCTGAAGGAATGGAACCTGAACATGAACGTGCTCGGCACCGGTTATTTTCTCGTGGCGCGCGAAGCGTTCCGCATCATGAAGAAGCAGGCCGTCGGCGGCAACATGGTGTTCGTCGGCTCTAAAAATTCCGTGTATGCGGGGAAAAACGCCTCAGCTTACAGCACCGCCAAAGCGGCCGAAGTACATTTGGCCCGCTGCATTGCGGCCGAGGGCGGCGAATACGGCATCCGCGTCAATTCGGTGCTGCCGGATGCGATCCTGCAAGGCTCGCAAATTTGGAATTCCAACTGGCGCAACGAGCGGGCCGCCGCTTACGGGATTCAGCCGGATCAATTGGAAGAATATTACCGCAAACGGACAACGCTGCTTGTCAACATTTACCCGCAGGATATTGCCGATGCGATCGCTTTCTTCGCTTCGTCGAAGTCGGAGAAAACGACAGGCTGCATGCTGACGGTGGACGGCGGCGTACCGGCGGCGTTCACAAGGTAACCTCAAGGAAGGAGCTGCTGCTCAAATGAGCGAATTACAAAAAGGCCACCGCCTATGGTACATTCCGGACGGATATATTCCGCCGGAAAGTACGGGCTCGCTGGAAAGTCATGAATCGATCTGTGTGCTCAACTGCCATCATGAAGACGCTCGTCTATGGATTACGGTATATTTCGAAGACCGCCCCCCGATTGAACGGATCGAGGTGCGGCTGGAAGGCCGGAGAACGAAACATATTCGCACTTCCGAACTTGCGAAGGATGGGGAGCGCATTCCCAAAGGCGTGCCTTATGCCATGGAAGTGGAAAGCAGCATCCCGGTCATCGTGCAGTACAGCCGTTTGGATTCGACGCAGGCAGCCAACGCCTTGATGTCGGTTATGGGCTATCCGCTGGTTCAACAATAAACAAGTAAAGGGTGAAGGATACAATGAGCTATAACGACCGCGCATATGCATTGTTTGAGGAACGTCAAAACGAAAGAGGCGTCCGCCTGGACGAAGTAAAGGCGAAGCTGAAAGCGTTGAAGGTGGAAACGCCCTCCTGGGGATACGGCGATTCCGGCACGCGCTTCAAAGTGTTCAAGCAGGCGGGCGTTCCGCGGAACGCGTTCGAGAAGTTCGAGGATGCGGCCCAGGTGCATAAATTGACCGGCATTTGTCCTTCCGTAGCGATACATATCCCGTGGGATAAAGTTGATGACTACAGCAAGCTGCAAAAGCATGCGGCCGAGCTCGGCGTATCGATCGGCGCAGTGAACCCGAATTTGTTTCAGGAAGACGAGTATATTTTCGGCAGCGTGACGAACTCCGACGCCGCCATTCGCCGCAAAGCGACCGATCATTTGCTCGAGTGCGTGGACATCGCCAAAACCGTCGGATCGCGCGACCTCAGCCTGTGGTTCGCCGACGGCTCGAACTACCCGGGTCAGGTCGATATCCGCAAGCGCAAAGCGTGGATGTTGGAGGCGCTCACGGAAATGTATCAGGCGATGGACGCCAGTATGCGGATGCTGATCGAATACAAGTTTTTCGAGCCTGCCTTTTATCATACCGATCTCGCCGATTGGGGCATGTCGTTCAATATGGCGAACAAGCTGGGACCGCAGGCGCAAGTGCTTGTCGATACGGGGCATCACGCACAGGGCACGAACGTGGAGCATATCGTCGCCTACTTGCTGGATGAGCAAAAGCTCGGCGGCTTCCACTTCAACAGCCGCAAGTATGCCGATGACGATCTGATTGTCGGCGCCCACAACCCGTATGAGCTGTTCCTGATTTTCTACCAAATTCTCGACGCGGCGTCGGATGCGGATGCAGGCGTGCGGTCGACGGCGGATCAAATCGCCTACATGATCGACCAAAGCCATGCCATCGAGCCGAAAATTCCGGCCATGCTGCGTTCGGTGCTGAATGTGCAGACGCAGTATGCCAAGGCGCTGCTGATCAATCTCGATGAAGTTCGGGCTGCACAGGAGAAGCAGGACGTACTCGCTGCCGAGCAAGCGGTCCGCGAGGCGTATGAGCAGGACGTGACGCCGCTGCTGCTTGCGCTGCGGGAGGAAATGGGATTGCCGGCCGATCCGATGAAAGCGTATTTGCAGAGCGGTTACGGCAGCGGCATACTGGCGCGCGGCAAGGGCGGTGCCAGCTGGTGAGCCGGAAGGTACTCGCTTTTGACCTCGGAGCGAGCAGCGGGCGCGCGATCGTAGGCATGCTGGAGCCGGGGGAAGACGGGGGTCTACCGAAGCTGACGGTGGAGGAAATTCACCGGTTCCCGAACGACCCGGTACAGGTGGGCAAACACTTGTACTGGGATATATTGCGCTTGCTGCACGAGATCAAGCAGGGCATCTTGAAGGCGGGTCATCTCGGCCATGCCGTCGAGAGCCTGGCCATCGATTCGTGGGCCGTCGACTTCGGGCTGATCGGCCGAAGCGGCGAGCTGCTCGGCAACCCGTACCATTACCGCGACCATCATACCGACGGCGTCATGGAACAGTTCGGCGAACGGCTTGGACGCGAACGCATTTTTCAAGCGACGGGCATTCAGTTTCTGCCGTTTAATACGATCTATCAGCTGGCGGCGCTGAAGCAAAGCGGCTCCGTGCTGCTGGAGCAGGCGGATAAGCTGCTCATGATCCCGGATTTGCTGCGCTACTTCCTCACTGGAGAAATGCGCAGCGAAGCGACGAACGCATCGACGACGCAGCTGTTGAACCCGCTGACCGGCGAGTGGGATCGCGGGCTGCTTGCGGCACTCGGCATTCCCGAGCGGCTGCTGCTCCCGCCGACGGCGCCAGGCACGCAGGTCGGCCGGTTATCGGCGGACGTCTGCTCCGAGCTAGGCGCGCCGCCGATTCCCGTGATCGCGGTAGGCGAGCACGACACCGCTTCCGCAGTCGTCGCGGTCCCGGCCGATAGCCCGGATTTCGCCTACCTAAGCTGCGGTACGTGGTCGCTGCTCGGCACGGAGCTCCGGCAGCCGGTGCTGACGGAGCAGGCGCTGGCGTGGAACTTCACGAACGAGGGCGGGGTGGACGGCACCCATCGACTGCTCAAGAACATTATGGGGCTATGGCTTGTGCAAGAATGCAAGCGCGCCTGGGACAAAGCGGGACGCAGCTTGTCGTTCCCGCAGCTCGTCGCGGCGGCGGAGCAGGCTGAACCGTTCCACAGCCTGATCGATCCGGACGACGATGCGTTCCTGAATCCGGTCAGCATGCCTGAAGCGATCCGCGACTACTGCGTGCGAACCGGCCAGCCGGCGCCCGAGACCGAAGGACTCATCATCCGCTGTGTCTTGGAAAGCTTGGCCTTGAAATACCGGCTCGTGCTCGAGCGGACGGAGACGCTGTCCGGCAAACGTTTTGCCGGGCTGCACATGGTCGGCGGCGGCATTCACAACGAGCTGCTGTGCCGGTTTACAGCCAATGCGATCGGCCGTCCCGTCTGGGCGGGTCCGGCAGAAGGTAGTGCGCTCGGCAATATTGTTGTACAATATATGGCGCTGGGTTATATTCGGGATGTACAGGAGGCGCGCGGCATCATTAGGCAATCGTTTCCACTTAAGACGTATGGACCGGAGGAAGCGGCGGCATGGCAGAGCGCTTATGAAAGGTTTTGCCGCATAATCGGGGAATAACGCGCTCGGCCGGGAACACAAGAAACAAGGTTCGATTGCCAAATATATCGATTGAATTTCGGAAGCGGGGTAGCTGTATGCTGGTGGCGGAGAGATGGCATAAAATCGTAAGCCTGGTCAATGAACGGGGGAGCATCCGGGTGACGGAGCTGAGCGACATATTCCAGGTGACGGAGGAGACGATCCGGCGGGATTTGGATAAGCTGGAGGGCGAAGGCAAACTGCTGCGCAGCCATGGCGGCGCCATCAGTTTGAAGCCGGACCAGGTGCAGGAAGTTCCTTATCCGGAGCGCGAGACGACGAATATGGAGCAGAAGCGCATCATCGCCGAGGAAGCGGTCCGCCACATTCAGGAGAATGACCGGATTATTCTCGATGCCAGCTCTACCGCGTGGTATATGGCGCAAACGCTGCCCGACGTGCCGCTTACGGTGCTGACCAATTCGATTAAAGTGGCGATGGAACTGAGCGGTAAGGAGAAGGTGCAGGTGATCTCCACCGGGGGCTTGCTTTCCTCACGGTCGTTGTCGTACGTCGGGCCGCTCGCAGAACGGTCGCTGCGCACATATCATGTCGACAAGGCGTTCATCTCCTGCAAAGGGCTTCACGTTCAACGCGGATTGAGCGAGTCCAACGAGATGCAGGCGCTGATCAAGCAAAAAATGATCGAAATCGCAGATCAAGTATTCGTTCTCGCCGACTTCAGCAAGTTCGGACAGCAGTCGTTCGCGCATGTCGGGGACTGGGCGCATATACATGCGGTCATTACGGACGGCGCGGCCGATGAACGCGAACTCGCGCTATTGCGGGAGCAAGCCGTCCGTATCATTCAAGCGGGTTGAAACAACAACAACAATAAAGCCTCCGGTTCCACTTGATGAGAGTGGTTCCGGAGGCTTTTTCGTTTAAGTTTGATACGGGGGAGGGGGAGCAAACGATATGACCGCTGCCTCTTTTCCCCGATGTTGTTGACGGACGGCGCAGTCGGTGTAGTGCAGCAGCTATTTTGTTGCACTAAGCCGCTTTGCTCCGGGCATTCGCAATGTCAATAGGAGCATCAGCACGCCGAGAGCGGCACAGATCCATGCCATGCTGTGCAGGTGCGAAGTGGTGATGTTTTTGCCGAACAAGGCGGCCAGCAGGCTGGACGAGAGGATCGTCCCGATAAAGCGCGATGTCATGAAGAGGCCTGAAGCGATGCCGGTTTCTTCTTTGGATACGAAATCGTACAGTGCGGTTTGCATCCCCAAGTTGTTGAAGCCGTTGGCGATGCCAAGCACGCACAGCACCAGGAAAATCGTTACGACACTCGCTTGATCCCGAATGAGCAACAGCAGCAGCGTTCCGATTACGACAGCCGACGTCCCTACGAGCAGCGAAGGCTTAGAACCGCTTCGGTCAATCCAGCGGCCGACAAGCGGCGTGACAACGACACTGAACCCGGCGATCGACAGCATGACCAGTCCTGTTTGCTGCGGGTCCATCTGCTGCACTCGCTGAAGGTAGGAAGGCATACCGAACATAATCGAATAAAATACCGCATTCGTCAAAATAAATTGTACATAAATGAGCGAGACGTTCGTATTTTTCCGCAAGAACACGACATCGATGAACGGTTTGCTTTTTCCAAGCTCGAACTTGTACAGCCCGACTGACAGCGCGACGCTGACGACAAGCTTCCACCAGCTGATTCCGTCCTCGAACGACAGGAAAAACAGCAGCCACATAAAGATCATGGCCGAGAACAACAGCACGCCCCACCAGTCCATATCCGCGATGCTGCCGTTTTTTTTCGGGTCGCGGGGGAACAGCTTCCAGGCCAGCACGAAAGAACCGGCGATGAACGGGAAATTAAATAGGAAGATCATCGGCCAATCTCCGTAATGCAGCAAAAAACCGCCCAGAGAAGGACCGAACGCGGCCGAGGTGCTGGAAAATATGGATAGTATGCCGAGTGCTCTTGCCTGATTCGATGTAATTTGGTTGCGAATCATTCCCATACCGGAGGGAAATATAGCGGAGCTACCTATCGCTTGGATCATGCGGAAGCCGATGAGCCAGCCGAAGCTCGGAGACAAAGGCGCAAGACAGGAGGAGACGGTAACGAGCAGCAGTCCCAGCATAAACACGCGCTTGCGGCCGAACAGGTCGCTCCATTTGCCCATGACGGGCTGACCTATGGCACTGGCCAAATAATATGTAGAAATCAACCAGGATACATCGGCAAAGGTGAGATGAAAGTCTTCTTGCAGCCTGGTTAAAGCAACGGAAATCATCGTTGTATTAAGCGGATTGAGCAATGTGCCTAATGCTACCGCGGTAATGAGCAGCAATTCTTTTTTTTGGATTCGTGCCGGTTCGTTGCTCAATGATGTCACCTCTTTCAATCAAAAGAGTAACACTATACGGTTAGTATGACAACTATTTATTTATGCTTATTTTTATGTAATAAAAGTCCGCCGTTGGATGGAGTGAATACCAATCGGCGGCGATATGATTCCCTATTTATTCCTGTGTTTCTTCATCGAACACATATGCCGGAATTACCAACGCGGAGGATTGCTCGCCTGCCTTGGTTGCGCCGTTTGCTTCATTCGTTCCGGCGACATAGGCATCGCTCATTTGCTCATGGGTTTCGGCCAAGCCTCGCGACGTTTCGTTTTCGCTTTTATAGTCGGAAATATCGTATCGATTTGCCGTAACTTGTTCGTAGCTGCGCTTCAGTGCTTTAGACGCTTGCTTCCCGCTCATGGAAACGGCCTCCCCTTATAAAAGGTTGTCTGATGATTATTTTATTTCACGCCGATTTCGAATCAGCCCCGTAAGTCCCAGCAAGCCGAGCAGCCCGAGCCATCCCCAGTTGGTGCGGCCTGTAGGTTCGGTGGCATAAGGCGTTACAATCCGATTGCCGTTATACGTGGAGCCGTTCCAATTGTTTTGCGCTCTTAGTGCGTTGCCTCGGGCCGTATTCGTTCCGTAACTTGGAACGGGCACATCGTCATTCGTATTGTACGCTCCAAAAAGGCTGGTGCTTCCATAGCCCGTTGTAGTCGTCGAGCTTGTGAATCCCTGGTTTCCGCTAATGTAGCTCGAAGAGCCTGCATTGATCGATGTCGATCCGGCACTGGTCACTCCGTTTGCTCCCATCGTGGGAGCTTGTGGATTGCCGCTTTCCGCACATACCGGGGCAGCCGCGATTACAGACGATAGGACGAGTGCCGACAATAGCTTGCAGCTAAAATTCATTAGTATTCTTCAACCTCCTTCGATCATTTGAACCGTCTAACGACAGTTTCCCTTCTTGTTTTGACTTTTTTCCGATCAACCTATGCATCCCGGCGCATGGCAGATTGATGATATCAGGGCGGATCTTGCCTCTGATGGATAATGCAGCGCGTTTGCGAGCCGCTTTCGCGCATAGTCAAAGGCCCGGCGTCAAATAATAAAGGTATGGATGCGATCACTAGGAGGGAAGCTATGAAGCGCTTATCGATGATTTGCTTAACGGCACTCTTACTTCTTCTTATAGCGGTACCGGTTCATGCCGATCATCCGATGCCTGTTCAGGGCGGAAATATGGCACCGGCGCCGGCTGCAAATCCCGATGTCGTGCAAGGGCCTTTGTCTGTGCAGCCGGCTCAGGATGGCGTGTATCAGGAAGCCGCTTATCGTTCCGGGCGTCGTCCTTATACGGGAGGAAGAACATCACCTGCACCGGGGGCGGGTGCGAGAACCGGAACACCGGCAGGCAATGTCAGAACGACACCCGGTACCAATCCGGCAAACCCGGCAACCGGCTATCCTAACAGAGGTACCGGCTTAGGAGGGCTATTCGGCGGATTTGCAGCAGGCGCGCTGCTGGGCAGTTTGTTTAATCCGTTCGGTTTATTCGGGGGTGGAGGTTACGGGACAGCTTATGGCGGAGGAATGTCTTTTCTAAGTTTGATTTTTTGGGGAGTGGTCATTTACTTTGTCATTCGGCTGTTTCGAAGAGCCAGAGATAATAAATCGTAAGGCGATGCGCAGCATGCCGTTATCAAACGTACGGAAGGAGTAGGAAGCTATGTCCAGAAGAAGAAGACCGGTCGTACCCGGTGCCGGCCACGGGCTGGATTTGTTCAAAGCGGAAGTGATGAAAAAACAAGGATATGCCACAAACGCGGAAAGACCGGACCAAGTGAAATATGAGGTTGCGCGCACGCTTGGCATTCCGCTTCAAGCTCCAGGCGCGAACGGGAATTTGACGACGGAGCAAGCGGGGAAAGTCGGCGGTCAAATCGGAGGAACAATGGTGCGGGAAATGATTCGCATGGCGCAAGAACAACTTGCTCGCGGAAAGCGGCAAACGTAAGCGATAGGAGACCCCGGAGCCGTGAGCGGCTTGCCGGGGTCTTTTCACATTACAGTTCGGTTTGTTGTGCGTCATACTCGTTCGCATATTCTGAAAGCGATTTGATTTTCCCGTGCGGTCGTTGCGTTTGCTTACGAATTTTCCACGCGTTTTCTTCGCGGCGCTTTGAATGGCTCATCGAGATTGCACTCCTTTTCCGAATGTGAATGGTGTTGCTCCTATAGCATGGCAGCCTTGTTCTTTTTTTATGCCGCAAGCGGCGGCTCCATTTTTTTAATGCACTGATGAACATTCCTCTCAGCTCGAGCCGGCAGCCGTTATATACGATTGGTATAACGTCAGCCATTGTGCCTGTTCCGGTTCGTCTGTATTATGGATAAATGAAGGCGGCCAACCGATCAATGTCACGCGAGGCTGTCAACTGATAATAATGGAGAGGTTAGGCGAATGAAAGCTTTTCTTTGGAACGGATATTTATCGTATTTATTGATCGGTTTGGCGCATGTCATCATGGGGTCGCTGCTGCCGGAAATGCTGGCTTTTTACGGCAAAGATTACAGCTCCGGCGGCCAGCTAGTATCGCTCCAGTTTCTCGGATTCCTGATCGGCGTACTGACTGGACCTTGGTGGTCGGGAAAACTCGGGAAACGCGGCGCCCTGTTTTTGTGCCTGGGATGTTTGAGCGCGGCCGAGCTTGTCTTTTTCATGCTGCCTTCCTGGACGATGGTGCTGGCTGTAGCGCCTTTCGCCGGTTTCGGATTCGGGATGGTGGAGACGATTATCGGAGCGTTGGTCATTCAATTTTTGGAGGGTAGCAGGAAAACGTTCGTGATGACGAGACTCGAGGTGTTTTTTGGCGTTGGCGCGTTGGGGATGCCGCTCGTCTCTTCCTTGTTCATTTCCGGCGGATGGTGGCGGGGCGCATTTCTTGCCCTAGGGTTATTGTCGCTTGCCATGATCGTTTTATGGGCGCTATTACCGCTCGGGCGGATGAATGCGATGATGCAAAAGCCAGCGGACGCCGGTTCCGCATCGGGAAATTCGCGGTCTTTCCGCAATAAGCCGATAGGCATGTTTGCCATATTTATTGCGGTATTCGCCATCTACGTGGGCACTGAAATGAGCATAGCCAATTTCATCCCTTCCATCCTTGTCGCGAGTGTTCAGTTGAAGCCGGAGATTGCCGTGCTCGGAGGAACCTGCTTCTGGGGAGCGATGGCGATTGGCCGATTGTTTGCGGCCGGCTTGGCGGAAAGGCTCGGTTATGTCGTTTACTTGCTGCTCAGCTGTGCCGGCGGCTGCGTCGTATTGGCGTGCTTTGCCATGGTCCAAGGAACGGTAGCCAGTTTTGCGCTCATTGCGCTGCTTGGACTCGTTCTGTCCGGGATGTTTTCCATTGCGCTTATTTATGCGAACAGCTTCTTTAAAGGACTGGAAGAGCGGGTAACCAGCGTATTAATCGCTTCGGGCGGCGTCGGCGGGGCGACCATTCCACTGTTTACAGGCTGGTGTCTCGACCGCTTGACGCTTCAACAATCGATCTGGATGCTGGTTGCGTTGTATGCCTTGATGCTCGTGCTGGTCTATCAGGCTTCACGCTCGCGAAGTGCCAAAGCTATGGCCGCACGTGCGATACCATCGGAAATTTCGGAAACATAGAGTCGTTGAATCGCTTGTCAAAAAGCCTTTTGCAGCCGCATGATCCCATCGCTGCCGAAGGCTTCTTGCACAATCATAAGTAACGTCTATCGATCCAAGTGCAATTCTTCTAACGTATATTGATGATTCCATAAAAATTCCATGTCGTATGCCGTAGAATCGTGAATGATAGCTTCAAGCAAAAACGTGCTGAAGGCAATGGTAATGGAAGCGAAGAGCGTCAGCCACATTAAAAACTCGACAACCATAACACTCGCTCCTTTCGTGTATCTGATGCTATCATTCTATGAATGCGTTCACAGAATGATGATAAGATACGCGAAACAATTTTAAGCGCGAATGGACGGGCGGAAGCCGAGTTGGTCCGAACTAGTCCGTCTCCTTCAAAATTTGTTTGAAAATACGGCTCAGATGCTGGACATCCTCCTCAGACAGCTTGCCGAAATAACTTTCGACCACCTTCTTGCGGTGGGCCCTGAGCGAGGCTAAAATTTCGCGGCCTTTATCGGTAACGCGAAGGTAAACTACGCGGCGGTCTGCTTCCGACCTTGTCCGTTCTGCAAAGCCGCCGGCGATCAGCTTATCTGACAACGAGGTGACGGCACCCGAGGTAACCCACAGCATCTCGGCGATCTGGGATACTTTCAAGGGTCCGTCGCACTCCAACTTCTCCAATATAACCGCTTGAGAGGCGGTTACGCCCTGGTCTTCGAATTTGGACCAGCTGGACTTCACTTTTCGAAACAATTGTCTGAACGTTTCTTCGAATTCATAGATGTCGTCTTCTTGATGCGACATGAAATTCCCCTCCAACTTTTTGGCCATAGTTATTATTACTATTTATTTCGCAATCGGTTTCGCGGTACAACCATTTTTGTTGCGCGAAAAATTGGTAAAATCATTTTCTCCCTATCGAAAAGAGACGGCGGATGACACAATGGGAACGATAACACGCGTAAAAAGAGGGATGCAGCGATGAACTATACGATTCGAAACGTACGGCTGCCGGACGATTACCGATCGATCGCGCGGGTGTTGAATAGTCATCTGTCCGAGCCGACAACGCCCGAGCGGCTGGAGGCCGAGAACGCGAAAATTTCCGCTCAAGGAAAATTGACGAAAGACGATGCAGGGTTTCTGACCGGATTTGACCGCTTGAAGCTGGTCGCGGAGGACAGAGAGGGTCATATCGTCGGCTACGGCATTTCGTGGCGTGCGCCCTGGACGCCGGCAGGGGAGCTTCATCATACGCTTGTCGTAGAGCCGAAGGCTCGAAAACAAGGTGCAGGCGGCATGCTTTACGAGAGGATGGCGCAGTGGGCACTGGAAGTGGGAGCGTCGCAAATCAACTACACCGTGAAAGATAACGATCCGGACGCGCTGCGGTTTGCCGAAACGCGCGGATTTCGCAAGATCCGGTACTCGTTCGAGTCGGTGCTTGATTTGCGAAAGAGGGGGAGCGCTTCTTCGTTGGATGCGGGTGCAAGCTTCCTCGAGGCTCAAGGCATTCGTCTTATGACGCTGAGCCAATTTCCTGGGGAAGCAAGTGAGCAAAAGCTGTATGCGCTGTATTGCAGCACGACACCGGACATACCGGGATACCGGGAATCGACCCCCGTCTTTCGGGAGTGGCGCAAATGGACGCTGGAGCTCCCGGGCGCCGCGCCGGAGCATGTTCTTCTGGCTGTCGCCGGGGATCGGTGGGTCGGCGCTGCCAATCTGTTGTATCAAGAGGAGACGAACAGTTTTTATCACGAATATACCGGTGTGGAAAGGGACTTTCGGGGCAAAGGCGTCGCCACGGCGCTCAAGCGGGAAGCGATTCGGCTTGCCCGTAAAGCCGGGGCCCGCTACTTGCGGACGAATAACGATTCAATGAACGAACCGATGCTGCGCATCAATCGGGATAAGCTCGGGTATGTCTCCGTTCCAGGCTTTTACCGGATGGAAAAAAGGTTGACGCCGCTTGAAACATAAGCGCGTTATGGTAAAATTTGATTTATGCTTACTAAAAGAAAAGGAGACGAGCTGCATTGAATATCGTCGTTCTGGACGGATATACGCTGAATCCCGGCGATTTGAGCTGGTCGGCGCTTGAACAGCTGGGAACCGTCACGTTGCATGACCGCACGCCCGAGCACGAGGTTGTCAGTAGGGCATCGGAAGCCGACATCGTGCTGACGAACAAGACGCCGTTGTCTGCGGCGTCGATCGCGCAGCTGCCAAAGCTGCGCTATATCGGGGTGCTGGCCACCGGCTACAACATTGTCGATATCGAAGCCGCCGCGAAGCGGGGCATCGTGGTTGCCAATGTGCCGTCTTACAGCACCTATTCCGTCGCGCAGCTGGTGTTCGCGCTGCTGCTGGAGCTGTGCCATCGTGTCGGCCGCCACGATGACGCCGTGAAGTCCGGCGCATGGGCCGCTTCGCCGGACTTTTGCTTCACGCGAGCGCCGCTCATCGAGCTCGCGGGCAAAACGATCGGCCTGATCGGCCTCGGCCGGATCGGCCGGCAAACCGCGCGCATCGCCCTGGCGATGGGCATGCGCGTCGTGGCCGTCGGCAGCGGACGCACCGCCCCCACTCCCGAGGAGGGGGTGGAGTGGGTGACGCTGCCGGAGCTGCTGCAGCAGGCGGACGTTGTCAGCCTGCATTGCCCGCTCACGCCCGCTACGCAAGGGCTCATCAACCGCGAACGCATCGCCTGGATGAAGCCGACGGCGATGCTGATCAACACCTCCCGCGGCCCGCTGATCGTCGAGGACGATCTGGCCGCGGCATTGCGCGAGCAGCGCATTCAGGGAGCGGGCCTCGACGTGCTGGCGGCGGAGCCGCCCCGCGCCGATAACCCGCTGCTCGCGCTGCCGAATTGCATCGTCACCCCGCATATCGCGTGGGCGACGAAAGAAGCCCGTGTCCGCTTGATGGACACGGCGGTCGCCAACTTGGCGGCGTTCCTCGCCGGCAAGCCGGTTCATGTGGTCGGCGGCTGAGAGTCCGCCGACGGGACGTTACATAGAAGGAGCGAAGAAATCATATGAAGCATTTTGTCGTGTTTTTACCGATGAAGGACGAAGAGAAAAGCCGGGTTTACCGTCCGGAGCATCTGGCTTATCTGGAGGCGCAGCGCGCCAAAGGGCGTATATTTGCAAATGGCAAGTTTGTCGACGGATGGGGCGGGATGGTCATTTACCGCGCCGAATCGATTGCCGAAGCGCAGCAGTGGGCGGAAGAAGATCCGTTTGTGGTGCAGGGTGCGAGAAGCTTCGAAATCCATGAATGGGATATGGTTCAATAATACAGTAGCGGCGCATCGCGGTCGCAGTCATAAGGCTGATGAGCGGGATTTCGGATTGCGTTCATCAGCCTTATTTGCCGTGTGATCTGTGCCGGTTTTCCTCAAATGGCCATTTCGTTGCCGGGGCGGACTTCTTTTCATTTTTATCCTTGTCGTCGCCGTGCGCGTCTTCTTCTTCCTTGTCTTCTTTATGTTCATGGAATTGCACGGTCTTCTGGCCCGTAATGTAATCGAACGGCGTGTAGCGGCTGTCGGGCACTTCTTTGTTCATGACCGCTTTGATCATAATGTACACGATGAGCACAAACACTGGGACGATGAGTGACAACACGAGAATAGCGGAATAATCCATTCGGGCGGCCCCCTTTGCGATCATTATGCCATGTCGGAACATAAAATGAAAATCATGTTGCACTGCATCGCCACGCGCTGTGTAGCCGAAGCTTCCGGTCGCTTCCGGCTTGATTTGGCAAACCGTACAAAAAACCGTTGAAATAAGTAATATTGTCCTTTAAAGTTGGGAATAGGTTGGAAGCTTGCTAATGAGAAGAGGAGAATCGAAAACGATGGAGCATTATGTTGGCGTAGATATCGGCGGGACCAATATCGTGTGCGGTTTGACGGACGGAACAGGAAACGTGCTGAAGACTTCTAAAATGGCTACGGAATCAGGTAAAGGCAGCGCACATGTCGTGCGCCGGATCGGGGAAGCGATAAGCCAGCTTGCAAAGGAAGCCGGTGTGTCGGTGAAGGCGGTCGGCATCGGTGTGCCCGGGTTCGTCGACCATAAACAGGGGATTTCCGTTTTGGCGGTCAATCTAGGATGGAAAGATCTTCCACTGGCAGACAACGTCAGTCGCGAATTGGACGGTATCCCGGTATTTGTGAACAACGACGTACGCATGTATACATATGGGGAAGCGGTCGCCGGAGCAGGCCGCGGCTATAGCCATGTGCTCGGCATTACGCTCGGGACGGGGCTCGCCGCTGCGATGATTAACGATGGCCAGCTGTATTACGGCGCGGGGGGACGCGCCGGCGAGCTTGGGCATATCGGGATGGAAAACATTCCTTACCGGTGCAATTGCGGGTTGACCGGCTGTCTGGAGACAGCCGTATCGGCGAGCGGCATCGCCCGTCAAGCGAAAGAAGCCGTTGCCCAAGGCAAACAAACGCTGCTCGCGCAGCTATTTCCTGGCGAACAACTGGACCGCCTGACGGCTGCGGACGTATCGCGTGCGTATGATCAGGGAGATGCTGTGGCCCGTGAAATTATGGAGCATACCGGCAAGCTGCTTGGCAAAGGGCTGGCTTCCGCCATCACTTTGTTCAGCCCGGATGTCATTGTAATCGGCGGCGGAGCGGCGCTTGCCGGAGATCGTCTGTTCCGGCCTATGCGAGAGGAACTGGAACGTTCGGCGCTTGATTTTTACTGGAAAGATCTTCACATCAAGGCCGCCGAGCGGAACGAGGATGCCGGCGTTGTCGGCAGCGCGCTTTATGCCAAAGAACGGGCAGAGGGGCAGCAGGCATAACGAACGGAAACACAAAAAGAAATGGAACCGTCACTGTCATGAATCGACCGGTTCCATTTCTTTTTGTGCTTTTGCTCGAGTTTTCGCGTCTTCTCGTGCAGTGTGGGCGTCGTTCGTTCCGCGGGTACAATCCCGTTCCAGCTGCCTCTTTTCCATTCCGGATTCAACTTGCCTTGCCTCTCCGCTTTCATTCTTTGCTTCTTGGACTCACTTCGTGCCATGTCCGGCACCTCCTATTAAAGTATCTCCCTTACTATAGCACGAGACGATTCGTTATGAAAACCGGCGCTTGCATCATATGACAGTTTTCGGACAAGTGTCGCCGCAGCGTTGTGCTGTTTATAGTCTTCATGGTAAGCTAGTGGTTGTGCCGGGGATGTGCCCGGTGCCCGGACAAGCCATTCACGCTTCGGCTGCCCGGAACATGGAATGTAATGGAGTGGTTCGCCTTGACATACGATACAATCTATTGGATGGTTTTGGGGGCATCGTTCGTGCTTACGGGAATCGTAGGCGTGCTCGTGATGCTCAAAACGGAAAAGCTGCTGTTGTCATTCATAGCCGGCTCGCTGATCAACATATTGATTATCGGCGCGGCCTGGTGGTGGTGGTCCACCATGTTCGCAGGAAATGAACAGCAATTTTCGCGACAGTTCGGGCTATTCGGCTTTGGGGTATGCTTCGTAAACAACGAGGTGCTGCTCTTTTTTGCCCAGTTGATTATGAAACGAAAAGTAGCGTTTACGTACAAGCCGGATAATCCGGACGATCTGTAACATAACTGTAATCTGATGTTCATCAGCCATTAATGTTGGAGGGATATAATCATAGTCGACCCCCTTTTTTAATATATATCCCTTGACAGCCTACAATCGACATGATTGTAGGTTTTTTGTTTTGCGATTCGCGCAGTCGCTTGAGGGGGGACAGCACAAAAAGACCGCAGGACTTGTCGAGCCCTGCAGTCTTTGTATCGCAACGGTTACATCAGCCTTGCAGATGTCAGTTGTCGAGTTATGTTTGGAAGGGAAGCTTAGAATTTGGCTGCGACTTGAGCCGTTTGTTTCAATCCTTCGCTTACAATATCCTTCGCACGGTCCGGGAATTGGTTATGTCCTTCGATCACGACGACTTCAGGGTTTTTGATGCCGATAAAGCCCATCATCGTTTTCAAGTAGTTAAGGGACATTTCAACGGAAGCCATCGGGCCTTCGGAATATACGCCGCCGCGAGCGTTCAGCAGGGCGACTTTTTTGTCACCAGCCAGACCAACCGGTCCTGTTTCCGAGTAGCGGAACGTTTTGCCGGATTGCGTAATGTAGAACAAGTAAGTCAGAAGCTGTGCCGGGATCGTAAAGTTCCACAGCGGGAACGCGAACACGACTTTATCAGCGGCGAGGAATTGATCCAAATAACGGTTGGCGAGATCCGCTGCTTTTTGCTCTGCGGCTGTCGTTTCGATGCCTTTGGCTTGCTTGAACAAGCCGGTCATCATCTCGGCGTCGAAGTACGGAAGCTCGGTCTCGAACAAGTCCAGCTCTTGGATTTGATCGTTCGGATTTGCTTCTTTATACGTATGCAGGAATGTTTCATACATTTGAACCGAGACCGCTTGCTCTGCAGGTCGGTTATTCGCTTTTACAAAAAGAACTTGTGACATTTGTAACATCCTCTCAAAATAATTTATTTACTTTATAATAACAACTTACTTTACGTAAGTAATGATATATAACCAACTTACAAAAGTCAAGTGAATATTTTTAAATTACTTAAATGGATTGTATATCAGAAATTCCCATTGCACCAAAGAACACTTTATGACGCTATACATTTCGGATCAACAATGGTTTAAAGGGGGAGGGAGCGGGTCATAACGATTTGACCCACGTGCAAAAAAGCAGGGAACCGGACCCGGAACATGCTACCGGGCAGCTCGCCTGCTTTTATCTTTCCCTTTATTGTCGAAATCGAGAAACTTGATTTCTTTCGCGTCCCAACGGAAATTGGCGATAAAAAAGCCGATACATCCGAATACGAAAAGGCGTATATATAACCATTCCTTCGTAAAGGTTTGTTGGGTTAGCCATTGGATGGCTGTGAACAGTACCGTCAGCGCGATCCCCCACAGCAGCACGCCGGATAAAAATACGTATCTGCCCTTGCCCTTCTTTCTCGTCTCCCGCCATTTGGCCGCTTGCACTTCAGTCATCGCACTCATTCGAAAGCCGATCCTCCCGTGGTTGTTGTAAGTCAATCCATTCAAGAACGTGTCCGCCATTTCCTGCTTGTTCGGAAATTGTTCACAAATATAAACGGTTCGCGGTCAACATGGCGAATATCGGATAGTGATATAGTAGTGGAAAACGTGCTTCGGCACAAACGGCAGCCGCAGCATGGGCAGGGCATTCGCATCGCTGACAGAATATTTTTCCAATTGTGACTGTTTCGCCGGATTTGGCTAATTATGGTACAATCTTTATGAATATCGGGAAAGGAATGAAGGCGGGTCATGAGCAAACTTATTTTGTTTCCCCTTCTATGGTGGATTACGGGGAATCCTTTTATCGCATTGGTTGTCTTATTGATCATTTTTTACGTGTTCGAGCGCCGGTTCATCGGGCTGACGCCAAGTGTGCTCAAACCGCTGCAGCGTGGCAGGCGGCTAGCAAGACTCAAAGAAGAGCTGCGGATGAATCCGCACCATACGACAACGAAGCTGGACATCGCGAGAATTTATATGGAGCAAAAAAAGTACGCCGCCGCGCTTGAATTGCTGCAGGAAGTGGCGGCCGTAATGGAAGAATCGGCGGAAGTTTTGTGCGAGCTCGGCATTTGCGAATTGCGGCTCGGCCGTCTTACGGAAGGAGAAACGTATCTTCTTGAAGCGCTGAATCGAAATCCGAGAGTGAAATACGGAGAGCCGTATTTGCGGCTTGGCGAAGCTTATGCCGCCACCGATCCGGAAAAAGCGATTCGTTACCTGGAGCAGTTCCGCGAGGTGCACTCCTCTTCCTGCGAGGCTTACTACCGCCTGGGACTGCTGTATCGGCAGTTGGGACGATACGAAGAAGCCCGCCGGGCGTTCCGTGAAACGGTGGAACTGTACCGGGGGCTTCCGAAATATAAGCGGCGTCACGAGCGCAGATGGGCGCTGCTCGCCAAATTCAAATCGTAGCGGTCGCCGCTTTGAGCACTCGGGATGGCGCATAAGGCGCCAAGTCCAGAAACGGCTGCTCGCTAAGCGCAAGCTGCTTCACGATGCGGCCGGTCACGGGCGCCAGCAAGATGCCGTTGCGGTATTGGCCGGTCGCGAACACGAGCCCGGGCGCTTCGTCCCATACGCCAAGGAAAGGCAGCGCATCCCGGGTTCCGGGCCGCAATCCTGCCCAAGTGCGGACGAACTCGGCTTCCGCCATCCGCGGAAGCAGCTCGACCGCTTTGGCATGCAGCTCGGCGATGGTCTGCACGTGGATGCGTTTGTCAAAGCCGGCCTCAAGCTGCGACGCTCCGATAATATAGCTGCCGTCCAGCTTTGGCACAATGTAGCAGCCTTTCGTGAACACGGTGGAGCGGATCAGCGGGGCATCGGTTCGAACCGAGATGCACTGGCCCTTTACCGGGAACATCGGAAGGGAGAGACCGATCGGTTCCGTTAAAGCAGGCGTCCAGGCGCCCGCAGCCAGGACGGTCAAGTCTGCATACAGCGGGCCTTCCGACGTTTGGACGCCGGTAACGCGTCCCGTACCCGGTTCCGAGAGCAGCCGGATCGCCGGGGTCCATTCGCGAATGCGGCAGCCTTGGTTCACGAGTGCCGCTTTCAGCGCTTCGGCGAGCCACACAGGCTGAACTTGATGGTCGGCAGGCAAATGCAGCCCGCCATGAATATCGGGCGATAATTCCGATTCCAGCCGCAGCATCTCGGACGGCTCCAGCCACTCCGCCTCCCGAATCCACGCCAATCGGCTGCGCAGCTCCTGTTCATCTTCTGCGGTCAGCGCTGCGCGCAATATTCCCTCCGCTCTGTATTGCACGGAAATTCCGCTCGCTTGTTCCAGTTCGTCCGTCCATTCGGTGTACATCCGCTGGCTGGCGCGGCACATTTCATAGAACGGCCCCGGCTGATGCGTTTCCACCTGTGCGCCGAGCATTCCCGCCGCTGCGGTAGAAGCTTCCTGAGCCAGGCCGCCTTTGTCGAGCACCGTGCAGCGGAAGCCCGCTTTACCGAGCTCGTAAGCGGCGGCGCAGCCGATCACCCCGCCGCCGATGATCAATGCCGAAGGCTGCGCGCCTGCGGCGGTTGTTTGATTCTTCTGTATCGTCATGGAAATTCTCTCCTTGGTCCGTTCGTTCGAGCCCGGCTGCCGCCGATCGTTCAATGGGCGGCAAGCCGAGCGTTGTCGAGCGCTTCGCGGAACGCGGCGATTTGTCCGGCCGGCTCGGCGTGACGCAGCACCGAGGACAATACGGCGATGCCGGCAGCCCCGGCGGAAATCACCGCCTGAACGCGCTTCGGTTCGATGCCGCCGATCGCAATGACCGGAACGGGCGACGCCTTTGCCGCTGCCGCTAGCTCGTCAAGGCCGCGCGGGGCAAGGCCGGGCTTCGAGCCCGTCGCGAATACGTGGCCGAAAATCACGTAGTCGGCGCCTTGCCGGGCGGCCTCCGCCGCTTCTTCGGCCGAGTGCACCGAGCAGCCGACAGCCATGCCGGGCGGCGCGATTCGCCGCGCTTGTGCGGCCGACAAGCTGCCGCCGGTCAGCTGCACGCCGTCGGCGTTCGCCGCCAGCGCCGCATCGAGGCGGTCGTTCAACACGACCGCCGTTTGCGGCAGCAGCGGCTTGAGCCTCGCGTGCCAGTCGACAAGCTCCCGCGCGCTGCGATGCTTCTCGCGCACATGCAGCACGTCGATGAGCGCGCCGGGGCAGCGCTCGAGAATTGCTGCGACCGCATCCAGCTCCTGCTGTCCGGTCGTAATGACATGAAGCTGAGGCCTCGCAATTCGCATCGTCCGGACCCTCCCGAAGTGTCGTTTTACCTCATCATACTGCTGCGCGGCGGTAATCGTCAAAGTGTTTGCGGAACTTGTCATAAAATGATCACGAACCATCCTGGACGTATCTGCGGATTGCCTTGACGCTGACGGAATGGAAGTAATAAACTTATAGGAAAAGAGACGTGCCCGAATGCGCTTGAACGATTCAGAAAGCAGGTGTGGAACGTTCATGATCAGGCTGCAAGGAAGTTCATAGCCATTCAGCGATTGCATCGGAACGATAAATAACAAGGAAATTCAGGAGGAATCGCATCGTCATGATATATAAAGCGTTAACGATAGCCGGATCGGACAGCGGCGGGGGGGCCGGCATCCAAGCCGATCTTAAAACGTTCCAAATGCTGGAGGTATACGGTATGTCGGCGCTCACCGCGGTGACGGCGCAAAATACGCTTGGCGTGCACGGCATTTACGATATGCCGCTCGAAGGAATTGCGAAGCAAATCGATGCCGTATTCGAGGATCTGGGCGTCGATGCCGCCAAGACGGGGATGCTTTCGCAGCCGCAGGTAATCGAGCTTGTGGCGGAACGGGTGCGCGCGCACGGATTGGAGCGGCTCGTCGTCGACCCGGTGATGATCGCCAAGGGTGGAGCCAGCCTGCTTGCAGAGAGCGCGCAGGACGCGCTGCGCGAGAAGCTGCTGCCGCTTGCGGCCGTCGTGACGCCAAACATCCCCGAAGCGGAAGTCATTACCGGACGGAAGATTTCGACGCTGGACGAGATGAAAGAAGCGGCGGTGTGCATTGTCAAGCAATTCGGCGCAGGAGCGGCGGTCGTCAAGGGCGGCCACAGCGAAGGAGCCCCGACCGACGTGCTGTACGACGGGGAACAATTTTACCTTCTCACCGCCGAGCGCTACACGACGCGTCATACGCATGGGACGGGCTGTACGTTTTCGGCTGCGATTACGGCGGAGCTCGCCAAAGGACGAACGCTGCTCGACGCAGTGCATACGGCAAAACGATTTATTACACTCGCCATCCGTGATGAGCTTGGCATTGGCGGCGGTCATGGGCCGACGAACCATTGGGCGTACTGGCGTGACGAACAGGTCAAGAAATAAGGGAGCATAATCTAAGATGAGCTATGAGTATTTGATGCAGGCGGTGCTGCTAATTTTTTTACTGATTGTATCCTTCCCGATCATCGTATGGTGGTCCAAGCGGAAAAACAGGAAACGGAGATAGCCCGATGTATTATGTGAACCATGAACAGATCGATTTGCGGCTGGCGCAGGTGCCGATGCTGCTTGACGCCTGCCGTGAGTTGCAGGAGGAATGGGGGGCTCTCGCTCTCCGTTCGGGAGAGCTGCTGCTGCATTTGGCGCAAGAAAGGCTGCTTCACCTGGCGATCGAGATTGTCACCGATGTCGGAAGCTTATTAATTGACGCGTTTATGATGCGGGACGCGAGCAGCTATGAAGATATTATCGATATACTGGAAGGGGAAGGCGTCTTCAGCGCAGAAGTAGCAGCCACCTTCAAGGACTTGGTACAGCTGCGCAGACCGCTCGTTCAAGACTACCCCGTTCTTCGGCGGGAAGGCTTGCATCCGCTAATCTCGCGCTTGCCGGCGGCGATGCAGTCGTTTGCCGATGCGGTTCCGGCTTTTATAAGCAAAGAGAAGCTGTAGCGGCTGACATGGAACCAAGGATTTTTGGATCGCTTGTTGACTAGGGTATTATCCTTCTCAACTTCACTCGCCGTTGCAACATGAGCTGCTCGGAGATCCTATCCCCGGCAGCTCACTGCTGCAACCTTCGCATGATTACCCCTGTCCGTTTAATGCCGCCTGCCTCCGTTTGCGAAGATTCCCCATTCGCCGTAAAGCATTCATTTCCACAGTTAGGATTTTACATACATTTTAGTATACTAATTTACTTATGATCTGTTTTCGTATACAATAATTTTATTCATAACGTTAATTATTTTCGAAAGAATGAATTCAAACGAGGCGGTGATACCGGTTGAACCAGGAACAGGATGTATCTACCCGTAAAGTCATACTGAATATGCTGAAAACAAGGGGCGCTTTAAGTGTAAACGATATGTCCAAGCAGCTCGGCATTACGGAAATGGCGGTTCGCCGGCATTTGAACACGCTGGAAAGAGACAGCCTCATCGATTCCAAGCTTGTTCGGCAAGCGATGGGGAGACCGACCCATATGTATTTTTTGACCGTTGCTGCGGATGAGCTGTTTCCGAAAAAATATCATCATCTGACGCTCGACTTGCTGGAGGAGCTTCAAGCTGTGGCAGGGGACGACAAGGTGGAGCTGCTGTTCGAGCGCCGTAAAGATAAGCTGATCAGCCGATACGAAGAACGCATGGCGGGCAAATCATTGGATGAACGCGTGCAGGCGCTTGCCGATATTCAGAATGCAAATGGTTATATGGTGGAGCTCGAGAAGACGGACGCCGGAAACTACGTGCTCAATGAGTACAACTGCCCGATCGCTCAAGTCGCCAATCAATACAATCATGCATGCAACTGCGAGCTGTCGATGTTCCAAAGCTTGCTTGGAACCGAAGTGGAGCGGACCGAGTGTTTGGCCAAAGGCGACAGCAAATGCACTTATAGGATACAGAAACAATAAACCCATCTTCTCCGCGTTCGTTCTCGAAGAAGATGGTTTTTTATTGCAAGAATCGGACCATTTGTACTTAGCAGCTTTTTATATGCGGCTACGGCTGCTTTGAAACATTTATTTTGTGTTTGTCGGCGTCAAGTCCGTTTCTCCGCTTTTGTCATGATCCGGCGGTGTGGCTTCGGTCTGTGGATTTTTTGCGGCCCATTTGCCGTTGATGTAGGCGATGCCGAACGTAATGATACCAAGCAGGAACAGGACGATGACTTTGTAGATCGTTTCGCTTCCATACAGATCGAAGAGCAGCGTTTTGACGGCTACGCCGACGAGAACGAAGGAGCCGAAAGCGCGATACATCGTCTGTCGGCTGTAGGCCCCCCAGAGGAACAGCAGCAGCGCATAGAGACCCCACGCGACCGAAAGCGTCAAGTTCAGGTCCATGATTCTGCCAAGCTCGTAATACGTGATCATGTTTTCCGCTTGCACGGTAAGCAGCCCGCCTACCACTAAATGGCTGAGTACCGAGAAGACGCATGCCATACTTCGGTTGTCGCTCTCCCGAAGCTGTCCGAACTTACCGGCCAGAGAAATGTAAAAGCCTACCGCAGCCAGCAGCTCCCAGGCAAGAGCGGCCCAGTTCAGGAATGGGATATATACCCCGAACCATATTCCCCAAGGCGTATCCCACGTGGTATAAAACCAGTAAATGCCGACGACGATCCAGATGATCATAGCCGCTCCCCGAAGAAGCTCCCATCGTTTCCATGCTCCGACGGCCAGAAGGATGATCGAAACGGCAAGCCAAAAATATACGTTTAACAGCGGCTTAACGGCGAGACCTTTGCCAAACTGGGTCGAGGCGACCAATATGAGCAGTATGCCCCCGAACAGCTTCGACATGACCGGTCCGGATATCGATACCGTCAATCGTCCGACGGCGAATGCCAGCGCTACATAGACGACACCCATCAGCATCAATGGATAAGCGAACGATGCTTGCCCCTCCAGCAAGATGACGGCCCATAAACCGAACAGGACGGCATTGACGAAACCGAGGTACAAGTTCAAACCGTCGAATTTCAAGTTGTTCTTCCACGAAGAGAAGAAGAAAGCCAGCATATAAAAGACGTAAGCGGCCAGTGCATAGCGGAACGGCAAGCTCCAGACGCGATCGATGAGCGGGTTCATCTGAATAAAATAGATCCAATAGAGCAGCCACGTTCCCGCAAAGCATATGAGCTTAAGTTCGGTCCAGGCTACCCGGATGCTGACGGTAAAATAAGTGCAGTTCAGCACAAGCAAATAAAGAAACAGGGTAAATACTTGATCCGTCTCCGGGCGCAAAATCATCGGGGACATCAATCCGCCGAGCAGTGCCATATTCATAACTAACCGCAGGCGCAGCTTGTAAGACAGCACAATCATTCCTATCGTCAACGCAAGCATGCATAAGAAGACGGTCATGGAATCCCACAGCGCGAAGTAAATGCCCGAGTAGGAGAAGGTAGTATAAAGAATGGCCGTGCCCAGTCCCGCGGCGATTTCTCCGGCCATTCTCTGTTTACCTAGCAGCTTCAGCCCGCCTATGGCGCAGCCGGCACCGACGGCAAGACCGAGTCCGATTTTGATCGTGTCCGTCATCCAGCCCTGCATCAGCGTATATTTGAACAAGTACGCAAAGGCGCAGAGAATAAACAGAGCTCCCAAAACGCTGATCCATGATTTACGCAAAAATTCATTCATTGTCAGTTCATCCCCTTAATCGATCGTTCGTCTTGCTTCCAAGTGTATATTCCGGCATCTGTTTCCGGTAAGTACTAACTTGCTCTAGTACCTTTACGCCGGGATCGAAACATTTAGACTTCGGACAAGAGCGAACGTGCCGACTGAACTGCATAACTTTCCATGTGTTTTAGTTCATAAGGAGGGACGCCGTGGAAACCATAACAATAAGAACGACGAAGAACATATGAGGAGGGATCGACTCGATGGAAAAGGAAGAAATTCAGAAACTTGAGCATAAATTCGACCGGCCGTTAACGGAAGGGGAAGCCGCGGAAATATTGAATGAGGAAATCATCCACCGCGACGATGAGGATTTGTACGATGATCCGGATGACAATTGGATCCCCGCAGCCATGAGCCGCTGGATGAGAAACGGACAGTAAGCGGACTATATGTCGATTATGGGGCGGTATGCCCATTCCATCCGCCCGTGCCAATGATAAAGCGGACTGAAGCCCGAAGCCCGCTAAATGGCTTGTACCATGCAGCTCCGGGTTCGGCGCGCCGCTTAAGCAATCAGCTTCAAGCCGATGGCGGCGACAAGCACCATAGCGATAAACATGATGCGTCTCCAATCTTTCGATTCCCCGTATACCAGCATACCCAGGAGAGCGCTGCCTACGGTGCCGATGCCGGTCCAAATGGCATAAGCGGTTCCCATGGAAATGGTTTTCATGGCGTATGACAATAACATCAGGCTGAACATAAATCCGCCGAATAAAATCAAATATGACGTAAAACTCTTCGATTGATTCACTTTATTAATGCCGGATACGCCGATGATTTCGCACACACCGGCCAATACGAGAGCTAACCAGGCCATCGTTATTGCACCTCCTTCGCGGATGTTTTGCCTGTGATCATCTTTAAGCCGATGACGCCGGAAATGAGCAGCAGGATCAGCAGCAGTTTTGCTATTTTAAACGGCTCGCCGAATACGAGCATTTCCATAATGACGGTTCCCGATGTGCCGATACCGGTAAATACGGCGTAGGTGGTGCCGACGGGCAGCCGTTTGGATGCCCGAATGAGCAAATCCATGCTGATCAGAATGGCGATAATCGTGCCTAACCAACCGATCAAGCTATTGGAATGCTTTAACCCTATGACCCAGGCGATTTCAAATAATCCGGCAATGAAGACCATTAACCAATTGCGATTCATCTTTCTTTCCTCCCCGTGAAGTGCATTGTATAAACCATTGACATTAATTTGCCCATTCGTTCAGAAAAGAAAAAGCCCGGGAAAGATATCACTTTCGTGATATCCTCCCGGGCTTTTGTCCCTCCGTGTCACAGGTTCGCGACCTGTGCGTTTTCCCTTGGACCAGACCGATCGAGCGAAATCGCGGAACCCTAGAAAACATAAGTATTTACTTTCTTCGAATGAACAAGGTATCCCAATAATAGCGCATACTATTGAATTAATCAACTGTTATTGCCCGGCCGATTTGGAATCAGAAGGGGGAGCGGCCGATTGTTCTTACGGTCGATGATGGAATGGGAACTTTCTTGTCCGGCTCCAGCCTGAATCGTTCCATCAGCCGGTCATAAGTCGCTTCGGTTACCGATGTCCCGCCACTGGACGGAAAGGTATCGTCTTCTTGCTCCGTTTGTGCCCGCAGTGCATTGATCGCAGCGCGCATATCCGACTCTTTCGGTATGATATAAGGGCTGGCCCATTCCCCGTTCAAATGGATGAAGTCGATCGTACTTGGCTTCAGCTTCGGGAAGGACAGAATGAAATTTCGCAGCTGATCGGCAGGAATGTCGGTTTTCACGTTGCGCCCCGCGATTTCCAGCAGGTCTCCCCACTGCGTGATGCCGCTAAAGGACGTCATTTTATCGAGCAGTTGGTTCAGCACTTCTTGCTGCCTCTGATTGCGGGCAATGTCGGACGACTCTTCCGTACCTCGATTCGATTTGCGGTATCGCAGGAAATCGAGCGTCTGCTTGCCGCTCAACGTTTGCAGCCCTTTTTTCAGATTGATGTTCGTCCCGTCCTCGTCGTCTACATACCGCATATCCATATCGACATCTACTTTTACGCCTTTCAGGGCGTCAACGACTTCCCGGAACCCGTCAAAATCGATCACGGCCATATAGTCGATCGGAATATCGAACATGCGGCTAAATAAAGCTTTTGTCTTGGGAATCGCCGTGTTTTTATCCTGGTTATAGTAATAGGCATAGTAGTAATTGATTTTATGCGAGGATAACCCGAATTCCTTCGGCTTTAGCTCCATATCCCGCGGGACGGAGACGATCGTGGCGGAGCTCGTCTGCGGGTTTAAAGCGACAAGCATCAATACGTCCGAGTTCATGCTTCCGCCGCTGCCTTCGCGATGGTCGACCCCGGTCAGCAAAAACGTCATCGGTCTCCACTCGTTCCCCGTCGATGCTTTCCCCGATATCGGAATGGTACTGATAGGGGGTGTTTCACTCAGATCAGCCGGTCCGGCAGACATTTGATTCAGCGCATGGTTCGCTTGATATACCAGATAGGCGCTATAGCCGCCGGCTCCGACGCATAATACGGTCAAACAGATCAAGGCGGTTTTCAGAAATTTCGGCCGCTTTTTTCGCGGTTTGGATACGGGCATGTCGAGCCTCCTTATCGTACCTGTCGAACACTGTCTAATATTATAACGCAAAATGAATGGCAAAAGGTTACAAGGAAATGGCGTATGTAAAGTAATTATACAATTTATTGTATAAATTGGCTTCTGTCTATGAGGACAAATTATCGACTTGGTTCGACACTTTTACATGAATAACTGACGAATTAAAAAGGGGAACGGTTCAATTTTTTCTAATAACATCCGCGCATCGAACTTGAACACGCCTTGATCGTATGCTTATTCCTGAATTTGACAACGGTTTCGAGATATCCGATAATGGACTTGACGTGTTCTTATCATATAAAAGCTGGTTATCATTCGTAACCAGAAATCTATTCCTGCCAGTGTTGCTCAGCGAATCTGCGCGGCTTCATGCGCGTTCGACATAATGGAAAGGGGAAGATGAACCATGTCTTATGATATTGCCATTGTCGGTGCCGGTCCGGCGGGAGCAAGCGCAGCGCTGTTTGCTGCAAAAGCCGGAAAGAAAACGCTTGTAGTCGACAGCGACCAAAGCATCACGAAGCGCGCCTGGGTTGAAAACCATTACGGCGTTTCCGAAATTACCGGCCCCGATCTGGTGGACATCGGCAAAAAGCAGGCATCCAAATTCGGCGCGGAGCTCGTTCAGGATAAAGTGGTGAACGTGACGAAAGCGGGCGAAGCATTTCAACTGCAAACCGAAAACGGCGGCAGCTATGAGGCAAAGCACGTCATTCTGGCAACTGGATTAATGGTTGACTTGGCTGAAACGATCGGTGTAAATACCAAACCCGGTACAGAGCCGCGGATTAAGACGGTATTGGATGTAGATGCCAGTGGCAAGACCAATGTCGCGGGGATTTGGGCGGCAGGAACTGCGGCAGGCGTATCCGTACATACGATCATCACGGCCGGCGACGGTGCGAAAGTGGCGATAAACGTCATTAGCGAGCTGAACGGCGAGCGTTACGTGGATCACGACGTTATGAAAAAAGAGTAAATTGCTAAAGGGCGGCTCCTCCGACTGTGAGGAACCGCCCTTGTTTGTAGCAACACGCTGCGATCAGCTTTTTGAGCGATCGATCAATCGGGAAGCTTTGTCGCGAACCCAGCCGAAATTGCCTGCCGCAATTTCCTTCAGGTTGACGAGCGAACCGCCGATGCCGACGCCATAACAGCCGATTTTCATAAAATCGCCAATGTTTTCTTCGCTCACGCCGCCGACCGCCATCATCGGAATATGGTTTAGCGGCGCCATTACTTCTTTGAGGTACCCGATCCCGAGGCTTGCTCCCGGGAATATTTTGATTGCCGTTGCACCGGCTTTCCACGCTTTGACAACTTCCGTTGGCGTCATCGCGCCCGGAAAGATCGGCGCTCCGCGTTCTACGGCATAGCGGATGACCTCTTCATCAATATTCGGCGTAACGAGATACGATGCACCGGCGTCAAGCGCGCGCTTCGCATCCTCAACATCGAGCACGGTTCCGGCCCCAATGTACATGGAATCGCCGTAAGCTTGCTGCAGCCGCCCGATCATCCCGAGCGCGCCTTCCGTATTCAGCGTTACTTCCATGATCGGGATGCCGCCGTCCCGCAAAGCTTCGGCCAGACTTGCAATATGTTGTTCTTGTACGCCTCGTACGATGGCGATGATTTTTACCGCTTCAATCAGCTTCAAGCCCTGTTCACGATTCATTGAATTACCCTCCGCCTTATTCTTAGTCGCATACGTTCATTATACCACCGGTTGGCAAGCAGCACCATGCTTAACGGGTATATAGGGGCAGCTTTTGTGCGGCATGGCGGCTCGCTTTTTTTTGTGGGCCATCTATGATAATCTGTAAGTTAGCGTAAATGTGGACAGATTTCCTTCCTATGAAAGCGATCTGGCATCCCTATTACTTATTGCAGTGCTGTTGAATGCATGCTTATCCGGAATGCAGGACCTTTGCAGGTTGATGCGAGTTACCGGTATCTTATAACAAAGGGAGACGATCTTCTAACATGACGATGAGCGAGAAAATCAAGCTGACTTCCTATTCCACCAAAGGCGGCTGCGGCTGTAAAATCGGTCCGGCCGATCTTCACCAGGTCATTCAAACGCTGCCTCCGGCCGAACCGGATCCGAACCTGCTCGTTGGGCTGGATACAAGCGACGATGCCGGGGTGTACAAGCTGACGGATGAACTGGCTTTGGTTCAAACGGTTGACTTCTTCACGCCGATTGTCGACGACCCGTATTCGTTCGGACAAGTGGCTGCGGCCAATGCGCTCAGCGACATTTACGCAATGGGCGGCAAGCCGTTAACCGTGCTGAACATTGTAGCGTTTCCTATCAAAAAGCTCGATAAAAGCGTGCTAGCCGATATTCTCCGCGGGGCGGGAGACAAAGTAAAGGAAGCGGGCGCGACGCTCGTGGGCGGTCACTCCATCGACGACAACGAGCCCAAATTCGGGCTTGCCGTAACGGGCCTCGTACATCCTGCCAAAGCCAAGACGAACACCGGCGCAAAACCCGGCGACAAGCTGATCCTGACGAAGCCGATCGGTGTCGGCATCTTGACGACCTCGATCAAGAAAGACGCCTTGAGCGAGGAAGAGATCGCCCGGGTTACGAAAGTGATGACTACGCTGAATAAAACGGCTGCCGAAGTGATGGAGCCTTACGACGTGCACGGCTGCACGGATGTAACCGGCTTCGGCCTGCTGGGCCACGCTGCCGAGCTGGCCAAGGGCAGCGGCGTCGGCGTACGCATCGGGCAAGCCCAAGTTCCGGTGCTGCCCCGCGTTCGCGAGCTGGCGGAAGCGGGCTTCGTGCCCGGCGGCACCAAGAATAATTACGCGCATCTGGAAGGCACGGTTACTTTCGCGTCGTCGATCGACCAGATCGACCAATGGATATTGTGCGACGCAGTCACGTCGGGAGGGCTGCTGATCTCCGTCGCCGCAGATCGAGCGGAGGCGCTGCTCGCCGATATGTACGGTGCCGGCGTTGAAGCAGCTATCATCGGAGAGACCGTTTCCGATCACCCTGGCGAGATCCGCGTGGAACCGTCATTGTAGTCCATTGGCCTGATTCGTTTCTTAGCACGCCACTTGTGAAACGAGTCGAACCCGAGCGTATTAGTTATATCACAAAGGAGCGAGCCTTTTGTTTCAAGACATCCATGTGCAGGAACTTCTGGAACTGCAGAGCAAGCGGGAACTGGCGCTTGTCGACGTCCGTTCCCCGGGGGAATATGAGGAATTCACCATCCCCGGCAGCAGCAACATCCCGCTCTTTACGAACGAAGAACGGGCGGAAATCGGGACGATCTATAAGCAGGTGAGCATCGAGGCGGCGAAACATCGCGGGCTCGAGATCGTCTCGGCCAAGCTACCGGCGTTTATCAAGCAATTCGAAGCGATTGAGCCGCGCAAAGCGGTGTTTTGCTGGCGGGGCGGCATGCGCAGCCGGACGACGGCAACGCTGCTCTCGCTGATGGGCATTCGCGTATACCGGCTAGGTGGCGGCATCCGCGCCTATCGGCAGTGGGTCACCGGCCTGCTGGAGTCCTTCGAGCTGAAGCCGGAGATGATCGTCATCGGCGGCAACACCGGGACGGGCAAGACGCTTATGCTGCGTAAGCTGGCCGAACGCGGCTATCCTGTCCTGGATCTTGAGCATCTCGCCGGACACCGCGGCTCGATCTTCGGTCAAATCGGACTCAAGCCGAACAACCAGAAGACGTTCGAATCGCTGCTGGCGCACGAGCTGCTGCGCCTAAACGAGAAGCCGTATATTTTGGTGGAGGCCGAGAGCAAGCGGGTCGGCAAAGCGGTTTTGCCCGAATTTCTGGCCCGTAAGAAAGAAGAGGGCAAACCGATCATCGTCGAGATGCCCTTGGAGGAACGGGTAAGGCATATTATGGACGATTATCATCCGCTTGAGCATAAGGATGAATGTATTGCGGCCTTCGAGCATATTCGAAGACGTATTCATACGCCGGTCGCTGCGGAGATTGAACGCCATCTGCTGCTGAATCAATTCGAGGAAGCAGTCGCGCTGCTGCTTCAGCATTACTACGATCCGCGGTATGAGCATGCCGAAAGCCGGTACGCCAAAGAGCCGGTTCGTCTGCAAGCCGACTCCTTGGACGATGCCGTTGAACAAATCATAGCCCAGTTAAAACAAGTCTAAGTCCCGGCTTTCACAGCGAGGCTTTTTTTCTTTCCCAAAAAAAATGATCGTTTCCTGTGTCAAGACAAGGCTTACCGTCTTATACTATATTATCTCAATTGGGCATTCGTCCAGAAGCAAGCTGCAGGGGACGGAGGTGGATGCATTTGTGGTGGCAATACGGTATAGCGGTGTGTATGGTTGCCTTCTTGATCCTGACGTTGTATGGGATTAGGCTGCTTCGCCGGGCGGATGCTGCCTTAAAGCAGGCGGAAGCGGCTCTCCGTGAGGTTCAGCAGCAGGTGACGCAAACGACAGGTGAATCGGAACGGCTGTTCAAGGCTTCTACCGTGCTGGTAGAGGATTTGCAGGGCAAGCTGACCGCTGCGGATGCATGGTTCAAGGCGGCCAACGAGACAGGGGAAGCGATGAATCGCGTTTCCCGCTCCGTCAAGGTCATGTCGCAAACGGTGGAACATTCGGTTCTCGAAGCTCGAAGAGCCGTACATAATAACCAGGATACCGTGAACGACCTGATGGAACTGACGACCGCCGGAATTCATCTCTGGCATCGCCTGCAAGCTTGCAAGCGATCAAAATCGAAGGAGTGAAGTGGGAATGGCACAACATAAAGGCAAAGATTTGTTGGTTGGTGCTGTGGTAGGTACGGTATTGGGGGCGGTATCCGCATTGCTGTTCGCTCCCAAATCGGGACGTGAGCTGCGCGCCGATATTGCGGAAGGATATCAGCAAGTCAGCGAGAAAACCCAGCAAATCGCCGGGGACGTCGCTCAAAAATCGAAACAGCTTGCCTCGAGCGTCGTAGAGACGACTTCCGATTGGGCCGGGAAAGCAAAGGACGCTGCCGTGCAGGCGGGGCAAGGGGTCAAATCGTTCGCCAAAAGCAAAGGAGCTGGCGACGAGGTGGCAGCCGCCGAAGCTTCCGTTGCGGCTACCGCGATCGACCGGGAAGAACAACAATAAACCAAACAACCCTGCTTGTGCGATCGCCGCGCAAGCAGGGTTGTTTTACCATTTGGAGGGGTCGATTTTGCTTGGATCGAGACCTTCCCAAATGTTCTTGATGTTGGCTTTCTCCGGTTCGTCGAATACGAGCCAAGCGGTAGGAAGATAGCGCTCTCCGTATTCGCTTGCCGGTTTGTTGACAATTTTATTGTCTTTGACAAGGACGGTCGAAGATCCCCCGTCCAAATTCGCGGCCGTGACGGCGCCGTGCTCGAGAAATATTTTTTGGATATCGAATAAGGTGGCTCCGATGCTATGTCCCGGCTGACGGCCGTCGATAATGGCGAACATAATCGTACCGTCTTCTTTTTGGGCCATGCTCGTACGCGGGGCGATCCCCCAGCCATCCGCCTGGTTTTTGATCTGGCCGACGCCGTTCACGATGAACTTGGGCGCAAAGGTGACCGCTTCTTGAACGCCCATCTTGATCAGTTCGTTGGGTGAATATTTTCCTGCTACCATGCGGCCTTCGTTATCGATACCGACGATATGGTTCGCCGTGTTCATGCCGCCGTCATTATAAAAGATTTTGCCACCCGACATGACAAGCCCGGTAGGTTGAAAGCCGTTGCCCATCCATTCGGGGTCTACGAAACCGCCGGCATTGACACCTGCCACCGCTCCGAGACGCGACACCATGGAGGACACTTTCTCCCCTTTGCCCACTTTGCCGGGAACGGCGATCCGCAGTTTCTTCGGATCATTGACGATGAGGAGATGGCCCTTGAAGTTCGTTCCTTGAATCGGTTCGATTTCAACGATCGGTTTTTTGACTTCTGCCACTACGGGAACGACCGGATCGGGGGCGATGTGGACAAGCTGTTTGTCCTCGACTTCCGAGTATTTGTCAAACTGTGCCCAATAGCGGTTCACGCGCTTATCCAGCTCTTCGCTGCCGATCAAATATTTGGCCCAGTGCCGATGCTGTGTCGTGATCAGAGTGTCGGCCATCAACAATCGGACGTTCGTTCCAGATTCGGTGAGAAAGAACCAGATGCTGCCGATTATGCCGAAGAAGAACATGAAGAATAAAGTATAAAAGAAAAGAGTAACGAGCGGTGTGGAAGTTTTGCGCTTCTTGCTCTTTTTCTTTTTGTTACCAAGAGCCGTCGCGGGTTGGGTGCGCGTGCTGTCGGATAAAGGTACGGACATAAGCGGTTCCTTTCTGAATAAAAGGTAATTGCCGGAGATCAGCTTATCATTAATAACGAAAAAAAAAGAAAAAAGTTGCAGAATTCTGCCGCTTTTTTCTAATTCAAGTACAGCTGTTTGTTTTCTTTGATCAAAAGCTCGAAGTCGGAGGCAGGCATCGGTTTACTGAATACGTATCCTTGAATTTCGTCGCAGCCTTGCGTAATGAGAAAATCAAGCTGCTCCTTCGTTTCGACACCTTCGGCAAGCGATTTGATTTTGAGACGGTGCGACATGGCGATTAATGCGGTGACGATGGCGGCGTTGTCTTCATCGGAAGTAATGTCGCGGATAAACGACTGATCGATTTTCAGCGTGTGCACCTGGAATCGCTTCAAATAACTTAACGAGGAGTAGCCTGTGCCAAAGTCATCGATGGAAATGCGTACGCCGAGCGCTTTTAGCTTTTGCATCGTATCGGTAATGTACGGGAGGTTGTTCATCGCAATGTTTTCCGTAATCTCCAGACACAGCTGATCCGGGGCAAGGCCCGACTCCTCCAGCGTCTCTGTGACGATCTGTACGAAATTTTGTTGATGGAATTGAATCGCCGAAATGTTGACCGATACGATTAACGGCGGATAGCCCATCTTCAGCCAAGTCCTATTCTGCAGGCACGATTGCTTCAGCACCCAGTTTCCGATCGGTACGATCAGTCCGGTTTCTTCGGCTAGCGGGATGAACTCCGCGGGCGATACGAGTCCCCACTCCGGGTGGAGCCACCGCACAAGCGATTCCATCCCGAACACGCTGCCGTTGCTCAGATTAACAAGAGGCTGGTAATACACTTGAAATTCGCCTCGCTCCAGCGCTTTCCGCAGCTGTATCTCCAGGTTGAGCCGTTGCATCGAACGTTTGTTCATATCCGGTTGGTAATAATGATACGCGTTCCCGCCTTTTTCTTTCGAACGGTACATGGCGATATCCGCATTTTTCAACAGCGTTTCTGTTTCGGCGCCGTCATTCGGATACACGCTGATGCCGATGCTTGCGGTTACGAATAATTCATGGCTCTCAATAACGAACGGTTCTTTAAGCAAGTCTGGGATGCCTCTGGCAAATTGGGCGGCTTCATCGACATGCGTCAGATTCGTTAATAATATGATGAATTCGTCCCCGCCGAAACGGGCTACGACGTCTTTGTCCTTTACATAAACTTGCAATTTGCGCGCCAGCAACTGAAGAAGCTGGTCGCCGACATGATGGCCGAGCGTATCGTTGATAACTTTGAATCGATCAAGATCAAAAAAGACGATAGCCATCATACTGCCGTTTCGCTGCGATTCCTCAAAGTGCGCTTTCAGCTTGTTGTCGAACAGCAGACGATTCGGCAAATTGGTGAGCGAATCGTGATAGGCCATATGTACGATCTTTTCCTCGGCCCGTTTGCGCTCATTCACCGCGCGAATGGTAGCGTAAGATCGAAGCAAATGGTAGTCGTTCGTTTCGCTAACAATTTTGGCGAACAGTTCTTCATGCAGCTCGGGATTGTGTTCGGTTGAAGCATAGTCGCCGGTCTTGATGAGTTGAACGGCGTTCTCGACATGCTCTTTGTGAATGCGGGCGGCAGAGGCCGTCTTGGCATGTTTACGATGATCCGAAGTGAGATAAATGGCCCCTTTCTTCGAATCGTAGGACTGCACATGATTCATATTGACGATATTCGTATTGTCCAGCAGGCGAAACCCGTCCTCAAACAACCATTCTTCCAAGCTGTCGAATGAAAAGTCAAGGTAATATTGCTCGTCTTTGGTATGGATGATCACTTCCCGGTCACGAATTCGGTCAATTTTCACGACGTCGCCAGCGTCAATAACCAGAAGTTCCGACCCTCTTTTGCCATCCCGAGTAACGGGGATTTTCTGCATGATTTCAGCTCCAAGGGATAAAGATTAGGCTGCCGAACGATGGCTCGGCAGCCGTCATTAAAAATATGTATTATTTTTTCAGCAGTTCCTGAGGAGTTTCAGGGCGATTCATGAACGCAGAATTAGTAAAGACAAACAGGGATGCTATGATCAAAAGCGCCACATTTGCAATCTTTGCAATTTTTCTTTTCATCTCCTCACCTCCTCTCAAGTAATATGAACAAGGAGTTGCCTATTCGTGTCAATGTCAGTGTTTGAACTAGAAATGTAGCTGAAAGTAAGGGGGAGTGAATAATGAAATTACTGGAAACAAAGAGAATGCAAAACCATTTTAAAACTGGATAATATTTTGGATTGATCCGGCTAACATCTTGTATGCCATGCGGCGCTTTAAGATACAAAATGATAATGCTGATAATATCAAAGATTAAACCTAGAAAAACATAGTTGAAACTTAAATGAGTTAAAACCGTCAAAACAAGGATGGTAACCAGACAACATGCTAATGAAGAGTTTAGATGCACTCCTCCGCTAAAATATCTCAGTAATAGGAAACATCCTATAGTGGTTATCGATTCCAAGAAATGGTTTGTAAAATAAGAGATAAACAAAGTAGTGCTTATTGCCAATATTGAGTTTATTGACAAGCTAAGCGCGTAAACTAAAACTTGTTCAGAAGCCGCCTGAGGGTAGTTCTCACGGATTGTCTTTGCTATTCTGGTTGCGGAACGATCGATCAAGTTCATCTTTAACAGGCCTCTCGTATTTATCTCTTATGATTTGTTTATTGTGCCGGTACGCGACAAATATACCTATCAAAAAGATAATAACCATAACGATAGTAATAATGTAACTGACTGAGTTCTGATACCAAGAAATTAATTCAAGCTGAATCAGTATGAGACTTAAAACGAGAACCGCTGACAATATGAAGTTGTAGCCTTTAAGTGCTGATTTCGAAGCCAAGTTCTTCGATTTAAATAAAAAACCGAACTTTCTTCGCTGAAGAAGATATATCAAAAAAATAATAATGATGGTTGCTGAGACTTGAACAGACCCGAGTAATAAAGCAGATTCGCGAACTTGGGACTCATCGAATAGTAAGAATTGCTTTCCTATTCCATATAACGCTAATTCGATTATTGAGACTGCTACAAAACCAGGAATACACATTAATAATGAGTAGAAGAAAGGGATTCTATATACTATCATTATAAGAATAATTTCAACTGTGAGAGCAGGTAAAATAGTCAAGTTGCTTACATGATTGATATCTCGAAAATAGAAACTAATAATAGACATTAATAACGCAATGCCGTAGATCTTATGTAAATAATAATAAAACTGAAACCGGAACATTGATAGAGAGAGTACGATCATTGCAGATAACTCGATTGAAGATAAAAGTATTTTAATTGCCAATGACATCGTAACATTTACTCCCTTTACAATATTTTATAAGGAAAAAAGAACCTAGTATATAGTTAAAAAGTCACGGTTTCTACAATTTTTTTATTTGCTTTCGAATTTGAAGGCTTTTTTTAGATTATTTTATCAGTTAATTTTAGTTTAGTATACTTTGATTTTGTACACAAGCACATTATGTCGAATTATGCAGATTTATATTTTAGCTGTCAATAAATTTTTTGATGTCGTATAGTAAAACCTGGCGATCTACGAGTCGCTAATACTAAATTTAGTTGTTGGAGAATTATTATGACCAGAAAAGAACTTTTTATATTAATCGCCTTTTTTGTGTTCATCGGACCGAGACCTTCGGACTTTTATTTACTTAACAATAAGTATTTTATCGGACTTGCTCCGATTATTGTAATTAGTTTGATCGGGTATTGTATGAGAGAGGATATAATACTAACCGACTATAATAAGATTTTAAAAAGTCGCCAGAATGTCATGGCCTATTTTAACTGTTTTCAATTCTCGATTTATGCCCAGGCGGCTACAAGTATTATCTTTGGCACTTCCGTGGGGGCGTACGACGGTATATTGGATTCTTTCGCGATAATGCCCGTATATGCAGTCATTATTGCACCGATCGCTGAAGAGATTGTTTATCGAAAAATTATTTTTTCCTTTTTGAGTAAATTTATGAATTTTTGGATTGCTTCTAGTATATCTTCTACCATATTTGCCTTAGGTCACTTTAATTTAAATCGATTTATCGGGTATTTCATTACCGGAATGATTTTTTGTTACTTTTATAAAAAATCCCAGTCAATATTGCCAATGATGGCAGCACACAGCTCTATTAACTTCATATCTCTACTGGTCACCACTCTAAGAGGTTGATTTAGTCGGTTAACTCTTTCACATAGAGCAAACGGAAAATAATAATTAATAACAACACATCTATAATAAAGTTCAGAATAAGCAGATGCTCAAAACGATATAAAGTAACACAGGCTACGGATACAAACAAAAACTGCACCACCAAAATAATGTTCATTTTCTTTTTAAATTTAATATCCATAATATCCAATCGTTTCTGCCGGGGGATAAATGTGAATCCTATTCGTGTCTTATTTAGTATGTAAGCAACGGCAAAATTGATAAGCGAGACGGCAACCGCCGGGAGTATGACTCCATTTTGCTGAGCTTCAAGAAACGCATCCCATTTAAAATTTGTTATCAATCCGTTAAAACAAATTTCTGTAACCGCACCGACAAAATATGTACTAAGCGCCATTATCGTGGAGTAAAAAAGCTTGAATTTGAATATAAAACTCAAACAAAAAATATAAAAAATAGGTTGAACCAATGTGATTGCGATTTGTAAGGGGTATAATTGCAGTAACAAAGCGATATGTCCCATAAGTATCGAACTGATGATCAGAGGTTTCACATGATCGTGTACTTTTTGTCTAAATAGAACTAAAGACATGATGAAAAATGAAGGCCAAGCTAAAAACATACCGCATATTAGTATCCAAAAATATTGCATAAATCCTCCTATTGATTTAAATTAAATACTCATTCTTCGATCTCACGAGTATAAAAATGATGGAATAATAGAATCATAAACGTGCTTACTGAAGTTAAACCAAACAATACGATTGTATGTAAGAAAAATAGAGTGGATGTCCCAAAGGTTACGATGAATAAACCTGATAATACCATGAAAGCAGTATTGCGTTTAATGTGAGATAGCTTAAAATTTGATATTTTTCGAAACGGAACAAATGTAAACCCAATTCTGAACTTATATAAAGCAATTGAAAGCAGGACATTGACTATCAAAAGATAAAAAAGAGGCAATATTTCATCTGCTTGAGCTAGTTCCAAAAATTTTTCTAAATGGAATCGGGTGTAAATCAAGTAGAGAGACGATTCTGCAATAAAATTAACCATATAAACAGCCAAGGTAACTGTTATTGTATGAAGGAATTGAATTCTGAAAATATAGTAATAAAAAATGATAAAACATATCGGCTGAAACAGAATCATATAATTAGGCAGTTTTAAGGATTGTAATGTAAAAGATATTATCGAAACGTGCGTCATTAAAAGCGAGCACATGATAATTTTGTATGTATGGTCCTTCATTTTTTGTCTAAACAGAATAAGCGTAAATATAAGCATTGAAACCCAGAACATAAAGAATGATACTAACAAAAACAAATAGTTAACCATGTTGCCCCCTAAGACTTAATTTGTCTAATCAAATGTACCGAGCTGTACTCCGCTAAGCTACCGATTCGTTCAAAAGTCGATCCCCAACGTATCAAGTTCATCTCCCAGATACACATAGATTGCATGCGAATTACTCTCTCATCTCCTTCTTAGTATAACGAATGAAATGTAAGGACCATTCGTAAAAAATTCTCTCCCAACAAATTTCCAAAACTGGATAAAGCGATGGTTGAAACCGAAAAAAAACCAGCCGTATCCCCATACTGGCTGTTACAAACGCTATTTCTATGATGTTTTTTTGTAGGATGTTCGAAACAGGCAGAAATGATCCTTATCGCCGGTTATCTTTCGTTCTTAAACGTTTTTCTCAGACGCTGTATACGAGATTTGCGTGCCGGATTTCCCAAACGAGAATTCGAGGCTCTTGCTCGTGTTGACTGCAACATTGCGGAGAATGAGGTCGTGATACTTGCGCTGCTTGATCGCCGATATCGTGACGCCCCGGCCGTTTCCGTCTTCATCGAAAAATAACATGCCGCGGCGTTCGTCGTAATAACGAATTTGATTGAAATTCACGTAAAGATCGGCATCCAGTTTCTTGAAATTGTGCTCCTCCAGCTTGTCCAAAAATGCGCTGAAATCCAGCAAGGATTCGATGCTGTGCACCAGCTTCTCTTGACTCGTATAATACGTCGCATCTTTATTCCCGATCTCGATGTAATGGACATGTTTCAGATCGAGATTCATTTCCGCTTCCGAGTCTTTGGTCGGATTAGGAGCAAGGTCTCCGTTGACAAGATGACCTGCTTTGATCATTAGATCCATATATGGATAACCGTATGCTACCGACAGTTTCTGAAGCGTGTCGGGCGAAGGGGTGATACGGTCATTGGTTGAACGGTTGCGCTCCAGCTCCAGGTCTCGGATATACGCATGAGACAGGCCGCTTTTTCTGGCTGCTTCTCGTAAAGACATGGAACCCCGCAGACTTTCCAGAAATTTTCCAAAATTAACAATAGGTTGTCCCACCAAAATCGACTCCTCTCATCATCTTCTATTGTACTGAACGGAAGGCGGAAAAGAAACAGCAAATCAAAAAGATTATTAATCTGACTAACCATCTATTGACTCCCCGTAATATAGATACTACATTAAAAGTAATATCTTTCAGAAAGTAGATAGAGGGGGGAGAACCGTTGAGAGACAAAAATATGAGCCGATTCAGCACCTATGAATCTTTTCACGTCGAATTGAATGGTTTTAAGATTGCAGATATCGTCCTCACAAGTCATGCCTTAAGCCGGTGGGACGAGCGCGTCGAAACGGATCAAGGCGGTGTCGAGCAGATTTGCGGCTATCTCTGGGACAAATTGAAGCTGAGCCGGGTCCAGCCGTATTATCCGAATGAAAACGACGTATTTTTGATCGATAACGACCTGGTCATGGTCGCCGAGTTCAAGGAACTGAAAGATGAAACGGACATCGCAGGCAATCCGCTTCATAAAATGATTGTAATTACGTTTCTTGGCCGCATATCCGAAGATATCGAACTTAGGGATTTGAAATCTTATTACGCCTGGCTCCGCCATACGCGGAGAATGACGCTGGTTAAGAATGCGCGCAAACGAAAATAACGGGATAAGGGTTCGTCTTTCCGGGCTGGCCCATGCCGGTCTTTTTGCCGTTCTCCAGTTTACCAAAATCATAATGCATAAATTGCTTCCACACGTGGGGAAATTAGGAAGAGCGAGGAAGGAGTTGAGCATTATGGCAAGGGATTTGCCCATTGGTAACGGAGAGGTGCTGATCAATTTTGACACGCACTATAATGTTCGGGATATTTACTATCCTTTTGTGGGTCAAGAAAATCAAGCGCTCGACCATTTGTCCCATTTTGGGGTGTGGACGGCAGAGGACTTTTTCTGGATTGATCATCCCGAGTTGAAAAAGCAAGGCGGATACTTGAACGATTCCATGGTGACGCATGTCGACTGCAAGCATGAGCGGTTAGGACTGACGCTTACGCTGCGCGACGGCGTAGATGTGCAGGAAAACGCATTCATTCGCAAAGTTGTGATCGACAATCATTGGGACCGCGAGCGAACGGTGAAGCTGTACTTCCATCTGGATTTGCACTTGTATGGAAACGGTGTGGGCGACACCGTCTACTTCGAGCCGGAGCTCCAATCGCTTGTGTTTTATAAGGGGCACCGGTATTTGTCGTTATCGTGTCTTTCGCCGGACAAGCCGGGAGCGGCGATATCCTCTTACGCGATCGGTCAAAAGGAAATGAACCGCTTGGAAGGCACGTGGCGCGACGCGGAGGACGGGCAGCTCGGACGCAACCCGATTGCGCAAGGCTCGGTCGACGGAACCGTCGAGCTGGAACTGAACGTCCCGGCGAACGGGTCGAAAGTGGCGTGGTTCTGGATTTGCTTCGGCAAATCGCTTCCTGACATCAGGAAACTCGAACAGAAGGTGCGGAGCGCAGGTCCGCATGCATTTTTGCAGCGTACGTACAACTACTGGCTGCAGTGGCTCGGGCAAGAGCGTCATGATCTGAACCTGCTGGATGAGGAGATGGCTTCCTTCTATAAGCGAAGCTTGCTGATCATTCGAACGAATATGGATAACCGCGGAGCGATCATCGCGGCCAACGACTCGGACATTATGAAATTCGCAAAAGATACGTATTCGTACATGTGGCCGAGAGACGGCGCCTTGATTGCGCACGCGCTGGACCGATCCGGGTACCATGCGCTAACCCGACGTTTCTTTCAATTTTGCAAGCGGGGGATTTCGGAAGAAGGTTTTTTGCAGCACAAATATAATCCCGACGGGTCGGCCGGCTCCAGCTGGCATCCGAGGATCAATGCGAAAGGCGAGAAGCAGCTCCCGATCCAGGAGGATGAAACGGCCCTTGTGCTGTATACGCTGTGGCACCATCATCAGCTGGCGCGTACGTTGGACGAGGCGCGCGAAGATTATGAGCAGCTGGTCGTTCCAGCGGCCGATTTCATATCGTCTTATGTGGACGCCTCCGGATTGCCGCTTCCTTCCTACGATTTGTGGGAGGAGCGTTACGGGGTGCATTTGTTTACGGCAGCGAGCGTATATGCGGGACTTCTGGCGGCGTCCGGATTCGCGAAGGCTTTCAGGGACAAACAGCGCTCCGGACGTTATAAAGAGCAGGCGGAGCGCGTGAAAAAAGCGGTAGAGGAGCAAATGTTCTTCGAAGCGGAAAACCGGTTCGTTCGGTCGCTGTATTGGAACGAGGAGAAGCAAGCGAATGATCAGGATTTGACGCTCGATGCGAGCATGTATGCGGTGTTCGATTTTGAGCTGCTTCCTGCGGAAGACCCGCGCGTCGTATCGACGATGAAGGCGATTCGGGAGCGGTTGTGGGTTCAGACGGACGTAGGCGGGCTGGCCCGCTACACGAATGATTACTACCATCAGGTGACGAAAGATACGGCGAAAGTGCCGGGCAATCCTTGGTTTATTTGCACGCTCTGGTATGCGGAATGGGTAATTGCCGTAGCAAAGAGCGAGGCGGAGATGAAAGAAGCGGCTGACCTTCTGAAATGGACGATACGGCATTCGCTCTATTCCGGCATCCTTGCGGAGCAGGTGAATCCGTTCACAGGCGAGCCGTTATCTGTATCGCCGCTGACGTGGTCGCACGCTTCGTTCATAAAGGTGGCGCAGGAATATATGGCCAAGCTGAAGCTGTTCCGGTATCAGGCGCGCGGCAAAGAGGACCAGAGCGATGCGAAACTGCTGCAAAAAGCGGGTGAGCGGAATTGAAGGCGGTGCGTGTAACCGGGCTGGCTGCGGAAGGCGCGGAGTCGGCCCCCGGGGCAAAGCGGCTCGAGCTGTGTGATGTGGCGCGGCCGGAGCGGCGCACGCCTTCGGACGTCTTGGTGCGCGTCCTGTGTGTTGGCCTGGACGGGACGGACCGCGAGATTGTAACGGAAAAGTACGGCGTTCCTCCGGCAGGGGAAACCGCGCTTACGATCGGGCATGAGTCGCTCGGAGTTGTCGTGGAAGCCGCCACGGACAGCTTCTTGAAGCCGGGGGATGCGGTTTGCGCCTTGGTACGCAGGCCGTGCTCCGATCCGGACTGTACGGCTTGCCGCAACGGCCAGCAAGATTTTTGCGAGAGCGGCAATTACGTGGAACGCGGAATCAAAGGCGCGAACGGCTATTTGTCGGAATATTACGTCGAAGACGCAAGATTCCTTGTTAAAGTGCCGGTCTCAGCGATGGCATACGGTGTGCTTGCCGAGCCGCAAAGCATTGTGGAAAAAGTGTGGGATGAGGTGCAGCGGATCCAGCAGCGTCTCGTATGGCAGCCCCAAACGGCGGTCGTGCTCGGTTCCGGGCCGCTAGGCTTGCTCGCGGCGTTCACTTGCCGGTGCCTGGGGCTGGAAACGATCGTCTGGTCGAAATCGCCGCAGGATTCGGCGGGAGCCGCGCTGGTTCGGGACTGCGGTGTGGTGTACAAGGAGGCGGAAAGCAACAGTGGCAGCGAATCGGCATCGCTGAACGACTACTTGCGCCAAGCGGGCAAGCGCGCAGATCTCATCTTCGAATGCACGGGCTACAGCCCGCTCGCCTTCGAGGCGATGACGGCGCTCGGGCCGAACGGCGTGCTCGCTTTGCTCGGCGTTACGCCGGGCAACCGAAGCATCCAGCTCCCCGCCGATCGGGTCAATCAGGGACTAGTGCTCGAGAACAAGTGCGTGCTCGGTTCAGTGAACGCGTCGCGCAAAGATTTCGAGACCGGACTGTTCCGTCTGCAGCAGATCGAAGCGAAGTTTCCGGGCCTGCTCCGGCGACTTGTGACGGACCGGTTGAAGCTGGAGGATGTATCCGGGCTGGACTTCAGCCGGATCGGCATCAAAGCGGTCATAGATCTTGTACCGCAGGAACAGTGGACGGAGCTCGTCAATCAAGCCGGCGGTGAAGCGGTTTACAGTTTTTCTGTCTAATTCCATTTGAACAAGCCCATTCCGATAGCGGATGGGCTTTTGTGTGTGCGATTTTTTAAAGGCAGCGCGATATGCCGGTTTGGAAAAAACAACGACGGCTAGGGGCGGCGATTCCGGGCATACCGAATATATAAGCCGGCGCCAATGCCGCTCAAGGTTACTACGGAAGCGAACAATGGGATGCCCCAGTGCAGTTCGGGATAGCGGGGCGGCGCCGGGAACGTGCTGCCGTTCGGGAACGAAGCGACATCCAGCTTACTCTTCTCCCAAAGGTCCGTTCTTCCGCACAAATTAGCGGTAAGCTTGCCTGATTGATCCGTGGCGTACACCAAGTACTCTTGGCCTCGTTGCATCGGAATCCAAATCGTGCTTACCTGTACTTGAATCCAGGAGCCGACAACACCTTTCCAGCTTTCCCGAACCTGAAACGTAAGCTTGTCGTTATTCTCTTTCACTACGGTGCCGCGAAACACGACCGTGCTCCGCTCGAATTCTTCAGCCACTGTCGGTCCTTTGGAGCATGAGAGCGCATGCACTCCGCGCGGCGAATAAGCCATAAGCAGCAAAAGAAGCGTCAGGAAGGCGGTCGTCCTTCTGGAAAAGAAATACGGTTTCTGACGCATAAGTGGTATCTCCCCCGGTCATGTCATGATTGTGCTACTCTTCAGACGGGGAGGTTTGACATAAAGTTGCACGCTTTACATACAGTCGTACGGATTATACCCCTGATCGTGACGATAATCGGTGGGCGACTTGCCGAACCACTTTTTGAACTGTTTCGAGAAGTATAGCGCATCGACGAAACCGACAGAGGATGCGACTTGTTCGACGGTCAGCGGTTCCTGCAGCAGCAGCTTGGCACGCTCCATGCGAATTTTGAGCAAATATTGCATGGGCGACAAGCCGGTGTGCTGCTTGAACATTTTGGATAAATGCGTTCGATGGTAGCCGAGAGACTGCGCCATCTGTTCGATTGAGATCGGCTGGTAATACTGCAACGTAAGCCAGCGAATCGCTTGTTCCACCTGCTGGCCGATCGCGGACGCTTCCTCGTTCGGCACGTCTTCCTCCGCCTGATCCTGGGCGTACTCAGCGAATAGCAGCCGCAAATAGCCTCCGGCTTGCATATCGGCGCCGGCAACGCCCGTCTGGAGCGTTCTCTCGATCCGGTGAAACAGCGCCGCCATCCTGCGCTGATGTCTAGACACAGTGACCGGCTGCTGCGGAGTTACGCCGAACTGCTGCACGAATTCATCCGCACGGGAACCTTTAAAGCCGATCCAGCGGTAACTCCAAGGCTCCGTCTCATCGGATGCGTAGCTGACAAGCTCTCCTGGCGAAATGAAGAAGCTGTGCCCCTTCTCCAGCCGATAATCCCGGCCCAGGCAGCGAAAGACGCCTTTGCCCGACATAACCAAATGTACCAAATGATAATCGAGCACCTGCGGCCCCACTTTGTGGGAAGGTTTGGTTTGGGCGTGTCCGCTGAATAAAACCGTCAGCTCTCCCCGATCCGGCTGTGGATTAAACGCGGAAAAATGATGAACATGTACCATATGGATCACCTCGCACAGTTCTGATATGATGGAAGAAGAAGGGAGAATCCTACATATGAATTGGAAAACATTTGTCCGGGAGAACGGACTGCATCTATCGTGGGTCGTAGCGCTTACGGCAACGCTCGGAAGTCTTTATTTTTCGGAAATCATGCATTACACGCCCTGCAAGCTATGTTGGTATCAGCGCATTTTAATGTATCCTCTCGTGATTATACTGGGCATCGCCGCTGTGCGCAAGGAACGACATATGTACTTGTACATTTTGCCGATGACGGTATGGGGGGCCGGCATTTCGCTCTATCACTATCTGATGCAAAAGACGGATTGGTTTAAAAGCGGCGCAGCCGCCTGCGGCCCGGTCCCGTGCGATGTCGATTTCATCAATTGGTTCGGATTCGTGACGATTCCATTCCTCGCTTTGACTGCCTTTGTGATCATTACGGTGCTGCAAATTTTGACTTGGGTAGCCAATCGGAAATAATCTAGCAGATGTAACGCACTACATTTGTCCATACATAAATGGTTTGTGTCCATATGCATTCCCGCGGAGTAGGAGTATAGTCAAATCGTGGCTTGATACTTACAATAACCCAAAAAACCGGGAGGCTAGGGACGAATGTCAAAAATTACTTTTTTAGGTGCGGGAAGCACGGTTTTCGCAAAAAATGTGCTGGGTGACGTGATGATGACCCCGTCGCTGCAAGAATTCGAGCTTGCTTTGTTCGATATCGATCCGGTGCGCCTGAAAGACTCGGAAAATATGCTGAACAACCTCAAATTATCGCTCGGCAGCGGCTGCAAAGTAAAAGCATACTCCGACCGTAAGGAAGCACTGCGCGGCGCGAAGTATGTCGTTAATGCGATTCAGGTCGGCGGCTACGATCCGTGCACGATTACCGATTTCGAGATTCCGAAAAAATACGGCTTGCGCCAGACGATTGCGGACACCCTCGGCATCGGCGGCATTTTCCGCAACCTGCGCACGATCCCGGTCATGCTCGATTTTGCCAAAGACATTCAGGAAGTTTGTCCGGATGCCTGGTTCCTCAACTATACAAACCCGATGGCTGTACTGACGAACGCCATGATTACATACGGCGGGGTGAAAACCGTCGGACTGTGTCACAGTGTGCAGGTGTGCATGCCGCATCTGTTCAAGACGCTGGGGATCGATACGGCCGGCGTACAGACGAAAATCGCCGGCATCAACCATATGGCCTGGCTGCTTGAAGTTACTAAGGACGGCGTCGATCTGTATCCGGAAATCAAACGTCTCGCCAAGGAAAAGCAGAAGGAAATTCACAAGGACATGGTTCGCTTCGAGCTCATGTTCCGCTTTGGATACTATGTAACGGAATCTTCAGAGCATAATGCCGAGTACCATCCGTATTTCATCAAGAAAAATTACCCGGAATTGATCGAGCGGTTCAACATTCCGCTGGACGAATATCCGAGACGCTGTATCCGTCAAATCGAAAAATGGAAGACGATGCGTGAAGAGCTTGTCAACAACAAAAATTTGGAGCACAACCGTTCGAAGGAGTACGCATCCTTTATCTTCGATGCGATGGAAACGAACGTGCCGTACAAAATCGGCGGCAACGTCATGAACACTGGTCTGATCACGAACTTGCCGAAGGAAGCTTGCGTGGAAGTTCCATGCCTGGTCGATTCCAGCGGGGTAACTCCGACCTACGTCGGCGATTTGCCGCCGCAGCTCGCCGCGCTGAACCGCACCAACATCAATACGCAGCTGCTTACGCTGGAAGCGGCGATTACGAAGAAGAAAGAGCATATTTACCACGCCGCGCTGCTGGATCCGCATACTGCAGCGGAGCTGTCGATCGACGATATCGTTGCACTTTGCGACGATTTGATCGAAGCGCATGGCGACTGGCTGCCGAAATTTCACTAAGAGGATGATATCGAAGAGAACCGCTGCCGCGGTTCTTTTCGGCGTTTATGCAATCATGCGACCGGACGGCAGCGTATGATGCTTAACGGTTTGTCGCGCTTTTTTTTAAAAGGAAGCGCTTTCATTTGGAATGGATGCATAGTAACTCCTAATGCTTTGGTATATAATAGATAATATAATATATATCCATCTCGTTCCAGTTTATACATCATCCGTGCAACCGCCGCCAGGGTACGATTTTAAATTCGAAGTTGATATCCTGCCGTCCCACGGCAGGATTGTACTATGTTATCCGCTGTTTTTAGTTCCGTTTCATGAAGCGACTTCAAATTACAACGGATGGAAGATCGGCAATGGTGGTCGCGCGCTTGGCGATCGCCTTGCTATGGCATGAGGATGAGGGCTTGGTGCCCAAGGCAATCCGTTAACGGACGAGACGCTTATCGAATCTTCAATGAAAGGAGCGATGACATGCAACGAAACGATACGTCTGACGAACAAAACAATCATTTAACGCGGCTTGCGTCGGTCGGGCAAATTGCGGCGGGAATCGCCCATGAAGTTCGCAATCCGCTCACGGCGGTTAAAGGGTTCCTGCAGCTGCTGCAGGAACAATCTCCTCATACATACTTAGATATAGCCCATCAGGAATTGGATAACGCCATTTCCACCTTGCAAGATTTGCTTAACGTCTCCAAACCGGACCTGGATGACGAACCGTATCAAAGGATGAGTCTGTGCGTGGAGCTGGACGCTTTGTTGAACTTATTTCAAGACAAAATGTATAAGATCCGGGTCGAACGGAAGTACGAGGATGTTGAGCTGGAAATTATGGGGAGGAAAAATCAGCTTAAACGTGCCATTTTCAATGTTATAAAAAATGCATTCGAGTCGATTCAAGATAAAGGGACCGTTGTCGTCCGTCATCGTTTGGATGTAGACGGGAAGCACGTCCAGATCGTGATCTCCGATACGGGGAGCGGCATTCCGAAAGAGAAGCTGATGCTGCTGGGGACGCCGTTTTTTTCAACGAAATCGGAAGGTACGGGTATGGGTCTCGTGCAAGTGTTCTCAACCATTTATCAGCATGGCGGGACGATTGATGTAGACAGCGTCGAGTCCCAAGGAACCACTTTTCGAATTAGAGTTCCGATTGAAATATCGAGGGTAACGGGAGTGGTTGAATTGGACTTGGTATATCATTCGGAGATGAGCCTGGAAGAATTCATGCTCCACAACAAAGAAGTGTTCGAAGAATCATTGCTGGACGAGGCCGTTAATCTTCGAGAACTGCTTGTCGATATCAAAACCATCGGCAACATCGACCTTTTGCAAAATGCCCATAAACTGGTCATCTATCTGATTCGCAACCAGCATTACGAAATTATGAATTTCGCCAAAGAAGAAGGGGAGTTATGGGCCAAACAGCCGTCGCTCAATCTGTCCGTCAAATTGGAATGGTTTCAATCGATTCGTCAGGTGCTCTGGAGCTTCCTGTACAATTTTGACCGATTGAGCGGGGCCGCCGTTACAAGGGAGAGCTATTATTCGCAGGAAAGGCAGATCAACAGCATGCTGGATATATTTCTACGGCAATTTGTCGTCAGCTATACGACCATCAAAGATGAGTTGATCCAAGCCCACAAGGAGATGATTGACGATCTCTCCGTACCGATCATCCCGCTGTCTTCTTCCATTTCCATCTTGCCTTTGCTGGGGGCGGTGGATGCGCACCGGGCAAAGATGATCCGTGAGAAAGTGCTGGAGCAAATCGGGAAGCTGCAAATCCAGACGTTATTGATCGACATGTCAGGCGTAGCGTTCCTGGATGCGACCGTTGCCGATCATTTGTTTAAAATATTGAACGGAATCGGCTTTATGGGATGCAACGCCGTCATTACAGGGATACGTCCCGAGATTGCAAATACGATGGTTGAGCTCGGCATTCAATTCAATGACAGAATCAAAACGAAGGCAACGCTGCAGCAGGCCTTTGAAGAAATCAACTCATCTGCCATGCTATAGGTCCCAGGATCGGCTTGTGAGTCTGTCTTGATGCAGCCCATCTCCTGGGCAGCCGGCAGTTTTCGTTGCCAGAACATGCGTCGTTTGGTAAAATTATAGATACGAACAGGAATTCGCTTTGCGCACAGGCTAAGCTTACTGACCTTCAGTGGACGGTAAAGCGCTGAATCGTTGGCAGGATGGACAAGCGATGAAGCTTGCAGCCGCACCGGCGAGGTTGCGCGATTGTCGGAAGGGGACATACGATGAAGAAAACGGCCAGAAGCTTCATATTGACAGCGACGATTGCCGCGCTGCTCGTTTCCTGCAGTTCGAACCGGGAACAAGCCGCTCAAGTTTCGAAGGATACGCCAGGCCATTCGGTGAACAACCAAGTTCATCCGCCGGATCCGGTCATTCCCTCGCCTCCGGCAACTTCGATCAATACGGAGACGCCGAAGGATGACAAGGCGAAGGAACCGCCGATGAAGGAACCGGTGCAAGAACCGGCCAAAGAGCCAAGCAAAGAGCCGGTAAAGACGGCCCCTGCGCAGACGGCGACGAGCTCCGTATACGGGGGCTCGAAGGAATCGTCGAAATCCGATCCCGGCAACCGGAAAGAACTTTCCTGGTACTATATGAAGAAGAAGAAGGGACAAGTTCCCGATTTTCCGCACGAAACGAAATCGTTTACCAAAGATATGAAGGCATTGTGGGTAGGGACCGGGAAGAAAGTATATTTGACGATCGATACGGGCGGTCCGCTCGGAGACACCGCTACGCTGGTGAAGTCGCTCAAGGATAACGACGCCAAAGCCAACTTTTTCATTGCCGGATACAACGTGAAGAAAGATCCGGATTTCGTTCGCACGTTAGTGGCGGACGGCCATTTGGTGGCGAATCATACGATGACGCATACCGATATGAATCTGCAAACGGACGAGCAGATTCGCAAAGAGATTCAAGATTACGAGAAGCTGTACAAAGAAGTGACAGGCAAAGACATTCAGCCTTATTTCCGTTTTCCTTACGGAAAATATAATACGCATATATTAAAGCTGGTTTCGGACATGGGATACTCCTCGGTCTTCTGGTCGACTGCGATGCGCGACTGGGAACCGCGCAAGAACGGAGCTGAAGATCCGTATAACGATATTATGAATAATTTGCATGACGGCAATATTATTTTGATGCACCAGGGTTCTCCCGAAAATATTGAGGCGCTTGATCGGATTATTAAAGCCGTAAAAAAGGCCGGTTACGAATTCGCGCTGTTAACCGACATCGATCCGCCCAAATAATCGATTGTGCACTCATTTGAAAATACATCATCCGCTGCTGCAACAGCGGGTTTTATTTTTTACCCGGTTTTGATAATATGATAAGATTCGGGCATGTCTACCGTCCCGATCGTCATGGTACCTTTCGTTTCAATCGTTCATAACTTATAACTATAATGGTTTCATTACTTCTAAGACAAAGGAAGCGAATATGTCGTGCAGCAAGCCATTGCCATACTGGATTCAGGAGTCGGCGGATTGACCGTGGCCAAAGAGGTCATGAGACAACTGCCGCAGGAAAAAATCATATATTTCGGCGATACAGCGCGGACGCCGTACGGGCCTAGACCGGCTGAGGAAATTTCCCGTTTCACCCATCAAATCGTAGATTACTTGCTGCAATTTCATCCGAAAATGATCGTAATCGCCTGCAACACGGCTACGGCCATCGCGATCGAAGAAATCCGGGCCAGGCTCACCATCCCGGTGGTCGGGGTCATTCATCCCGGAGCGAGAGCGGCGATCAAGTCGACAAGAAATCAGCAGATCGGTGTCATCGGGACCGAAGGGACGATCAAGAGCAGTGCATATGAAATGGCATTGCGCCAAATCTCCCCGCAAATTCAGGTCGTCAGCCTTGCCTGCCCGTCCTTTGTGCCGCTTGTGGAACGCGGGATGTTCCGCACGGATGAGACAACAAGAGTCGTGGAAGAATCGCTGTCGGAGCTGCGAAATTATCCGATCGATTCTTTAATATTGGGCTGCACGCATTATCCGTTCCTGGCCGATATTATCGGATCGGTGATGGGATCGCATGTGACGCTGATCAGCTCGGCGGACGAGACGGCAAGGGAAATCAGTACGATTTTGTACCATAAAGGCATGCTGGCTACCTCAAACGCAGTGCCAGTGCATCAGTTTTTTTGCAGCGGCGACCCGCGCCTGTTCAAATCGATTGCGCAAACATGGTTAAACGAGCAAATTAAAGTAACACCGGTCGTCTGGCAAGTCCCGAATATTATATAATGGTCCGGCATACACATAAGCACACCTGAGGGCATAAGCCCAAGGTGCTTGCTGCAGCCGGTTGATCTATCGCGTTTAGGTTCCCTGCAGCGAATATGTTCGGGAGGGTTGTCATGAACCGTTACCCTATTCAAGCAGGAGACAGCTTCGCACAACTTGCAGGTCGCTTCGGCATATCCATTGCGGATCTTATGACGGCTAACCCCGGCATAGATCCGCGAAGGCTACGTATCGGACAAACCGTCATGATCCCGGCAGGCCCTCATGCTTCCATTATCGATACGACCAAGGCGTACGGATACTGCGACTTGACGAGGGATTTGGCGGCCTTGGGCACCGCATATCCTTTCCTGCAAATCGGCTCGATCGGTTACAGTACACTGGGAAGGACGATTCCTGTGGTCCGGATCGGATCGGGGACGAAGGAAGTGCATTACAACGGGGCGTTTCACGCCAATGAATGGATCACGAGCTTGCTGCTCGTCAAGTTTGTGGAAGATTGCGCCAACGCGTGCTGTAATTCAGGTCAACTTCGAACATGCAATGTGAAAGAGCTTTTCGGGCACGTCTCGTTATTCGTCGTACCCATGGTAAACCCTGACGGTGTGGAATTGGTGCATGGGACGCTTTGTGCGGATGAAGCACTCTATGAGCGTCTGCTGCATTGGAACAGGGGGAGCCGAGATTTTTCCGGATGGAAAGCCAATGTTCGCGGGGTGGACTTGAATGACCAGTTTCCCGCATTCTGGGATGCGGAACGCGACCGCCGGGATGTTCCAGGCCCGGGTCCGCGGGATTACACGGGAGAAGCGCCGCTAACGGAGCCGGAAGCGCAAGCGATGGAAGCTTTTACCCGCAGCCGGGACTTTCATCTGGTGATGGCCCTCCATACGCAGGGGCAGGAAATTTACTGGAACTACCGGGACATGGAACCGGAAGGGGCGGAAAAGGCTGCAATCCGATTAGGCGAAGCAAGCGGCTACCGGCCGGTCAAGTTGTTCTGCAGCGACGCGGGGTACAAGGACTGGTTCATTCAGGAGTACCGGCGTTATGGCTTTACGGTCGAGGCCGGCATCGGGGTCAACCCGCTCCCGATCGAGCAGTTCGATGCCATCTACGAAGATATGATCGGCTTGCTGTTGGAAGGACTTCAAATATAAAGCGGGAACGATAAAGGCGGCGGTTCTTCGGGGATTTCTCCCGGAGGATACCGCTTTTTTGTTATCTGCTTTGATCTTACGATAAGCGACATTTCGCATATCGTTCCATCACTCCATCGCTCGATACCCCCGGATCACATTCATGTTAGCCGGTTTTCGTATTTCAAGATGTCATAGTATAATACGAATAAGCTGTAATCAAGCTGTTACTATAACGGATGGAAGGGAAGCGAGGCGTTATGTGGTATCGCTTGTTGTCGCTGCGCCGCTGGGGTCACGTTTTCAGCCGAATTGTACCGCTCTTGCGTTCGCCGAAGGTGCCGCTGGGGGAGAAGCTTTTGTTTGCCGTTCCGGCGCTCGTATACATTGTTATGCCGGATGTGCTGCCCTATTTGCCGATTGACGATGTGGCCGTCACGCTGCTGCTGATGAACTGGTTTACGAGCCGGGCGGAGCGAAAGTACGGCGCTTGACCGGCCATGGTGCCGCAACAACCATAAGCAAAAGGACCTGACGGTTGAACAATCCACCGTGCAGGTCCTTTTTACAATTTATATCGTTCGTTCCGGTTCGTATTCCTCTGCCGGCATGCGAATCCATTTTTTCAAGTAGCCTTGCTCGTACAGCGCTTTGATTAAAATGATCAAAATAGGGGATAGAATCAATCCCGCAACGCCGAACAGCGATAAAGAGATAATCATGAACGACAGCATCGTAAATGCGGATACGCCCAGCGAATCTCCCGTAATTTTGGGCTCCAATATTTGTCTGACGGTGACGACTACAGCCAGCAGGACGGCAAGCCAAATGGCGAGCGCCGTTTGCCCGACGATGAGCAAGTAAATGATCCATGGAATAAACAGCGTCGAGACGCCTAGCAGTGGAAGCACATCGAACACCGCTGACAGCAGGGCGATCGAGAACGCGTTTTTCACGTCGAGCGCGAGCAGCGCGATGAAGACGACGACGAACGTCAAACTGATCAGCTTCGCTTGCGCTTTTACGTACGTGACGATACCGGCCAAAACGTTCTCGCGTAAAAACTGAAACGCGGTTTTGAACGTACGGGGCGTCTTCTCGTTCGCCGTCTTCTTCCATGATTCGATCTCGGCGCTGAGGAAGTAAGCGAGCACAACGCCGATGACAAAGTTAACGACGATGGTCGAGATGGACGTGATTGCATTGAAGGTAGCTGTCAGGAAGTCGCGGACGATTTCCGTCGCTTTCTTGGTAATTTCGGCCGAATATTCTTTGAGCTTGTCCAGCAGCTCCAGCTGTGTAGGCAGTGAACCGAACCGGTCGTTCAACTGGTCGGTACGCTGCACGATCTGCTTTTCGAGCACGGCGGCATAATCCGGCAGCTTATCCTTCAAGCTGATAATTTGCGTCGTAAAGATGGCGCCCGCTCCCGTAATGAGGCCAAGGATGACTAGAATGAACACAATCGTAGCGACTGCCGAGGCGATCGATTTTTTCAGCCCCCTCCGGTGCAGGAAACGGGCAAGCGGCTCGATAATCATATAGATGATGAACGCCCAGAAGATCGGCGTCGCGATCCGGTACAGGTGACTGAATAAAAACATGAACAGATATACCGTCACAACGAGCAGCGCGATATCGAAGATCGTTTTGTAATATTTTTTATAAAAGGAGAGCATCCTTCCACCTCGGCATCTTAGTACCGGAGCACCTTGAAGGCACCCTCAGTTTGATTTATTGCAGCATGAACGCTCTGGACAGGGCCTGTCTCATTGCAGGAGAAGGCGCATACCCGCTGAAGCGGGCGTGTCGGTCAAGCGTTCCGATAACGGACGCCGGTTTCTTGCAGTGGCCAGCCGTGCGGCTCGTACCTTCCATTTTATAGGATTGAGAGCCCGATAGCAACAAGCTCCGCCGCAGCAGAGCGGCATCAGGTATTGCTTTCATGCGCAGCTTTCTATACAATGGATTAAAACACAAGCGGTAGGAGATGTACCCGATGAACTGTAAAATTTCGCGCAATGCGGCAAAAAAAATTTTGGAAGAGCTGGAGCAAGAAGAGGACAAGTCTCTCAAACTCCGCGTCTATATTACGCATCAGCATGGAGATCATGCCCACTATGGGATGAGTCTCGACACGCCGACGGACAAAGATGAGATCGTATCGACCGATAAAAACATCGATGTCATTCTGGAGAAGGATCAACCGCTGCTTGACGGCATCCGCATCGATTATTTTTATGTCCCGGAAGAAGGCTTTGCGATTACCAATCCGAGCAAGGGCAACCACGGCGACCACTAAGAGCCGATCGGCTAGCTCTTCAAGGAAAGGAACATACGCATGGCCAACGATATTCGTGTTTGCGACAAGTGCAAGCACATGAAAATGAAAACGACGCTGCCTAAGCTGCAAAAGATGGCGCCCGACGCCGAGATCAAAGTCGGCTGCAAATCGTACTGCGGTCCGTGCTCGCGATTCGCATTCATCTTTATTAACGGACGGTATGTCACCGCACCGACGGAAGATGAAGTCATCGAGAAAGTGCAGAAATACGTAAAAAAATAACCAATACCGGTTTGCCGGCCGTGCAGGACTGTTTGACCCGAATAGGGGTCAAACAGTCCTGTTTTTGTGTGGATCAAAATGGTTGAAACGAAGCGGAGGCAATATTGCATCCATCTATGGGCAAGAGCGGTTTCATCTTGTATAATATAATTCTATTTAATTAACCATTGGTATAATAAGGGGATTTGCTCCGTGCTGGCACAACTTAGAAATTACGGCTCCGGACGTCTGATGCCGTTTCTGAAGCAATACCATCCGATCGTTCATCTGCTGTTGGTCGGTACGGTTATGGCCCGGATGGCCTCATCGATGAGCATGCCCTTCCTTGCGATCTATTTGTCCCGCGAATCCCAATTAAGTCCGCTGCTGATCGGCGCGTTTATCGGGCTCGGCTCGCTGGCGGGTACGGTTGGCGGATTCGTGGGCGGCGCCTTGTCGGACCGGGTAGGGCGCAAAGCGATCATGATGACCGCATTGCTCGGCTGGGTCGTTGTGTTCACCGGATTTGCTTTTGCGAAGGCGACGTTGGCGTTCATGCTGCTCAATATGCTGAACGGGCTATGCCGATCGCTCTATGAACCGGTATCCCAGGCGCTCATGGCGGATGTGACGGAAAAGGAAAAGCGGCTCAAAGTATTTTCGATGCGCTATATCGCTATTAATGTCGGGGTAGCCGTAGGCCCGCTGCTCGGCGCCTATGTAGGCGTGTTCGAAGCATGGCTCCCGTTTCTCGTGACCGGCTTTATTTATTTCATCTATTCGGCGATATTGTACACTTTCCTTCGTAAATTCGGGATACGCACGATTGAAGGCGAACAGCGCAAGAACGTGACGGTCCGTTCGGCGTGGCGGATTATCGTCAGCGATCGCGTATTCCGCTTGTACATTGGTGGGGGGATCATCGGGGCAATCGGCTACTCGCAGATGACGGTCACGCTGTCGCAATACGTAGAGCAAAGCGTGGCGAAAGGAGCAGCCCTGTTCGCGCTGCTTATGAGTTTGAACGCCGTTATCGTCGTGCTGCTGCAGGCGCCGATCTCCAGGTGGTCGGAACGCAGAGCGCCGATCGTTGCGATCGTAACAGGAAACGTCATGTTCGCGCTCGGCGATATCGGGTACGCTCTGTCGCACAGTTGGACGGCTTTCATGATTTCGATGTTTCTGTTTACGCTCGGCGAGATCTTAAATTATCCGGCGGCGAACGTGTTGATCGACCGGCTCGCGCCTGAAGGGATGCGGGGGACTTATTTCGGTGCGCAATCATTTTCTAATATCGGGCACTTTATCGGACCGCTGATCGGCGGCTACCTTTTGTCGAATTGGGGCGGAAACCGGCTGTTTTTCTTGCTTGCCGTCGTGACCGTATTCGGTACTTTCTTTTACTGGAAAGGCCACCGTCTCCATGAAATAGTTCGAAAGACCTGTTAAATTCGGTTGAAATGAGAATAAAGGATCATGTTATCCCTAGGTCTAATCTTTTATTCTTTATATGTAAGAAGAATCATAATGAGACAAATTTCGATTTCGGTCTCGATAAGGGCAACCCGGACGAAAGTCCGAGGACGCAAAACTACAGGGGCTAAAGCGATGATTGAAGCCATGCCAGCCAGTTGTCGAAGGAACGGTGATGACGTAACCATAGACGGACTCCCGTTACTGCAGTCCTGCGACGGAAGAGTCTTTTTTGTTTCAGAGAGGAGCGTTTGACAAGGATGTCGGAAAAGGGCTGGAATATTATGACCCGGAAAGGCTTTTACACGAAGATCGGCTCCGATTTGATCGGTGTGTACTCGTCATCCGAAGGGCCGAAGCTGTTCATTAACCGCGAAGTGTATGAGCTCATGTCGTCATGCTGGGATGTGGAAATGGTAGCGGGACGTCATCAGCACATCATTAATTTTTATTGGTGCGGCGAAGTGAAGCTTTCCTTACGGTGCGAAGCGGACAGCAACGTGTTTATGTCGCTGTACGACTATTTGGGTTGCCGGACGATGGCCGTCCGCAACGCCTAAACTTGAATGGAAATCGTGGATGGAGTAGGCACCTGTTTGGGCTCCTGTGCATACGATGCTTTTGTCAAAGTATGGGGAATCGCCAAACAAGGAGGGATCATTCGTGACCTACCATCCCGATTTCGTGCAATCCGCTCTGTTCGAGCACCGGTTTTGGCTGCAAATATTGGGGGATCATTCCCGTTTTATCAAAGACGGGCTTTCACCGGAGGAACGGGAAGAAATCGCGCGGGCCGGCAGCTTCGTTCAAGCGTTCGATCAGTTGCTGATGCGGGTGCGGGAAGAGGAACAGGTCGAGAAAGTAAGCGAGCTTACGCGCGATGCGGCTTCATGGACGCAGCAGCTCCGAGCGTTCAAGCTTTATCTGCTGCACCGTCATTTGACAGGTAAGATCAGGCTTCATCTGTCACCGTCGTTTCTCAGCCATATGGTAAATGAACTAGAAGAATACATGCGGGTGTTGGGAAGCTTGCTATCCGGGCAGCCGGCGCCCGTCTACGAGGATATTCATCATCATTTGCTGTGGCTCCAGGACGCTTTCGGCCATGCCGCTTCGATTGCGGGCGAGCTCGATATGGCGGAAAGCCGGCTTATGAAGACGGCTCGGACGTTTGACCGCGAATTTCGCGAATTTTATGTGAAGGCGGTCGAGCTCGCCGGCTATATGAGAGCGAATATTCGCAAGTTTCCTGCGCTGTCCCGTTTCAATAAGGAAGTGGAGCTGGAGATGGCTTTGTTCCAGCAATTTTTACGGGAGCTGGAAGAGCTCCGTTTGACGCGGGAAGCGCTCGGTACGCTGACGCCGCTGATGGCGGACCACATGGCCCGGGAAGAATGCTACTATTTAACGAAGCTGTCGCAGGTCACGGAGCTGAACTCGCCGAATTGCGACCCGACAAAGCCGCGTACGGAATAAATTTTGAAACGATTCAAGAAGCGAAAAAGCCGACTGCTGCAGTGAACTGCACCTCCAATTGCTAAGGTGTGTCTAACAATTGGGGTACTGTTCACAGCAGCGTTTTTTTTCATGCGCGTATATCACGGTAAAAGTATTGTCTTTACTTCATGTATTCATAAATTATATGATTACTATAAGAACGAATGTATAGAAACTGGAAGGGACTGCCCTACATGTCACAAGTATTGTCTGTCAACATCGATGAATTGGCTGAAATTGCAAAAGCGCTCTCTTCCGAGCTGCGCATTGAAATTTTTAAAGCGATACAGAAAAAAAGGATTAACGTCAACGAAATTGCCGAAATGTTTGATTTACCGGCTTCCACCGCGACAGTCAATGTGAAAAAGCTGGAGGAGGCGAAGCTGATCCGCACGGAATTGATCCCGGGCATCCGCGGGTCGCAAAAAGTATGCTCGGCGCTGTACGACCGCATGATTGTCGATTTCGGGAAAACGGAAAAAGTGGACCCGGCGAATTATCAATATATTAGCATGCCGATCGGCCACTACGTCGACTGCGATATTATCCCGACCTGCGGTCTTGCTTCCGAAACGGGACTGATCGGTTTTTACGACGATCCGCGGAGCTTTTACGAGCCGGACAAAGTGAACGCGCAAATCTTATGGTTCCGGCAAGGTTTTGTGGAGTACCGGTTCCCGAACAAAATCCCTTTCAACAGCCGGCTCACCGGAATTGAGGTGTCCATGGAGCTGTGCTCGGAAGCGCCGCTGCACAACAAAGATTATCCTTCCGATATAACGGTATGGATTAACGGGATCGAGCTCGGCACCTGGATGAGTCCGGGCGATTTCGGCGGGGAGCGGGGCCTCTTGACTCCGGCTTGGTGGGAGACGCACGTAACGCAGTACGGCGTGTTGAAGAAGTGGAAAGTCACGACGGAAGGCACGTTCATCGACGGCAGCCAGGTATCGAACCTTACGGTGGGCGATTTGGACATCGACGGGAAGCATTCTTTCTCCTTATGCATCGGGATTAAGCCGGACGCGGTCAATCAAGGGGGAATCAATTTGTTCGGCCGCAGATTCGGCAACTACGATCAAGATATTTTGCTTCGCATGGATTATGAACCGAAAAAAAGAGAGTCCTATTCCTCGTGAGGATTAGGTTTTTTTCACTTTATTAGTTTAACATTTGTTGAAATTAAACGAATATTGTTGAATGGTGGGGTTCAGGGTGAACATGACTGCAAAAGCTAGGGCAAGCCGCTTGTTTAGTGTCATTGTGTCCATTCCGCTCTTATGGATGGGAGGCTGCAGCTTGACGGAGCCTGCTCCGCCCGTTCAGGAGGTCAAGGGATCGCCAGCGCCGGCTTATTATCAAAATCCGCTGCTCAAAAACGCGCCGGACCCAAGCATTTTAAAGGCTTCGGACGGAACGTATTATGCTTATCCGACCGGCGGCAGCAAGTTCGAGGCGTATTCCTCGCGCGATCTTGTCCACTGGAATAAGGAAGGCGTTGCCCTTAGCGGCAAGGAGCTGAAATGGGCGAGCACGAAGTTTTGGGCGCCGGAGGTGATCGAACGGGACGGCAAGTATTATATGTTTTTTTCGGCAGCCGCTTCGGACGGCATCCCCAAATTATCGGTTGCGGTTAGCGATTCCCCGAAAAGGCCGTTCAAGCATCCTTCCGAGAAGCCGCTGTTCGACTTTGGATTCGGCACCATCGATCCGTTCATTTTCAAGGACGATGACGGCAAAATCTTTATGTATTTCACGAAAACGCTCTTCGATGTCGGAGACCGCAAAGAGAGCCATATTTATGTGGCGGAACTCGCATCTGATCTGCTTTCGGTCAAAGGGGAGCCGAAGCTGCTGTTGAAACCGGAGCAGTCCTGGGAGGTCCAGAGCGGCAAAATGCGTTGGAACGAAGGAAGCTACGTCCTCAAACGAAACGGGACGTATTATTTGATGTATTCGGCCAATTGCTATTGCGGTAAAGCGTACGCCGTCGGTTATGCCACGTCCAGGCAGGCGACGGGTCCTTTTACGAAGTATGCGAATAACCCGATTTTAAGCGCGTCTTATAAAGAAGTGTCGGGCACGGGACATCATAGCGTAACGACTTCGCCTGACGGGAAAGAATGGTTCATCGTCTACCATTCGCATATCGATCCGGCCAAAGGCGGGGCGCCGAGGCAAATGAACATGGACCGAATGGGATTCGGGCCAGACGGGACGTTATATGTGAACGGACCGACGATGACGAAGCAGCCGATGCCGTCCGGTACGACGGATTGGAGCAATATCGCGGCGGAGGCGAGGGTAACGGCCAGCTCCGGGAAGAAGGCGTTTCCGGCCGATAACATCAAAGACGGCATGTATGCGATGGCGGTCAAGGACGGAACGGGCGAATGGGTAACCGAAGGGGAGACGGACGGCGCTTGGGTCATGCTGGAATGGAGCAAAGCTAAGGAAATTTCCGATGTGCTGCTGTATGACAGTTCGGAAGTGCGCAGAGGCCTGATGTCGGGAAAATTATACGTAGATCATGACAAATCGCCCATCCCGGTCACGTTTCCCAAAGAACCCGGTGCTGCCGCGATCGTTACCGTCGACAGGAAAAAGGTGAACACCATCAAGCTGATCATCGATCAAACGCTGCTGGACGGTACGGAAACCGGAATGTCTGAGATTATCGTTATGGGAAAATAAAAATAAGTTGTTTTAGTGCGATAATAATTGAAAAAAATGATTGATGTGCAATAACGGGAAACGATAAAATTTTTATAGACGAGATCAAGTCATAAACGATTACACCCCGTATATATCGCTGCAATCAAGCTCACGAGGCATAAAAAATTACCGGTGGGAGGCAGTTGTCATGAAGGAGAAGGACATGGGCACATTTGCCAATCCGATCAAAGATGGCGGAGCGGACCCTTGGATGATATTCAAGGACGGAACGTATTACTACACGCAAACGACGGGAAAAGATATTTCGGTGTGGCAGACGCATTCCATCGAAGCGATCGGCACCGCGGAACGGCGGGTCGTGTGGACGCCGCCTCAGGAAGGTCCGATGAGCAGAAGCATATGGGCGCCGGAGCTGCATGCGCTGCAGGGGAAGTGGTACATCTATTTTGCGGCGGACGACGGAAAAAACGAAAATCACCGGATGTACGTGCTGGAGTCGGAAGGCGAAGACCCGTTCGGACCTTACCGTGTCAAAGGGAACATCGGAGATCGCACGAACAAGTGGGCGATCGACGGGACGGTATTGCAAAAGGAAGACGGCTCGCTCTATTTCATATGGTCCGGTTGGGAAGGCGACGTAAATGTCAGTCAAAAGCTGTACATTGCCCGAATGAGCAATCCTTGGACAATTGAAGGGGAACGGGTGGAAATCGCTTGTCCCGAATACGATTGGGAAACGATCGGCGATCCGAAGGTACTCGAAGGTCCGCAGGTGCTGTTGCATGAAGATCGCATCCATATCGTCTATTCCGCCAGCGGCAGCTGGACGGACGATTACTGCTTAGGCTTGTTGTCTGCGCGCAAAGACACGGACGTGTTGGATCCGGCATCCTGGAGCAAATGGCCCGAGCCCGTATTCCGGCGGACATCGGATGTGTTCGGTCCTGGCCACTGCTCGTTTGCCCGTTCCCCGGACGGCAGCGAGCATTGGATCGTGTACCATGCGGCCAAGCACCAAGGAGCAGGCTGGAAGCGCAATGTAAGAGCGCAGCGGTTCGATTGGACGGCGGACGGCAGGCCCGTTTTTGGCGAGCCGGTCTCCCCCGGGACCCCGCTGCAGAAGCCAAGCGGCGCAATGGTGGAACACCGATGAACGAACTGTCGAAGCCTACCACTTACCCGGATGCAGCGGTCTCCGGATGCAGGCAAGCAAGGCGATCTGCGAAAGACAATCCGGCCGTTTCAACCGAACCGGTTACGCTGTCCATGTGCAAGCATCAAATGAATATGAGCGCGTTGGAGCCGGTTACCATCAATACGGCGCTTCGAGAAGCGGAAGAACGAGTGAATCAAGCGATTGACGCTTTTAAACAAGCAAAAAGTAACCCGTCTTACTTGAACGAAATCTATCTTTGGGAGGGCACATATGAGCAGCAGCAGGCCGAACATTTTATGGATTTGCACGGACCAGCAGCGGTTCGACACTTTGCAGTGCTATGGCAATCCGTATGTCAGCACGCCGAATATTGACCGTCTGGCAACAAGAGGAGTGCTGTTTGAGAACGCGTATTGCAACTCAACGGTATGCGCGCCAAGCCGGGGGAGCTTTTTGACGGGACGTTATCCGCGAACCGTCGGTTTGCGCAAGAACGGGCAAAACATTCCGGATCGGGAAGTGCTGGTGACCAAAATTTTGCATGATGCGGGATATACGTGCGGGCTGTCCGGCAAACTGCACTTGAGCACTTGTTTTCCAAAAGTATGCCACGGCTCGGAGCGCCGGATCGACGACGGCTACGATATGTTCCATTGGTCTCATCATCCGGGGGAAGACTGGCCGACGAACGAATACAGCCAATGGCTCCGGGCCAAAGGAAAAGCGTTCGCGCCAAGGCCTATAGACGGATGCGAATACGTCGTTCACGGTCCGGATGCCGAGGACCATCAGGCGGCGTGGTGCGCCGAGAAGGCGATTCAGTTCATCGAAGCGCATGAGGGGAAGCCGCAGCCGTGGCTGTTTTCGGTTAATATCTTTGCGCCGCATCATCCGTTTGATCCGCCGGAAAGCCATTTGCGAAAGTATCTCGATAAGCTGGACGAAATTCCGCTTCCCAAGTATACCGAAGGGGAATTGGATACGAAAACCGAGTTTCAGCGCAAAGATCATCAGGGAGCATATGGCAATCCGAATCTATATCCGTTCAGCCGTATGAAGGATTCCGATCACCGCTATTTGACCGCAGCTTATTGGGCTATGGTAGGCCTGATTGACGAGCAGGTCGGGAAAATGCTCGATGCTTTGGAGCGCACCGGCCAATCGGATAACACGATCGTCATCTTCATGTCCGATCACGGGGAGCTGCTCGGCGATCACGGCATCTACTTGAAAGGGCCTCATTTTTACGAACCTTCCGTTCATGTACCTTTGATCCTCTCCTGGCCGGGACAATTCAAAGAAGGAATACGCGTTCCCGCTCTCGTGGAGCTCGTCGATCTCGCGCCGACGCTTCTGGAGGGGGCAGGACTCGAACCTCGCCCCGGCATACAGGGAAGGTCGCTCATGCGGCTCTTGAAAGGCGAGACCGACACGCACCGGGACGACGTATACTGTGAAGCCTATGAAACGATGCGAGGCAAATTTGCGCCCGGATACAGCATCATGGTGCGGGATTCGACGTATAAAATCATCGTCTACCATACGCGGCACGAAGGCGAGCTGTACGATCTTGCAGCGGATCCCGGCGAAACCGTCAATTTGTGGAACTCGCCCGAGCATGTGCCGCAAAAGCTCCGCATGATGGAGCGCTTATGCCACCGTATGGCCCAGACCGTCGACCCGCTGCCGGAACGATTGGCGCCGTGGTAATAGAGCATGAGTAAACGAAAGGCTGGAGCTCCCGTGCCAGCAACGGGCGGCGACAGCCTTTTCTGCAGCACATTTCTAATTCAATGGAAGGAAAAAAGGAATTTTTTGAAGAATTTAACATATGTATTCCGAACTTTCAGGAGGTGTAACGGTGAGCTTACAGTGGAAAACCGGTAACGAACCCCAAACCAAACCGTTCGAATGGGCGGGGCTGGCCTGCGTCTATATTCCGACCCGAGACGTAGCGAAAGCTTCCGAATGGTACAACCGCGTGCTGGGAATGAAGGTGACGCTTGTTGAGCCGGGAAGTCACGCCATGCTGTCGATGCCGGGCATGGGATTGTTTTTGGTACAGACGGACATCGAATCGACCGTCAATTACTATAAGCAGGATGGCGGCCAGCCGCAGGCGGCGTGGTGTTTCAAGGTGAAAAACATCGAGGATTTGCACGGCCGGCTGGCCGCAAGCGATGTTCGGGTATCGGAACTGACAGACCGCGACGAATGTGGAATCAACTTCCAATTTTACGATCCGGACGGAAATTTCTTTGATGTGAACGATGATTACCGGATTTTTGTGCCGCTGCAAAAGGCGGAACATGAGGAAGCTTTATTCACGCTGTTAAAACGGAAAATCGGGTCCAAGGAGCCTGTTGCCGACTGGGAAGCCGTTTCCGCGACCCTGCTAAGCAGCAGCCGGCTGCCTGGTCGTATCGTGCTTAACGAGTGGGAGACGTTCCGTTCCCGCCTGCCGGAAAGCGCAGACCGGCTGCTGTGGGTATTGGATCAGCATAATATGCTTCATCCCGAAAAACGGGCGGAAATCATCGTCATGTAAAATTCGTAACCTCAGCAAAGCGGAAGCCGGGTTAAAACAAGCCGGGTCCGCTTTTTTTTTGCGTCCGATTGGCATGAAGCATTATTATAAAAAGCATGAAAGAGTTGGAAACCATGAAGTTCTTGCGAAATCGTTTGAACGAGCGGGTAACCTTTTGGAACGATAACGGCACTTCTATACAGCAAGACAGAAAGGAACTGAGACAACGTGCTGCAATGGATAGAAGAGGCAAGGAAGGGAGACCGGGAAGCGTTTGAGCATCTCGTGCGGCAATTTTCGGCAATGGCCTACGCCGTGGCTTATGATAAGCTGCGTGATGCACATTTGGCCGAGGACGCGGTACAGGAGGCGTTCGCGGAAGCGTTCGTTCATTTGCGTAAGCTTCGGGAGCCGGAGGCGTTTCCGGGGTGGTTCAAAGCCATCGTGATTCGCCAATGCAACAGGCTCATCCGCAAGAAGCGGTACTTGACGGCACCGCTGTATGAAATGGACAACAATGCCGGATCGCAGCCCAGCGTATCGGACATCGCCGAACGAAAAGAAATGCAAAGCTTGCTTCATGACTCCATCGCGCATTTGTCCTCTAACCTGCGGATCGCCGTTCAGCTATTTTATTTTCACGGCTATTCCCTTCGGGAGATTTCGGATTATGTGGGAACTAGTGTTCCTGTGTTGAAGAAAAGGCTGCACGATGCCCGCAAGAAGCTGAAAGGAATGCTGCCCGTCGCCGATGTTGTCTCGGTGTTTCATGATTTGTACGAAGGAGGAGAGCACGCGATGCTTCATATTGTCAATGGCGATTCCGTCGCAGAGAAGCTGCGGCAAGGCGTCGTCCAAGGCGACATTCTGGTATGGAGAGAAATATACCCGGAAGGACCCGTGACAGCAGGTCCGGTACGGCCTGCAGAACGGCAGGCTCGGGCGAGCTACTTGGAAAAAGCGATGGGTATTCCAACTACGGAGTACATTCGCCTCAGCGAAGCGCAAGAAAAGGAATTGAACGAATTCGGAAAATATAAAGAAGTGGTGCTCTGGTTCGAACACGATTTGTTCGATCAGACGATGCTCTGTTATTTGCTCCACTGGTTCGCCCGTCAAACGTTAGGGAAAACGACATTGAGCTTGCTTAGCATCGGAACCTTTCCGGGAATCGAACTGTTTCGCGGACTAGGTCAGCTGTCGGTGAGCCAATTGAAGACTTTGTCGGGCACCTGGCAGACTATAGGACAGTCGGAGCTGGCATTGGGCAGCACGGTGTGGGAAGCGTATTGTTCCCCCGATCCCGGGGAGCTTGCACAGCTGATTAACGAGGAAAATACCACTGCGCTGCCGTTTGTGCATGACGCGTTTCAGCTTCATTTATCGCGGTTTCCGTCCACGTTTAACGGACTTGGGGTCGTGGAGCAGACGACGCTGGAGCTTGTACAATGCGGCTTGGACCGGCCGACGGACTTATTTGAGCAGGCAGGCAATAAGCTGCACTGGCTCGGCATGGGCGATCTTCAATATTGGCGCAGCCTGGCGAATATGTCGCAAGGCGCGTCACCGCTGCTCAAGCTCGAAGGCCAGGAAATGTTCCCGAGCTATTCGACGCCTTCACCGTCCTTTCGCCAGTGCAAGGTTGCGATGACCGAGCTAGGCAAGCGCGTGATGGAAGGAAAGGAAGACTGGGTCGCCGTGAACGGTATCGACGAATGGTACGGCGGCGTTCATCTGCAGGGACGGTCCGCAGCGTGGCGATGGGATCGCACGCGGAATACCGTCGTTAAGAAGCAGCAGTAGGAAAGGGGATGACACCGGATCATTCGCGCACAGAGAGTAAGAAGAAACCTCCAGCTCTGCTTTCATTCAAGCGGAGCTGGAGGTTCGTTGTCGGGACGGTTACAAGTCCTGTAGTTTAGCGATCCAGGCAATCCCGACATCGCGGATCGGGCCAGGCGACTTGGCTTTCAGCGAGGCTACTTCTCCGATTTGCGCCAGCCGTACAGCCCACCGGGAGCGAAATACTGATACAGCGCGCATTCGATGCGCCCGTTGAACAGCTTCCGCTTCTTGTCGGCGGTACGGCCCATATAATGCTCGAGCCGCTTACTCGGGCTCAAAATAAAATTCGACCAGGTCGGCAGCAGCGCATAGACCGACCCGAGCTGACGCAGCGCCTTCTCTACGTCGCTCGGATCGCCGAGCCGCTCGCCGTACGGCGGGTTCGTGATGATGCAGCCGTACTCGCCCGCCGGCCGTGCTTTCGCCACCGGCAGCACCGAGAGGCGAAGCTCCTTCGCGAGCCCGGCCGCCTTGGCCGCGGCCAAGGCCACATCGATTGCCGCCGGATCGATGTCCGACCCCGCGATCTCGAGCGGCACGTCGTCGCGCACGAGATCGAATGCTTCTTCGCGGGCTTGCTGCCACAGCTTCTCCGGGACGAGCGGCCACGCTTCGGCGTTGAAGCTGCGCCGCAGTCCCGGCGCCAAGTTCCAACCGATCATCGCGGCCTCGATCGGAATCGTGCCCGACCCGCAGAACGGGTCGTACAGCGGCCGCTCCGGCTGCCAGCGGCTTAGCAGCACGAGGGCGGCGGCCATCGTCTCCTTCAGCGGCGCTTCCGTCACGAGCTTGCGGTAGCCGCGCTTGTGCAGCCCGGGGCCGGTCGTGTCGAGCGTGAGCGTCGCCACATCGTTCAGCAGCGCCACCTCGATCACGAAGCGTCCGCCCGTCTCGCGGAACCATTCGGTGCCGTACCGCTGCTTCATTTTTTCCACGACCGCTTTCTTCACGATGCCTTGGCAGGCGGGGACGCTGGACAGCTGCGATTTATGCGAACGGCCTTCCACCGGAAATTCGGCATCCTCTGGGATCCAGTCCGGCCACGGCAGTGCTTTGGTGCCTTCAAACAGCTCGTCGAACGTTCGCGCTTCGAACTGGCCCATCTTGACAAGGATGCGGTCGGCGGTTCTTAACCACAAATTGGCGCGGCAGATGGCCAGCGCGTCGCCGATAAAGGTGACGCGGCCGTTCTCGACCGTCACCTGGCCATAACCGAGATCGCGGACCTCGCGAGCCACGACCGCTTCAAGCCCCATCGGGGCGGTAGCTATCAATTCTAGCGTAGGGGAAGCTTGGGGCATAACGAATTTCCTTTCATTTCATCGAATCGTCGGTAGTTGAAGTCTTTTTGGAAAAGCCATACAATAACCTAGTATAGGCGATTGGACTCGAATACACAACGACCGCAAGCGCCGGCAGGCGCATAAATCGCAAGGAGGATGATGGAGGATGGAGCAGCTGACGGGCGAGCAGTATGTGGAATCTTTATTTGCGCGGGATGAACAATTGGAGCGGGTGAAAGAAGGCATCCGCGCGAACCAAATGCGGGACATTTCCATTGCGCCAGGCTACGGCCGATTGCTGACGCTGCTGGTGAAGATGATCGGCGCGGGGCAGGTGCTGGAGATCGGGGCGCTGGGCGGCTACAGCGGCATTTGCCTTGCCCGCGGTTTGGGCGCGGACGGCAAGCTCGTGTCGCTGGAGCTGATCCGGGAATACGCCGATGTGGCTCACGGGCATTTGCAGCAGGCGGGGCTCGGCGACAAAGTGGAATACCGCGTAGGCGAGGCGCTTGACAGCCTCGAAGCGCTTGCGCAGGAAGGGCGTACGTTCGATTTGTTTTTCATCGATGCGGACAAAGGGAACTACCCGAATTACCTCGAATGGGCGATCAAGCTCGCTAACCCCGGGGCGATCATTGTTGGAGACAACACGCTGATGCACGGTGAAACGATGGATCCGAACGTTCAAGGCAACCGCGTGCTCAAAATGCGGGAGTTCAACGAGCGAATCGCGCGCGATCCGCGGCTGGAAAGCGTGATCTTACCTGCATATGACGGGCTGGCGATCGCAAGAGTGAAGTGACGGGTTTTGGCCCACGCCGAAAACAGCCTGTTGTATGTCATAAAGAAGGGAGCGGCCGAACATGGACTCGGCGGCTCCCATTCAGCGTTTTAGGCAGCGTTATCGAAAGAGCTTTGATCGGCAGCTTTCTTGTCAATCGAACATGAAATCGTACGAGTCGTAGTCTTTGCGCAGCCGGCCCGGCGGGATGCCGAGCGACTTGCGGAATACTTTGCTGAAATAGTTGACGTCCGCATAGCCGATCTCCTGCGATATTTGTTCGAGCGACCATGTGGTCGTCCGCAGCAGCTCCACCGCTTTTTCCATGCGTTTACGGGTCAAGTATTCGACCGGTGTTTTGCCCATCGACCGGTTGAACAGCTTGATCAGATGATATTTGGAAACTCCGAGACGGTGGGCCAGCTCGTCCAAACTTTTCATTTCATGATAATGCTCGTCTATGAGCTGGACGGCTTGCGTTACGATCTCCGGCCATACTTTGGGCATACCTAACCCTTTGCCGTACCGGTATAGTTCCATCAGAAACTGATAGGCGAACGCAGAGAGCTTGTAAGCGTCGCTTATTTTTTTTGCGCTGGCTTCCTGGTAAATGTGATTCGCGAGCCGGATCGGAGAAGAGTGCTCGGAGAAATGGTGGACGCTGCCGAGCTGGCTGACGAAAAAGGACCAGCATTTGGCCGCTTCATTCCCGTCAAACGAAAGAAACAAGCACTCGTAGTCGCAGCTTTCCTCCGGTATGTAATAATGATAATCGCTGTGAAACGGAACGAGGAATCCTGTTCCGGCATCCAGCCGAAACACCTGATCGTTGATCCGGATTGCCGCTTGGCCGGCCACGGTATACTGGAACAAATACGCGCCACTGCGGTCTTTGCGAGTCATCCCCGCGTGACTGTAATCCGACGTTTTTCTTTCTCTTCCCACCGCATACAGACTGACAGGCAGCGGCAATGCCGTATCTTGAAAACGAAAGATGTAGCTGGATATTTGGTTCGCTTGCAGCATAGGCACGGCTCCCCTTCGCGCAACGAGTCAATCGCAATATTTTACCCTTTTCTACCAATTTAGTTCATTGTGCTGCATGTAAACCCTTTCTTATACTACAAGTATACCACATGAAGCAAGGCACAGAGCGGCAAACTTCTCCCCTATAAGCAGCATATCACTCCCGCGGACGAAGAAGGAGAACCTCAATATGAACATCGACTTGAACGATTTCGGTTTGACGGCAGGCCGGGAACACGATGCGACACTCGCCGTGTATCGTGCCTTGAAGCATTGCAAAGAAGTCGAAAGGCCGACATTGGTTTTCCCGGCCGGTACGTATCAATTTCATCCCGAGAAGGCGGTGGAAGGGTATTACCACATTACGAACCATGATCAAGGAGGGACAAGAAAGATCGCCTTCCCCTTGATTGGGCCCGAGGGGCTGACGATTGACGGACAAGGCTCGGAATTTATATTTCACGGCCGCATCATTCCTTTTGTGCTGGAGCATGCACGCAACATTACGCTGCGAAATTTCTCCGTCGATTGGGAACGGCCCATGTTCGAGCAAGGTACGGTTGCAGAGACTGGGGAACAATCGTTTGTAATTCGGCTGCGCGAGGAAGCAAAGTACAAAGTGGACGCCGGGCGGCTGTACTTTACGTTCGGAGGCAGAGAAGAGCCCGTCTGGGGGCTGCATGATATCGACCCGAACACAATGGCGCACGCCTATCAGAGCGGGGACCGGATTAGCTGGAGCTCGTTTAAGAAGCTGCGGATGGAAGAAATCGGGCCGGGTCTGATCCGGGTTGCCGGAGGGCCGAGGCATATGCCGAAAGCGGGAAACATCATCGTCATGCGCATAGGCCGGCGTGAACACCCGGGCCTGTTCCTCAAGGACAGCGCGAACGTGCAGATCGACAATGTAACGGTCCATCATGCGCCGGGGATGGGGCTCGTCGCGCAGCGCTGTACCGATATCCGCCTGCACCGGTTCGACGTCAGGCTGAAGCCCGGTTCCGGCCGAGCGGTTACGGCAACCGCGGACGCGACGCACTTCACGAACTGCAAAGGCGCTATCGTGCTGGAAGATTGCCTCTTCGAGAATCAGCTGGACGACCCGCTCAACGTGCACGGCATTTACGCAAAAATTGCCGAGCGCCTATCGGATCGTTCCATCCTTGTACAATTAATTCACGGCATGCAAAAGGGCGTCGTCATCGCCGAGCCCCACGATGAGATGAACTTTATCCGCAGCGACAGTTTGACTTCCTACTCGTCGGCGGAAGTCGTAAGCGCAGACCGGTTAAACGCCGATTTTACCGCAATCACCTTTGATCGTCCGCTTCCGGAAACGATGCGGATTGGCGATGCCGTAGAAAACAAGACGTGGAATGCGGATCTCACTGTGCGCGGATGCACCGTCCGGGCAAACCGGGCAAGAGGCTTCCTGATTACGACGCCGGGAAAGGTGCTGCTGGAGCATAACACGATCAGCGCACCGGGGGCGGGCATCAAAATTTCCGGCGACGCCAATCTATGGTACGAATCAGGGGCTGTCGGCGATGTGACCATCCGGCACAATCGCTTCCTCGCCTGCAATTACTGCTTCCCGGATTGGGGGCGTGCCGTGATCGACATTGATCCGGAAATCGCGGAGCCGGAAGCGTATGCCGAAAGCTACCACCGAAACATCCGTATCGAACATAACGTTTTTGAAACGTTCGATATCGGTATCGTATACGGTCACTCCGTGAACGGATTCGTGTTTCGGGACAACGTCATTAGGCGGACTTCGGATTACCCCATGCACAAAGGGATGCCGTTTACGATTCAGCTCAAGGCCGTCAAAAACAGCTGCATATCCGGCAACGAATGTCCAGAGGATGCGCGTACGGCATTTATTGGTACGGAGAAGGTCGATATTTCGGCCGATCATTCGGCTAAGGTCGACGGAACGAATCGAATCATCATTTAATGGAGGGATTCGCATGAGGTTGGTAAAAAGCGGTTTGCTGCCGCTGCTGTCTATCGGGATCGCATCATCGATGCTGTCGGCCTGCAGCAGCTCAGGCACGCCTGGCGCGCCTGAGGCTAACGTAGAAACGAAGCCGGAAGCGTCTGCGCCGGCTAAAGTGGTCGCCTATTCGTACTGGCAGGAATTTTCCGACGATTACTGGAATAAATTGTTGATCGAACCGGTGAAAAAGCGGTATCCTCATATTGATCTGGAAATCGTCAAGCCCGGCACGAACGGGACGAAGCGGCTGGAAGAAATGATCGTTGCCGGCCAAGTACCCGATATCGTCATCAGCGACATCGGCACGGCCAAAGGCATCGGCGACCTCGGATTCAACTACGACATGACGCCGATGATTCAAAAGTACAAACTCGATTTGAGCAAGTATGATCAAAGCACGATCAATTACGTCAAGACGTTCAGTTCAACCGGCGGCGTCATTTCGCTTCCTTATTCGACCAATTTTATCGCCTTGTTTTATAACAAAGACATCTTCGATAAATTCGGCGTCCCTTATCCGAAAGACGGCGTTACCTTCGACGAAGTATTGACAAAGGCCAAGCAGCTTACCCGGTCCGATAACGGCACGCAGTACATCGGATTCGACCATAACAGCATTCACTTTTTGGCCGGGGGCATCACGCGGGATTATTTCGACCCGAAAACCGGCAAAGTCAATCTTTCCACCAAAGAATGGCGGATGGCCTACGATTTGTTAGCCCAGCTGATTGCCATACCGAACAACCGTTTTCCGCAGGACAAAACGAATATTACGAGGTGGCACAACGAAGACTTTTACAAAACGCAAATCGTCGCCATGTCCGGCGTGCCCAATCTAGTCTCGGCGGGTCTTCAGACGGTGCCGGATATGAACTGGGATATGACCTCGTACCCGGTGTTCAAAGAATATCCGAAAACGGCGCAAGCGGCGGGCGGTTATTCTTTGTTCATGAACCCGAACAGCAAAGTGCTCGATGACGCGTTCAAAGTCGTCTTGACGGCCTTATCCGAAGAAACGCAGCTGAGGGTTTCGCGGAACGGAGCCGGCCCGGTGCTGCTGACCAAAGATACGATGGATGCGTTTGCTGCGGATTTGCCGTATACGAAAGGGAAAAACGTGAAGGCCGCCTTCTACAATAAGCAGTACTGGCCGAAAAACCCGACGATCTACGACGCAACCGCTTTAGGCATCGCCTATAACCGCTCATTGGATTTGTACAACGGAAAAGATATTAACACCGTCATTCGCGAAACCGAGGAAGAAATTACGAAAAAAGTGGAAGAGATGAAGCTGGGAACGAAGTAATGCCCGCCTGGCGGACAACGGGGCGGGATCGTGCTGCAAACGCGCGTCTAACACGGAAACGGCAGGCTGAACAAGAGAGGAGCTTTTCAAGCAGTGTCCATTCAACCATCGAATGTCAAAGGGTATCAAAAGCACAGGCAATTCGGAAGAACCATGCGGCTGGCCGCGTGGTTATTGACTGCGGCGCTTGCGGTTGCTTTGTCATCCTGTTCCAGCCTGTTGCCGAAGGACGAGACGAAACCCGCCGCCGGCTCCGCTCCCATCGAGCTCCAACTGCTCTCGCTTACCGATTTTCACGGCTACTTGCAGCCTACCGCTGACAAAAACAACGGTCAACTCGTCACGCCGGAAGGCCAGCTTCGGGTCGGCGGGGCGACGTACGTTGCGGCGCATCTGAAGAAGCTCAAAGCCGAACGGGGGCAGGGGCATTCGATGCTGCTGTCGGTCGGCGACAACTTCAGCGGCTGGCCATTCGAAGTCGAAGCGTTCAAGAACGAGCCGACGATCGAGTTTTTGAACAAAATCGGCGTCGAGGCGTCTGTAGCCGGCAACCATGAATTCGATATATCCGCCGATTTTTTGACCCAGCATATGATGAAGGGACAATGCTTCGACACGGCGGACGCAGACAGCTGCTACAAGAACTCCGCCGGTAAGCCGTTCAGCGGCGCCGCCTTCGAATATCTCAGCGCGAATATCCGCGATGTCCTTACGAACCAGCTCGTGCTGAAGCCATACGTCATCAAGAACGTGCCCGACGGGCGCGGGGGGACGATTCCCGTCGGCATCATCGGTCTGACGGAAGCCGCCGCCTTGACCAAAGAACCGCTGTCGGTTCAGATAGGCGTTCTTGCGGCGGACGCCGCGCCCGAGCTGAAAGCGGGCATGCCGTCGGACCCTGCGGCGAGAGCGCTTGTGGAGCCGGCTAACCGTTATGCCAAGGAACTGCAGGATCAGGGCGTTCAGTCGATCATCCTGCTGCTGCATGAAGGCGCAAAGCAGAGCGGACCTTATAACGGCTGCCTTAACCCGACCGGACCGGCCATCGACTTTGCCAAATATGCGTCGCCGGCCATTGACGTCATTCTGACGGGGCACTGGCATGAGGCGTTTAACTGCATGATTAACGATCCTGCCGGCAACCCGCGGCCTGTCATGGAAGGCGGCTTTCACGGCAAGCTGATTACCGAAGTGAATTTGAAGATCGATGCGGCGTCCAAAGACGTCATCCGGGAACAAACGATAGCCAACAATCGACCTGTCACGCGGGATTTAACGCCCGATCCGGAAATCGCAAATCTCGTTTCGTACTGGGTGCAACGCGCGAAAGAAAAATGGGCGGAGCCACTGGCCAAACTGTCCGGCGATTTGCCCCGGACGCGCAATGCCTCAGGCGAAAGCGCGCTATCCGATGTCATCGCCGATGCTTTTTATGCCTCCGGCCAAGCCGACAGGCCGAATCCGGCCGACCTTGCGCTTACTTCCGGCGACCCGAAGCGGGATTTGACCTACGCTAAAGGTCAAAATGCGGGCGACCGTGACGGAATGATTACGTTCGGGGAGCTGTTCGATGCCTATGGAACGCAAATTTCGCAAGTCAACGTCAGTTTTACCGGCGAGCAGATCGTTCGCATTCTGGAGGAACAATGGAAGAAGAAGCCGGACGGAACGGAAGCGTTCAATCCGCTGAACGTTTCGCATAACGTCCGGTATGTGTACGACCGGACGAAGCCGATCGGGCAGCGTATTGATCCGTCCCGGCTGTTCGTTAACGATAAGCCCGTCGATCCGAAGAAATCATACCGGGTAGCTACAACGGGGCTGCTGGTCGTCTCCGGTGCCGCGACGTATCCGACATTCGCCGGCTACGCTAGCGCAAAGCGAGTCGCTTCGTGGCCGGTTGCCGACTACTTGAAAAAGCAAGGTCTCGTGAACATACCTGAACTCAACCGGATTCGTCCGGTCAATCCGTAAGCATGAACAAAGGAGCCCTGAAATTGTTCAGGGCTCCTTTGTTATGAGTGGTGCGCTCCCCTCCGCAGCGGTTCGGGGAATCGCGTTCCGATTGCCTATTGCCGCAGCCGAATAGCTCAGGAAGCTTTTTTTAATTCGGGTTCCGGCTGCTGCGTTGGGAGTTCCGGCTTCTTCGGCTGGCCTTTATCGTGCAGCACGACGGACCGGGGCGGTTCGCGAAGCTCCATACTTCCGTAATACCAAATCATTAATTCCGCGCAGACCAGGATGAACAATACTTTTTTAACATTAATTTTCATACCAAGCACCTCCTGCGGAAAATGAGCAAAGCAACACGCTATGGACGATCTAGCTCTCGGAAGTTGTATTTGAAGTACGCCGGTAAAGCGTCAGGCGCACCCAAAGCATATTCAGCAACAGCATCACTGTCGCAACCATAAAAATACCGCGGATGCCGATCCATCCGGAAATGGCGCCGCCGATGACCGGCCCGAGCATGTTGCCCAAGCTGAGGGCGCTTGTATTAAAAGCGTAGGAGCGGCTTTCCATCCCGTTCGGCGTATACTGCCGGATTAGCGTTTGCACCGAAGGCAGAAGACCGCCCATAAATACGCCGAGCATGAAGCGGGCGGCGAATAGCTGCCATATGTTCGTGACGAGCGCCTGCGGAATGAAAGCGAGCCCTGCGCCGATCAGCGCGATCGCGAGCACTTTGACCGAACCGATCCGGTCTCCGATTTTGCCGAGAAGGGGAGAGGCAATCATGTTGGAGAAGCCCGTGATTGACCCGACCAGCCCGGCGTAAAAAGCAAGAAGCTGTCCGCTTCCGTGCAGCTCCTGCACGAATAGCGGGATCAGCGGCATCGAGCTGAGAATCGAGAACTGGATAACGAACGTAACGGAGTACAGCGCCGGCAGTTCTTTGATTTTGCTCAACTCTTTGAGACCGACCAGAATCGATTGCTTCGGGCGCTTTTTCGCCTGTGCCGAATCGAACGATTCTTTCACAAGGAAAGTTGCCAGAAGCGAAGCGGCGAACAACAGCCCGCCGGTGATGTAAAAGATCGGCCGAAACCCGATCCATTCGGCAAGTAATCCGCCGAACAATGGACCGAGTATCGTGCCGGCCACCCCGCCGGACTGCAGCGTTCCCATGGCCATCCCCATCTTCTCGCGGGGGGTATTCGTCGACAACAGCGAAACCGCTGCCGGGACAAAGCCCGAGATCACGCCGTTGAGCATGCGCAGCAGCAGCAAATGCCACGGCGTGAGCGCAAATCCCATCAACGTCATGACGACCGCCATACCGAAGCCGGAACGAAGAAGCATGACCTTTCTACCATACCGATCGGCTAGACCGCCCCATATCGGCTGAAAAATAAACGAGGTAACAAAGTTGCCGGCAAAGATGATTCCTGCCCACATGGCGACCTCGTGCGCATCGTGAATACCCATTTCCTGGATATAGAGCGGCAGAAACGGGACAATCATCGTCATGCCGCCCATGACGAGGAAGTTGCCGAACCACAGTACGATCAGATTGATTTTCCAGTTTGCCAAAACGGTATCCTTCTTTCTTGTTGCTGCAAATAACACATGCTAGCGTCGGTTTACCATTCTCGGATAATTATTCCTTTGTATTATAGCACAAATTGATGCGTTCCTTGCATCGCCTGGCCTGGTCGCGGAAATCATCTGCATCGTACCCAGTCCATCCCGCTGCTATTGCGGTACTTGCGCGTACCGTCATGCCGAAACGGAAATAGGGATCCGATTTGACCGCCTGTCTTACAGCACCGCAACGCGCGCAGAAGAGAGCGGTGTGAACGGCCTACTGTTGCTCCAGGCCGGCGCGCATCTCATAGCAAAAACGGTCCAACTGCGGCATGCCCGCCCGTTCGGCAATGGCAATCACCCGCTCGACGTCGTACGGAACGCGTACGAGCCGAACGGAGAACGGGGCTGGCCTTGTTTCGTTGGCGATCCCCTCCAATATGGCGTAGCTGGCTTGCGCCAGTCCGTCGTAAGGCGCTCCTACGCTGCCGGTATTGAACAGCATGAGCCCTTGCCGCTCTTTCGATTCAAGCGTATGTACAAATGGAACATGAATATCTCCATAGCCGACGACATCGGGAGCTAGCCCAGATATGCCGTCAAAATCGCCCGTCAACTCCGTATTCGCGAACATGGCGAGCTGTTCCTCTTTGTTCGCTTCACGGTGAACCCGGTGGTAGACGCTCTTGGCGGAGGCATGCACCAGCCGGATGCGCCTGCCGCTCATCGTCAGCTCCGCGCAAAACGGCAGCTGCGCCAAGTAGTTCAATCGGCTTGCACTGAGCTGCTGCAGCTGCCATTTGCCTGCTTCGAGCACCTGGGGGCGGCCGATGCCCAAATCCCAGTTGCCGAGCACCGTCATTTCGCAAAGTTCGCGGATCCGTTCGACCGCTTCTGCAGGTTGAGGTCCTTTGCCGACAAGGTCTCCAAGACAAATGATGCGGCGTATGCCCCGGTTGCGAATATCGCTGGCAACCGCCTCAAGGGCAGGAATATTTCCGTGAATGTCGGAGATGATGGCGATGTTGTCCACGAATGCGTTCCTCTCGTTGGTTGGTAAACGATTCCAGTTTGGATGTGCCACCATTATACCACACAGTGGGAACCGCCCGAAACGGTTTATCCCTGGGAGCACGTATATGAAACGCGAGTCAATACACTTTGTGGATCACGTCTTCGAAATCCGGTTCTTCCATATGCATGTCGACTACCGCTCCGAACTGTTCCAGCCGACGAAGCACTTCCATGGCTTGCATCTCATGCCGGTTGAAGTGCACCGTCAGCTCCGTGCCGCCGTTTCCGTCGCCGACGCTGAAACCGTGCTGCGCGTTATCCGGGACGGCGACGGACTCACGGAACGTGACGCGCAAAATCGTCGGCAGCCCGATGCGTTCGCGAAGCTCTTGCGTGGTGCCGTCGTAAGCAAGCGCGCCGTGGTTAATCACCATGACGCGGCTGCACAGCTCCTCGATATCGTCCATATCGTGCGTCGTCAGCAGCACAGTTTTCCCGAACTCCCGGTTGACAGAGGCCAGCAGCTTCCGAATGTTGCGCTTCGCCACGACATCGAGACCGATCGTCGGTTCGTCCAAAAATAAAATGTCCGGCTCATGCAGCATGGCGGCGGCAAGGTCCGCGCGCATCCGTTGACCGAGCGACAGCTTGCGAACCGGCGTATCCATAAATTCGTGCAGCGTCAGCAGGTCGTCGAGCTCTGCCAGCATCCGCTTTTTATGCTGCTCATCCGTACGGTACATGGCGGCGAGAATGTCGAAGGAGTCGCGGACCGGCAAATCCCACCATAGCTGGCTGCGCTGCCCGAATACGACGCCCAGCCGCCTGACGACCTTGCGTCTTTCCTTGTGCGGGCTCAGGCCGTCGATCAGCACCTCGCCGGAAGTCGGGTGAAGAATACCGGTCAGCATCTTGATCGTCGTCGATTTGCCGGCGCCGTTCGGACCGATGTAGCCGACAAATTCGCCTTTCGTAATCGTAAAGCTGATGTCGCGCACGGCATCCTTTGCCGGTTCGCGGCCGGTCGCCCATGCCTTCAGACGCTTCCAGCGGCTCTTGTCTTTGGAAGGCATCCGAAAGCTTTTATGCAGATGATTCACTTCAATCATATCCGGTTTCTCCTTTCTAACTGCCGGTGCTTTGGTAACGGGACAGGCCGAGCCGCCAGAAACGGAACATCAGCCACAGGAACAAAGCGGCGAACGCCATGACGCCGGGAAGCAGCCAAGGGCCGAAAGCGTGGCGCAGGATGTACAGCGCCGGCACATAGTTGGCCATGCCGACGGGCACTGCCGTGAGCAGCAGCGTCCGCAGCCAGACGGGATATAGCTCCATCGGGTACTGCACCGCAGTACGAGCCGCATCCTCCGTCAAATTTTGCAAATCGCTAATCCGCGTGATCCAGAATCCGAACGTCGCCGTTCCGAGGCCGATGGCGAACAAAATAAAGGCGCCGGTCACAATGACGAGTGCGGTTAGCGGAATAGCGATCCAGCCGATTTGCCCGGTTCCTAACATCTGGATAATGCACACCGTCAATATAATGGTTCCTTGCGTCCATTCGCCGAGCATCGGCCGGAAGTTTTGCGACATCAGCGCGAGCAGCACCGGAATCGGCCGGATCAGCAGGCCGTCGAGATCGCCGGATACCAAATATTTTTCCAGGTGATGAACATCGTTGGCGAACATGCGGTACAGTGCCTTGGACAGCATCACGGTAGCATACAAAAAGCCGATCTCGTATAAGCTCCATCCTTGAATCCGGTCGAACTTCCATAATATGATCGAGATCAGCAGAAAATCGGTTGCGTTCACGACAGCAGCAAGCACGGTCGACAGCCAGAAGTTGAATTTATATTGCATGCGGCTCCGGACGCTGGCTTTAACGAGCAGCGCGAACAACCGGATCATGTTCATCCGCCCTGCACCTCCACCTTATGCCGGACGACGGCTGTCGCCGCAAAGCATAGCAAAGTGAAGGACGCACACCACAATAGACCGCCGAACATGGTGTCCGGGGAAGAGAGGCCCAAATATATTTTGCTCGGAACGTGCTGCATGTAAGGATACGGGGTTACGGTTGAAATGCGCTGCAGCCAGCTGGGAAGCCATTCGATAGGAATGAGGAACCCCGATAATATGCTGGAAACGGAAAAATGCACCCAGTACAGCCAGGCGGATTCGGTAGTCCAAAGTGCCGTTACGCCGATAAGATAGTTGATGCAGATGTTGAGATAGGCAGCGGATGCAAGCGCAGCGATCGTCCAGAACCACGTCTTGGCATCGCGGGGAACCGGCAAGGAGATCGTCCATACGTAAATCAGATAAATTGGGAGCGTCTTGTACAACAGCTGGTAGCCGATTTGGCCCCATTCCCGGCACGTCAACTGATAAAACAGATGAACCGGGCGCATCAAGTCAAGCGAAATTTGTCCGGTCCGCACGGATTGCTGAATTCCAAGCCCGTTCGTGAGGAATAGCGTAATCCATAACACCGCTTGATTGAACGCGACGTAATGAATCACGTTGTCCAGCGTATACTCGCTTCCTCCTCCGGTACTTCCGATGCCCTTCCAAATGGACACGTAAATAAGCCCGAACACCGCACTGGCGACCGTATTGATCGCGTGCGAGGCCCGGTACTGCAAGTTGCGGGCAAACGCCTTTTTAGCTAGTACGGCAAAAAGCATACACACCTCCGAACAAGTAGTATCGTTGCCAAGTGAAATTGGATTGCAGCATGCGAACGACTGCGTGACGGCCGGCCTTGCGACGCGCTGGTAACGGCAGCGGAAGCAGGAAACAGCCAGTTGATCTTGGGAGTTAGGCGAGCAGCCAAATAAAGAGAGGAAGTTCATCATACCAAAACTTTACAGGAGTTGGCAATTGTTTTTTTGTTCTACGTTATACCTGCCGTCCTGGAGCGGAAAGCTTCCCCGAAGCCGGCGGCATGCCCGGTTTATTGGAACTTTGGCCCATGACCGCGGCGGCATGATTTGGTATAATGGAGCAATGAGAACATTTGCGCTCGTTTATGGAAGGCAGCCGCGAAAAGGAGTAGGTTACAATTACATCGCGTTCTGAGAAGCATAAAAAACATAAGGAAACGAAATTTAAAAAAACGCTGTTCCTGAAGATCGGCGTGCTGACCGTGCTGACGATCGGCGCATTTGCTTACCTCGTTCATTGGCTTGATCAGCCGTCCGATTCGGGGCCGGGACAAGTCGCGGCGGAATCGCCGGGAATAACGGGCAAGCCGAACGATAGCGGCGGATCGAATTCTGCCGCAGGCACAGCTCCGAATGAGAAGCCGCCGCCGGATTCATCCGGGGGAACTGTCCAGCCGGTCCAGGAAGAACGCGTGAATCTTACGTTTATCGGCGATGTGATGTTTGCGGATAAAGTGAACGATTTGATTCGCGAGAAAGGCAAGGAGTATCCGTTCAAATATGTGAACTCGTATCTGGAAAAGGCGGACATTACGGTAGCGAATCTCGAAACGCCGATTACTTTGCGCGGCTCGGCGCAGACGAAGGAGTATGTGTACCGTTCCAGTCCGGAGATGCTGCCGGTAATGAAGAAGGCCGGGATCGATCTGGTTAATTTGGCCAATAATCATAGTATGGATTACGGCCAGGACGGGCTGGTCGATACGCTCGATTATTTGGATCAGTACGGTATACTGCGCGTCGGCGCGGGCCGAAACACGGAGGAAGCTTACCGTTCTGTCATTATGAATCATCAGGGGATCAAAATTGCGTTCCTGGGCTTCAGCCGGGTAATTCCGGAGACGAGCTGGTATGCGGGCAAATCGAAACCGGGTCTGGCGGAAACGTACAGTACGAAGCTTCCGCTCGAAGCGATCGCCAAGGCGAGGGAACAGGCCGATCTGGTCGTCGTGATCGCGCATTGGGGAGAAGAACGGAACGACCTGCAGGTGAAGCACCAGACCGACCTGGCACATCTGTATATCGACAACGGCGCCGATCTTGTCATCGCGAGCCACCCGCACGTGCTTCAAGGTTTCGAGCAGTATAAAGGCAAATGGATCGCCTACAGTCTCGGCAATTTTATATTCACGACCAACAACATCCCGATGACCTGGGAAAGCATGATATTGGAAGCATCCTGTACGAAAGCTCGCACCTGCGAATTAAGCATGGTGCCGATCATTACAAAATGGGCCCAGCCGATCCAAATGCCGGAGGAAGACGGCTTGAAGCTGTTCGAACGGTTGACGGGAATATCCGTCAATGCGAAAATCGATAAGGAAGGGAAAATAACGCCCGGTCCGGTCCGGACGCCCAAATCTTCCATAGTCAAGCCGCAGGATAGCGTGAAGAAGCCGGAGACGCAGAAGCCGGCCGAGACGGGTAAAAATACGGATTCGGCGAAGACGCCGGCTGCGACCCAGCCTTCCGGGACCGGAAACGGGAATGGCGCGAAGCAAGGGGAGACGAAGCCGGGAACCGCGAAGACTGGCGAAACGAAACCCGGTGACGTGAAGCAATCCGATCCGAAGCAAAACGGGGCGAAAACGCCCGATCCGAAATCATCCGATCCGAAGAAGAGCGACCCGAAGAAATCGGAGACCAAACCGGGCGACGTTAAACAAGGCGGTGATCCGAAGCAGTCCGACGCGAAGAAATCCGGCACTTCGCAGCCGGGATCGAAGACGACCGAGACTGACATACCGGCGGGAGCAAAGAAACCGTCGGAGTCATCGCCGTAACGGACTTTGCCGGTGTTTAGTTCTGGATGACGACTGGTCGCACGAGTCACAGTACGGGGCTACTATGCCGCTCCACGCATGGGGAACGTGCGAAACTAACATGAGATAAAGGATGAGTGACGAAGATGAGCGAGACGATTCGTAATATTTATTGCGTCGGCCGAAATTACGGCCTGCATGCTGCGGAACTTGGGAATGATGTGCCTGAAGAACCGATGATCTTCACGAAGCCGACCCATGCGCTCGCTGCAATTGACGGCGGAGAGATCGTGCTGCCCGGCAGCCGGGGGGAAGTGCACTTCGAGGCCGAGCTGGTGCTGCGGATCGGACGAAACTACGAGCACGGCCTAACCGTGAACGAACTGGTCGACGGGATGGCGCTCGGAATCGATTTTACGCTGCGCGACGTGCAGTCCGTGCTGAAAAAGAAGGGCCACCCGTGGCTCCCGGCCAAAGGCTTCCTGAATTCGGCTGCGCTCACACCGTTCCGCAGCTTTCCCGGATTCGAGGAAGCGAAACAAGTGGAGTATACGCTTGTGAAGAACGGGATGGAGGTGCAGCGGGGGAACTTGAACGACATGATTTTCGATTTCCAGACGGTCATCGATTACATCGCGCGGCATTACGGGCTGGGTGCGGGAGATATCATTTATACGGGTACGCCCGCAGGCGTAGCCGCGGTGAAAGACGGGGATCGCTACATATTGTACTGGGGAACGGAAGCGTTCGGCGCTTTTACCGCACGGCTCGAACAATAACGGCAGGACACGAGGAAACGGATCGACTCAAACGATATATCGAGATAAAAGCATCGACGCAAAGGCTGCCTTGGGTAGCCTTTGTTGTGCTTTGTTCTGAATAATCCATAACCAAGGGAGGGTAACGGATGATCAACGTATTGATCGGTCTTGCCGGCAGTGCGGCCATAGCCGGAGCGGCGTATGCGAAGCGGTCGCTTTCCATCTCGGGCTTTGCCGCTGCCGTCGTGCTCGGAACGCTGATGTATGCCGCCGGCAGCGCGGCTTGGTTCGGAACGCTGATCGCGTTCTTTATGTCATCCACACTGCTGTCAAAGTGGAAAAGCCGCAAGAAAGCGGCGGCCGAGAGCGTTTACGCCAAGTCGGGGCGGCGGGATGCCGGGCAAGTGGCGGCAAACGGAGGCCTTGGCCTGCTGCTGTGCCTCGGCCATGCGCTGCTGCCGCATCCGGCATGGTGGGCCGCGTTCATAGGCGTGATGGCGACGGTCAACGCCGATACGTGGGCCACCGAAATCGGAGGTCTCAGCCGCACGATGCCGCGCTCGATCGTCAGCGGCCGCAAGGTTCCGGCGGGCACGTCGGGCGGCATTACGCCGCTTGGACTGGCCGCATCGGCGGCTGGGGGACTGTTCATCGGCGCTGTCGGCTGGCTGTTGTTGGCACAAGCGAATGGGCCGGAGGCGAATTACGGCATCGCTTCATCCGCCTGGGGCCTCGTGATGATGGGCCTCGCCGGAGGGCTGGCCGGGTCGTTGGCGGACTCATGGCTCGGCGCCGTCCTGCAAGCGATGTACCGCTGCCGGGTATGCGGGAAAGAAATCGAAAAAAACCGCCACTGCGATGCAGCGGCGGTGCGGGTTCGGGGGGCATCGTGGATGACCAACGATGCCGTCAATGCGATCAGTTCCGCCTTCGGCGGTCTGGTCAGCTGGCTTCTGGCGTGGTCCCTCTAATCGTCCTTGCGTGAATACGCTTTGTTCGTAACATATATGGCCATAGCCGAAATGACGAGTGCAATAATAACACAGACTACAATAATGCCGGTAACCATGCTGCGAACGGCCTCCATCCGGGTTCATTCTTGTGCCCATTGTACCTTAAGGAGGCGGAAATGCCAAGCTTTACGGCTTTTTCGGCGTCCAAGGTGGCAGCGTCAAAGCGCCGATCTCGTGCAAATCTTTCAAATCGTTCGCTTTGATCATGCTTTGCGACGAAGTGTACAGCGTATCGCCGATGTACAGCAGCCGCTCGATATTTTTATCGCTGCCGTACCAAGAGCGGCCTGCTTTTTTGATATCGCCGTCGGACAGGTGCGTAATTTTGCCGCGCAGCTGGAACCCTTTCGTCAAGTCGAGCTGATACACATAGGCTCCTTGGAACGTAAACTCCCCGTATCGCATAATCTCCCTGGAAGGGTCGGTCGAAGGCGAGGGCGACTTCATTTCCGCAACGCTTACCGGGAAGGCGAGCAAGTTTTTCTCCTTGGAGAAGAGCAGCGCCTTGTGATTTCGCAGCAGCTCCGAGTCCGTGCCTCGGTCGCCGATCGTTTCTTTGAACAGCTCCTTCGGATTCGCTACATCGGTCACATCGAACATTGCGAGTTTCATGCCTTGATAATAGGCGGTCGTCTCCGCACCCGGCGTGCTGCTCTTGCTCGTTACCTCCACCGTATCTTTGCCGAAGCCGATAATATGATTCTCGTCATAAGGGTGCAAGTAGTCGCTGTAGCCCGGAATTTTCAATTGCCCGAGGATGCTTGGGGCAGCCGGGTCCTTCAAATCGATAACGAACAGCGGGTCCACATTTTTAAACGTGACCATATAAGCGCGGTTTCCGGCGTAACGGACCGAATAAATGCGTTCGCCCGGCGCAATATTTTCAATTTTGCCCGTAATGCTCATCGCATCGTTCAGCACATACAAATTATTTTTGGACGTATATTCGTCATTGCGCCATATTTCACCGCTCGTGGTGGCTATTCGAAAATTTCCGTTCGATTCGTCCATGGAAAATTGATTGAGCGGATGTCCGGGAACTTTGCCGCGGCCTGCGTATTGTACCAATCCGTTATTCATGGCGAACTTGTATATCACGCTGTTCGAATCCATCGGCGTCGGCCTTGGCAGCATAATCTTTCCTACGGCATCGCGTCCTTGGCCTGAAGCCGGTTCGGCGGCATCAGCCGGCGGAACAGCGGGTTCGTACTCGTTCACGGTTACATACAGATTGTTCTGAGACGCGTAGACGAATTGTCCGGAACCGAGGTAGCTCGTGACCTGCATTTTCTGATCCGGCTGGCTGAGGCTTATACCGCCGACCAGCAAGTAATTCGGCTCAACCGACTTCGGGAAATAGCGGATATCCTCAAAACCGATCTTGATGTAAGCGTCGCCCGCAGCCGAATCGCGGTACGACGGTGTTTCGATGGACGCCGGGTCGGGCTGGGATTTGCCGTTCAGCGGCATGATCCGGTAATTGATGCCTTTGTTCGCTACGATATATAGCGAATCGCCGACTTTGCGGGAAGAAATGTAGCTTCCTTCCAATTCCGCTTCTCTGACAGGCTTCAGGTTGGTACGGTCGCCAAGCTCGTATACGATCGCTTTGGTCGCCGATCGGCCGCGCGGTCCGGGCCAGATGGCGATTTTGCTGCTAACCGCCGTATCGGGCCCCATCGGCTGGACCGCGGGAGCAGGCTGCACCGATTGTCCCTTTTCCGAATAATACGTATTGCCGATGACGACAAGCTGCTTCTCATCCACGTAAATTTCACGCGGATTGAAGTTCGGATCCGCCCAATACACGGTGCTTACTACGCTCATGCTTTCCGCCGGATACGCTTGTGAGACGATGACGCGATCCCGGTTCACTTGATAAATGTACGTTCCGTCCGTTTTGATGACGTCGGCTTCGTCGACGCCTTCCACCTGCACGTTCGTTCCGGAGTAGGAAGGGGCGCCGGCTCCGGCACCATTGGCTCCGGCTCCCGAAGAACCCGCTGCTGCTGGAACCGAAGCAACCGCTTTCGATTCTGTCGCTGCGGAATCCATCGTCACCATCGTTTTGGCCATCGACCGGTAGGAACTTGCCGCCGGCGAATCCCTCAGCAGTTCCTGCATCCGTTCGAGCGAACCGACGGTCGGCAAGCTTTTGTCCGCGTCCACGATCGATACCGTCTGATTCAAGCCGTCCCAATACACGTTGAAATCGTACGACTCGCTAAAGAAACGAAGCGGGACGAGCAGCGTGCCGTTCTCAAGCAGCGGACCTTCCTCCAACTGGACGGCGGCATTGCCGCGAAGCGCCTCTTTGCTGCCGACGGTTAGCCGGATCGTGCGGTCTCCTTTCGCGGCGGTCACCGTTTGCCGCCCGTCATCCCACGAAATCGACACGCCAAGCGATTCGGAAATATCGCGAAGCGGGATCATGAGCGTGCTGCCGACCAGACGCGGAGCGACGGCAAGCCGGATGGGATTCCCGTTGAGCTGTACCGCGATGCCTTTTTCGGCGTTCGCTGCATTGGACGGCTGCACAGGCGCAGCCGATGTCAGCAAGGCCAGCGCAAGCAAAGTTGCGACAAGCGTACTTTTTCTCACCTAAAACTCCCCCCAAAGGATAGATTTACCTTTCAGACGCAGGATGGAGCCAAGATGTTTCACTCGCCATGATGCCCGTCCCTGTTTTTTTGAAAAATAAGACCGAAGCGGCGTTGGCCGGCCTCAGTCTTCACTTCACGCTGCTTATTTTGCCAGTGCTTCCATCTGTCCAAGCAGATCCTTGAATACGCTCATCGCCTGTTTGATCGGCTCCGGCGTAGACATATCCACACCTGCGCGCTTCAGGATATTGATCGAGTAGTCGCTTCCTCCGCTTTTCAGGAAACCGAGGTACCGATCGACCGCCGGCGCCCCTTCGTCCAAAATTTGCTTTGCGAAGCTGGTCGCCGCCGAGAAGCCGGTCGCGTATTTGTACACGTAGAAGCTGTTGTAGAAATGGGGAATGCGCGCCCATTCCATCTCGATGTCCTGATCCACCACCATGTCCTTGCCGTAGTACAGCACGTTCAGGTCGTAGTAAACTTTACTGAGTAGTTGCGGTGTCAACGATTCGCCTTGCTCGGCCTTTTCATGAATGATTTTTTCGAACTCCGCGAACATCGTTTGACGGAACACCGTCGTGCGGAATTGATCCATGTAATAGGTGAGGAGGTACATTTTCTCCTTCGGATCCGTCGTTCTCTTCAGCAAGTAATCCATCAAAAGCGCTTCGTTCAGCGTGGAAGCCACTTCAGCCAGAAAAATGGTGTACTGCGCATAACGGTACGGCTGGTTTTCATCCGACAAGTACGAATGAAGCGCGTGACCCATTTCATGTGCCAGCGTGAACATGCTGTTCAAGTTGTCCTTATGGTTCAGCAGCACGTAAGGATGCGTGCCGAACGCTCCCCAGCTGTAGGCCCCGTTTCGTTTGCCTTCGTTCTCGTAGGTGTCGATCCAGCCGTTGTCGAACCCTTGCTGCAGCGTGTTCAAATAAGCGTCGCCAAGCGGCTTCAAGCTTTCTTTGACCGTCTGCTTCGCCTGGTCATACGTAATGTCCATATCGAATTCGTCCACGAGCGGCGCGAACAAATCGTACATATGCAGCTCGTCAACCTTCAGCAGCTTTTTGCGGAGCTCCATATAACGGTACATGAGCGGCAGCGCTTCGTGTACGGCATCGATGAGATTCGTGTACACTTCCTTGTCGATGTTGTCGCCGAACAGCGACATTTCGAGAACGGAAGGATACTTGCGCGCCTTCGCGTAAAATATGTTTTTGGACACGTTGGCCGATAAGGTGGCGGCTATCGTGTTTTTCTGCTTCGCGTAGGTCGCGTACATCGTTTCGAACGCTTGTTTGCGGACACTTCGGTTGCGGCTTTCGAGAAATTGAATGTAACGGCCGTGGGTCAGTTCCACTTCTTCGCCTTTTTCGTTTTTCACTTTCGGAAATTTGAGATCGGCATTGTTCAGCATGCCGAAGATCGTGCTTGGCGCCTGCGACATATTGCCGACCTGCGCGAGCAGCACTTCCTCCGCTTTGCTGAGCACGTGCTGCTTCTGGCGGATCATTTCCTCCAGCGTCCGTTTGTAGAATGAAAGCTCCGGCGCGCTGACGAGCTTCTGAAGCCTCTCGTCGGTCAGGCTCAATATTTCCGGCGAGATGAACGAAGTCGCTTCGCCCGTTTGCACGCTTAGTTTGGTCGCTTTATCCGATAAAGCTTGATATGTAGGATCCGCCATGTCTTCGTGATGCTTCATGTTGGCGTATACGTATAAACGTTCCGTTTTCAGCGAAATTTGATCCTCGAGATCGAAGCATTGCTTAATGGCAGAAGCGTCGTTCAGCTTGCCTTGAAAACGAGCGACTTCCTTCAGCTCCTTTAGAACCTCTTGATACTCCTGATCCCAGGCTTCCTGGCTCTTGAACATGTCCTCCAAATTCCAACGATGCTCTTCGGGAACCTCGCTTCGCTTCAGTACTTGATTCATGGGAGCCCTCCTTGACAAATGATTTGGTTTCGTCATGCCGTCCGCCCGGGTCGCGGGAACAACAAGCGTACCGGAAAGCAGCATCACGGTTAACAATAGGGGAACAAGTCGCATAACCGCTCACGCTCCATGGATAAGATGTCCATCAGGAAAGCTTTGTATAGTATGGACGGAGCGCGGCTCAAATATTAGTATATGGAATTCCCAGGAAGAAGTCTAATGGCCAGACCGCTACATCGGAGCGGCCAAAAAGCTGTATACGATCAGCACGAACGAGAACGCGACCATCACGAGCGCCAGCAGCGCCAGCGGTCGCTTCACTCCGGAAGGCAAGCTATCCTTCTTCATAATAAGAACCAGCGCGAGTGAAAAAGAAACGATCAAAAACGTAATAATCGACGCAGCATTATTCATTCATTGTCACCTCTTGTTCCTGTTGGTTACTATATGTTCGCCAAGTCCTGGTGATTTCCTTCAGCCGCCCCGGAGTGTTTCTCGGGCAGAAGGGCAGACTATGCTCGAAAAAAGGAAAGGAGAAACTACTTCCATGAGTGAAACAGCGACTTTATCTCCCGCAGCTCCGCAGCAAGCTCCGGTCAATGCAGGGCAGCCCAAACCCGGTACGCAGCGGACCGTAGCGCAGTTTGTTCTTGAACAGCTTCGTCTCTGGAATGTGGAACGCATCTACGGCGTCATCGGAGACGCCAATTTAAGCTTATTGGATGAGCTTGGAAAACAGAACGACATCCGATATATTCCGTGCCGTCACGAAGGCGGAGCTGCGCTCATGGCTTCAGCGGAAGCGAAGCTGACGGGGCGGCTTGCGGTATGCCTTGCCACCAGCGGTCCCGGGATCGCGAACCTGCTGAACGGGCTGGCCGATGCCGCGATGGACCGAAGCCCGGTGCTTGCGCTCGCGGGACAAGTCGAAACGTCAAAGTACGGAACGCACTCAAAGCAGTATATCGACCAGCAAAAGCTGAGCGCCGCGGTTAGCGACCGTTCCGAGCTGCTTGCCCATCCGGATGCGCTGCCGCAGCTGATGGAGCAATTGCTGGTCCATTCGCTCACGCAAGGACAGGTGACGCTCCTGTCCATCCCGAAGGACCTGTATGCGGGTCAGGTGCGAGGAGAGCCGGCGCCCTGCGGCAGCCACTTGTACCAGCCATTATACGCTTCGGATACGGAAACGGAGGAACTCGTGCAGCTGATAGAGGCGGCTCAGCGGCCGGTGCTGCTTATCGGACGCGGCTCCGCTTCGGTGCGGGAACAGGTGAAGACGGTGGCCGAGAAGCTGAACGCGGCGGTCGTGACGACGCTGCCGGCGCGGCCGTTGTTCCCGAACGATCACGTGCTGTATGCTGGCGGCTTGGGGCAAGCGGGCAGCGAAGCGTCCAGCGTGCTGCTCTCGGAGGCGGATTTGATTGTGATGCTCGGCGCCACGTGGTGGCCGGACGATTATGTGCCGATGCAGGCGCGGATCGTGCAGATTGATCAAAACCGCGAGGCGATCGGCATCGGTCACCCGCTGCATAAAGGGATCGTGGGCGATTTATCGCAGTTCGTGCCGAAGCTGAGCGACAGGTTGGCTGCCGCTGCAAGCAAAGATCGCAGCCCGTGGCTTGCGCGTGTGAAAGAAACGACCGCCGGCTGGAAGCGGCGGATCGAGGCGGAGGCCAGCAGCGACGGGACGCCAATTCCGCCGCAGCGCATCATGAAGCTGATTGCCGAGCACGCCTCGGAGGATGCGGTGCTCGCCGTCGATACAGGCGACTTGACCTTATGGTTCAACCGCATCTTCCAGGCGAAGCCGTCTCAGGAAATATTGGTCTCCGGCCGCTGGCGGACGCTTGGTTTCGCGCTGCCGGCGGCCATCGCGGCGCAGCTCGCCTATCCGAACCGGCAGGTGATCGCGATTGCGGGGGACGGCGGGGCCGTGCAGACGATCATGGAATTCCAGACCGCGGTCGAACAGCAGCTGCCGATCGTATGGATCGTCTGCAACAACGGCGCCTACGCGATGGAAAAGCACTGGATGGAAGCTGCGGGGATGAACAAACTGGGCAGCGAAATCCGCAATCCCGATTTCGCTTTGCTTGCTCAAGCTTGCGGCGGTGCCGGTACGAAAGCTGCGACGGCGGCCGAGTTTGCGCAGCAGCTGCAGCAGGCGCTGGCCTCCCGTAAGCCGACGCTGATCGAGGCGACGACCGCCTGCATTCCGGTGCCGCATACGAAGATTTGAAATGAAAAAGCGGATCGGCCTGCAAGGGGAAGAGAAACACGAGGTTTCCCGGCTTGCTGCCGCTCCGCTTATTTCAATGGGATATCAAGTCAACCGTTCCGCTTCCAGCTTCACGAGGACGATTCGTCCTTTCTCGTCCCGGCTTGCCCGGAAACTGTCGTCCGGCTGAATATTCGCTTCCGTTTCCAGTTCGTGCGGAATCGTGAGCTGCCCCCGTTCGTTGACCGAAATCAAGAAGCCAAGCATTTTTTTCCATAAGCCTGCTAGCATGACACCGACCACAATAACGGCGATAATGACCCATTTCAAGATGACGTTTTCTTCAAAATATGCTTTTACGAACAGATCGCCCGTAATCATTTTTCCTGCTGTAAAGGCTAACACGCCCGAACCGATATAAATGATCCAAGGGTATTTCTCCACCCACCGGATGAAGAGCGTACTCCCCCAAACCATGATCGGCACACTGATCAATAGACCGATAATGACGAGGATGAAATCGCCGTGAGCCGCTCCCGCGACGGCCATGACGTTGTCGAAGCCCATCACCGCATCCGCGATAATAATGGTACGGATCGCCGGCCATAGTTGAGGCTTCGCTTCGATGGCGTGATCTTTATTGTCGACGAGCAGTTTGTAAGCGATCCAGATGAGGATGAATCCCCCGATAAGCAGCAGCGCCGGGAGTCCCAGCAGCCAAACGACGGCCAGCGTCGCAGCAGCGCGTATGACGACCGCGCCTACCGTCCCCCAGATGATGGCGCGTTTTTGATGTGTCTTCGGAAGATTCCGGGCGGCAAGTCCGATGACAATCGCATTGTCACCTGCCAACACAAGGTCGATCAGAATAATGCTGAGCAATGCGGCAAAAAATTCAGCGGACAAAAGTTCCATGCTGAGCCACTCCTTTTTGTATAATTTACACAAAAATGACCTCTACCATACGGTAAAGGTCATTTCATACGCAGAAAAAGACCCTTACCGTTATAGGCAAAGGTCTTGCTAACAACATGATCGTTGCCAATAAAGCCGGGGCTCTTGCAGGAACCCGAACTGACGACTTTACTGTAACAGCTACTCCCCTTTGGAGGACATCCTTATGTAATTGCCCTCATTATAACGAATGGACAAGGTGGGAGTCAAGCCTTTTTCAGCGGCAGGCTTTCCTTTTTTCGTCATACTTGGCGGAATGCTTCCATCATACTTTCATATTCTTCCTCGCTGCCCTCGAACGATTGCTTGGGAAATCGCTCGTTCACCCAATGCATCATCTCCGGCCGGCTGAGAAACGTATGGCAGTCTTCGCCCCATTGATCGGAAATTTCGCGCAAAATAAGCTGCTTGCCGTTGACTTCGACGGTGAGCATGTTCCACTTGTCTTTCTTGTATATGATATGTTTTTTGATCATGACGTTCGCGGGCTCCGTTTCGTGAAAAATGATAGTCCATGCGCGAAAATGATACCTTAACGGGCGTGGAAATGCAAGAGACCCGCATTCCAATCGGGCAGCCGTAAGGGGATCCGGCCGAATCTGCCGCGATTTTCGAAAAAAGCGGAAGGAAGCTATTGCCAACGGGACGATCCGAATGCTACAATGTGCCATAAGCTTCAGCACCGAGGCCGGAGGGCGGGTGGAGGCTTATTTATAGCAAGTAGCTGAGCAGAGGAGAGCTGAGTAAGATGAGCGAACAACAGAAACAAAAGTATGAACAAACGGGCGTAGCCATGACATGCAGGTCGCATGAAGAGTACGTGAGGATGTTTGCGCTGAAGATGGATATGGCGGCGGTAGGTCCCGTATTGGACGTTTCCGGAGGAGCCTCGTCTTTTGTCGCGGGACTATCCGATCAAGGAATTCAAGCCGTGGCGGCCGATCCGCTGTATGCGAAGCCGCCCGAAGACATATACGCGCACGGTGCGCGGGAGATCGAAGTTTCGACAAAGAAGCTGTCGAAGTTGCAGGAGCAGTTTGACTGGAGTTTTTACGGAAGTTTGGAGCAGCACCGCGCCATGCGGGAGCAAGCGCTCGAACGATTCATCGCCGATTACCGGAGAGATGCGGTTAAAAGCAAATATATCGCGGCCGAGCTGCCGAGACTTCCTTTTGTAGACGATACGTTCGGAGTCGTGCTGTGCAGTCACTTCCTGTTTCTGTACCACGAGCAATTTGATTATACGTTTCATTCGGAAGCCGTTCGCGAGCTGCTGCGGGTATGCAAGCCGGGCGGCGAGGTGCGGATTTATCCGGTTTATACGCTGGGATGGGATCGTTATCCGCATATGGATCGTCTCATCCATGAGCTTCACGAGCGCGGTGCGAAAGCGGAATTTGTACGTTCGGAACTGCCGTTTATTCCAGGATCTTCCGAGCTTTTATGCGTCATTAAGCACGCTCCGGAGCGCTGACGCATATTTTTAAGCGAGTTGATTTATCCTTATAACGGTGATATAATTTACACATTCGCCCATGATGGCGATACATCTAGGAGGTTGTTTTCATTGAAAGGTACAGTAAAATGGTTTAACGCAGAAAAAGGCTACGGCTTCATCCAAGTAGAAGGCGGCGACGATGTATTCGTTCACTTCTCCGCAATCCAAGGCGAAGGCTTCAAAACATTGGAAGAAGGCCAATCGGTTGAATTCGAAATCGTTCAAGGCAACCGCGGACCACAAGCAGCTAACGTTCACAAACTGTAAGATTGAAAACTAACTAATCCAACCTGTTCTGTACTGGACAATGGTTGAATCGATATAAGTTTTTTCAAGAAATCAAAACGATTTACTTCTTGAACTTCGCTTCTTGATTTCGTAAGAAAACTTACCGCATCCCGTGCGGTCGCTCGCCCGAGTCACATCGATCAGATAGTTTTCTTTTCACAATTGAGCAGTTGTGTTCTATCTTGCGACAAAAAACAAATGAAAACCGTTTTCGAATGATTCATTCGGAAACGGTTTTTTAAATTTATGCGCAAAATCCCCCGAAAAAGAGTTAGAAGCGACGTTTGCTGCCTCAAGGCCCTTTCGATCCAAAATGCTTAAGGAAAGTATTGACATTATCATTGAGAACGATTATCATTTTCAAATGTGAAATGATAATTATTCTCAATGATCGACAAGGGAAATTGCAGCACAATTTTCGCCTTCGTATGCGAATTAGGGGGAATCGGTATGATTTGCAGGAAGAAGAGTACGCCGCTTGTTATTGTTTTAGGACTTATTTTGATGTTTTTGACAACCGCTTGCGGCGCGCCCGGCGAATCGGCTAAAGGGACCGCGCAGCCGGCTGCAAGCACGGGCCAGGACGCATCGGCAGGCACCAGGTCGGTTAAGCATGCGCTCGGAACGACAGAGATTAAAGGGACGGCGAAACGCGTCGTTGCACTGGACTGGTCGTACGTCGAGTTTTTTCTGGCGGTTGGCGTACAGCCTGCGGGGGTAGCGGATATTAAAGGCTACAAAACATGGGTCAACATTCCTCCACAGCTTGACGCTAGCGTCGTCGATGTCGGCGTGCGTACGGAGCCGAGCCTGGAAGCCATTGCCGCATTAAAACCCGATCTGATCGTCGCGCCCGACTTCCGGATCAAATCGAGCTATGAAACGTTGAGCAAAATTGCGCCTACCGTCGCTTTCAACCCGTATCCTCCGGAGGGGTCGGGGAATCAGTTTGAGGAAATGGAGAAAACCTTTCTGACGGTGGCCGATTTGGTCGGCAAGAAATCGGAGGCCGAAAAGGTGATGGGCGATTTGCAAAAATCGTTCGAGGAAGCGAAAGGCAAGCTGAACGCTAAGGGCAAGGAAGGCGCGGAAGTGGCCGTAACGCAGGCGTTTTCCCAGCAAAATGCAGCAGTACTGCGCATGTTCACCGACAACTCGATGCTGATCCAAATTATGAATCGGATCGGGCTCAAAAATGTTTTTAAATCGGCGAAATTCGAGACCAACGGTTTCTCCACAACAAGCGTCGAGGCGCTGCCGGCTGTTCAGAACGCGAACTTCATTTATATCGTGCAGGATAACGACAACATTTTCGAGAAGCAGCTGAAAGATAATACCGTATGGACCGGGCTGACGTTCGTGAAAGAAAAACGTACATATAAATTGCCGGGCAATACATGGACGTTCGGCGGCCCGTTATCGGCCAAATCTATCGTCGATCTTGTGACGAACGCGCTTGCTAAATGACGAATATGGCCATGAACGCCGCTACAAGCACCGCTGCCCGTTCCATTGGTTGGAGAATACCGCTATTGTTCGGAGGCGGTCTGATTGTCCTCGCCGTTCTCCTTTTTATCAGCCTGATGTATGGCGAGGCGGATATTACGCTCGGGCAAGTCATCGGTGCCCTGACGAATCCCCAGGACTACGCGGCTCATCATATGATCCGCAGCATTCGGCTCCCGAGGGCACTGATGGGATTGCTTGCAGGAGCGGCACTTGCCGCGTGCGGCGCGCTGCTCCAGACGGTTACGCGCAATCCGCTCGCATCCGCGTCCACCTTCGGCTTGAATGCCGGTGCGTACTTTGTCATTATGGCCGCCGCCGTGTTTGTGCCGGGGCTGAAAGCAAGCGCGCCACTGCTGCTTGGATTGGCGGGGGCGCTGGGCGCTGCGGCCATGACGTACTGGATTGCCGGAGGCAAACGGAGCACGCCGGTACGGATGGCTGTCGCCGGGATGATCGTCGGCCTTGTACTCTCTGCCTTTACGAGCGCGCTGCAGCTGCTGTTCGAGACGCAAGCGTCGCAGCTGCTCGCCTGGGGAGCGGGATCGCTGATCCAGAACGATTGGAGCGGCGTGCAGTATGCGTGGCCGTGGATCGCGGCCGGTCTCATCTACGCGATGGTGTTTGCCCGCGCTTTCGATTTGCTGGAGATCGGGGAAGAGACGGCCCGCTCGCTCGGCCAAAAGGTTGAGCTTGCACGGTTCTCCGGCATGGCAGCCGCCGTGCTGCTGGCCGGCGTAACGGTCAGCGTTGTCGGCCCGATCGGATTTGTCGGGCTCATTGCGCCCCACCTGATGCGGCTGATGGGGCTGCGGCGCCATGCGAGCCTGCTGCCGGCTAGCGCTCTCTGGGGCGGGATCATTTTGGTCGGAGCGGATACGATCGCCCGCATGTTTCGCAGCTCTGTCGGCGAACTCCCGGCAGGCGCGGTAACGGCGGCAATCGGCGCGCATTGGCTCATATGGCTCGTCGTTAAAACGATGAAAGGACGGCAGTCTCAGGAGGGTGGAACGTCCATGAGCGTGGGCGCGATCGGTAGACGCCTTCCGTATCCCGTGCTTGTGATCGGGCTCCTGACCTCTCTGATTGCATTCATGGCAGCCGGGCTCATGGCAGGAACGCTGCACCTCTCTGTGAACGAGGTTTGGCTGGCGTTGATCGGCAGCGGCGAGGCATTTGCGCGGAACGTCGTTATGGACCTGCGGCTGCCGCGCATTCTGGTCGCGGCTTTTGCCGGCGGGGCTCTTGCAATTGCCGGCTCGATGATGCAGGGGGCTTTGCGAAATCCGCTTGCCGATCCATCTGTCCTGGGAGTTACATCGGGAGCGGGCTGCGGCGCGCTGGCCGTTCTTGTGCTGTGGCCGCAAGGTCCGGCCATGATGCTGCCTCTGGGGGCGATTGCTGGCGCCGCGGCTGCCGCGGTATGCGTCTACGCATTTACTTGGAGGAAAGGCTTCCATCCCGCCGCGCTCATATTGATTGGGATCGGCGTATCGGCGATCGGTACGGCGGGCATTCAGTTTTTCGTGATCAAGTCCGGCATTGCCGCGGCTCCGGCGCTGGCTTGGCTTGCCGGCAGCACGTATGCGCGCGGCTATGCGGAATGGCTCCGGATTGCCGTCGTTACGGCGATATTGGGACCGATCGCTTGGTCGCTCGGTCGAAAAATCGACCTGCTTGCCTTCGGCGATCAGGTTTCAACGGGGCTAGGGCTGAAGCTTCAGCATACCCGGCTTATTGCGACCGTCATCGGCGTCGCCCTAGCGGCGACGGCGGCTTCGAGTGTCGGCTCGATCGGCTTCATCGGGCTGCTCGCGCCGCATGCGGTCCGACTGATGATCGGTCACCACTACCGCAGGTCTGTCGTGCTTTCCGCGCTGCTAGGCGCCGTTCTGCTTGTCGCGGCCGATTTGATTGGCAAAACGGTCATCGCGCCGAAGGAAATTCCAGCGGGGATTATTGTTGCTTTGCTGGGCACACCCTATTTGCTTATGCTGATGTACCGCAGCGCGGTGCGAAAATAACGGCAAAGGGAATGTATCATGCTGCAGCGCCGGTCTTCCGACCGGTGCTTTTTTGAGGTCGCTTTTGACCGGTGCCGGGGACAGGTGGTAAACTAAAAGGGACATTTTCAAACAGGGAGCGTTAAGAAATGAAGTTTAAGTTGTTTAAAGAACGTAAAGGAAAAGCGGATCAAGCCAAAAACAATCAGTTTGTCAAGATCGGCCGAGAAATTTTTATGGCGGCGCGCCAGGGAGGTCCGAATCCGGAAGCCAACTTTGCGCTCAAAGTTGCAATGGAGAATGCACGACGCCTTAACATGCCGAAGGATAATGTGGAACGAGCGATCAAGAAAGCGACGGGCGACGGGGACAACATTGAATACGAGGAAATTATGTATGAAGGCTACGGTCCGGGCGGTATCGCCATTATGGTCAAATGCTTGACGGACAACCGGAACCGTTCGGCTGCGGATGTGCGTGCGGTCTTCAACAAAAGAGGCGGCAACATGGGCGAATCCGGCTGCGTCTATTATATGTTCGATCAGAAGGGGATTTTGCGCATCGATCGGGAAGAGCATGTGCTGGATGAGGACGAGCTAATGATGCAGGCGCTGGAAGCCGGGGCCGAGGATGTCGCTGCGGAAGAGGGAAGCTTTGAGATCGTAACCCACCCGCACGACTTCGAGCAGGTGAAGACGGCGCTCGAATCGCAGGGACTGCAGTTCACGGAAGCGGCGGTCACTTGGGTTCCGCAAAACACCATCAAGGTTGAAGGGGAAAATGCGGAAAAGCTGATGAAAATGATGGATGCGTTCGACGATTTGGACGATGTGCAGGACGTGTACTCCAACTATGAGGTAGACGAGGAAGAATTGGCCAAGATCGGCTGAGTAGAGGGAAGAAACGCTTCAGGCCTTTGGCGGCTTATGCAGAGGTGGTATCCGGCGGGAGCCATCGCCTGAGACGAAGTTCTGCAGGACAAGTTTCGCCGAAAGCCGGTAAGTTATATAAAAGGATGGACCCGAGACAGCCGAGGCGGCGCTCAGGTTCATCCTTTTATTCATCACACCAAAAATAATAAGGTTTATCGAAGCTTATCAGGTTACGATCCGCAGGATGTCGTCCACTTCTTTGCGCGCAAGGCGGGCGGGACGTTCTGCCGGATGACCGAGCGCGATGACCATATTGATTTGGCATTCCGGCCGAATATCAAGGTAAGTACGCAGCTGTTCCTGCGCGAGCAGTACCGGTCCGGTCATCGGGCAAGTCGCGAGGCCCCGGGCATGCGCGGCGAGCATCAAGTTTTGCGCGGCAAGGCAGCTGCTCTTGATGCCTTCCTCGGCCCAGACCGCGTCGTCCACCAGTTGCACGGGATCGAAGATGCGCTCGCGGAATTTGGAATTGTAAGGGGTGGCCAGGCAAACGATCAGCACCGGAGCTTCCGAGAAAGCGGTAGCGTATGGGCCGAACGATTTGGTCAGCAGCCGGGCTTCTCTGGAAAGACCGCGCTCTTCCGCTTCGGCGGCTCTCTTGTGCAGCTGTTCCCAAGTAAGTCTTTCGATTTCTTTGATCATATCGCGGTTTTTGACCGCGATAAATTCCCAAGTTTGCGAATTCGTATCGCTCGGGGCGTATCGGGCGCAGTCTACGATCTCGCGAATATCTTCATTCGAAATGTCCTGTTCCGTATACTTTCGGATGCTTCGACGGTCGAGCACGATCGTTTTGAAATCTTCATAAGATGCGGGCAAAGTGTTGTTCATTCTGGATCATCCTCTCCACGGTGTACCCTATAGCTTAGTACTTGGTACTAAGAGCTAACGTCCATTATAACGCGGTTTGCATAGAATAACAACAAGATGACCGAAAATGTGTGATTTGTCTTACAAGCTGCCGAGGGCATGGACGATTGCTTATTGCAGTACGACCGTCTCGCCTTCCTGCAGCCCGCTTACGATTTCGGTTTTCTCCGGCGTTTCCACTCCGACTTGTACCACGCGGCGCTCCAATGCCCCCGAGGCATTCATCACCATGACGAACGACTCTTCTTTTTCCCGCTGCACGACAAGCGTAGGGATGACGAGCGCGCCTGCTTTTTTGTCCGTTTCGATAGAGGCCGTTAAGCTGAGGCCTGCGATCAGCCGCTCATCCGGCTCGAGGGAAATGACGACCTCGAATTGCGCGGCCGTGGTGACGGCGGCTTCATCCGCATCCGAATCGTTTTTGGCAAACTTGGACAGGCGCTCGACTTTCCCTTGCAGTTTGACACCTTTGAGCGCGTCCACTTTTACTTCGGCGTCCATCCCTTCTTTGATGCGGAACAAGTCATACTCGCCTACGATAGCTAGCAGCTGGAGCTTTTTGAGATCGACGATTTTGCCGACCCGTTCGTTTTCTTTCAGCGATTGCGGTTCTTTGGTCGACTCGAATAGGAAAATGCCGTCCTCCGGCGCGCTGAATTGCGCCGACTGAAGCTTCTCCGTCATCTCCGTCAATTGGACGCGGGAATGCTCCAGATTCAGACGGGAAATGTCCTCTTGCATTTTGCGGCTCTCCGATTTCGCAAAGCGCTGCTTGGCGTCCGTTTCCGAAATGCCTGTATCGGCGGACGAATCGCTGTCTATCGTCTCTTGAAACTGTCCGAGCCGGATGTCCATTTCCATTTTTTTGGCGTCCGCCTGCAGCTTGGCGATTTCGTTGCGAAGCGACGCGTCGTCGAGCTGGAACAGCTTGTCGCCTTTGAGAACCTGGGCTCCGTCGGTCACGAACCACGATTTGATATCGGCCGAAAAAGGCGCATTAATATACGTTTGCTTTTGATACGACGATTTGCCTTTCACTTCTACGGTGCTGGTCAAGTCCTCCCGGGCAACTTTGAATTGCAGTGCGTTCGCCGGTTTTTGCATGGACTGCGCAGCCTGCTTCGATGGCTGGCTTTGCCAATACAACAAGCCGGTTATGCCGAGAACGAGAATCGCTGCGCCGGCGGTCATCCATTTTTTCTTATTCATAGCATCAAGGTCTCCTACGCATTAGTCTCGTTTGATAGCGGTCAGCGCGTCGGTGCGCGAAGCTTTGACAGCCGGATATATTCCCGACAGAACCCCCGTCATGATGGCGAAAAACAAACCGATCGGCAGGATCCACGGGCTGATAAACAATATTTCCTGCTGTGCTCCCGGACGGGCGGGAGCCAGCTTCATGACAGCGATGTTGATCCCCCAGATGACCCAGTACGATAATAAAATGCCGGTCATTCCTCCCAATAGTCCGAGCAGCGCCGACTCGACCATGAACATGTTGCGAATTTGTCTCAAATTCGCGCCGAGCACCTTCATGATGCCGATCTGCCGGCGGCGTTGGTAGGTGGACATCGTCATCGCAACGATGATCGAGATCGAAGCGACGAACAGGATAAATACACCGACCCCGCCGAAGATTAACCGGATGATCACAAGCTCGCTCTGCATGCGCTCCTCCCGGAACAGATTCGTTTCCACCGACAGCTTCAGTTTTTTGATCCATTGCTCCAACTCCTTGACGTTGGAGCTGTCGTCGACCTTAATTTTCACTTCGTTGAACGTGCCGCTGCTTGTACTTTTGGCTGCCGAGCCGGCGGAAGATTTACCATTCTTCTGTTCAATGGCATCCAGCAGCTTTTGGCCGAGCGCCGGGGACACAAAGGCGGTTTTCTGGTTCATTACGACATCGTCGGGCACGCCTTCGGGCTTTTTCAGGATACCGACAACCCGCAGCGGGAAAGGGGTTCCGCTCTCCTCCATACCGAGGTTCGGTTTATAAATTTGCGGCGTAAGTATGATTTGCTTCTGATACATCGGATACGCTATGTACATTTGATCTTCGAGGCGTTTCGCGGCCTGCGGGCTGTCGTTACCGCCAGGAGATTGAATCTGCCGCGCCTGGCGCATCTGCTGATCGAATAAGCCCATCGTTGCGCCGTAGCTGAGAATAATCGTGTTCTCCTGTTCGGACGGGCCTCCCTGATGCAGCTCGTAGCCGAAATCCGGCAGCGTCTCCAGTTCGGTGGCATACAAGCTGTTGATGTAACCCCGTTTGTTATCGACTTGGAATTGAAAGTTGTTCAGCGTTTGATAGGTGCCGAGCGCTTTGACGTTCGGGAAGGTGCGGATCAGATCAATCTTGGCCTTCGTGAGCTCGTACGGCTTTGCCGCATTCGGGTCGCCCGAGTCGCTCTCCGACCCGCCATGTCCGCTGCGCACCGTGATTTCGTCTGATTTTAAATAATAGCTCATCTGCATTCGGCTGTAATGATTGATCGATTCGCCAAATGACAGCGCGACGACGATCGAGGCGGAGCCAATGGCGATCCCCATAATGCATAGCGCTGTTACGACCACGCGGCGCTTGAGCTGATCCCAGCCCAGCCGCATGTAATCACTCCATCTCAATCGTCTTCACCTGCCCACACCGCGTCTTCGACTAAACGGCCGTCGCGCAGCTGGATGACGCGCCGCGTTCGTTTGGCGACTTCCAGCTCATGGGTCACGATGACAAACGTGATGTCGAGCGTGCGATTCAGTTCGATCAGCAGATCGATGATTTCCTTCTCGGTCTTCGTATCGAGATTCCCTGTCGGTTCGTCGGCAAATACGATGGCCGGTTCCGTCACGAGCGAGCGGGCAATGCTCACACGCTGCTGCTGACCGCCGGACAGTTGGGAAGGGAACATCTCCGTCTTCTCCCCGAGTCCGACTTTTGCGAGCAGCGACACGGCTTTGTCGCGGCGCAGCTTCGCTTTCATGCCTTGAAACACAAGTGGCAGCTCGACGTTTTCCCGGACAGTGAGATGGGGGATCAATTCGTAGGATTGAAAAATGAAACCGATTTGCGAGCGGCGAAATTCGGCCAGCCGGTTCTCGTTCATCGTCTCAATGCCGATGCCGCCTATCAGAATCCTTCCCGATGTCGGCTTCATCAGCCCAGCCATCAGGTTGAGCAGCGTCGATTTACCGGAGCCGGAGCTGCCGAGCAGGGCGACCATTTCGCCTTTGTCCACACTGAAGTCGATATGGTGCAGGACTGGCGTGATCTCGCCGCCGTTGCTGAAACTGTGAGAAAGCTTTTCTACTGCAAGCACATAACCCCTCCGTTGTTACGATAAGATACATACGATAAGACGGGGAGTTCACAGCGAAGTTGCAAAAATCAATGCGAATTAAGAAAATGTTAAGTTTTGCATAAAACAAAAAAACGCCGGAACACCCTCTATAAGAATAGACGGCGTTCCGGCGGAAAACCTTGCACTATGACGCACAATTTATGTTGTTGTTCAAATCTTCCTTGCTTCGGGCATTGAGCAGCAGGAAGCCGATCATAGCCAATGCCGATAAGGCCGAGCCGGTGGCATACATCGCATGAGGGCTCCAGTGGTTGAAAATCCAGCCGCCCAGCGTACCGCTCACCAATCCGGCAAGGCCCGACCAGGTGACGGCATACAGCGCTTGCCCGCTTGATCGGAATTGATCCGGCACAATCCGCTGAATATAACGGATCGCTGTAAACAAGAAAATGCCGAAGGACAGCGAGTGCATCGTCTGGATCGCGACGACCCACATCGGATTGTCGACCAAGCTCATCAGCAGGAACCGAAGAGCATAGACGAAGGAACAGACGGCGAGCAGTGGCAGTTCCTTGTATTTGTGCCCGTGCTTGCTGAGAAAAATGAACACGGGAATCTCGCTGAGCGCCGACGCCATCCACGAGTAGCCGACAATCGTCTGATCCGCGCCGAGACGCTGCAGGAATAATGCCAGAAAACCGTCGTTCATCCGCGTCGCGAGGGCCGCCGTGAAAATAATCAGCAAAAAGGCGAGAAACGACTTGGACGTAACGATCGGGACAAGTCCGGCAAAATCCGGCTTCGTATAGGTCGCGTCCCGCGCATCGGTGAGAAGCAGAGAGAGCAGCAATGAAATGGCGATGGTGGTCAGGCTAATAGCGGGCACAAGCCCGGTGCCGAACCCTTTCAGCACCATGCCGAAAACGAGTGCGCCTAACGCGAAGCCGATCGAGCCCCATACGCGGAAGGACGCATAGCTTTTTTTCGTACCGCTGATCGAGAGCAGCGTCATGCTGTCGTTCAGCGAGCTCATCGGTGATTGAAAGAAAAAGAAGATCGCCATAAACACCATCAGCAGCCAAAATGTGACGGTATGGAACAAGAGAAATGCAACTATGAGCTGACAGATCAATATGAGTATCATGATCTTTTTCACCGTACGGTATTTATCGCTCGTGAACCCCCAAAACAAGTTCGAAACGATGCCGATCATCGGTCCGACGGAGTAGAGCAGTCCGATCTGTATGGTTGAAAAGCCTTTGTACTGAAAATATAGCGGAAAATATGATACAATGACGGACATTGTCATGTAAAATGAAAAGGTAAAACCCCGCAGCGTGATGTCGCTTGAGGCCCCCGTTCGGCTGCTCATAACGTTTCACTCGATTCGTTGTTTTTTCTGGTTGCGGCATGAACTCGTGCAACAGGACGGCCTTCGGACCTTGCGAACTCTCGCAGCATGTACAAGACGACGAGCGCTTCGGCAACCATTCCGAGCGATTGGGCGAGCGCTCCGATCATCCCGTTCCATCCGGGATTCGAATAAATGCAAATGACCAGCGTAACCAGCAGCGTCAGGACGTTGGCGGCTTGCGACCATACCATTACTTTCGTTTGACTGCGCAGCATCAGCAGCCCGTTGCCGAAATCAAGCCATGGAAAAATGAACGTCATGATCATAAACACTTTCAGCGTCGACAAGCTTGCCTGCATCAGCCTCTCGTTCACGCCCATTATATGCTCCATGAACCACGGACCCGCGGGCGTGTAGGCGAGCAGCGCGATAAGGCAGCTTGGAATTAGCGACAGCATCAGGGTAAACCGGCGGACGGCCGCCGCATCTTTGCGGTAAAAATTCAGTACGATCTGGTGAATATAAGAAAAAAAGCTTTGCACCAGCTGCGTCAAGCTGCCGGCAATGGCGAATGCTGCAATGGAAAGCTCCAACTGCGTCGTCTTGCCGAGAAATGCATTGATCGCCGGGCCGGCGATGACCGCAATCGCGGAAGAATACAGCAGCGGCTTGTAAAACTGGAATATTTGTTTCGTACTTTCGACTTCGTGATCCGGCTTTTTCTCGGGAATTTTGCGCAGTAGCGCTCGTCCTTCCCAGAAGCTAACGGCCGCTTCGATGATCATGCCGGTCAGGAAGATGATGGCGCCGACCGCACCGCTGGTTACTCCGGTTTTGATAAAATAGAGCGATAGCGCATACATGCCCGCGAGACGGATCAGCATCCCGATCGTAAGCCATTTCGTACGCATGTTGAAAATGATGATCCCGTGAAAAATACAGCGGATGCCGGAAAAAATGCTGACGAACATCAGTACGCGGTACACGTTCACCATCGGACCGACCAACTGTTCGTCCGCGCCGAACAAATGCAAAAACACCCACGGGCCTACAGGGGTGTAGCTGATCAAACCGCCTATGAGAAATATAGAGCCCAGCACGTATACGCCGACGAGCGACATCGCGCGGAATGAGCGCCGGTCGCGGACCAGCGCCGAGCATGTCTGGCGAAGCAGCACGGCGGGACGCTCGGTGATGCCGAGGATGCTCATCGGCAGGGCATAGCTCGCAATGATAAGCTCCGGATGTGCGGAACGCGCTAGCGTACTGTTAATGATGACATGCGAAATGGTAACAAGGCTCGCCGATATTCCGAGAGGAATGAAGAAAGCGAGAAGCTGCCGGAATGAAATTCGGACTTGGTCTGGTTGATTCATTGTTGCTCTCCCTCTTTCAATGTCACCCATTATAACACGGATCCGGAACGAAAGGAGATAAAATTTACTTTTTCACTGGAAGCTATCCCATCGTTCGTGTTACATTAATATAGATAAACTGTCAGCGCCTTTTTCGTCATCTTGAAATGAAAGGTGGAGCAGGCATGAATGACTTTTTTGCGCTTGACGAGCGGCTCGGGATACCGCTGCCGCAGCTGCAAAAAGATTTTGACGAGTATACGAAATCGGAGCAGACGGAAATGCTTTTGCGCTGGGAGGAAATACGAGGTACGATTCCCGAGAGGATCAAACAGATCGAGCGCGTAATTATAGCGAAGCAGGATGAATTGAACGTGGAAAATAATTTTGCGAAGTCGTGCCGGTTAAACAGCGAAATTGCGGATCTCGCAAGCGCAATCAACGATTTGCACTTATGGTTCCGCGTCAATCAGGATATAACGGCGGAACGGGTTCATCGTTAACCGATTCGAAGTTCGCGCCTACGTTGCAACTGTTACAACGTCAGATCGTTGTCAGTTGTCAACAAACGTTGCAACTGTTACAACGTCAGATCGTTGTCAGTTGTCAACAAACGTTGCAACCGTTACAACGCAGCATCGTTGTCGGTTGTCAACAAACGTTGCAACCGTTACAACGCAGCGTCGTTGTCGGTTGTCAGCTAAATGATAACGAGGAGGTTGGAGGCTTTGACTTGGACCGATAGCTTGCGCAGGCTTGCCGCACAGCTTACCGACCACAAGCCTTCGCTGTACCCGACGGAGGAGCTTGACGATTTGACGGACATCAAGATCGCCAAGCTGTCGACGAACGGTTTTGAAGGAGAACGGTTGACTTTTGCGTTGGCCTTGAAATCCGGGCTGCATTTGTTCAATGAAAGCCTGGACCCGTCGCACGATATATCGCAGGAAATTCATACGCCTACCGGCAGCTATTGGCATGGCATCATGCACCGGATGGAGGGCGATTACGGCAATGCGAAATATTGGTTTCGCATGGTCGGGCATCATCCTGTCTATGATGCACTCGCCGATCAAGTCCGCGGACTGCTGAAGGAAACCGATCTGCAGCGAATCGGCAGCGCATTGCTTCGAGAGCCGCTTGAGAAACTGTCGAACGCGGGCAGATGGGATCCCTATCTGTTCGTCGATCTGGTGGAACGGCAAGTAACCCAGGTGCGCGATGATGCCGGAGAAGAGCTGCTGAAGGAAATGCAGCATCTCGAGATGAAGCTTCTGCTGGAGTACTGCTATGCCCAAAGCGGCGGGGGAGGCACGCTCCTTGAGCCCCGTTAAGCCGAGCCGCAGCGAACAAGTGCCCCGAGGCCCGGTTGGCTTAATGCTGCGCGTGTACCGCTACGTGCTTCCTGAAGTGCGGGAGCAGCTCCGTTACTGGCGCGGGAAGGCGGAGACGATACCCGATCCCGAGCTGCGAAAACAAGCGATCGCCAGCATGACGAGCAAGCAGTTTCATTGCGAGGGAGGCGCCGTGTATGCTGCGGCGCATTTGTCGATGCGCCATATATTGATTCCGCTCATTGTAGCGTTCCAGACGATCAGCGATTATTTGGATAATTTGTGCGACCGCAGCACTTCACTCGACCCCGAAGATTTTCGCCGGCTGCACCAGTCGATGCTCGATGCGGTCGATCCGGCCGAGCCGCTGCACGATTATTACGAATTTCGCGAAGAGCGGGAGGATGGCGGTTATCTCGGCGATCTGGTGAAGACATGCCAGGCGAGCATCCGGATGCTGCCCTCGTTTCCAACCGCAGCCGAGTCTGTCCGGGAACTGGTCGGGCTGTACTGCGATTTGCAGGTGTACAAGCATATTCGCAAAGATTTGCGCGAGGAAGCGCTGCTCGAGTGGTGGCAGCGGCATCAAGCCAAGTATCCGTCGATCAGCTGGAACGAATTCGCTGCAGCGACCGGCTCGACGCTTGGGGTCTTTATGCTGTTCCTCGCAGCTTCGGGCACCGAGCTTAGGCCTGCCGCCGTCAAGGCGATTCATGACGCATACTTTCCGTATATTTGCGGTTTGCACATTCTTCTTGACTATTTGATTGATCAGGAGGAGGATCGCGCCGGAGGCGACTTGAATTTTTGCAGCTATTACGACAGTGTGGATGTGACGGTGGAACGGCTCGCGCTCATTGTGTCCGAGGCGCGGTCCAAGTCGCAGCGACTCGATCATCCGCCGTTTCACCGGATGATCATAGAGGGCCTGCTCGCGCTTTATTTATCCGATCCGAAAGTGAGCAAACAACAGGATGTGAAGCGAATTTCCCGGGTGCTCATGAAGAACAGCCCTATGATGCGGATGTTCTTCTTCGTGAACAGCATCTGGATTCGCAGAACTTCTTAGCATATATCTTCTATAAATTATGGATAGAAGCAAGTGAACCCAAGGAGGAACCATCATGTCAGTTAAAAAAATTGCGGTGCTTACGAGCGGCGGCGATTCGCAAGGGATGAATGCGGCAGTTCGCGCGGTCGTGCGAAGCGGCCTTTATCACGGACTTGAAGTATTTGCCGTCCAACGCGGCTATGCAGGTCTGATCAACGACGATATTCGCGAAATGGACTTGCGCAGCGTGGGAGATATTATACAGCGCGGCGGCACGATTTTGCAGTCGGCCCGCTGCAAGGAGTTTATGACGCCGGAAGGGCAGCAGCTTGGGGCGGACAATTTGCGCAAGCGCGACATCGACGGTATTGTGGTCATCGGCGGCGACGGCTCGTATCAAGGGGCAAATAAATTGAGCAAGCTCGGCATCAAAACGATGGGGCTGCCGGGTACGATCGATAACGATATTCCGTATACCGATATCACCATCGGTTTCGATACGGCCGTTAGCATCGTGGTGGATGCGATCAACAAGCTTCGCGATACGATGAGCTCCCATGAAAGATCGTCTGTCGTCGAAGTCATGGGCCGTCATTGCGGAGATATCGCTCTGTATGCGGGGCTTGCCAGCGGAGCGGAGACGATTCTCGTGCCGGAAGTTCCGTTCGACCTCGACGAAATCGCGTCGCGGATGGCCGGCAACTTCTCGCAAGGGAAACGCCACAGTATCATCGTCGTCGCCGAAGGCGTAGGCAAGGGCGAGGATATCGCGGCGGAAATTATGCGCCGCAACGGCATCGAAGCGCGCGTGACCGTACTCGGCCACATTCAGCGCGGCGGAGCGCCGACGCATAACGACCGGGTGCTCGCCAGCAGCCTTGGCGATTTTGCCGTTCGTAAGCTGATCGAAGGCGATTCCGGAAAGTCGTGCGGCATCATTAAAGGCGAACTCGTCGCAACGGATATCGATAAGGTCGTGAATTCGAAGAAGCAGTTCAACATGGAGCTTTATGAGCTCGCGAAACGGTTGTCTCAATAAAATACGACCGGGGAAAAAAAGAAGACGCCAGCGTTTTATTCGCTTCGCGTCTTTTGTGCTTGTTGCAATGGCAATGGTGCGGCAGCTCGGCCTCCGGAGGGCGGCGGTTGGATGCTAAGAGCACTTATTCGCCCGCTTAGTCTGAACGATTCAGCCCGGCCGCGAGTGCCTCAACAATTTCGCGGGTCGGCCGGTTTCCTTTTTTGGCGTAAACGATCGTGGCGCTCTGATCGATGACGTAGACGATGCGCTGCTGGCCCAGCAGGCCGAACAGCGTATGCCCTACATCATACAGTCCGCGAATGCGCTCGCCTTCATCGGCGACAAGCGGAAAATCGTACGTAAACTTTTCGGCGAAATTACGGTGTTCCGCCATCGTACCGGGATTGACGCCGATCACGAGAGCGTCGTATTCCGCGTATTGGGCTTTGGAGTCTCGAACGGCGCACAACTGCTTCGTACAGATCGGCGTCTCGTCTTTCGGGTAAAAGATGAGTACGACAGGCCGTTTTCCAAGCACATCTTCCAGGCGCACGGTTCCTTGCGTGCTCTCGGCCGTGAACGCGGGAGCAGGCGTCCCTATGGCTAACATTGCGGTACCTCCCCATGGTCATAGATACATTCATTGTAGCGAATGGTCTTATACGCAGCAAGTGAAGACGCGGGGCGCCTCGGTCTCAAGAATCATTTGTTGCGCTTCATCGTTGACTTTACTTAATTTTCTATATTACGATGTATGTAAAGTCAGCGAGAGGAGATTGTTATTATGAAATTCATGATTGTTGCCGGCAGCAACCGGAACCATGCGACAAGCACGCAATTGTGCCGTTATATCGAACGGCTGCTTCGGGAGAAAGGCTACGAGGCAACATTATTCGACTTGCATGAAAAGCCGCTGCCCTTTTACAGCAAGGACTCGGAGCTGCAGGACGCCAATGTGAACGCACTGAAGCAAGGATTGCTCGAAGCCGACGGTATTGTGCTCGCAACGCCGGAATATCACGGAAGCATGTCGGGCGTGTTGAAGAATGCGCTTGATTTCGCAGGCTTCGACCACTTTGACGGCAAGATCGTCTTGTCCGTCAGCTCTGCCGGCGGAGCGGTCGGCGTAAGTTCGCTGCAGCAGCTGCAGACGATCGTCCGTAACGTTCACGGCATCAACTGCCCGGAATGGATTTCGATCGGCGGGGCACAACGCAACTTTTCGCCAGATGGCGTCCCGGAGGATGAGAAGACGCGGGAACGGGTGCAGCGTACGTTGAATTATTTTACACAGATGGTCCGAACGTTTCGTATGAAATAATCGAACGGTTCGAAGGAAAGGGGGAAGCATCGCGATCGTGGCTGCGATATTGCGTAACGATTGGGCGCCTCTGCTCGAGGAGGAATTTCAGAAGCCGTATTACTTGCAATTGAGGCAATACTTGAAGCAGGAATATGCCGCATATACGATATACCCGGACATGCATGATATTTTCAACGCGCTTCAATATACGTCTTACGAACAAACGAAAGTGGTCATTCTCGGTCAAGATCCATATCATGGTCCGGGGCAGGCGCATGGTCTCAGCTTCTCGGTGAAGCCGGGCATTCCGGCGCCGCCGTCGCTGCAAAACATGTTCAAGGAGCTGAACGGCGACCTCGGCTGCCGTATCCCTGACAACGGGCATTTGGTTCATTGGGCCGAGCAGGGGGTACTGCTGTTGAACACGGTTCTGACTGTGCGAGACGGACAAGCCGCCTCGCACAAGGGGAACGGATGGGAGACGTTCACCGACCGCGTCATTTCACTTCTGAACGAGAGGGAAAGGCCGATCGTCTTCATCCTGTGGGGCAATCACGCCGGACAAAAAAGCCAGCTCATTACGAACAGCCGCCATCATATTTTGCGATCGGTACATCCGAGTCCGCTGTCGGCGCATCGCGGATTTTTCGGCAGCAAGCCTTTTTCGAGCGCCAATGCATTTCTGCAAAGCATCGGAAGCGAGCCGATTGACTGGCAGATTGCGGATATCGGACGGAGTGCCAATTAATACCGGATCATCAACAAGACAGCCCGATACCCAGCGAATGGGAATCGGGCTGTCATCGTATCATTTAGTTGTAGTCGACATTCGGCGTATACGTATTGACGGCGTTCCAAAGCAAAAATTCGTCGACGCCGTTATCTTTCAGCGCCCGGATTTGTTCTTCCACTTCTTTTTTGCCGTACTTGATATGTCCGGGTACCCAAGTGGCGGTAAAGTCCTGAATCCAGGGCCGTATAATCGGCTTGAGGCTTTGCAGCGGCTCCAGTTTCTTGTGCGAATCTTTCGTCGCGCCGTTAATGGTAGCGTAGGGCTGCGCATCCGGTATGTTCGAGCCGAACCAACCGGTGGAGTAATGGCTAGGATAAATCATCGGACAAATGACGTCTACCTGCTGCGCAATTTTCTCAAAATCTTGACCGATACCTTCCGCCGCCGGAACGGACGCGGCATACCCGAATATATCGACCGATACGCGTACGCCGAGCGGGGTCAATTGCTCTCGCGCATATTTGATGAATTGCGCTATCACATCGATCCGTGCGCGGTCGTCTTTCGTATATTGGAGGGTGTCAGCCCGTTTCTCGAATCCTTCGGGAAAACGGACGTAATCGAATTGAACTTCTTTGAACCCGGCTTTAGCCGCTTCCTTAGCGATCGCGATGTTGTAGTCCCATACTTCTTTCATATACGGATTGACGAAACTGTCGGGCGGATTTTTGCCGTTGCCCCACAAGGAGCCGTCTTCGTTGAGAAAAGAGAGATCAGGCCTTTTTTTGGCAAGCACGGTATCCTTGAACACGACAACCCGGGCAATGGGATACACGTCATGCTCCTTTAACGTATTCATCAGCTTTGGCATGTCGGTAATAATTTTTTGCGTCGTCTCCATGGCTTGCAATTCGGGGTTGCCCGTATCGTAAGTGATGTAACCCCAGTCGTCCTTCACGTCGACCACCACCGCGTTTAGCTCGGTATCGTCCATCAGCTTGAGCAGCGTGTTCATTCTTGCTCCGCCGGCACTGTGGGCCGTGGCATAAACGCCCTTCACCTTCGGGGCGTTTTGCTGCGGATCGATTTTATTGTCCGGCTTCAGGCTGTCCATCGAAGGAGCTTGCTGCGCAGCGGTATTGCCTGAATCGATCGCCGCCTGCGCAACCTGTTCAAAGGTCATGTCGGGATGATCGGCGCTGACGCCGCCCCAAGCGAGCAAAAAAGCCGCTAGTAAAAGTTCCATTTCCATCCGTCTCCTTGCTAGTTTGCTATAATTCATTATAATAGAGTAGGCTGTCAAACGAACAGAGAATAAGGATGCATTTTGACGAAAAATATGGTCAATTCGACAAAGGATCGATATGATGAATAAACAAATATGGACGCTGCGTGGACTGAACTTCTCGTACTATGCCACCACGGCGGTTCTCATGCCTTTTCTGCCAATCTACTTCGAGAGCCGGGGATACTCTTCCTCGCAGATCGGGCTTTTAATGATGATCGGTCCTTTCGTCACGTTGTTCGCTCAGCCGTTCTGGGGTTATTTGAGCGACCGCTACCATACGCTGAAGCTGCTCATCTTCGGTTTGTGGGTCATGACGGTGCTGTCCAGCGTGGGCATTTTTCAAACGACGGGATATACGTTTGCTCTCCTGTTTATGCTGCTGCTCTACTTTTTCATGCAGTCGTCGGTGCCGCTCTTGGATACGATGGCGATCAAATCTACGGCCAAAGCGAAAGTGAACTACGGGACGGTGCGCATGTTCGGTTCGCTTGGCTTCACCTTACTGGCGATGTCAACGGGACCTCTGCTGCAGGCGCTCGGAGGACTGGATCATATACCGTATTTGTATTGGACGATCTGGATACTGCCGCTGGGGCTGCTCCTGCTGCTTAAAGACGACAAAGGGGCGGGAGGACGGCGCGCATCGCTGACGGACTTCGGCAAACTGCTCGGGAACAAACATTTCTTATGGTTTTTACTGCTGGTCTTCGTGCTTACGGTTCCTCACCGGATGAACGACGTTTTACTCGGACTGTACTTGAAAGACCTCAAAGCGACCGACACGATGGTAGGGTTGGCTTGGGCGCTGGCGGCGGCGAGCGAAGTTCCGACCTTCGCCTTGCTAGGCCGCTATATGCATAAATTCAACGAACTGGCGCTGCTTGGGGTCATTGGTTTGCTTTATACCGTCCGCTGGCTGCTATACGGATATGTGACAGATCCATTCGTCTTGCTGCTGCTTCAGGCGTCGCATTGCATCACGTTTGCGGCCTTCTGGATTACGGCTGTCCATTATGCCGTTAGGCTCGTACCGATGGAACTGCAATCCACGGGACAATCGATGCTGTCGATGGTGTTTCTCGGATTGGCGGGAATTACGGGAGGCCTCGCCGGCGGCTGGGTCAAGGATCATATGGGCGGGGCTGCCATGTATCAACTCGGTGCCGGGATGGCACTCGTTGCTGCCGTTCTGCTGCTGGGCACCCATGCGTATTACCGCAAAAAAAACCATCCGCAGTAACTGCAGCGGATGGTCGGATTATAAGCAAGCATTAGAATGTATAAGTTTTCAGCGGCACTGAACCATTCTGATGGTTCAAGAAAAGCTTCGACTAAAACACACGAATGTATCTTGATCGATAAGGCTTCGGTCAAATGCTTATCTTATTTGCCGGAGGTCGGGTGAGTCTGGGGAGCTTCGACTTGTACGGGAGCGGCCGCCAATTCCTTCTTGGGTGCTTCCGGTTCGCGCGGCAGCTCATCGGACGAGCTTCCGCTGTTTCCGCTGGTCGCGTCCTTGAATTCGCGGAACATTTTGCCGAATCCACGTCCAAGCTCAGGCAGTTTGCTTGGGCCGAACAAAAGCAGCGCGACGACGACGATTAATATTATATGCATGGGAGTCAACGCGTTAAACATAGTTTGGACACCTCCGAAATGGTTCAGCTACATCATAGCATGAATCTAATGGTACTGTAACATAAATTTATTACGAATCCATAACATTTTGTTTTAACGGTACCGTATCTTTCAAAAATGTATGCTATGTAATAGATGATTCAAAGCTTTTCTTGTTTAAAAAAAACGCCTCCTTCATTAATGAAGGAAGGCGTCTTTCTGATGTTCGGAAATGCTGTACTGAATAATTTCCATCGCATCCTCTGCCATTAACGATGCAAGACCGTTACGAAGGACGATTTCGGATTCCAGCTCAATCTTCGTAAGCGTAGGATACAAATCTGGGGTTAATTTCATTACAATCGTCGCTAACCTTACTGTTTCCACAAGCATCACCCTTCCCGTCGTCATCTGGTGCACAAGGTTCCGGAGCGAATTACGAGTAACAGAGGTAAAGCCATAGGAATCGAAATGAAATTGTAAGCTTTATGCTTCTCTCATTATACCATAAAAGCAATGCTTATGTATGGTCTCTTATACACATTTATGGATCGTTCTGCCAAAATATGCATTAGGTGCGCCGAAATAAGCCCATGACCCCCAACGTTTGAGTTACGTTCACAAACGCTTGCGGATCCCACTGCCGTACCAACTGTTGCAGGTCGTTCAGCTCATAACGGGTCGTGACGGTCATCAGCATATGCTGAGGCTCTTTCATATAGCCGCCTTCCGTCTCGATGACGGTGACGCCGCGATGCAGCTTATGCATTTTGCGCAGCAGCAAATCTTTTTTTCTCGTTACGATAAAGACGGTCACTTTCAAATGCCGGATATGGATCGTATCCATCACTTTGCCCGTTATAAACATCGAAAGCATGGAATAAAGCGCCAAATCCCAGTTTTGCTTGTAGTAGCCGAGGGACAGAATAACAAAGCCGTTAATGACAAACAAGAACGTGCCCAGCGAAAAATCGCGCTTCCGCGTCAGGATGGACCCGATAATGTCGAACCCGCCGGTCGAGCCGCCCGCTCGCATGGATAAACCGGCCCCGATCCCTATCAGTACGCCGCCGGTTACCGCAGATATGATCAAATCCTGGCCTACCGAACGAATCGGAATCAACTGCAAGAACCAAGTCGTCAATAAAACCGAAATAACGCTTAAAATGATAAACTTGCGGCCGATGGAGAGCATGCCCCAGACGAGTACCGGCAAATTGAGAATGAAATAGAGCAGCGAAATGTTAACGTCGGTAAAATAACCGACGATCATGGCGATGCCCGATATTCCGCCGCTGAGCAGCTGATGCGGGATCAGAAACAAATTAAAGCTTGCCGCTACGAGCGCGGAACCGATTACGGTGAACAAGACCGCCCCGGTCAAGGAGCGCTGAACCATGGCCAGCATACGTCACACCTCCCGTTACTAGTATGAGTCTTTTGTGGCTCTAGCAATTCAAATGCCGGGCAAAAGGGGAGAGGTATGGGCCAAACACCGGTTAAACGAAAAACAAGCTTTCCGGTATGGCCGAAAAGCTTGCTTTATGTCGATCGTTATTTGCGTTTAAAAGAACCGGAACGGCTGCTTGTGCTTGGTTTGCTGCCGGAAGGCGCTTTGTAGGTCGGTTTGGAGCCGTCGTTGCCGCGAATATTCGAAGACGATGAGGAGCTCGATTTAGGCGGCGTCGTCACCGAAGAGCTTGACTTCGGCGGCGTAGTCGAGGTCGAGCCGGAACTGGCAGGCGGTGTCGTCGTCGTACCTGACTTGGGCGGCGTTGTGGTAAAGCTGCCTTTTCGTTCCGAGGTGGTTGGCTGCTGAGTTTGCGCCGGTGTTTTGGACGATGTGCCGCTTGAACCCGCCGGGTACGGGGCAGCCTGGTATTTTCCGTAGTCTTCGTAACGCTTGCTGGACGTATATCCGCGATAATCGTAACCACGGCTGGAGTTAAACCACCCTCCGCCGAGCACCGACTGAAGAATGGAGGCCGTTAAGTAGCCTTGCAAAAAGGATGAATCGTAATTTTCCTTGGCATATTGAATGGAGTCGAGCTCTACCAGTGTATTCGCTTCGTTGCTCGGATCCTTTTGCACATTGATGATTTTGTTGTCGTAGACGAGAAACATACTGTCGAGCGATTCTTTGCTCACCTCTGACGGCTTCTCTTTGTCCGCCAATTCTTTCGCGACGGTAGGCACGTCTTTGCCTTCCACGACGTATACTTTTGCCGTACTTTTGCCTTGACCCTGGACATCGATTAACGAATAGTTGTCCTTGACGTAGTTGCCGGCGTCGCCGCATCCCGCCAAAAGCGCGAAAGCGAGCAATAAGGCTAGCCATTTATATGCTTTGTTCATGATGCGAAGGTCACCTCCTGTACACGCACCTGAAGCGATATATTCGGTATGAATAAGATAAATCCGGTACCATAATCGTCGTTAGCTCTGCGAGCCTTTGATAAATTTAATTTGTCCTGCAGGCGTGCGGCAGCCTTCCATCGCCACATATTTGCCGTCCTGCCACTGCAGGAAAAAATATTGATCTTCTCTGCCGAAATAACGCCAGAACAGCACCTGGTCGTTCGCGCGAAAGTCCGTATTCCCGTCGGAGCGAACCGTATCGCTTCGGTTATGCTCGAGCTCGTAGGTGAAATCGCCGCCAACGTCGAGCGAAGACGGGACATCGTTCGGATCGTCCAGCGACCCTTCGACAAATTCGCAAAGGAAGCATTCGTACGTGCGGCCTTTTTCCACCACCAGACAAGAAATATGCTTGCCATTCTGCAAATAGTACGCGAAACGGTGGGGGGCAAAGCCTCGGTCGAAATAAGTTAACTTGCCGGATACTACATATTCCTCGAGATCAACGGTAATAATATCGCCGAGTTGCGAATCCTCAAGCGGATTCGACGGTTTAGCTTCCGGTTCCTGCTTGTTGCTCTTCAGGATGGAACCTACTCTTTTCCATATCGACATGGATTTTCACTCCTTCTATTGTACTACCTGTATGTGAATGATGGTATCCATATTGTTATCCAATTGCAATTATATACGATCTGAAATGATTTAGGGTTTCAATTTGATCGATTATGGAATATGGATAACGATTATGGTATAATACTAAAGATATTCTTAAGTACGGCCTTTACTGTTCATTTTTAAACACGGCTCGGGAAGTGTTTATGAAGAGAAGAAATATATGGAGATAGGAGTCGCACTTAAGGGTATAGATATAATGAGAACCCTAAAAGACAAAGGAGACTGAAAACATTTGAAAACATTTAGTGAATTCGGCTTGGAGCCAAAGGTACTGCGCGCTATTACTGAGATGGGCTTTGAAGAATCAACCCCGATTCAGGATAAAGCCATTCCGGTAGCAATGGAAGGCCGCGACCTGATCGGCCAGGCACAGACAGGAACAGGGAAAACCGCCGCCTTCGGGATTCCGTTGATCAATAAGATCGATATTAAAGAAGAACGGATCGTGGCGCTCATCATGTGTCCGACGCGGGAGCTTGCCATACAAGTAGCTGAAGAGATCGAGAAGCTCGGGCGGTTCAAAGGCATCCGATCCCTTCCAATTTACGGCGGACAAGATATCGTGAAACAAATCCGCGGGCTCCGCAAAAAGCCGCAAATTATTATCGGTACGCCGGGTCGTTTACTCGATCACATTAACCGCAAAACGATCAAGCTGGACGACGTTCAAACCGTTATTTTGGATGAAGCCGACGAAATGCTCGACATGGGCTTCATGGACGATATTCAAGCGATCCTGAAGCTTGTACCTGAAGAGCGCCAGACGATGCTGTTCTCCGCTACGATGCCGATCAATATTCAGAAGCTGGCGCAGCAGTTCCTGCGCAATCCGGAGCATGTGTCCGTTATTCCGAAGCAAGTGAGCGCGCCGCTGATCGACCAGTCGTACATCGAGCTTCACGAGCGTCAAAAATTCGAAGCGTTGTGCCGATTGATCGATATGGAATCGCCGGATTTGGCCATCATCTTCGGACGGACCAAACGCCGTGTCGACGAGCTTGCCGAAGCGCTGCAAAAGCGAGGCTACACCGCCGAAGGCTTGCACGGGGACTTGTCCCAAAATCAGCGCGATAACGTAATGCGCAAATTCCGCGACGGAAGCATCGACGTGCTTGTTGCTACCGACGTTGCGGCGCGCGGCCTTGACGTTTCGGGCGTAACGCACGTCATTAACTTTGACCTGCCGCAGGATCCGGAAAGCTACGTACACCGGATCGGCCGTACCGGCCGTGCAGGGAAAGAAGGCGCGGCTTATACGTTCGTTACTCCGCGTGAGATCGACCATCTGCACTTCATCGAGAAAATTACGCGCCACCGCATCACGCGCAAGCCGATGCCGAGCCTCGCGGAGGCGATCGAAGGCAAGCAAAAGGTGACCGCGGAACGCGTGCTCGAAATTTTGCAAAATGACGAGCATAACGAATATAAAGGTTTGGCGATTTCTTTGCTGGAGCAGCATGATTCGGTTCATTTGCTGGCCGCTGCGCTCAAGCTGCTGACAGGCGATAAGAAGGAAATCGAAATCGAGCTGACGCCGGAAGATCCGATCCGCGCCAAGAAAAGAAGACCTGACGTTCGCAGCAGCGGACGCCGTCCTTCCGGTCCTTTCGGTACTGCCGGAGGCGCACGTCGCAACGATCGTCCGTATGACCGCGACCGCGGCGGTTACCGTGGCGGTGGCGGCGGAGACCGTTCGCGCCGTGACGGAGGTCGTGATAACCGCGATACCCGAGGCCGCTCGGATAACCGTGATCGTGGCGGCTATTCCCGTCCATCCAACCGGACCAACGAGGAAACGCTCGTATAAAAAGTCATGCACGGAGGCAAGCGCGCTCAGTTCGTTACGGCGTGCTTGCCTTTTTTGTACATAAAAAAACGGCAGACACCGCTTCCGCTAAACGGACGGAGGCGTCTGCCGATTTGCCAATCGCCTTCGGCTCTTAGTACAACAGACCGCGGCTCACAATCACAAGCAGTATAAACAATACGAGGATCGTACCTGTAGAAGTCCAGAAACCGCCATACGCTATGTGACTCATTGAACATGCCCTCCTTGACTCAGTTGTGGTTTGAGTGGGTACTATACTATCAACATATGCCCACCACGGGCGAATGGTATAGACGGGTACCTAGATCGCCATAAATAAGCTATAATGGATAATATATCGGATTTAGGAGGTCAAACGATTGGAATTTCGTGGACTAATGGGTGGACTATACCGCATTACGGAATGGATCATGCGGCTTTCCGTCATCAACTTGCTTTGGGTGCTTTGCTCCCTTCCGTTTTTTTTACTCGGCTTGATCCTGCTGCAAGCGCAAACCTCTGATCAAGTATTTCAAATGTTCTTTTTAATGTGCGTCGTATCGCCTTTTACGCTGTTTCCATCCACGACCGCGATGTTTAGCGTTGCCCGCAAGTGGCTAACGGGCGAAGAGGACGCGCCGCTGCTCAAAACCTTTTTCCGCGGTTACAAAAGCAACTTTTTGCAAAGCATGCTGGGAGGATTAATTTACATCATCCTGGGCGTTATTTTATATACCAACTACCGGTTTTACGGGGGCCAGTCCAATACGTTCGGCATATTGCGCTTTCTGGTGCTTTCGCTTTCCGTCATTTTGGCGATATCGCTGTTTCACTTTTTCTCGATATTATCGCATTTGCATATGAAGCTGCTGCAAATAATAAAAAATGCGCTCTTGATTACGATCGGCAGTCCGATTCGCTCGTTGTCGCTCATCGTGTTGATCAGTGTCATTGTGTATATCAGCTTCTTTAAATTCACCTTTTTAATTCCGTTTTTTATGGGAAGCTTGATCGCTATCGTTTCTTTCTGGCATTTCAATCTCATTTTCGGCAAGCTGCAGATGAAGCAGCAGGAATTGCTCGAGAAGGAAGCGGAAACTGCAGAGGCAGACCCGGAATCGGAGAAGAAACAAGACGGCAGCGAGGACGAGCACGAAACCTCAACCGAACCGAAAGCGCTGCGGTCGGAAGAAACACCGGCGGATTTGCGAGGGGAAGCGACGTCATCACCGGGGAATGATCAACGGGAATCGGAGCATACTAAGAAAGAGCAGCCGTGATTTTCCGCTTATTCCATAACAAATATGGCGTCATGAGGTTTACTTTCATTAGTGAAACCACTATAATGTAAATACAACAAAATCCTGCGATGTGCGTTTCGGTTTTCAGTTGTTTTGAACCAATGACTGTTTCACGGGAGACCTATATTGAATCGCGGCTGACATGCCCTCGAAAAGGGACTTCAAAACCGATTCTGCGGACACCCACCTGCGAGAGCGGGTTTGAAACACGAAATCGGACGGCATATGCGGGTTTTTTTTGTGCTTAAATGGTCGTATACATAGGAGAAAGGGTGTTAGAAATGAAGCTGTTCATCGATACAGCGAACGTGGATGAGATCCGCATGGCGCATGAGCTTGGTGTCATTGCCGGCGTTACAACGAATCCGTCGCTGATTGCGAAAGAAGGCAAAGATTTTTTTGCAACGGTTAAAGAAATCGTGTCCATCGTAGGCAATATGCCGATTAGCGCGGAAGTCATTAGCTTGAAAGCCGATGAAATGGTGGAACAGGGCAAGAAGCTCGCTGCACTCGGCGAAGGCATTGTCGTCAAAGTTCCGATGACCGAGGAAGGCTTGAAGGCGACGAACCAGTTCGCGAAGCTTGGGATCAAAACCAATGTCACGCTCATTTTCAGCTCTCCGCAAGCGCTGCTTGCCGCACGGGCGGGTGCAACTTACGTATCGCCGTTTGTCGGCCGTTTGGACGACATTAATCAAATCGGTATGAAACTGATCGAGGAGATCAGCCAAATCTTTAAAATGCACAGCATTACTTCGGAAATTATTACTGCTAGCGTACGCACGACAACGCATGTTATTGAGGCGGCGCTGCTCGGAGCGGATATCGCTACGGTTCCTTATAAGGTAATCCAGCAAATGACGAAGCATCCGCTTACGGATGTGGGCATTGAACGTTTTCTGGCCGATTGGAAGGGCGCAAACCTCTCGTCTTTCTAAGCGAATCATTGGGGTTTGCAGTTCCTATACAAATGAGAAGAGCAGTGCTCGCATTCCCGAAACAGGGAGCGCAGGCGCTGCTCTTCTTATTTATTATAGCATCAGAGCTTACAGTTTTCAGCGAAAAGGGTTCGATCAGAAAATTTTCATATGAACACTAAGCTAGGGTGTTTTATACCAGATCGTGAAGCCGGTGGAACGTGTCTTTCAATGTCCCGTAAAGCGAACGGTACACCGAATAGTACGCTTCATACCGCTCTTGATTCGCCGGGTTCGGCTCCACCCGGTCTACAACGCGAATCCACTGCTCGCAGAGCGTCGGGATGTCTTTCTGCATAACGCCGGAAGCTGCCATGACGGCGGCGCCGTAGGCCGGGCCGTCCGTTGAATTGACCGTGACGACCGGATATCCAAAGATGTCGGCGATCATTTGGCGCCAGAACAAGCTTCTGGCCCCGCCGCCGTTTACCCGCAGCTCCGTAATTTCGATGCCGGATTGCTTCACAAGCTCAAGCGAATCGCGCAGTCCGAACGTGATGCCTTCCAGCACGGCGCGGGTCAGATGCGCTTTCGTATGCCTCAGGTTGAGCCCGATAAAGCCGCCGCGCGCTTTCGGATCCGGGTGCGGCGTTCGTTCCCCGGTCAAATAGGGGAGGAACAGCAGTCCTTCGCTTCCGAGCGGGGCCGTTTGTGCGAGCGCCGTCAAATATTCGTACACGTCGCGGCCTTCGGTCGCGGCCTGCTGCAGTTCTTCATACGCGAAATGGTTTTTCCACCACTGGAACGAGCCGCCGGCCGCGAGCATGACGCCCATGCGATGCCATTTGCCCGGGACGCCATGGCAAAACGAATGCAGGCGGCATTCGGGATCGGCCTCATACGCGTCGTCGTGGACGAACACAACGCCGGAGGTGCCGAGCGCGACGGAGGCGATGCCGCGGGAGACGACGCCGACGCCGACAGCGCCGCACGCCTGATCCCCGCCGCCGGCGACGACCGGCGTACCGGCGATCAGGCCGGTGCGGTTCGCCGCTTCCGGCAGCACGCGGCCGGCCACGGCGTTGCTCTCGTACAGCGGCGGCAGCCATTCCGCTGGAATGTCCAGCCGCCCCAACACTTCCTGCGACCAGTGGCGGCCGGCCACATCAAGCAGCAGCGTGCCGCTGGCGTCCGCGAGATCCATACCGAAAGCGCCGGTCAGCCGGAGGCGGACGTAATCCTTCGGCAGCATCAAATGCGCCGTCCGCTTATAATGATCCGGCTCGTGATTGCGCAGCCATACGACCTTCGGCGCGGTAAACCCGGTGAGCGCCCGATTGCCGGTCAACAGGCCGAGCGTTTCTTTGCCGATCGTCCGTTCGATCCAGTCGCATTCCGCGGCTGTGCGCTGATCGCACCATAGCAAAGCCGGACGAACGACGGCCAGCTGCGAATCCAAAAACACGGAGCCGTGCATTTGTCCCGATAAGCCGATTCCTGCAACTTCTTCTCCGTTCACGCCGGACTGGGCAAGGAGAGCGCGAATGCAATCCGCGGTTCCGTTCCACCAGTCTTCGGGATGCTGCTCCGCCCAGCCCGGCTCGGGCTGAAGCAGCGGGTATTCGACGCTGTGACCGGCTTTCACCGAACCGGCTTCGTCAACCAGTATGCATTTCACGGCGGATGTGCCCAAGTCAATGCCTAAAAAATATGCCATTGCGATCACCTCATACAACTTTATTTTTGATTCATGCTTACCAAAGAACTTAGTTTATCGATTAAACAAATGCTGCATTTATTATATTCGCATCCCAATACCGAATTCCTGCCGAACCTATCATTTTTGTTAAGATTTCAGGAATTTTAACTTCGATATGCGCAAAGCGCGTAAAAAACTTTCTCCTCGCAAAAAAAGATCCTTTTCATCACGAATGTATCTTCATCGAAAATGCTTCGTTCCGCAGCGTTTGTTACAAAAATCGTAACAAATTGCCCATTTCCTCTTTCTCTTCTTAGCAAACAATGTTATCATAAGAAATAGTGTTAGCCCGGGTTTATACAACCTCATAGACCATGCTTACGAAGCAGTTTTGCTGAAAGCGCAGAACATATAGGAGGGAAGGCTTTGTTAAAGCGAACCTTAATCGGACTCATACGAAGCGCTGAAACAACAGGAGAAAAAGCAAAAGACCCGGCATTGAAAACCCGGTACTATAAAATCTCCATGGATCAGGCTTGGGATGAAATCATCAACATGTTTAAAAAATTGAACGGGTACAAATTGCTTCACGAAGTAAGAAACGTGGGGGAGATTGTCGTAGAGAAACGAACGATTACCGGAAGAACGCAAGATATTACGGTAACGTTGTTTTCGATTAATCCGCTGAAGACGGCGGTCGATATTTATTCGGCATCACGTGGTTCTTTGGGCGATTTAGGCTCCAATTACCGGACGATTCTTGATATTTACAAGCATATCGATAAGAAGCTCGCTGCTCATAAAATAAATAATTAGCAACAAAAAAACAGCGTGGGAGCTTTGGCGGCTCCCCGCTGTTTTTGCATGCACGTCGTGATTAAACCAGTTTCTTAACGGCTTCGACGGCGGCTTCGTAGTTCGGATGCTCCGTCATTTCCTTCAAGTATTCTACGTATTGAATCGTGTCGTTCGCATCGATGACGAAGATCGATCTCATGTCGAGTTGGAACTCTTCGATCAGAACGCCGTATGTTTTACCGAAGGAACGATCCTTGTAGTCGGACAGCGTTACAACTTTGTCGATGCCGGCAGCGCCGCACCAGCGGGATTGAGCGAACGGCAAGTCCACGCTGATCGTAAGCACGACCACATTGTCGCCGAGTTTCGCAGCTTCTTCGTTGAAACGGCGAGTTTGCGCATCGCATACGCCCGTATCGAGAGAAGGCACTACGCTGATCAACTTCACTTTTCCTGCATAGTCGGAAAGGGAAGCCGTTTCAAGCAAGTTTTTGCTGATGGTAAAGCTCGGAGCTTTGTCTCCGACTTTCAATTCCGGTCCGATCAATGTAATCGGATTGCCTTTGAATGTAGCTTGTGCCATATGTACATGGACCTCCTTCAAATGTATAGGAATGATTGGTATTCCACCGATTTTTATTATAAGCTTTTCATAAGGAACTTGTCCAATGGATGATACGAAAGGAAGTAGCGCTCTTGGAACTTAGACAGCTGCAATATTTTGTGAAAGTAGCGCGTAAACAACACGTCACCCAGGCGGCCGAGGAGCTTCACGTCGCCCAATCCGCGGTAAGCAGACAAATTCACCAGCTCGAAGAAGAGCTCGGAGTACAGCTTTTTGTGCAAAAAGGCCGTAATTTGCAGCTGACCTCCGTCGGCAAACTGTTCTTAAGCCGCGTGGAAGGCATTCTCACCGATTTGGAGCGGGCGGTAAACGAGATACACGAATATTTGGATCCGGAGCATGGCGAAATTCGCATCGGATTTCCGCACAGCCTCGGCATTTATTTACTGCCGACCGTCGTGGCGCACTTCCGCAAATCGCATCCCGGCGTAAAGTTCCGTCTGCGGCAGGGGACTTATAACAGCTTGATTCGCGATGTGCTGAAAGGCGAAATTGATTTGGCGTTCATTTCACCTTTTCCCGAGAAGCATGAACGCGTGTGCGGGGAACTGCTGCTGCAGGAAGAGCTGTATGCGATTTTACCGCAGGGGCATCTGCTGGCGGAATACAAGCAAATTCGGCTTGAGCAGTTGAAGGACGATTCTTTCGTCATGTTCAGCGAAGAGTATTCGCTGCGCTCGATTGTGCTTGACGCGTGCGCCCAGGCCGGCTTTACGCCTCAGATTGGGTTCGAAGGGGAAGAGACGGATACGATACGCGGTCTGGTCGCGGCGGGAATGGGCGTCAGTTTGCTGCCTGAGATGGCGCTTACGGAAATTAGTGAGCTGCAGCCGGTGAAAGTTCGGGTCGTCGATCCGCAAGTAACGCGGAGCGTAGGCCTCATTCATCGAAGCGGCGAGAAGCTGCCGCTCGTTGCCGGCGTGTTTCAGCGGTTTTTGATTGATTTTTTTCGCGATAAATGAGCTATGCATTCCGGCAGGAGCATTTCGAGTACGTTCAAAAGAAAAACCGGAGAGTTGGCTTCTCCGGCATTTTATAATATAAACATCAGGCTGGCAGCTGCGGTACCGAGCAGCCAATCCATCAGCGGCACCTGCGCGTAAAAGGTGCTTTTTGTTTTTTTATCGGCTTGTTGGATGTTTTCTTTCATTTGCATTTCAAGTTCGAATAAATTCATCATGGTTTGTCTCCTCCTGTTGATGCGGCTTTGAGTGGAACGGTTCATACTCCGTTAACTCTCGCTGCATTTGGTATACTTTTATTATAGCTTGATAAAGATGAACAAAAAGTGTAGCATAATATTTATTACTTTCATCTTTTATGGGGGGATCGCGAAAATGGATCAGTACTACATGAAATTACGTAAGCGCTATCCTCAGATGATCGAAGGCGATGAGATTGAAATTACGATGGGCGAGCTGACGGAGTTGTTTCAGTGCACCGGGCGCAATGTGAATCTTGTGCTTCGGCGCATGGGGGAATCCGGATGGATTGAGTGGATTCCCGGACGTGGGAGAGGCCATCGCTCCAAACTCGTGTTTTTGGCCAAAAGCGAAACCGTCGTACTCGAGAGCGCCCAGGCGTTTGTGGAACGAGGCGACATTCAGCAGGCATTTGCGCATCTCGACGAGCACTCGTACCTTCCTGCCATTAAAGACCAGTTCGTGTATTGGCTTGACACGCATTTTGGATTCAGTCCCGAGATGAAGAACGAGCAAAAAACCGACACTTTGCGACTTCCTTACAGCAAACCTATTGAAACGCTGGACCCGGCTTTTATTACCTATGTCGTGGAATGCCATATGGTACAGCAAATTTTCGAAGTGCTTGTAAAATACAACGAGAAGACGGACACGATCGAGGGCAATTTGGCGCATTACTGGACCAGTTCGAACAAAGAGATGGAATGGACGTTTTTTTTGCGAAAAGGCGTATATTTCCACCATGGCAAAGAAATGACGTCCGCGGATGTGAAGTTTACGTTGGAACGAATCAAGAACGAAGAGATGGGTTCTCCGTTTCACTGGCTGTTCGACGACGTGGAGCGAATTGAAATATTGGATAAATACGCGCTGCGGATTTACCTCAGCAAAGCGAATCCGCTGTTTTTGCACCATTTGAGTCTGGACCGGGCTTCCATCGTGCCGGAGGACGCCGCCAAAGAAATGGGGAGCCGGTTTCGGCGAATGCCGGTCGGAACGGGCCCGTTCAAGGTGGTCCGAAACGACGACAGCATGCTTGTGCTGGAGGCGTTCCCGCGTTATTTTGACCGGAGAGCTCACCTGGACCGGATCGAAATTTGGTTTACGCCGGAGCTCGAGCGCAAGGCCAGCCATTTGTCCGCGCCATCGTACCAAATGCATTATCAGTGCCATATCGACGGCGAAGTTCCAAACGATTGGCAGGCGATCGAGACGATCGGGCGCGATTGCAGCTTTGTTACGTTCAACATGGATTTGCCCGGTCCGCAGCAAAATTTGTACTTTCGGAAAGCGTTTCTGCACGGACTCGACCGGAAGCAGTTGAATGTCGCGGGGCTGGGGGAAGTATCACTGGCCAAATGGTTCCATGAACTGTCCCGGGAGCATAGCGACACGGATGACCAGTATGATCCGATGACGGCGAAACAATGTTTGACTCAGAGCGGGTACAAAGGGGAGACGCTGCTCCTGACGTATTCATCCAACTTCCGAAACATTGCCGAGAGCATTCGGGATCAGCTAGACGAGCTTGGCATTCGAATGGAATTGCGGCAGATGGATTCGTCCAAAAATGTGGAGCATCGTATGCGGCAAATCCATCAATCGCATTTTTGCTTATGCCGCAATGTGGTGGAACAGGACTTGGAGCTTTCGGTGATTGAGCTTTTTTTGGCGGCGACTTGCCATGTAAGGGCGCATCTCGGAACGGAAATGCAGCAGCAGACCGATTGGCTGATCCGCCGGTTGTATCAGGAAGGCTCGTCCGTCATTCGCAGCAGCTATTTGAACCGGTTGCGCAGTTTGGTTACGGACCAGGTGTATGTGTTGTTTTTGTTCCAGCACACGCAGCGAACGGTATTTCATCCGTCTTTGAAAAACGTATCGCTTAACGCGATCGGATGGGTGCAGTTTCGCGAATTATGGTTTGAGCCGACAGTAGGTCAGGTTGCGGCTGTCGCGGAATGAGCCGGGGAACCGGCTGTATCCAAGTCAAATTCATATTTTTTTCAATCCCTGACTGTATTTGTCAGGGATGTTTTTATATAATGCAGGCAAGGGGAGATGAGGATGAATAAAAAGGTTGGCGAGCTTCCGATTTTATTTTGCCGCGACCAGGCGGATTTTGAGAACTGGCTTGCGCAGCAACATGACGTTTCTCCAGGCGTACGGTTAAGGATGGCTAAAAAAAATTCGGGATTGGCCTCGGTCACTTATGACGAAGCATTGGAATGCGCTTTGTGCTATGGATGGATCGACAGCCAAAAGGAAGCGTACGACGACGAGACCTGGATTCAACGTTTTACTCCGCGCGGGCCAAAGAGCATTTGGTCGAAAGTAAACAAGGACAAAGCGGAACGGCTTATCGCTAGCGGCCGAATGATGCCGTCCGGGCTTGAAGCGATTGAATCCGCGAAGCGGAACGGTTTATGGGACAAGGCTTACGAATCGCAAAGCGTTGCTTCGGTACCGGACGATTTGGCGGCTGCGCTGGAAGCAAGTCCCGCGGCGAAGGCGTTCTACGACCGTCTGGACAAGCAGAATCAGTATGCGATCAAATTCCGCATTCACCAAGCCAAGAAGCCGGAGACAAGAGAACGTCGCATCCGGCAATTTATCGAAATGCTGGAAAAAGGCGAAAAAATTTATCCTACGAAATCCTAGCATACGAACCTCAAAATCTCGTTTCTTCGGACAAGGGCCCAACTGGCTGGTATTTGTAATTGTGGAATTGGACAAACAACGATGTGTGAATAGAAGGAGGATGACCATGCGTAAATTTGCGATGTATGGAAAATTTAAGGCACATCCGGGGAAAGGCGAGGCTTTGGCCGAAATACTGCTTGAAGCGGCGGAGCAATGCAAATCCGTGGAAGGCTGCGATCTCTACATCATCAACGTGTCTGAGGATGACCCGGATACGATCTGGGTAACGGAACTGTGGAACGATTTGGAAGCGCATGACGCTTCTCTGCGCAACGAAGACGCGATTGCTATGATTCAGCGCGCCAAACCGCTGATTGCCGGTGTCGAACCGATTAAGCTCAAGCCGCTCGGGGGCAAAGGGTTTTAAACGGTGAACCTACCAAGGAAGCTTCTTGAAATACATTCGCAAAAAAAAGACCGCCATGTGGCGGTCTTTTTTTTATGATCATCCATTAATCGTCGCTGCGGTTTGTAAAGATCATAATGTACTTGACGAGTTCCAGCAAAGAGATGAGCGCTGCGGCAACATAAGTAAGTGCGGCCGCATTCAGCACTTTGGCAACACCGCGCTCTTCATCGTTAGTGATAAAGCCTTCCGCGATCATCAAATCGCGGGCACGGTTGCTGGCGTTGAACTCGACCGGCAGCGTAACGAGCTGGAACGCCACCGCTGCGGAGAAAAATATAATCCCGAGGCCAAGCAGGAAGTTAAACTGCTGGAAAATCAAGCCGGCGATAATAAGCAGCGGCGCGACGCCGGAAGTGAAATTAACCGCCGGGAACATGCGGTGGCGCAGTACGAGCATAGGATAGTGTACTTTATGCTGTATGGCATGGCCGACCTCATGGCACGCAACGGATACGGCCGATATCGAGTTTTCATAGTATACCGGCTCCGACAGCCTTACCGCACGTGCCATCGGGTCGTAATGGTCCGTCAAAGCGCCTGGTACGGGTTCGACAGGCACGTCGTACAGTCCGTTCGCATCAAGCATGCGGCGTGCCGCTTCGTATCCTGTTATTCCGGATGCGACCGGAATGTCGGACCATTTGTTGAATGTCCCCTTCACGCGGAACTGAGCCCAGATCGACAGTCCGAAGGCGATGAAGATCAAGTAATCCATCGGATGAAACCACATAGAATCCATTCCTCCATATATTTATTTATTAGGAAAGGGGTCCTTTACCTAGCAGTAACAGAAGCGCTTCAATGCAGGCCGCTGCAGGCGGCGTCAACATCTTGTGCAGATTTTTCATCTGCGACGGCTTAAGCTTATCGAGCAGCGGTCCTACTTCCTTCGCTTCTTTTTCAAGCTGGTTCAGCAGCAGCTGCAATGATGTAAGCTTATCTGTCACGATTTCATCTCGGCTTACCTTATTTAAACGCGATAGGCTCGCCTTGATTTCCTCCAAGGTATACTTCTCCCTTTTCATATTTTCAATACGTTTCAGACGCGTTAAAGTTTCATCGCTGTACAGACGATAGTTTGTTTCCGATCTGGATTCCGGTTCGATCAGCCCGAGCTTCGTGTAATAGTCGATTGTTCTGGGACTGACTTCCGATAAGCGGGCCAGCTCACCGATTTTATACAGTCTCATATCCCCATCTCCCATCACCTCTTTACCCATTAATATGTGGCAACCCGTTTCGTTAGTATTAATGATACCTGAATCCAAACCATACAGTCAAACGTTATGCTTTCCATAAGGTGGTGCGCAGGCTTGGGGTGGCGGGAAATGTGAATATTCCTGGGCGTTCGCCCTTTAAAGAAAGCTGTGAAAACGGTAAAGCTCAAGTGTTACTGCCAAAACCCGAATTTTGTCATATATATGTGAGCTTATTTTTCGCATTTCACGAATAATTTTTCAGAAAACGTATTGCAAATTGAAATATCTATATTATAATGACATTAAGATTTTCAGTAAATGTTATAAAAACTAACATTAATGAGGAAGTGGTCAACATGGTTAAAAAATTATTATTATCCATGGGCTTTATGTCAGCATTCATGCCGGCAATGGCATTCGCTGCTGATGATGCAACACCCGCTCAGCTGCAAGGCGCTATTGATGCGGTATGGGTTATGTTAGCGGCCATACTCGTCATCTTCATGCAAGCCGGTTTCGCATTGCTTGAAGCAGGCTCCACCCGGATGAAAAATGCCGGTCACGTAGCCGGAAAAACCGTATTGACTTTCGGCTTGTGCGCCATTGCGTTCTGGGCGATCGGCTTCGGCTTTGCGTTCGGCGACGGTAACGGTTTTTTCGGAACAACAGGCTTTTTCGTCGACGGAACGGAAGAGCAGGCGCAAGCGGCATTCAACTCCTTGGCGTTTTCGGATGTGCCGATCGCGATTAAATTTTTGTTCCAGCTCGCCTTTGCTGGCGTATCGCTTGCGATTGCGTGGGGCGGCTTTGCCGAACGCGGCAAGCTTCCGGTTTACTTCATCTTCGGTATTTTATACACTGTACTCGTATATCCGATCGTTGCGCACTGGGTATGGGGCGGTGGCTGGCTGTCCAAAATCGGCATGCAGGATTTCGCCGGCTCGACGGTCGTTCATCTGCAAGGCGCGACGGCAGCGCTTGTCGCTACGCTGCTGCTCAAACCGCGGATCGGCAAATACAATAAAGACAATACGCCGAACCTGATTCCGGGTCACAACCAAGTATTGTCCGTCCTCGGCGTCATCATTCTCTGGATCGGCTGGTTCGGCTTCAATCCGGGCTCGACGCTCAGCGCAATGAACGACGGGTTCTTCGGGTACATTGCGCTTACGACGAATTTGGCCGCTTCGGCCGGTGCAGTAGCCGCGTTAGTCGTATCGTGGCTGTACTTCGGCAAAGCGGATATTCCAAGCATGCTGAACGGCGTCCTGGCCGCACTGGTGGCGATCACCGCATCCTGCGCCTTCGTGACGCCGCGAGATGCAGTCATTATCGGGGCTATTTCCGGCATTCTTACATTTTTCACGGCGCAATGGTTTGAGAAAGCCGGCGTCGACGATCCGATCTACGCTTTCTCCGTACATGGGATCGCCGGGGTTTGGGGTACGCTGTCGACAGGCATATTCGCAACGCCGGAGCTCGCAGAGAAGGTTGGCGTCGGCAAAGCGGGTTTACTGTACGGCGGCGGATTGGAGCAATTGGGCGTGCAGGCGCTGGGCGTTTTCGGCGCGTTCCTGTTCGTGCTTATCCTTTCCTACATTATATTGTATGTCATCAAACTGACGATCGGTCTGCGCGTCACCGAGGAAGAAGAAATAACCGGTTTGGACTTGTCCGAACATGGCACTTACGGGTATCCCGAACAAATGAGAAAAACGACCGACAGCGTCTCGCATACGGTCTAATTGACGGGCCTCTTCGACACTTGATTACAAACAAAGGAGATACTTTATGGAACGTCTCTCGTCGGAATGGATTCTTCAGGAAATCGCCAAGGCCCGTAATGTAACGGAGCTGCGCGCGTTCCGGGATCAGGCGCATGAGGAGTTTCAGCGGCGTCTCCTTTTCTCTCCCCCGCTCGATTGGAGCCGGGAAACGAATGCGTTCCATGATGCCGTGATCCGGCGTGCCGTGGAATGGGCGGAGCAGGAACTGAAAGACGAAGGAGCGGGCACGGCCCCGCTGCCCTATGCTTTTTTGCTCTTCGGCAGTGGCGGGCGGAGCGAACAGACGCTCTGGAGCGATCAGGATAACGGATTGGTATATGCCGACCCGGCGACGGAAGAAGAAAGGTTGGCCGCGGAACATTATTTTCCAAAGCTGGCGGCAAAAATTTACGCGATGCTCCTATCGGCCGGGTATCCGCCATGCAGCGGCGGGGTCATATGCACGAATGAGCGATGGCTGAAACCGTTAACGGCTTATCGCTCCATGCTGCTCGATTGGTTCGGCGAACCGGATTGGGAGCATGTGAGATATTTGCTGATCACGGCCGATCTGCGGGCGATTTACGGCGATACTTCGCTAGGCGATCAAATTATGGATGTGTTTCATCAATATTTGATCGACCGGCCCGAAATGATTGAGTATTTGCTGCGCAACACGCTTCATCATAAAGTTTCGATCGGACTGTTCGGGCAATTGATCAAGGAACGGTACGGGGAAGATGCCGGCGGCGTGGACATCAAGTACGGCGCATATATTCCGATTGTGAACGGCGTCCGGCTGCTTGCCCTTGAAGCCGGCGTTCGCAGCAGTTCTACGGAGGAGCGAATCCGTCAGCTGATCGCGGCTCGCGTGCTCGAGGAGGAGTTGGGAGACGACTTTCTGGAGGCGCTCGCGATCGCCATGAAGCTGAGGTCCATGACCCCGTTCCAAATCGAAAACGGTCACTACATGACGCGCGGCAAGCTGACGGCCGAACAACTGACGAAGGAACGGGCGTCGGAGCTAAAGCTTTGCTTGCGGATCGGAAACGATTTGCAAAAGTACGTTAAAAAGAAAGTACACCGGGAGTTGTGAGAAAAAGGTTAGGTGATCGGTAATGAAAGATAGGAAACCTGCTGGCGGAATGTGGAGTTTATATAAAATGGGAGGGCTGACGCCGGCCATCACTTCGATGTTCGATGTGCGGAGCGCCCAACAAATGGCTTTCATTCGATCCATGATGAAGGAGCAGCGCAAAAACTCGCTCTACGAAATTTCGTTGGACTCGGTGGAACTGGTTGTTTTCGATTTGGAAACTACCGGTTTTTCGCCGTATAACGGGGATGAGATCATTTCCTTCGGCGCCGTCTCGGTAACGGGGAGCGTCATCACGGAAGACACGTTTTACAGTCTCGTCAACCCGAAGCGGAACATCCCGAAAGAGATTGAAGAGCTTACGGGCATATCGAACGAAATGGTTCTGGAAGCGCCGGATGTACTGCACGCATTGAAAGGATTTCTAGAATTCGTCCAGTCCAAAATATTGATTGCGCACGGCTCGGGTCACGATAAGCACTTCCTCAATTCCGCCTTATGGAAAACGTCGAAAGTCAATTTATCGCATCGCCTGCTGGATACGATGATCATCGCCAAATGGCTGAATCCGAAGCTTCCTTCGTATGATCTGGATTCGATGCTGGACTTATATGGCGTGGAAACGACGATTCGCCACCATGCGCTGGAAGATGCGGTCATGACAGCCCGGCTGTGGGGGAAATTGCTGCAGGAAATCAGATCCCGCGACGTTCATACTCTGGGTGATTTATATTTGCAGCTAAGCCATCATTAATAAAGAGTCTTCAAGCATGCCGCGCTAGCGGCAAAGCCGGAGGCTCTTTTTGTTATAGGCTCCAAACGGAACTCGGATTGCGCTCAGCCATGTCATCGAATTTAGGACAAACCTGTGGTACACTGCTACTAAAGTGTTAAAGAACAAGTATGGAAAATTCGAAAGTAATTTCGTTATAATCGGAAGACGATTTGCATCAAGCGTAAAATCTCCGGCCGTCGGGTTCGAATTGAGAGAGAAGGAGACCAACACCCATGCGATCATTTTCCTTTTTGGATTACAAGCACATGCGGATCCGCAACAAGCTGTTTTTACTGATCGCATTCATAATCGCGCTGTCGCTGACGTTTACGATTTTGGTGCAGCAATATGCATTCTCGATCTACGACGGGCAAATTTACGACAAATCGTCGCGGGTGCTTAATTTGTCTTCTTCCGCGATTGAAACGGAGCTGAAGCGGCTTCGGCAGCTTTCGTACAATCTCGCTACGGATGTGTCCATTCAAGGGTGGCTGACTTCGTTGTCTGAAAGCGCTTCCGATAATGACAGGCTCATTATTCGCCAACACTTGGTCGATCGGCTGTTCAGCTACACGGGATCGGAGAAATATTTATACTTGGAGATGGGATGATTTCATTAACCCGCTGCTGTACTTGAACAAACCGGAATTGTATCCTGTATCGCTTGCTCTTAAGCTGTTTCTGGACGGGGAATCGCTTAATAACTGGGGCGGCATGTTCGCCATGGCGACGCTGTCGTTAGTGCCGATCTTCGTCGTGTTTCTGTTTTTCCAGCGATATATCGTAGAAGGTATCAGCACAAGCGGAATGAAAGGATAAGCCTGGTAAATCGCTAGGAGTTAAGGAGTGATCACGATCGGAAGTTCAGACCAAGTGAGCGTACCGTCATCTAGTTTCGAATACGCGTATGCTTTTGTGCTCGCGACATCGCCGTGAAGCGACACGATCCAATGACTTATCGCTTGGCGCCATGGGGTAAGCATGTCTTCGGCGGAAGGAACGGGGGGAGCTTGAGGATGGGAGTGAACGATACCGAGCAAAACGAGGTCGTCCGCCTCCATTTCGTAAAGGGCGCGCACCACCTCATGCGGTTCCATGTCAAAATGCAGTTCCGGCCGCGGCGACCGGTTTGCCACCGGGATAAAACGGCCGATCCGATTCGGACCGGAACAATCGCCTCGATAACCTGACAAAAAGCCGCATGCTTCATGCGGCCGTTGTTTCATGCAATAGTCGATCATATCGCGGTAAGCTCGATTGTTAATAAGAAGCATGACGTTTCTTCCTTTGCCGCTTTTACATCTCATTATAACCGCAGCAGTGATTAACCTCCAACTTTACCTTTCGGTTTGACGAGGAAGAAAACAAGCCCCAGTGTAATAAAGGCCATCGTAGAGACGGTAATGAACACCATCTGGTGCGATTTCTCCATCATCCACCCGAATAAAGGAGGACCGGCGGCTACGCCCAAAAAGCGCAAGCTGTTATATATGGAAGTAATCATCCCGCGCTGCTCTCGTTTGACCGAGCCTGTAATCATCGTATTCAAGCAGGGAAGAAGCAGACCGGTTCCGATACTGCTCAGCGTCAGCAGGCCGATGAACAAATAAATGTTTTTATTGTAAAGGAAGATGCATAATCCGAGAGCGACCGTCATGATCATGAGCCCGATATTAATAAGCCAGCGCATCACCGTGCCGTTCTTCTTAATCAGCGAGCCTGTCGTATACGAGGTGGCGACCAGTCCGAGCAGCGGAATGGCAAGCACTAACCCTTTCATCACGCCATCAATATTGTAAGGAGCTACCTCCAATATATCCGATAAGTAAAAGAGCACGCCGAACAAAACAAAGAGGGAGACCGAACCGGCAATGAATGATGTAATCAGCCATCGGCCCTTTTCCTTCAACACTTTGCCGATACTTCGCAAATATTCGCCAAGCTTCATCGGTTCTTTCGTTTTCTCGGGTTCTTTAATTAAGAACATGATCGCCAATAGGGATAACGCGCAAAAAATGGGAAAAGCAAAAAAAGCGGCGTACCATACGATGAGAGCGAGCAAAGACCCTATAATCGGACTGACGACTTTGCCCGTGCCGTTCGACGCCTCCGTTAAACCGAGCGCTTTACTTTCCGTTCCTTCCTTATATAAATCGCCGGCGAGAGCCATCGCAATCGGTGCCGTCCCGGCGGCACCAAGTCCTTGAATTGCCCGGGCAATTATGATCGTTGTATAAGAGTTCCAAACGGCGCCGAATCCTGCCAATACGCCGGCTGCCCCGTAAATGATAAGCGACGGAATCATGATGCCCTTTCTTGAAAATCGGTCGGATAAATAACCAGAGATCGGGATGACTAAACCGGCCGTTACGGAGAACAAGGTGATGACCAAGCTGCTTTGGAATTGGCTGATGCCTAGACGCTCCTGCATATCGGGCAAAATAGGGACCAGCATTGAATTGCCGAGCACAAGAACGAGCGGAACGGAAGCGATCGCAATGAATTCCCAAATTCTCCCTTTTGATTCTCCGCCTTTTTTCTCTTTGTTCTCCTCTTGCCCGCGGGACCGCCCCTTCGGTTTCCAGCTTACGTCGCTTTCAAACGTAATATCGAGTCTTCTTTGCTTCGTTTTTTCCATTACGTCATCCTGCTCCTCTATTTACCTAAGATGAACATAATGTACCCGAATCAATAACTTACCATGCTTTTTGCTTATACCTAATGAAGGAAAACAAGAGCAGCGTAACGTTTGCCGATGTTTTGGAGATACTGGAAAAAGAAGCGGGTTCAATCCGATGAGTGACAACAAGGAGAGAGTAGATGAAAAAAATCGCATTATTGACAGCCTTAGCGGTTGTATTGGTTGTGCTGGGCGTGTACCAAAGCAATGCAGGGGACGGAACGGCCGCAATAGCGCAGGCATCCGCTTCCAGGCCGGAGCTGAAGCATGGTCTGGCCGTACCTTCGTTTTCTTTAAAAGCGATGGACGGGGCCGACTATCATGTAGGCGGTCCGCGGGACAAACCGCTTATCGTCAATTTTTGGGCTTCCTGGTGCGGACCTTGCCACGAGGAAGCTCCCGACTTGGCGCAGCTGTACGAGCGTTACAAAGGGGAAATCGATCTGTACGCCGTTAATGTAACGAAAGGGGACAGCTTGAAAGACGCGCGAAGCTTCGTCAAGCAATACGGGTATCGTTTTCCGGTCCTGCTTGATTCGCAAGGGGAAGCGGCGGCCGCATACCGGATCTTATTTGTCCCGACCAGTTTCTTGATCGATAAGCACGGGAATTTAAGAGAAATCATCCATGTGCTCCCACGCGAGGAACTCGAGAAGCGTATTCAGTCCTTAATCGAAGCCTAGTACAAATAAAAGCTGCGGCATCTCCGTCTATAGTACGGAAAGCCCAGCTTTTATTTGGAAAGGAAAAGTTTTCGGTTACATGCAATAATCAATGGTTGACGAGTCCGACACGCTCGCGCTGTTCTTCTGGTTGATGATCGGTGCGCGATTGCGAGAGCAGCGCGTAGCGCATGCTGTCGACCAAGGCTTGCCAGCTCGCTTCGATAATATTTTCCGAAACGCCGACCGTGCTCCACGAATTTTTGAAATCGGACGATTCGATCAGCACTCTCACTTTGCCGGCCGTCGCATTTTTATCGTCCAGAACGCGTACTTTGTAGTCGGCCAGATGCATATTTTGAATGCCGGGATAACATTTCTCCAAACATTTGCGCAGCGCATTGTCCAGCGCGTTGACCGGCCCGTTGCCTTCCGCCGCATTGTACACGGTTTCCCCGTGCACTTTCACCTTGACGATCGCTTCGGATAGAACAGGGTGGCCCACCGATTTGGTAACCATGATCTTGAACGATTCGAGCGTAAAAATTTCTTCCAACAAGCCGTACGCGTTGCGCATCAACAGCTCCAGCGTCGCATCCGCCCCTTCGAACTTGTAGCCTTGATGTTCCATTTCCTTGATTTGCTCGATGAGCTGCTTGGTTTGTTGATTGTTCGTATCGAAATCGAGGCCCAATTCCTGCGCCTTGAATACCAGATTGCTTTGCCCGGCCAGTTCGGATACGAGTACGCGCTGCTTGTTGCCCACAAGCTCAGGCGTAATGTGTTCGTACGTACTGGAATCCCGCAATATGGCAGAAACGTGAATGCCGCCTTTGTGGGCGAATGCTGCCGAGCCGACGTACGGCTGGTTGATTGGCATATGCATATTGGCGATTTCGCTCACATAACGGGCAATGCTGCTCAGGCTTGCCAACTGCTCGGAGGAGATCACGTCGTAGTTCAGCTTCAGCTGCAAATTCGGGATAATGGACACCAGATTGGCGTTGCCGCATCGTTCGCCGTAGCCGTTAATCGTGCCTTGAACCTGCCTAGCGCCGGCCATCACGGCAGCGATGCTGTTGGCTACGCCCAGCTCGCAATCGTTATGCGCATGAATGCCGATCGGGGTACGAATGTTTTGACATACGGTCTTCACGATTTCCGATATTTCATGAGGGAGCGTCCCACCGTTCGTGTCGCACAGGGCGATCCAATCTGCGCCTGCCGCTTCCGCTTGCTTGATCGTGGCCAGCGCATATTCGGGATTGGTCTTATAGCCGTCGAAGAAATGCTCGGCGTCGTAAATGACTTCCAGACCGTTGGTTTTCAGAAAGTGGACGGAATCGTAAATCATCGCCAAATTTTCTTCAAGCGTCGTCTGAATCGCCGTATGCACCTGGAAATCCCAGGACTTGCCGAAGATCGCCGCGGCGGCTACGCCGACTTCAAGAATCCGGTTCAAGTTCGGGTCGTTCTCAGCCCTTGTGCCTTTGCGGCGCGTGCTGCCGAAAGCCGTTACTTTTGCCTGCTTGAAGGAGAGTTCTTTCACTCGAATGAAAAACTCAATGTCTTTGTTGTTGCTGCCCGGCCAGCCGCCTTCAATATAAGAAACACCCAGCGCGTCGAGCTTCTGGGCGATTTTCAATTTGTCTTCGACGGAAAGGCTGATTCCTTCGCCTTGGGTGCCGTCCCTGAGTGTCGTATCGAATATTTTGATCGTGGTGTTCATAAACTGGCCTCCTGATCCATCAACCTCTGTTGCGCTGATACGGGGTATTGAATCGCATTTTTGATTGAATTTCCGTTCTCAACCGCAAAGTATATTACATAATTATAGCACAATTTTCCCGGGGGAGTGTACTCTTTTTCGGTCAATGGTCCCTCGTTCTTCTTGACCTTGATTAGGGGTGTAGGTATGCTGAGAGAAGATGATATTCGCCGGAGGTGTTCCGAATCATGGCGAACCCGGGTTCAAGCGGTTATCCCGTCAATGGAAGAGTAATCTTGCATATCGATATGAACGCGTTCTACTGCTCGGTTCACGAAGCGGTAGAGCCGGAATTATATAAAGGCAAGCCGCTTGCCGTAGCTGGAAGCGTGGAGCTTCGCAAAGGCATAGTCGTGACTTGTTCTTACAAAGCGCGTGCCGTCGGCGTCAAAACGGGCATGCTGGTGAATCAAGCACTCCGATTATGTCCGGATTTGGTTCTGATCAAACCGGATTTCGACTTGTACAGGCAGTTTTCTCGCCGGTTTATGAAAATCGCATACGAGTACTCGCCGCTAGTCGAACCCGTTTCGATCGACGAGTGTTATGTCGATATCACCGGCTCCAAAATATTCGGTGCGCCGCTCGATATCGCACACATGATTCAGGTTCGCATTCGCGAGGAGCTGGGGCTTCCTTGCTCGATCGGCGTTGCGCCCAACAAGCTGCTTGCCAAGATGGCATCGGACATGAAAAAGCCGAACGGCATTTCCGTGCTGCGGAAGCGGGATGTTCCGCATGTATTGTGGCCGCGGCCGTGCAACGAATTGTTCGGCATCGGACGAAAGACGGCCGAGAAGCTGAAGAAGCTGCAAATTCATACGTTAGGCCAGCTGGCCAAAGCGGACGAACGGCTGCTTACCGATCGCTTCGGCGTCTATGGAGCCCACTTGCTGCTTGCGGCTAACGGGGAGGATGACTCGCCCGTCAATCCCGAGCGGGAGCAAAGCAAATCGATCGGGCATACGACGACACTGCCGGTCAATATGAAGGACAAGCATGATATCCATCGCGTATTTCTGAATTTGGCCGATCAGGTCGGGCGCCGTTTGCGAAAGCAAGGGCTTCTGGCTCATACGGTGCAAATTACGATCCGCGATCCGGACATGAAGACGATTACCAGAGCGTCCAAGCTGCCGCGCGCCTCCGAGAACGCCGATGAATTCTACAGAGCGGCGTGCAAGCTGTTCGATTCGCAGTGGAAAACCGGAGAGCCTGTGCGTTTGCTCGGGATTACGCTGCAAAATTTGGAGGCAAAGCGTGAGGCCGCCGTGCAGCTCGATCTGTTCGATTACGAGAAGCAGCCGCTCAAGGAGAAGCTGAACAAGGCGATGGATGCGCTGCGCGACAAATACGGCGAAAGCGTCATTCTTACAGCCGGCATGCTGAGCGACGATCCGTCCGCATTGATACGTAACAGTAAAGTGCGCGGGACTTCACTGCAAATGGACCACTTGAAGCTGAAAGGGCTGGATGAAGAATGACGAAGGTGATCGGCTTTGCCGGTTTTTCCGGCAGCGGGAAGACGACGCTAATCGAAAGGCTCGTTCCGCGGCTCGAAGCAGGCGGCCTGTCGGTTGCTGTGATAAAGCACGACGGCCACGGGCACTATAAGGAAGTCGCGGGTGCGGATTCAACGCGCTTCATTGATGCCGGCGCTTCGGCCGTCGCCGTCGTATCGCCGCACGCGCTCCATCTGTACGAACGCTCCGTCTCAACGCTGCACAGCCTGATCGAGCAGTGGAACGGAAGGTACGACCTTGTCCTGGTTGAAGGGTTCAAGCGGGAACCGTTTCCGAAAATAGCCGTATTCCGTTCCGCCCAGCAAGCGGAAGTGCTAGCGCAGCTGTCTGAAAGGCCTCTGGCTTTGGTCGCGAAAGACGCAGGCCACGCTCCGGAACCACCGGTCGATATTCCCGTCTATGATCCCGACGATATTGAAGGGATCGCCTGTTTCATTGAGCGTCGTTTCTTATACGATTGACGGTAGCTGCGTTCCATAGCAAGAAGTTATCATATCGTTCTCTACTTTCTATTTGAACTTTCAAGGCATTTATATTATATTTTAGGATGAGGCTGCACATTTAAGGAGGAATATGAGTCATGGCTAAATACACATGGGTGGAGAAAGACACCTGTATCGCCTGCGGCGCTTGCGGCGCAACCGCCCCTGACATCTACGATTACGACGATGAGGGTCTGGCAGAAGTTATTTTCGACGGCGACAGCAACACAGGTAACACAGAAATTCCGGAAGATCTTTACGATGATCTGCAAGATGCGCAAGACGGCTGCCCTACCGATTCCATTAAAGTAGCGGATGCTCCTTTTAATAAATAATCGGTTTTTGCGACGATGGAAAGAGCCTGTCCCTTTGTGAAAAGGGGATAGGCTCTTTTGATTATGTAGACCCCGCGGTCGTGGAAACTTTTACGGAAATGAAGCGGAAGCGTTAGCTGGAAGAGTAAACGCATCACTGGCAGTATGATGCCAGGCTAACCGTCCTGCGAATTTGAATAGAGCAATTAAGGCTGAATAACCTTTCCGATGGCGTTTCCCGCTTTCGGGAAGGTTTTTTTCTCAATGATCGCTTAACAAAAACCGATATAGAAAAGGAGAAGCCGGAAAGAGAGGGTTCGCTTGTCGTGAAAACGAAACCATCGGATGAACAATTGGAGCTGTTTTTCAAGCAGGACCCGATGTATTTGAAAAAATACGTCAAGGCACATCCGGAAAATAAAATGGCATGGTACCTGCTGGGCCGGGAATACGAGTCGCAAGGGAAACAGGGAAAAGCTCTCTACTGCTATGCACAGGCCGGGGAGATTTACGAAGCCTACGAGAATCAAAAGATAAGTTTGCCGGCGGAAGAGCTGGAAACGATCGAACGCTGGAGTACAAGCCGGAAACGGACGCGGAAGCGGAGCTTGCTGCGCATCGCGGTCATGCTGCTTTTCGCCATAGCGTCTGTATTGATCGCACCAGGTTCATGGCGGCAGGAACAACTAGACCGGGAAATGCCGCTTCCGCAAGGAGTGAGCAGCGCCCAGGTGCAGGAAACGAAAGTATATTATTTATCCAAAGGCAAAAGCAAGGAAACAGTTGGCGCCGCGCTTCAGGAAATGCTGCTCAAGGAGCGGGTCAGCAGCTTCGCGCTGCTGGCGCGAGGACTTCCGCTGGGCGGAACTTCGTGGATCGGCTGGCAGAAGAAGCCGCAGCTCATCCTTTCGGTCGAAGCGAAGCAGGATGCCTCGCAGCAGCAAATATATTATCATGACGCACAGAGCTGCGAGTGCGAGCCGAGCGACCCGGCGAAGGCGGAAGCGATTGTGAATGCTTGGATGACGACGCAGGAACAGGAGCTTGTATTGAAGTCCGCGTTGGCGGCTTACATCGGGCGGAACGGCCGGATGCCGAAGCAGAGCGCCGAGTTGACCGCGGCATACCCTAATAATATACTGCCGGGATTAACGCCGTACATGCAGGAACGGTTTGATCGGCAAAAGGAAGAGTTTGGCACAGAACTCACTGCTGCGGCAAAGCAAACCGCGGCAACCGCCGTCAGCGCGCTGCCCGAAGCGGGTAACGGCGGCTTGACCAAGCCGTTGAACGAACCGATGCGCATTATCGTGGACAAGACGGCGCATCGTCTCGCCGTGGTGAGCGGCAACATCATCGTGCGCAATTATGCCGTCGGCTTGGGCGGTTCCCGCACGCCGGAAGGAAGCTTCAACATTTCGGAGAAAGTGCGCAACCCGAACGGCAAATCGGACGGCGAGTTCGGCAGCCGCGGCATGACATTGTCCGATACGAATTACGCCATTCACGGAACGAATAAACCGTCCAGTATCGGAAAAGACCAATCACTAGGATGTATAAGAATGCGCAAGGAAGATATAGAAGAGCTATTCGATCTCGTGCCGCTCGGTACACAGGTGACGATCGGAAAAGGGCTGCTTCCGCTGGAAGAAGTGCGTTCAAGCAAGCCGTTCCTGCTGCCTGTGGCAAGCGAAGATACGAATCCGGGTAAAGTGTACCGTTGGCTGAATTAAGGCGTTACGTATTGCTGCTTGCACAGTTGAGGCGACTGCGATTCGTCCGATGATGCAGGGGACTTCCGTGGATCGGCATTTACGGGTTCAAGATGAGCAGCACGGTCATCGCGATAATAATGAGCGCGAATATGGAGCTGATCCAGATGATCAGCTTCTTGTTCGGCTCGTCTTTTTGTTTGCGCTGGGCATAAGAGGATTTCTTTTTAGGCATGCGGATCAGTCCTGCCTTTTCTAGGTTTTAAGCCTATTTTAGCATAATCGGGCCTGTTTCGCTGATGCAGTTTTCACATATGCCTACTTTATTTTTAAGCGATAAAACGATAAACTGTCAAAAGAAGGGTTGCACTAGGATACGCGGCTTTAGAGGGAGAGAACATACAGATGCTTTACAAGAAAATAGCAAAACCGGTGCTGTTTCGGATGGATCCGGAAAAAGCGCACCACCTTACGATCGACGGACTCCATACGATCGGAAATGTGCCGGGCGGCCGCAGGCTGCTCCGCGCCATGTATGGAGTGAGGCTGAGTCCGGAACTGCAGACGGAGCTGTGGGGGATTCGCTTCGACAATCCGGTCGGGCTCGCCGCAGGTCTCGATAAGAACGCGAAGGCGGTTCCGGGCTTCTCGAATATCGGATTCGGCTTTATGGAAGTCGGGACGGTAACGCCCAAGCCGCAGGAAGGCAACGAGCAGCCGCGATTGTTTCGGCTTCCGCAGGATGCGGCGCTCATCAATCGGATGGGCTTCAATAATGTAGGGATTGAAGGCATGAAGCGGAATCTCCGTAACCAGGGACACCGTTCCATCCCGCTTGCGATCAACATCGGCAAAAACAAAATGACGCCGAACGAACAGGCGGAAGACGATTATCGCGCTTGCATTCAGGCGCTGTATGGTTACGGCGATTTTTTCGTGGTCAATATCAGCTCGCCGAACACTCCGGATTTGCGTAATCTTCAGCATGGCGACGACTTATCCAGACTGCTTGCAGCGGTAACTAGCGAAATTCGTGCGCAGCATGCCAAGTTCGGAGGAAGGCAAAAGCCGGTGCTCGTGAAAATCGCGCCTGATTTGACGCCGGAGGAAGTAGAGTATACCGTGGCGACCATCGAAAGGAGCGGCGTGTCCGGGATCATCGCTTCGAACACGACGCTATCCCGCGACGGCTTGTCCCACGAGAACCGGAAGGAAGCCGGAGGACTTAGCGGAAGACCGCTTACCGAACGTTCTACTGAGCTCATACGGACGATTTACCGGCTAACGGACGGGAAGCTGCCGATCATCGGATCGGGCGGCATTTTCTCAGCGGAGGACGCCTACGAAAAAATACGGGCCGGGGCCAGTCTGGTCGAAGTATATACGGCACTTATTTATGAGGGTCCGGGGCTTCTGCGCAAGCTGAACGACGGGCTCCGAACGCTGCTGCGCAAAGACGGGTTCACCCGAATCGCGGAAGCGGTCGGATCGGCGCATCGGACGAAGTAGCGCAGTGGGCGGCCGATCTATCGATTCGAGGAAAGTTGCCATTGTTGGCAATTTTTCCTCTAAAGCGTATTGGAGGAAGTTGCAATTGTTGACAACTTCCCTCTAAAAGATTATTAGAGGAAGTTGCAACGTAGGAGGTTGACAACAATGGAAGGCTGGGACTGGAAAAAATTTCTTTTGCCCTATGAGCAAGCGATTGAAGAACTGAAAGTGAAATTTAAGACGCTCCGTACCGAGCTGAAAAGCCGGGAAGAATATTCACCCATCGAATTTGTTACCGGCCGCGTGAAAAAGGTATCCAGCATTCTGGAAAAAGCGAAGCGGCTCAATGTGCCGATGGAGCAGCTGGAAACCGGTATCGAAGATATCGCCGGCATTCGAATTATGTGCCAATTCGTTGAAGACATCGACCGGCTGGCGGAGTTGATCCGGCAGCGCGAAGATATGACGCTCCTCTATGTAAAAGATTACATTAAAAATAAAAAGCCAAGCGGTTACCGAAGCTATCATATTATTGTAGAATACCCGGTTCAAACCGCGCTCGGAATGAAGCGAGTGCTTGCGGAAATCCAGTTGCGTACGCTGGCGATGAATTTCTGGGCGACGATCGAGCATTCGCTGAACTATAAATACCGCGAAAGCTTGCCGCAGGAAGTGGTGAACCGGCTGAGTAAAGCGGCCGAGGCGGCGTTCCTGCTCGATCAGGAGATGAGCAGCATCCGCGAGGAAATTATGGAAGCGCAAAAGCTGTTCGAGGATAAGTCGAACATTATATCCAAAGTATTGAATGGCATCCATGAGCTGTACTTTTTCCATCGCGTGAGAGAGGCGGCGCAGTTCCAAATGCGGTTTAACGAGCTGTGGGATACCGATGACGTATGGCTGCTGAAGGAGCTGCTCGGCCAGGTAGAGGAAGCGATCGTCCGCGCGAAAAAGGGCAACGCCTCCAAATGACGCTCATGCGAACGAGGGAGATTCGGCGACATGCAGACGTATGACCGATTGTATGTTCAATTTATATATTACTTTAATATCGCCCGGGATTATTTTGAATGCCATGAGGTACTGGAGGAGCTGTGGCTGGAAGAAGGCCGCGACCCGCTGTATCAAGGGCTGCTGCAGGTGGCCGTCGGACTGTATCATCATCAGAACGGCAATGTGAGCGGCTCGATCAAGCTGTTCACGGCGGCGCTGGAGAAGCTGGAGGGTCATCCCGCGGAGACGCTTGGGATCGATCTCGAGTCGCTCCGGGAGCAAAGCCGTCTTTATTTGCAAAAGCTGCATCGTTTGCAGCAAGAACCGTTCGCTTTTTACGACTTGGACATTCGCATTGTCGATCCGATGCTCGAAGAAGGCGTGGAGGCGCTTCGATTGCATCCGCCGGGTGAGTACGAGACGGGACAGGACCATTAACCGTTAAGCTAATGAAGAATCACTGATCGAAACGGCACATGATATAAATGCAAAAAGTACTGGATCATTAAGATTCCAGTACTTTTTGCATTGGACGAATAGCGCTTTATGACTTGTGCTTGGAAATGAAATTTTTGAACGTGTCGGCCGTTTGCTCGCCTTCGATGCGTTCGACTTCCTTGCCTTCTTTATAATAAATCAGGGTCGGCGTTGCTTGAATTTTGTATCTGTCCCAGCCGTTTTTGAATTCTTCCAGATTAAACTGCTTGATGTCCGCATTCAAGGATTTGGCAACCGGTACGAGAACCGGAGTGGTTGCTTTGCAATGGACACAGGTGGAGGCAAAGTAATACAGGAAAAAGCTTTCTTTTGCCGCAATCTTTTTGTCCAGGGCGTCGGGTAAAATAATGTTCTGGTAATTCGGATCGTCGAGCTGCTTGATTGTCTCCGGATGGAGCTTATCCGGCGCAATTCCATATACATTGTTGGCATATTTGCCCAGCTTCGCCTCGGTGGATTGTTGGTTGACAATATACATTGCGCCAAAGAGTACAACAATGATCGATAAATAAATAGCCAGTTTCTTCATCTTGCTCCTACTTTCTTTTGGAAATGTAAAAAACAATACGTTTACCTGAAAAACATACGTTACTAAACAAATGTTCCTAACCTGATCATACACCAAACAGGAAGGAATTTCGACTGCCTTGTGGAATTAAAATTAAACAGATTTGCGAACATGAGCCGCAATCATGGATATAAACGACTAGGGAGGCGCAGGGGGATCCATGATCAGAAACATATCGGTGTATCTATGGTACTTGTTCGGCTTCAGTTTGTCGCTCTTGCTGTTTCTCGGCTTGTACTTGATCAGCGGTTCCTCCACGACGACAGGGTCCGCCATGCGGCCTGAGAACGCCGCGGACATGGTCACCATATTAACGGGTGCTCAAAGCTATCATGTCATCGATGCATTTAAGGTTGAGAACGCCACGGCGCCGGTATATGAGTTTCCTGCGCTGGCGGCATCCAAATCGAAAATTACGAAAGGGACGCTTTTCACCTTAAAAGACAAGGCACATGTTGTTGAGCAGTACGGCGTGCCGGATCACAATAAAATCGTTTATTTTGTTATGCGAACGGAAGAGCAGGACGGCGGGGTATGGAATCAAACGGACGCGGTGACGATCGATCCGAAAATGCAAACGATGCAGAGCGATCCGATCGGATATTCATACGGCAGTTCCCCCGAAGAAGTCGCGCAGGTTACGAAACTGCTCGGGTTTGTCAATAACGATGAATTTCTATACATTACGCTGAAAAACGAAGGCAGTGAACGGGTGCTCCGCGTGAACCGGTTTTCGGTTGCGAAGCGGACGGTTACGCCGGTGCTCGATCTGTATCGCTTCAAGGACGGAGACGGCGCACTTTCGTCGATAACCATTGCGGAGTCGGCCGTATCGCCGGACGGTCGGCGGCTGCTCGTGAAAGACAGCCGTAAAGGCATTGTCAGCTATGATATGAATACGGGCGCCGCGAAAGTGATTGCGCCGCCGGCGGAGCTTGGAGTCAGGGACAAGCTGTTCGTGTCCCGGGAGGCAGGGGTTGCATTGTATGAAGCCGGTTTATTCCGGAACGATGTCCGGTGGATCGATCTGAATTCGTCGGAGGCGAAGCTTCCTTTTGCATCGGAAACGGGGCTGCTGGAGGCTGGTATGGACGCGAGCCGCAAGCTGCTGTATTACAACTTCACGTACGACCGCGAGGTGAGGAACTTTAGTCTGAACGATAAAAAAGCGATGCTCTATTCTTACGGTGTGCAAATGACGGATTTGAAGGGCGTGCCGATCCAACGTTTCAGTTTGCCGAAGGAATCGCAGGAGCGTTTGGAATACGGGGGATGCTACAGCGAAGACAAGAAGATCGTACTGCTTCACCGATTCACGGTGGAAACGAACAGCAAAGGAATGCCTTATAAAAAAACGACAGGCTGGCTTACCGGCGACCTGGCGACGGGAACGATGACGGTGCTGCAAAAAATCGACGTACCCGACAGCTGGGAACGGAAAGATATGTTGTTCGGCAGCGTCTTCACTGATGTGAACAACGACACGGCTGCCGAGCAAGTGTTTGTGAACACGCTCGAACGTACGTACTATACCTCCCGGTGGAGGACGAAAGAAGCGGTGCTGCTTCCCGAAGAAGATGCGATCATGTTCGCGGATGAAACGAGCAAGCGTATATTCGTCAGTTCTTTTACCCGGCCGGACCTGATCGTTGCAGTGAACAATTATAAGAAGTACAATTGGGATAATCGCGATTTTGTTTGGCTGAGCGGGCACTGGTTATCCAGATATCATACGCAGCCGGAGGGCGACAAAATTTATTTCTTCCAGATACCTACGGAAACGAGTTGAATGTTGATGACAGGGCCGGTTGCGCCTGATGCGTTTTTAGAGCGAATGAAAGCAATGCTTGGGGCCGAGTATTCGGCCTTCTTGGCGTCTTACGAGGAAGACAGACTGTACGGGCTGCGGGTGAATACGCTCAAGGCTGCCGTTCCCCGCCTGCTGGAATTAACGGAGCTCAAGCTTGACCCGGTGCCATGGACGGAAACGGGCTTTTATTATAATGAGACGGCTCGTCCCGGCAAACACCCCCATTACCATGCCGGTTTGTATTATATTCAAGAGCCGAGCGCCATGGCGCCGGCAGAGCTGCTCGGCATAGAGCCCGGAGACTATGTGCTTGATCTTTGCGCCGCACCGGGCGGCAAAACGACGCAGCTCGCGGCGAAGCTGCAAGGAACGGGATTGATCGTAGCCAACGACGTGCACCCGGACCGGGTCAAGGCGCTCGTTAAAAATATCGAGCTCAGCGGGGTGACCAATGCGGTCGTACTCAATGAGGACCCGGAACGAATGGTTCGTCCGTTTGCCGGCTATTTCGATAAAATTCTCGTCGACGCGCCGTGTTCGGGAGAAGGGATGTTCCGCAAGGAAGAAGATATGGCCAAAGCTTGGCAGCCTGGGTGGGTGGATAAGTACGCGGGCATGCAGCGGACGCTGCTGCGTCAAGCGGCGCAAATGCTGCGGATGGGCGGACGGCTCGTCTATTCGACCTGCACGTTCTCGCCGGAGGAGAACGAAGCGATCATCGCCGAATTTCTCGACGAGCATCCGGCGTTCGAGGTGGTGCCCGCGATCGCCGGGCACGCAGGCTTTGCCCCCGGACGGCCGGACTGGCTGGCCTCGGGCCGTTACGCCCGAGCCGGCGAAGTGGCCGGCACGGCGCGCTTGTGGCCCCACCGCCTGCGGGGCGAGGGCCACTACGCGGCCGTGCTGCGCCACCGCGGCGAGGCCGATGCGCCGCGGGCTGCGACAGCGCCGCCGCGCGAGGCGTCGCCCGCGCGTGCACAGCGCGGCGGCGGCGGCTCCGCTCGCGCAGGCCGTGCGGCCGCGGCGGCAGCCGACCCGCGCGAGGCGCTGGCCCGCTTCGCGCGCGAGCATTTGGCCGCGGCGCTGCCCGCGGCCCTGGAACTGCGCGGCGAGCATGTATATGCCGCGCCGGAAGGGCTGCCGCCGCTGGACGGCATCCGGGTCATCCGACCCGGATGGTATCTCGGCGGCGCGGTCAAGCAGCGCTTCGTGCCTTCGCACGCGCTGGCAATGGGGCTGCGCGCGGAGGATGCGCTACGCCGCATTATGCTGACGGCTCAAGATCCGCGGGCCGTACGCTATCTCAAGGGCGAGACGCTGGAGCTCGCCCCGGGAGACCTGCACGCCGCGCATGACAGCGTGGAACCGAAAGGCTACTGCCTCGTCTGTGTCGACGGTTATCCCGTCGGCTGGGGCAAATGGCTGGACGGCCTGCTCAAGAACGAATATCCCCCCGGCTGGAGGTGGACATAAAGATGAAAGCAACGATGCGTCTGGACAAGCTGCTCGCGCATACCGGATTCGGCACGCGTAGCGAAATCAAGCAGCTCGTGAAACGCGGCGCTGTAACCGTCAACGACAAGCCGGCCAAAGACAGCGGCATGCAGGTGCAGCCGGATCGCGACCGCATTGCTGTCGAGGGAGAGCCGGTTGCGTACCGCCAGTTCGTATATTTGATGCTCAACAAACCGCAGGGCGTTGTTTCGGCCACGGAAGATACAAGAGACCGAACGGTGCTTGACCTGCTGGACGAAGAATACGCGCACTTCGAAGTGTTTCCTGTCGGGAGGCTGGACAAAGATACGGAGGGGCTGCTGCTGCTGACCAACGACGGGAAACTTGCGCACAACCTGCTGTCTCCCCGGAAGCACGTACCCAAAACGTATTACGCCGAAGTGGACGGCGCCGTCGGTCCGGATGATGCGGAAGCGTTCGCGCAAGGTGTGACGCTCGACGACGGCTATGTGACGATGCCGGCCAAGCTTAACATATTGCAAAAGGGAAGCCCGGACAGGGGAGAGAGGTCCGTCATCGAGCTGACGATTATGGAAGGGAAGTTCCATCAAGTAAAAAGAATGTTTCAAGCCGTCGGCAAAAAAGTCGTTTTCCTGAAGCGCCTCTCCATGGGCCCGCTTGTTCTAGACCCTGCTCTACCCACCGGACAAAGCCGCGAGCTGACGGCGTACGAGCTGGAACGGCTCGTCAAAGCGCATGAGACGCTTGAAGGATAAACTGGTTGCGTAGCCGTCTTGTACGATTGCCAAAGAAGGGTTCGGACTTAGGTCCCAACCCTTTTCGTGTTATAGGGAGACTGAAGGATAGCGGCGGGGAATTAATAAATACCTGCACGTAGGATGATCACCAGCAAAATAAACAATACAAGAATCGTACCTGTCGACGTGAAAAAGCCGTGAACATGAGACATGGAGAAATCATTCCTTTCGATGTTGTGACCCATGAGAACCCAGGTCATCAGTTTACTTTAGGTTATGGCCGAACGCCCGAGTCGGATCTGGTCGAATGTCCCGGCGAATAAATATTGGGCTCGACTGGACATCATATACAAGGGCGGCCGAAAACTAACTTGTCTTCCATTATCGCCTAACTTGGAGGGAACCGAATGGCTAATGTGATGCTTAGGCCGGACTTGAAAACGGCCGGCGGCGAAGTCAACGATATTTTATTCAATCATCGTTCTGTAGGCACATTATCGCTGGTATACCGGGAAAACGATCGCATAGCGGGAGCGCTTCAGTTGGAGCAAGAGGTTCTTTCGGAATCGGAAAAGGAAGCGGTTTTCGAAAGCGTGCACGCCTATGTACAGGCTTTGGCCGGAGCGGTTCAGGCGAAGAGCTGCGAAGTGATGGCTACATATGGCAGCTACGACCATATCATCGCGACGGAAAGTGTGGACGAAGCGTATCCGCAAATAACCGATACCGATGAAGACTTTGATTTCGATTCGGATTGGGTCGATACGGATACCCGGCTTGAAGACGACGGTCCATTGGAACGGGGAGATTACACGATGGCCGACTTCGAACTGGTCGTTGTGGGAGAAGCGGATGATGCGATTGAATATCATGTATACGACAAAGATGAAGATTGGGTGGCCGAGGCATTCCTTCAGATCGAAGACCGCGAAGTGAGCGGAACGGTGAATTGGCTGATGGAGCCGACGGAAGAAGAACTGGACATAGTGGCCGATTTGCTTGTCCTTGATTTTGACGACGACCAAGTGGACAGCTTTGTGATCGATATGAAGTTTAATCATGAAGTGATAGAAACGATCGAGTTGACCCACGAGGACATACTGGACGAAGCGGAAGCGGAAGCGGAGAGCGAGCATGTCTGGTACAAGCGCAGCGATAAGGACGACTATTCCGTGCTGCTTGCGCGGGACGACGGAGATGTGTTGACCTATGAGCTTTATCAATCGACCTACGGCGGACTGCCGATCGGTACGGCGACCATCGATATAAGCCAGCGGCAGCTGACCGGATTTATCGATTTTCGCGAGGCCGGCAGCAGCGATGACCGCGAATTGATCGCGATGATGCTGATGCAGGAGCTGGATAAAGAAAAAGATTTCGATACGATCAATTTAAGCATGATGCACAAAAACCGGCTGATCGAGGAAGTACGGCTCGAAACGGAACAGGTGCATTAAAAAGCAGTGCATGACAGTAAACCGTCCGGGCGGATTTTTATCGCCGGACGGTTTTGTACGTTTCACGATTTCCTGAGTCCTTTCGGGTAATGATTTTTCACCTGACCGTCCGATTGCTTACCCCAGCCTAACGGATAATCATCGACAGCGACAACGACCCAGCCCTGATACGGCAATGCAGCCGGCAGCGTCTCACCCTTCAAATAACGCAGAACTTGTTCGTCGTCGGCTTTGAAGTTGATCGTTTGGCGGGCCGCACCAGCCTGATCGCCGCGAGGTATAGCAAGTGCCAGGGCATGAGAAGGCTCGACGCGTCCTTTACGGATTTCGGCCAAATGCAGCCCGGGACGCAATATTTTGAGTCCCGGCAGCCAGGTGCTGTCGAACGGGCAATTGTCCGCGGAAGGCAGCCAGTAGAGCTGTTCTCCGAATAATACGGTTTCACCCGGAGGCAGAGGGAAGCGTTCCCCGTTCAGCGAATCCGCGGCCCAGCGGCGAAACTGCTCCATTGCCTCCTCCTCCGGCCGCCGTGTGCCGCGCTTTCCTTTGGAACGGCGTACGGCTTCCGTTCTTTCTTGCCCTTGCCGGTATGCCGGCTCCGCCTCCTGAGCCGCATCGGCGCTTAACCGGAGCACGGCGACGAAATGCCCCTCGCCGCGCTGACGGTGAGGCCAAATGCGTTCCGTGCGTTCGAGCGTCAGCTCTGGAAACCGCCGGGTAAGTTGTTCAACCGTCCGTTCATTCTCAAGCTCGTTAAACGTACAGGTCGAATAAGCGATTCGGCCGCCCGGCTTCAGCATCGCGATAGCCGATTCCAATATATCAAGCTGCCGCGCCGCGCACATTTCGACATGCGCCGGTGACCACTCCGCAACCGCATCCGGGTCTTTGCGGAACATTCCTTCTCCGGAGCACGGCGCATCGACCATCATTTTATCGAAGAACCGGGGAAACCGCGCGGCCAGCTGCTGCGGCGAGGCGCTTACGACGACGGCATTGCGGACGCCCATGCGCTCGATGTTTTCGGACAACGCTTTGGCGCGCACCCCGTGAATTTCATTGGAAATAAGCAAGCCTTCCCCGCCCAGCTTACCGGCGATTTGCGTCGACTTGCCCCCAGGCGCCGCCGCGAGATCCAGCACGATGTCCCCGGGCTGCGGATCGAGCAGCTCCACAGCGGACATGGCCGAAGGTTCTTGAATATAATAAAGCCCGGCGGCGTGATAAGGATGTCTGCCGGGTCTGGTCTCTTCCTCGTAATAAAACCCTGTTCCGCACCACGGTACTTGCTCCAACGAAAATAAACCGCGCAGCAGGTTCATTGCCGCATCATCGGCAACGTTCACTTTGGAAGGGTTCACGCGCAGCCCTTGCGTTCGGGGCATCGTGTAGCTATGAAAGAAGGCGTCCGCTTCGGCATCGTTGCCTAGCTGTTCCTTCATTTGTATTATATAGGCTTCCGGTAATTCAATCATCTCGGTTGTCAAAACTCCTTTTTCCGTATACATACGTTTCTGCGAGCAGATTCTCGTTTCATTATACAAGTTTCACCATATTGTAGGAAGCGAATCCCTCATGATATAATGGTGTGTGTTTTTTGGTAGAGAGGTGAACAGCGATGGAATACGAAATTCCTAGAAAAATACAAACCTTAGGTCAAGATATACAAGAAAGCGAGCTCAAATATCATGATAAAGAAGTGCTCGTTTCCAAAGAATTCACGTTCGACAGCGCTCACCACCTGCACTGCTATGACGGGAAATGCAAAAGCCTTCACGGCCACACATACAAGCTGCAGGTGATCATGCGCGGCAAGGTGGATCGCCGGGGCATTGCCATCGATTTTGCCGATATCAAAAGGATCGCCAAAGAACGGATTATCGACCGGCTGGACCACCGGTACTTGAACGAGGCATTGCCCCTCATGAACACGACGGCGGAAAACATGGTCGTCTGGATGTACGAGCAGCTGTATGCGGCACTTCGGGAAGAAGGATGGTTTCCGAGCGTGCGCGTGGAAGAAGTTCGTTTATGGGAGACACCGACGAGCTATGCAGCGGTGACGGCGCAAATGATGGGAGATGATCGCCAATGAGGCAGCCGGAATCTGCGGTGTACGACGTGAAGCTTCCCATGGTCGAAATATTCGAAACGGTCGAAGGCGAAGGAACGCGGGCGGGGTTTCCGACAGTGTTCGTTCGTCTCTTCGGCTGTAACCTGCGCTGCACCTGGTGCGATACGAAATACAGCTATCCGCCCGCGGAAGCGGAGCATGTGCTTACGATCGGACAAATTGTAGAGCAAGCGACGAGCTATCGGTCCACCCACGTATGTTTGACCGGAGGAGAACCGCTGCTGTACGGCGACAAGTCCGCAGCGCTCATCGAAGCGCTGGTCGCAACGGGCCGGTTTACCGATTTGCACATCGAAACGAATGGCGCGATTGATCTCGGCATGTTCCTGGATCGAATCACTGCACCGGAAGTGCGCTATATTATGGACTACAAACTCCCCGACTCGGGAGAGACGGATAAGATGATTACAGCCAACTTGGCGAAGCTGCGGCCCCAGGATGAGCTGAAATTCGTGATCGGCAGCGAGCGCGATTTCATGGCAGCCAAGGAAGTGCTGGCGGCGTATCCGACGGCTGCGCTTCCTTTGTTCAGTCCGGTCTGGGAAACGATGCCGCCGGTTCGCCTCGTGTCCTTGATGCTGGAGCATGGGTTATCTCGCGTGAAGCTGAACATGCAGCTGCACAAAATCATTTGGGACCCTGCGGCGCGGGGTGTGTAAAACGGAGAAATAGAAAAGAAGGTGCAATGGAAATGAGTATGAAAAAAGCGGTCGTCATTCTTAGCGGCGGTCTGGACAGTACGACATGCATGGGGATCGCGCGCGATCAAGGGTACGATATATACCCGATCACATTCGATTACGGACAGCGTCAAAAAAGAGAAATCGAAAATGCGCGCCAAGTGGCGGCATATTATCATACGGCTGGTCGGCACAAAGTCATATCGCTTGGCTTCTTGAAAGAGTTCGGCGGCAGCGCGTTGACCGACGAATCGATCGATGTGCCGGAAGCAGGCCACATGGGACCGGTCGACTCGGATATTCCGATAACGTATGTTCCCGGCCGAAACTTGCTCTTCTTGTCCATCGCGACATCCTATGCCGAAGTGATCGGAGCGGAAGCGATTTATATCGGCGTCAATGCGCTCGACTACAGCGGTTATCCGGACTGCCGGCCGGAATTTATCCGTAAAGTGGAGGAAGTGATGGCGCTGGCTACCCGCGTCGGCGTGGAAGGCGGCCCAATCCGCATTGAGACGCCGCTCATCCATTGGACCAAGGCGGAAATTATCCGTGAAGGAAACCGGCTTGAGGTTCCGTATCATTTGACGACCTCATGTTACAACGGGCAGGAAAAAGCATGCGGCGTATGCGATAGCTGCCGCCTGCGGTTGAAAGGTTTTGAAGAGAACGGTTCGAAGGACCCCATTCCTTACCGCGTATAGCTTAGCTTAATGAACAAAAGTCCGACTCTTCCAATGCGGCAAGCGACTGGAAGGGCCGGACTTTTTATTGTTAAAATCATTACTTATTTCTCGTATGTGAACGACTGATCTCCGGTCGGCTCCTTCTGCTTCTTTTCTTTCCAGAACAACACCGTCAGCATCCGTTCGATCCATTCTTTATCGTTCTCCGTCAGCTCGATGCCATCGAACGTCAGGTCGTTTTCCCGCAAAAACCGCCGCAAATTGATGCGCGGCTTGCGATAAGCGCCTTCTTCCCGGGCTTGCGGCGATTTCTCCAAATAGCCGGCAATCTGCATCAACTCCGTATAAGGCATGTTCAGCCCTTCCGACAGCTTCATCAGCACATCCGGGGACGGAATTCCGCGGTTTCCGTTCTCGAGCTGCGAAATATATGCTGCGGACACACCGGATCGGTCAGCCAGCTCCCGGATTGTAAACCCTTTCATTTTGCGCATATCTTTCAATTGCTCATAGAAATCCATTGCGACACCTTCAATTCTAGTAAATGGAAAGTTAACGTTATTATAATAACAGTAAGCAGAGGCCAGCACAAATATATTTTGTATCATCCTCGAAATCGCTTTGATTAGTAGTTTTCATATAAACTAAAGTAAATTTTATAGATTGCTAGTGCGAAATAACATGGTATAATTAAGGGGGAAGATACAAATATTGGAGGTCGTCCTGTGAAGATCAGAGCAAGAACGAATGCCATCGTACGAGCGAGAATTGTGAAAGGCTTGACGCAGCGGGATTTAGCCAAGCTCTCGGGACTAAGCTTCGCCTATATCAGTCTGCTTGAGCGCGCGGTGAAGCCGGTCGGACCGGCGACGGCCAAAAAAATAAGCGAGCTGCTGGAACAGCCGATCGATAATCTGTTTACGATCGAGTAGCGGGAAGCGGATTCGGTGTTGAAATATTGCATCTCATCCGGTATTCTGGATAAAGGAAAATCGTTCAAAACAAGGAAGGGTGATGGTTTTGCGGACGGATCGGGTCGTTCATATGCAATCTATCCTCTTTCGTATTTCGAAACTAAGGCGTTCGACGCTTTAGTTTTTTTTGTGTACACTTTTCACCCCACATGAAGGAGGCAGTTATGGATGGTTCATTATAAACGCGTATTGGTAAAGCTCAGCGGCGGCGCCGTGGCAGGCGACGAGGAGTTCGGTTTTGCGCCCGACCGGCTCGAGCACATCGCAGGTGAAATTTTATCGGTTGTGAACATGGGGGTCGAAGTATCGATCGTGATCGGCGGCGGCAATATTTTTCGCGGGCATATGGGAGAGGCGTGGGGGATCGAGCGTGCGGAAGCGGACAATATCGGAACGCTTGCCACCGTCATCAACAGCCTGATGCTGCGGGGCGTGCTGAAATCAAAGACGGATAAGGAGGTGCGCGTCATGTCCGCCATGCCGATCAACGCCGTGGCGGAGCCATATATTCGTCTCCGGGCTGTGCATCATCTTGAAAAAGGATATATTGTCATCTTCGCGGGCGGAAACGGGCAGCCGTACGTTACAACAGACTACCCTTCCGTGCAGCGGGCGCTGGAAGTGAACAGCGGGGCGATCCTGGTGGCCAAGCAAGGCGTGGACGGTGTATATGACGGCGATCCGCGAATCGTCCGTTCGGCACGGAAATATACATCGCTCCCGTACGACGAGGTGCTCGCCAAAAACTTGAAGGTGATGGATCAATCCGCTTTTATACTGGCCCGAGACTACTCGCTCCCTATCCATGTGTTCAACTTCGATCAGGCCGGATCGATGAAAGCCGTCTGCGAAGGCAAGCATGTGGGGACGAGCATTTATCGCGGCGCGCCTGTCGCTTACGGGAATTAAAACCCGACCACCTTGTTTTTTCCGCTTGTCTTCGCTTCATACATCGCTTCGTCCGCTTGCTTGATCAGCTCGTCGGCGGTTATTCCTTTCTTGGAACGGCTGTAGCCCATGCTGATCGTTACAATGGACTCGGTCTCCACCCTGGAGCGAATCCGCTCCGCCAGTTCAGCGGGGTCGGTCTCCGGGTCCGTCACCAACACGACCATTTCCTCGCCGCCGTACCTGCCGCATAGACCGGTATCGGCGGTTTCTTCCATCATGATCTGCGCTACCTGTTTCAGCATCGCATCGCCCGTTTGATGCCCTTTCGTATCGTTCAGTTTCTTGAAATTGTCGATGTCGCTGAAGATGACGGACACGGGCACGCGGCCCTCCACATACTGCGCGACCCGGCCAAGAAAATATTTACGGTTATACAGTTTCGTGAGCCCGTCCGTTATGGAAGAATTGTAAATCGCCTGCATAATCTCGATGACGCGTTCGAAAATGAACAAAAAGAGTACGACATGGAATAAAAATGGAATGATTTGCTCGCATAGCTTAAGATAAGGCTGCTTGTCGTCGAATAAATATACATTAGCCATATGCAGCGTATGCGCCGCAAAATAAACCGTCAGCATGATCTGGTACTTGCCGTTCTGACCGATCCGGGGGCCAACGAGCAAAAAACTGAGAAAAAGAAGCAGGAACAAATAAAGCTCCATGAAAAGCGGCTGCAGCAGCGCCGTCTGCTCCATGTTTTCCTGCAGCCAGACCGGAATGCTCCAATACGTAACGGATATGGCGACGGTACCCGCAATGAACAGTACGAACACGAGCAAGTCGCGTTTGCGCGTTGCATTGTACAGCTGATATATCCCGATGTTGAGCAGCACAAAGGCGAGCAGCTTGAGAAGCAGCGCCAGGAACATCCCGGTTTCGCTTTGGCTTTGCGTGACCGCGCGGGCAACCAACTGGCCGTATTGGACGATCAAAATGACAAGCGCGATAACCATGGAAAAATACCCGACTTTTCGCCGGGTGATGAGCAGACGCAGCGAGACGAGCAGCGTCATCGCAATGATCACGATCAGCATGGAATACATAAATAACGAACCGGCCGGTCCGAACAGCAGCTCTGTAAACGTGGCATTGTTCATGAAAACAAGGGATCCTCCCGATCAGGCCGCTTCTTCCGCGAAACAGGCACGTAGCGATTCGCGGTCGTCAAAGGGCGCAATATGCATATTATACCAAACATACATTCGTTTCGGGAAGTCTTGTCGCCGCGTTTTTTACCTGTTACGATATAATGGAGCCATCATTTTTTAGTTGTAAAATATTTATGCGACAGCGTTTGAGAGGATCGGACTGAAGGAGGATATCATGCGTATACTTCAAGCGTTGTTTTTTCCCCCGGAACAGCCGGGAGGCGTATCATCCATGGTGCCTTTTATGCTCGACCGGTTCAACAAGAGAGGCTGGGAAACGGAATTGTTCTCGCTGCCCAAAAGGGTGCGCGGCAAAGGGGCGGAGGAAGTTCGTTTCGTTACCTTCGATTGGAAGGCATATGCGGGCAACCCGGTAGTCGATAAATATATTCAAACGATCAAGGATTACATCTGGTGGACGAAGATGCGCATCAAATCCTCTTATGACATTATTCATGCGCATCATCCGATCGCTTGCCTGGTCATGAAGCGGCTGTTTCCGGACACGCCGGTGCTGATGACCGTGCATTCCAGCTATGAGCGCGAGCTTATGCTGAACGGCAAAATCGATAAGAACGGTCCGGAGTACGCGTTCCTGACCTCGATATACAGGGAGCTGGAAGAACAGGCGGATCAGCTCATTACCGTCTCGAACTCGTTCAAACAATATTTGTCCGAATTCGTGCAGGAGCCGGAGCGGATCGGCGTCATTCCGAACGGGTTCGACGAGAAGCGGTTCCGGCCGGTTCATCATGAAAATCAGGTGCCGCAGCTCATCACCGTCTGCCGCCTTGTGCCCGCGAAAGGGCTGGATACGCTGCTGTACGCATGCGCGGAGCTGAAGCGTAAAGGTCACCCCTTCGTGCTTCACCTGATCGGCGACGGCCCGATCCGCCCCGAACTGGAAGCATTGGCTCAGGAGATAGGCATATATGACGATACGATTTTTTACGGTTACATGCTGCATCCGGAAGATTTCATGCCGTTCTTCGACGTGTTCGTGCTGCCTTCGCGGGCGGAAGCGTTCGGATCGGTATTCGCGGAAGCGGCGCTATGCGGACTGGCGGTCGTCGGAACGGATGTAGGCGGCATCGCGGAGCAAATCGAGCATGGGGTCAACGGTTTACTCGTACCGGTAGATGACGTGCAGGCGCTGGCTGTCGCTTTGGAGAAGATGACCAGCGATCCGATGTACCGTTACCAGCTCGCACGAGTCGCGCTAGACAAGGCGCTCAATACGTATTCGATGTCGCGGGTCGTCCGGCAGCTGCGCAGCGTGTACCGCACGTATAGGAAAGAATCTTGACATACAGCGGCAATGAAACAAGGGCGGAATATCCGTATGCTCCCAAATGGGAAGGGTGCGGATCTCCGCTTTTCTTATGCTAAGGGAGTTGGTGAGGGTATGGTATTATTTCGGTTTATTCATGCGGCGGATCTCCATTTGGACAGCCCGTTTCGGGGACTGTCCAAGCTTCCCGAGCCGCTGCGGGAACAGGTGAGGGAGTCGACGTTTCGCGCACTGGACCGTCTGGTGGAGCTTGCGGTGCAGGAACAGGTCGATTTCCTGCTGATCAGCGGAGACGTTTACGATGCGAAAGATCGCTCGCTGCGCGCGCAGCTCCGTTTTCAACAGGCGCTCGAAGCGTTGGCTGGACACGAAATCCCCGTGTTCGTTATTCACGGCAATCACGATCCGATGAAAGACGGGTATGCCGCCAAGCTGAATCTGCCGGAAACCGTATGCGTTTTCGGCTGCGATGCAGTGGAAAGCAGGGTGATTAGAAATAAGGAAGGGACGGCCTTGTGCCGCATTTCCGGGATCTCGTTCGCTCACGCGGCAGTGACGGAAAACTTGTCGTACGGCTTTCGTCCGTGGGAAGACGGGCTGTATCATGTCGGTATGCTGCACACCAATGTCGACGGCGATCCGCAGCATGACAATTATGCACCGTGCAGCCTGCAGGATTTGACGGTTCGCGGCGTCGATTATTGGGCGCTCGGTCACGTACATACACGTCAAGTCATGCGTGAGCAGCCTTGGGTCGTCTACCCGGGCAACGCGCAGGGGAGACATATTCGCGAGACCGGTGCGCGCGGCTGTTACCTGGTGCAAGTATCGGATACCGGCGATACGGACTTGACTTTTCATTCGCTTGATGCGGTGCGATGGCTTGCGCAAGCGGTATCGATCGCGGGCATGGAAACCGAACAGCAATTGAAGGATGCGCTTGAAGAAGCGGTCGAAGCGGCGCGAGAGGCGGCGGAAGGCAGAACGGCGATCGTACGCCTCGTCTTGACGGGACGCGGTCCGCTGCATACCGTCTTGCAAAGGGCGGGCTCCAAGACGGAGCTTGCCTCCGGGCTGCGGGAGTCGGAGCAGCGGCTTGGCGGAAGCCGGATCGTATGGGTCGAGGCGATCGATGACCGGACCGGCATCGCGGCAGACCGCGGGGAGCTGGCGGCAAAGCCCGGTTTTCTGGGCGATTTACTGCGTTTTGCGGAGGAAGCGGGGGAAGACCGCGTACGATTGCTATCTTTTGCGTCCGAAGCGCTCGTTCCAATGGAAAGTCACCCCCAGCTTGCCCCGCTGCTTCGCGGCATCCCTGCCGAAGAGCTAGCGGAATGGTTGAGAGAAGCGGAGGAGCTTGCGCTCGAAGCGCTGGCGGACGGCTTGACGAAAACGGAGACGGGGTGGAAGGAATGAACATCGAGCGGCTGCAAGTTCACGGATTCGGAGTGCTCCGCGATATGGAGCTGGAGCTGGCCCCTGGTTCCACTTTACTGTACGGTCCGAATGAGGCCGGCAAAAGCACGCTGCTTGCGTTTATTCGCGGCATTTTGTTCGGTTTTTCCGCCCGCAGCGCGGCCGAGCGCTACGCGCCGCCCGGAGGAGGGCCCTACGGCGGCGCGGTAACCCTGGTGGACGAACAGGGAAGACGCGTTCGCGTCGAACGGTCGGATAGCCCGTCGACCGGAAAGGGGCGGGTTCCGGCCGCGGGCAGCGTGCGGGTGGTGTTCGAAGACGGGAGCACTGGCGGCGAACGCGAGTTGTCCGCAATGCTAGCTGGCATGACGCCGGAGCTGTTTCGCAGCTTGTTCGCTTTCGGGCTCACGGAACTGCAGGAGCTGGGCACGCTGCAGAGCGACGAAGTCAGCGGCTTTCTATACAGCGCCGGCCTCGGCACTAGCGCTTCCGCGTTCCGGACGGCGGAGCGGAGGCTCTCGCAGGAGCTGGAGCAGCTGTACCGGCCTCGGGGGCGGACGCCGCTGATCAACCGGGCGCTGCTGGAGCTGTCGGAAGCGGAGCGGGAGCTTGCCCGCAGCCGAAGCGAGGCCGAACGCTACGAATCGCTTCGTGCGGAGGCGGAACGGCTCGGGCGGCAGCAGGAGGAGCAGGAACGCCAGCTTGCCGCATTCGAGCGGCAGGCCGATTGGCTGCGGCATTGCATTAGGGCGCGTCCGCATTGGCTTCGCCGCCGCGAATTGCTGCGCGATGCAGCGGCGCTGCCGGAGCTGATCGGATTTCCGGAAGACGGCGTGGCCCGTCTGGAGGCGATCGAAGCGGAGCAGGAGCGGCTTGCCGCGCTGCAGGATGCGGCGGAACTTGCCTCGGCGGAGCTTTCCCGCGAACTGAGCGGGCTGGAAGCGCAGGCGGCGGACGGTGAGGATGTCATGCTTCATCGGGAAGAACTGGAGCGGCTTTTCGAAGAGCGAGCGGAGTACGAGGAAACGCAGCGCGGGGCCGCACGCGCAGCCTTCGAAGAAGAGCAAACCGCGGACGAGCTGGAACGGACGCTGCGGCAAATTCATCCGCAGTGGAGCGCAGAGCGGCTTGATGAGCTGCCGTCGATCGTTATGCTTCGCGAGCAGGCTGCCGCCTTCCGAGAAGAGTGGAACGCCCGTCGTCAGGAAGATGCCGCGCTGGCGGCGGAGGCAGATCGGCTGGAGCTGGAACTTGAACAATCGGACGGGTCCGGAGATGCAGAGAGCGACGCTGCTTTTGTTGAGCAATCACTCGATCAGATCGCATCGGCACGCCGCATGTTTTACGAGTGGAAGGAAGCGAAGCAGGCGGCGCGGCATGCCGAAGAACGGCAGCGGGATTGGGAGCGGCTGCAACCGTTCGGCGGCGGGCGGGGCGCGGAACGACGGTCGCCAAAGGGTGCTCCGCCTCTGCCGGCGTATACCCTTTACGCCTTAACCGTCCTGCTGCCCGCACTGCTCGCGGTGGCGCTGCGGGAGTATGTCGCCGCCGGCGTCGCCTTCGTGCTGCTGCTCGCGTTCAGCGCCGGCTTCACGCTGCTGCGCCGCCGCGAAGCCGGACGCAGCGGCACACCGCGCACCGGCGGCGGCGAAGCGCCTTCGGCTGCGCGCGAGCAGGCGCATGCGGCCGAGCGCGAAGCCGCGCTGATGGCGGCGCTGCGCCGCCTGCCGCGGCTAGGCGACGCCGTCGCCGAAGCTGCGGCCGCTCGCGAAGCGGCGCCGCCGCTTGAGGGCATCGAGCCGGGGCTCGACGCCCTCGAGCGGCAGCTGCGCGCGCGCGAAGCGCAGCACGGTGAGCGCCGCCGCGCCGCAGCGCGATCGCCACGCGACGGCCGGGGAGCCGCTGCGCCGCCGCTGGGCCGCGTGGCTGCGCGAGCTGGCGCTGCCGGACGCGGCGAGCCCCGACGCGGCGCTTGCGCTGCTGCAGATGGCCGAGCAGGCGCAGCGGCAGCTGCAGCAGCTGCGCCGCCAGCGCGCGGCCCGCGAGGCGCTGCAGCGTGCGGCCGGCGGCTTCGAGGCTGCGGTGGCCGCAAAGCTCGGCGCCGCCGCCGGCCGGGAGCCGGCCGCCGCGCTGAAGGCGTGGCAGGCGGCGCTGGGCCGCCAGCTGGCGCTGCGGGAGCGGCTCGCGCAGGGGCGCCGGCAGCTCGCGGAGCACGCGCGCCAGGCCGCGCTCGTGCAGCAGCAGCAGGAGCGGCAGCGCGAGCGGCTTGAGACGCTGCTGCAAGCGGCCGGCGCGGACGACGCGGAGTCGCTGCGGCGGCTGCAGCGGCAGGCGGAGCAGCGGAAGACGCTGCTCGGCGAGCTGCGCCAGGACGAGCTGGCGCTGGTCACGCTGGTCGGCGAAGCGCAGCTGGCGCGCTTGGACGAACAATTGCAGCAGGCGGACGAAGAAAAGCTGCAAGCGGAACTAACGCATACGGAGAGAGAAATCACAGAGCTTCAAGCGAAGCTTGAAGCATGCCGGGAACAAAAGAGCCGGCGCAAGTTTGAGCTCGAACGTCTGGAGGCGGGCGGCGACCATGCGGAGAAGCTGCAGCGGGTGGAGGAGCGCAAAGCGGAGCTGATGCAGCTCGTGAAGCGGTGGGGGGTGCTCGCCATGTGCGGCACGCTGTTTGACCGGACCAAACGGCTGTACGAGCATGAAAAACAGCCCTCCGTCATGAGGAGGGCTTCCGAATATTTTGCGATGGTAACCGGCGGACGCTTCTCTCGCATGGTCGCTCCGCTTGGCGAGCAGCGGGTGCTTGCGGAGAAGGCGAGCGGAGCGCTTATGTCTGCGGAACAGCTGAGCCGGGGAACGGCCGAGCAAATGTACCTGTGCATCCGATTTGCGCTTGCCGACGAATATGCGGCATCCGGCATCCGGCTCCCGCTCGTCATCGACGACCTGTTCGTCAATTTCGACGACGAACGGCTGGAGCGCGGAATGGAGCTGCTTCAGACGATAAGCGAGCGGCATCAATTGCTGCTTTTTACATGCCATCATCACGTGCTTGAAGCGTACCGCCGTCGTTTTTCAGATCAGTCGGTCATTCGGATCGGTTAGAGGCGGGGTACGGCACTACGCCGCCAACCGCAAAATCAAGATGCCGATGATGGCGCACATCAGGCCGCCCGTTTCGAGGCGGCTGAATTTTTCTTTCAGCACAAATCGCGCGTAGAGCAGCACGATGATGACATTCATGGCGATAACCGCGGAGACAAGGCCCGTCACGCCGAGCTTGAACGCGGGTAATATCAGCATCATGCCGCATATGTTCGAAATGCCGACGAACAAGCCCCACAGGAATGTTTTTTTGACGGACCAGCGGGGAGCAGCGACTTCGCCTGGAATGCCGGACGCTGATTCACTTCGCGGTACGCCACTCTGCGTATCGACGGATGCGGCCGGTTCCGCCGCGCCTGCCGCTGTTTCCTGCACTGCTTGCCGCAGTATTGCTCTTGCCTGGCGCTCGCGCGCCGAATCCATCGCCCACGATAGGCCGAACAGCAGCGTGCCGGTCGCGTACATGACCACGAGCGTAGGCAAAGGCGGAGCGCCCAGCATGGTCGAAGCTTTGGAGGACAAGTCGGTGAAGCCGAAAAACAGCATCGTCAGCACTCCCCAACCCGCGCCTTGCAGATGGCGTAACGAAATGTCGCTTGAATAGCGGATCATGAGAATGCCGCCCATGATGACGACGAACGCCCCGAACTGCCATATATTCAGCTTTTCTTCCCATAAAAAATATGCCAGCACGGCGACGACGACCGGCGGCAGCGCCGTGAACATCGCCACAAGCGAAGCTTTGCCGACGGCAAAGCCTTTATACATGGCGGCGTTGGACACGAAGGAGAACAAGCCCATAAGTGTTCCGATCCATACGGAGGATGTCCAAGCTTGTCCGGCGGCGAAACCGGCCACGGCGGCGATGACCATCCCGGAAAAATAAACGCCGAACAGCAGCAAATTGCGCTGGATCGGCCGCTGTGACGTCCATTGATATAAAATGCCTCTAAGACCGAAGCACACTGCTGCTGCTGCGGCAAATACAAACCACATGATGCATATCCCCTTGCTGCATTGTAATCGTTATTCCTCGTATATCATTTTCACGGTCATGCCCCCGTCAATGACCCAGTTTTGTCCTGTGATGAAGCCTGCACGGCTTCCCGCCAAGTACAGGCAGGCGGAGGCGATATCATGCGGCGTGCCGACGCGGCCTACCGGATGCTGCAAGCGGTCCTGCTCGGAATGAATCGGCTTTAGCCGCTTTGATGCTTTCTGCCAGTCCCGCGTCTCGATCCAGCCGGGACTGATCGCATTGACACGGATCCCGTATGGACCCAGACTTACCGCCATAGCGTGGGTAAGGGCGACGATCCCGCCTTTGCTTGCGGCGTATGCTTCCGTATCCGCTTCCGACATCAGCGCGCGGGTCGAAGCGATGTTGATGATCGAACCTCCGCCTTGCGGCGTCATGGCTCTGGCGGCCAGCTGCGAGCATTGGAACGTGCCGCGCAGATTGACGTTCAGCACTTCCTCGAATCGCTCGAGCGGCAATTCCAGCATGGAGCCGCCGCGTCCGATGCCTGCATTATTGACAAGCACGTCGATGCGTCCGAAATCTTCCAGCGTCAGCTTGAAGAAACGTTCCACTTCTTCGGCTTTTCCGATATGACACGGCACGAACAGTCCTGTTCCGCCTATATCCCGAATGTCCCGAGTCAGCTCGCTCCCGGCTTCTATATCCGTGTCGGCTGCGGCTACCGCGTAGCCGGCCTTGATGAACTCCAGCACAATGGCTTTGCCGATGCCTTGTGCTCCGCCCGTAACGACGGCCACTTTTTGCATAAGCCTTACCTCCCGCGATGGATTCGTAAGTTTTTCTTCCTCGTTATGTTACCATAACATTCAAAAATCAACTACTGCGCGTGAATTATGTATGGAAGTTATGCTAGAATAGGAAATCATGTCCTGTGAGACGAGAGAGGAGGCCGCACCATGGACCCCGAACAACGTACACCTCGCGAAATGACGTACAAGGTCGGCTGGAAACGGAGCAAGATCGTCTCCGCTCCGAATAAGACGGAGGCGTTGCCAGAGGCGACCGGACAGCCCGACCCGTATCGCACGGTTCCCGAACCGCTGCGTCCCGCCGTCCGATTCAACGATAACGTGCTTTGGAAGCAAACGCCGATCCCGCCCGTCAAGCTGATGAAGGTTGTCCTGATTCTTTTGCCGGCCGCCGTTTTTGTCTTGTTCGTTTGGATGGTCTACTGGCTGTCCCACTATTCATAAAGATCCGCTCCGGCACCGATTCGCCTAAGCGGCTTCGACATCAGATTCATTCGATCTTACATTTACCGAACGATTGAGGTGCTGTTCATCATGATGACATTTCTAGCCGTTATCGGCGGTTTGGTCGGCTTGACGGTTACAGGTTCCGCCGTGCTGTTGGGATGGACTCTTTACTCGCAGCTGAAAGCTTCGCATCCTGCGAATGCGGAGAAGGACGACGCGCACGCATCTTTTTACTTGAACGCAGCGCCGCATTTAATCAAATGGACTTTTTTCGATTACGCGCTGTTTGCTTTGTTTGTGATCGGCGGTTTGTTCCTGTTTACGGATTTGATCGCCGTGTTTCGTGACCGGGAAGCGTTTCCCCCTTACCACTACGGATATTTGTTGTGCGGCTTTATTTTTACGTTGGCCGGCATGCTGATGATGGCGGTGCGGCTTGTGCTTACCGTTTCGCTAAGTCGGACGCTCCGGTCCGCGTCTATGCCAGATCATCATCACCATCCAGGCCATGCTGAGCATGCCGAATAAAGGATAAAGCGAAGCCAGCAGCGTCTTGAAACCGATTTGGCTCACGCCGTAAGCAACTACCAAAATAATGGGGACGATGAAATTGTACTTTACCTTCGTCCGCTGCTCCATTTGCAGCGCCAGCCCGTAGACGTCGGATAGCAGCGTCGTGAAAATTTCTCCGTAGATGACGAGAATGAACGCCATTTGAAGGACCGGACCGAGCCTGTGCACGATTTGAGCCATCGGGATCTCGAATCGTGCAATGTCCGGCATTTGCGCCGCGAGCGCAAAATGGCCGGCCAGCAGCATGCCTCCGATCCATACGCCCCCCAGAATGCCGCCCCATCGCAGGACGAACCGGTCTTTAATCTGTGCTCCAAGCGGTACAAGCACGCCTTGCGCCATCGTCAAATTGAATGCGGCATACAGTAGAGGGGCAAACCAGACGCGCTGGGGGGAAACGTTGGATTCCATCTCAATCCAATTGAAGGAACCCGGGGCGTTCCATGTGTCCCAGACGATCAATACGCTGAAAAACGCCATCAGCGGAACGACGACCGAGTTTGCGGCCATGATGGCATCCATTCCTTTTGTCAGCAGCAAATAAGCGAGAAGCAGCGTGATCAGCAGTCCCGCCTGATACGGAAGATGAAGCTGTTCTCTGAATACCGATCCGGCTCCGGCCAACATGACGGTACACACGCCGAACAACGTGACGAGCGTAAACAGACTGACCCAGTTGCCGATTCGGCGTCCGAACAGCAAATTGTTCAGGTCCTCGTACGATTTTGCTCCCAAATCGCTGGCAATCAGCATTAATTTGATGCCGAGCCATACGAACAAAGCGGTCGCAAGGCCGATCGTCAGCGTGGCCATACCCCCGTACCGGGTAAAAAACTGCAGGATTTCCTGACCCGTAGCAAAGCCCGCCCCGACGACCGTGCCGACGTATGTAAAGCTGACCTGCAGTATGTTTCCCCATTTTTTCATGAGTCCGAGCGTCTCCCTTCCAACGGCTGTATAGTACAACCTATGAGATTCGTCCAAGCCTCATGCCTTATTATGGAGAAACGATGTTAAAGTTTCGTCAAAACGGGCCATCGCTTCTCTTTCTCCCTTGGGAAATGTCAAATATTCTGCTACAATAGAAGATACTTGTCTGTTAGAACATACTTTCGAATATCGCTTGGAGCGTGTCACGGTGGAGCAACTTATTGGGCTCATTGATCAGTACGGTTATATCGCATTATACGGACTTTTGGCGTTGGGCATTATCGGTATACCGGTCCCGGATGAAATATTGATGACAACCGTCGGTTCATTAACTGCAGGCGAGGAGCCGTTGCTAAGCTATTGCATATCCCTGTTTGTCAGCTTTTGCGGCGCGATGACAGGAATGATGATCAGTTATTTGTTAGGCAAAAAAGTAGGCAAGCCCTTTTTGTACAAATTCGGCAAGTGGGTGAAATTGACGCCAGAGCGGTTGAATGTCGCCGAGGGTTGGTTCAAAAAATACGGTCTTTGGGCCGTTGCTTTCGGTTACTACGTCCCCGGCATCCGTCACTTTACGTGCTACCTCGCCGGTGTGAGCAACGTCGGGATATGGCGTTACTTGCTTTATGCCGGTTCAGGCGCGCTGATCTGGTGCTCCACATTTTTGACGCTCGGGCATGTGATCGGCATCAATGCTCCGGTCATTCTGGATATGATGCATCAATACATGGGACTTAGCGTTACGATTATCGTCTTGTTGATAGCCGTCGCCGCCTATATTTATTGGCGCATTCGCAAAAGGCCGCTGCTGTAGTATACAAGTTAAAAAAAACCTTGACCCGTTGATCGGTCAAGGTTTTTTTGGCGTAGTATGTCGGTCCGGCTATTCGGCAAAAAGCTTGATGGAGTTCACTTTTTGCGATTTGGGATCGATGTCGAGCTTCAAAATGGCACCAGGCGATTTGTAAGTCATCACGAGGCTTGTGTTGGAATCCGGTTTCCCCAGCGCCTTGCTGACGTCCGCCACCGGATCGCCGAGCTTCAGCCCGTTTAATCCCGGATCGATGCCGTCGCTGCGGATATCGATGAATTGCAGCTGATTTTTTTTGTTGAAACCAGCCATAAAGTCGGTATAGTCATAGACGGTAATCGGATCGGCATCGTCTTCCATCAAGAAGGTGTCCTTCGGTTTGCCGAGCTTTTCCGTAATCTCCTCCAGGCTCGTTTTGAGCGTCAATCCGAGAAGCGTCGGCTTTTCTTGCGTATATGGCGACTTGATCTCAATTTTCGGCTTGCTGCTCGTATTCGGTTTGGCCTCACCTTTCTGCGGCTCTTCCGGCTTGGGCTGGTCGCTGCTGACCAGCGCTACTTTGCTGTCCGGGTCGGCAGGAGAATTGGCCGGAGCTTGCGGCAGCGCCGTGACCTCGGCGAGCTTCTCTTGATCCGCTTCGGGAGCGGACGGCGGTGTCGCGGTTGGTTCCTGCTTCTGAACCGCAACGGGCTGGGCCGGAGCCGGTTTGTAGTTCTGGCAACCCGCGGCAAGCAGCAGAACAATTACGAGTGCGGACATATAGCCGACGGAGTTTCTTTTTCTCTTCATCTCGAACTCCCTTTCCCTGTAACTTCCTCGTTACAGCCTTACTAATCATACCTGTTTGCCGAACGCTACTCAAAGAGCAAAAAAGGCCAAATCTATTCAAATAACATAGTTATCGCCCGTTTTCATTTTCAAAACTTGCTTTTCACTTCATAGAATACCAGTTTCACGCGTTCTAACCTTTTATAACCATATAGACGAAGGATGAACCGTAAAAGTTGCATAAATTTTTTGAAGTTCCAGTAAGGGGTACTTGAAACCTTCTTTGGCATTATGATAAGTTTACGGAAAAGGTTTTGACCAGCGAAAGGCGAGGGTACGATATGGAGTTATTGAAACAAAAAATAAAAGAGGTCGGCGTTGTCGTTTCCGACGATGTCATTAAGCTCGATGCCATATTGAATCATGCGGTAGATCCGGTATTGACGACGGCGATGGGGAAAGAGTTCGCCAGGTTGTACCGCGAGGAGAACGTGACCAAGATTATGACGATCGAATCGTCGGGCATCCCGATTGCCTTCGCCGCGGCGCAGGAGCTGAACGTACCGATGGTATTCGCCCGCCGCAAGAAAACGCTCAATACGGATACCGAAACGTATTGCGAGCGCGTCCCTTCGTTTACGAAAGGGATGGTTACCGACATCATGGTTTCGAGGGAGTTTTTAAACGAGTCGGACCGCGTCGTGCTCATCGACGATTTCATTGCAAACGGAGACGCAGCCAGAGGACTGATTCGGATCATTCGCCGTTCCGGCGCTACGCTGCTTGGACTTGGCATAGCCGTGGAGAAATCGTTTCAAGCCGGTGGCAGAACGATACGGGAAGCCGGCATCCGCGTCGAATCGCTTGTCAAAATTGCATCGTTGACCGGCGGCGTTATCGAATTCGAATAGCAACATTTGCATCGGATATTTCGTAAGCGAAAGCCTTCCCATGGTCGGCGTTTTCCATTATAATTACTTTCAGAACACTTAGGTCGCGCTCAAGCAGCAGGTTGTTTGGCGTAAATTTCCAGGAGGTGTGCTGCTGTGGGGAAAGAAATTCCAACGGATTTTTTCGTAACCAAACTGAATGAGGCGAAAATTCATTTCGAACGTGCCCTTGATTGTAAGCATACGGAGTTTGACGACCTGTATCCCTATATGATTGAGCATCCTCAGTTTTTTTGGTACAAACGGTATGTTGCTTGGTCTGAGCTGCTGACGGTCGTGAAGCTTTGTAAAGAATTGGAGATCGACTGGCAAGGACAGTTCTCCGAACAGCAGGTCGACTATATCAATAAGCGAGTCATGTCCAGCAAAGTGCTCGATTATTGGTTTGAGACGAATGATTCCAAAGAGCATGTTGGTTAAGTAAGACGCACTTATCCAAGCATAATAGACAGAGCCTGTCTCCGGACGTTGTCCGGGGGACAGGCTCTTTTTGTCGGGCTTGACGGACCAGGCCGGAGCTTACTGCCCAAGAACGTTCATCTGTTCGATGTGCTTTTTGGTTTCCGGTGTCCCGAGCTGATGAAGCAGCTTGTAAATTTGGGAAAGCGACCTGTCGTACTCGTCGTTAGGCTCGTCGTGGTGGTATTCCCGGAAAGGGATATGTGCGCGAACGGCCGATGCCTCCTCAGACACAAGCCGATCGTCAAACAATTCCTCCAGCTGGTCGATCTCGTCTTCGGTCGCCACGATTTCCAATTCAAAGTTGCCGATCACGTCCTCCGGCTCCAATATTTCGGCTGAGCCGACCGTGACGTAGTATGTTTTTTTCTCTGCGGGGGTTTCGGCTTGCATTGCCATTCATCCTTTCTCTTCTCGTGTCGCACTCGTCTGTTTTATTGTATCCCCAAAATGTTGTAATCTTATGAGGAAGGAACCTGAAGAGGTAAGGGAGGCGCTACTTATGATTTCGGATGAACAGTTGGACCAATACCGGTTGAACGGAACGCTGCTGCGCGTCGTCCGGGACGCGGATCGCACGAATGACGTCAGAGGCTATGTCGTCGCTTGGGACGACAAGACGGTGCTAGTCCGGAAGCGGACCCGCAATGTGGTGAAGTTGGACCGGGGTTATATATACCAGCCTTATGAAGAGCCGCGTGCCCAGCTGTGGCCAGAAGGGGAGGACAAGCCGTGATCCCCGGTCTAAGCGACAGCTTTACGGATCAAGGCTGGGCCAGTTTCTTCATGATTCGCTCGGAAACGCCAATGCGTACGCTGAATTCATCCATATGGGGCGGAGGCTTCGGATCGCACCGGTATTTGATGAACCGTCAGGTGGACAAGCACTACCATTGCCACGACCCGCAGGCGGAGATGCATGCTTTTATGGCGGACCATGGGATCGATGCGTCTCAAACAGCCGCACTGCTCACCGCTGCGGATCTGAAGGACAGAGCGTATGAAACGCAGCGTCTGCCGAATGGAAATGAAGTGTGCTGCTGGGTTACGGCCGGATTCAGCAACAAAGCGAGAGCGGGACTGACGCAGGATGCGGGTGCCTTATATCCCGGCACGATCAATACGATCCTCGTCGTGGACGGCTTGTTGACCGACGCTGCGTTTGTGAATGCGGTTATTACCGCCACCGAAGCGAAAACCGCTGCATTGCAGGATTTGGGCGTTTTTGTCGACAATCGGGACGGCGGCGTCTCGGCTACAGGTACGACAACGGACGCCGTATTGATTGCTTCGATGCAGCGCGGCGCATCGTTCCGGTATGCAGGCACCGCGACGCAGCTCGGCTATGCCATCGGCTGCGTCGTATATGAAGCGACGATGAAATCGGGAGCTCGCTATCAGAGGCGGACAACGACGCATGATCCGGGAATTTCCGGGCAAGCTTAGCTTACGAGCTTTGCGGTGAACAAAGGAGGCGAAACCCATTGAAGAAACGGCAAGCGGAGCAAGAGAAAGACGATTACATTATGCTGGAGAAAGATTACATATTGCGGCTTAGGGAAGGAAGCAGCGGGGTAGAAGGAGACGTCATTATGCTTGACGCCAAAAAGCCGGGCCAGGGCACGCATTTGTTCGATGCGCCGGCGCAGGATACCCCCGAAGCACTGGCCGCGTGGGCCAGACAAGCTTTAAGAGCGTATAGGGAAGGCTAAAAAGGGGGAGCGGGGGTACACGGAAATCAGGTACGGAATGCCGAAAGCAGCACCAAGAGTCCGAGGGTAGCCAGAAGGCTCACCGTCACGAAGACGAGACCCCCGAGCAGAAGCAAAATCCCCGGAAAAATAAATGCGACGATCATAGCGATTCCGACAGCCCAAAGCGCTGCTTTCAGCGTCAACCTCAGCATAGCCCACAGCAGCAGCGCGAGCAGTGTTCCCCCTGCGATTTGCAGCAAAATCATTGTTATCATCGCTCCTTTCTCCTTCGTTCCATTTATATGGCCAAGGCTCCGAAAGGATGACTCCGAAATCTACGGACAGGCATAAACGATGAAGGACTTGCATATGATGGTATTCACTCTACATGCATGGAGGGAGTGTGCTGCGCATTGAAGGAAGGATCCGCTTTAAAAGGAACGGTCTACGGTATTTTGTTTACGCTTCCGATCTGGGCGCTCATCGTTTGGGGTGTATGCGAGTGGCTGAACGGCTGATTCGTTTCAATCCGGGGCGACGGATGGCGTGCTTTAAAACATGTTGACTTCATTTTCGAAGGATGATAAGATACTATTTGTCTCCTTAAGAGAGGCTCTCTGAAAGGGATGTTGGTTTGCGGTCATGGCGGAATTGGCAGACGCGCTAGATTCAGGTTCTAGTGGTGTAACAACCGTGGAGGTTCGAGTCCTCTTGACCGCATTATCCTAGCCTCTTATCAGCGACATCTAGCATGATGTGTGCGGTCGTGGCGGAATTGGCAGACGCGCTAGATTCAGGTTCTAGTGGTGTAACAGCCGTGGAGGTTCGAGTCCTCTCGACCGCATCCCTACATATGAAGCGCAACCTTTCAGCAGCCTGCTGAAAGGTTTTTTTAACAAATGACGATCTCTTGAACAAAGGAAGTTGACAACGATGCAGATCAGATTCGCCTTATCTTCGGATTTACCGCAAATTGTTGAAATTTATAACGACGCTGTGTTGCACACCGTTGCCACGTTCGATACCGTGCCGCGCACACTGGAGCAGCAGGAGCAATGGTTTGAGCAGCATGGCGCCGCATACCCCGTGTTGGTGGCTGAACGGGACGGCCGGATTGCAGGGTGGGCTTCCGCGAATCGATATTCCGACCGGCAAGCATACGCAAGAACCGCAGAGCTATCGCTGTATGTGCGGCAAGATCAACGCGGCCAAGGCATCGGCAAAGCGTTGTTCGAACGCCTTCTGGCGGAAGCGAAGGCTGCGGGGCTTCATACGGTATTGTCCCGCATCGTGGAGGGGAACGACAACAGCATTCATATTCATAACTTACACGGCTTCGATACGGTGGGCACGATGCGCGAGGTCGGTTACAAGTTCGACCGATTGCTCAACGTAGTTCTCATGCAAAAAATATTGTAGACAAAAAAAAGCAGCTCCCACGACCATCCAGGATGTGCGCCGGAGACTGCTTTTGTCGTTTATTAATCCAAATTAATGAAACTCTACGTTAATGCGGCGATGCTCTTCTTGTTTGACTTTTGGCATTTTGACTTCCAGTATCCCGTTTTTGTAGGAGGCGGTCGAGCCTTCCTCCAACACTTCTACGGGCAGCGAGATTGAACGGTGGAATTTTCCCGTATATCGTTCCTGGTGATGGAAGCGGTCTTCCGTTTTCTCCTGAGACCGGTGGATAGTCCCGGAAATCGTCAACGTCCGCGGCTGTACGTGAATATCGACGTCTTCCTTGCGTTCCAAGCCGGCGATTTCAAAATGAGCTACGACTTCGCTGTCCGTCTCGAACACATCCATGCGCGGCGTTCCGAATTCGGATTGAAAGCCGAAGGCTGCCGGAATACTCTCGTTGAAAATGCGGTCCATTTCTTTTTTCCAGCGGTCTACATGACGACGCGGCTCGAATGGCGTTAATGGCAAGTGGACGACCTCCTTAAATGTTATAAAAATACGTTCATAACACATTTTTAACACTAACGTCGCGTTCATTCATGGAGACTGCTGGAAGCGGGGAAGGAATGCGCCGGGAATGAACATACTGACGAATAGGATGCGATCATAAGCGCCTCCATCCGCTTGACTCGTTTTTCTCAGGCCGATATAATGTAAGTTATGTAAAGACTGGCAAACTAGCACCTATGCTGCATGAATAGAGGCACCCCGTACGGGGTGCTTTATTAACGATTTGAAGTGCTCCGACAAGGAGTTTTACTTACATCAGAAGGCAGTACTTGGGGCTTGGAGCGGTCGCAGGACGAAAGGGGTTCATCCGTAATGAATTACAAACAATGGCTGGCCGAGCAATTGGCGGGGCAGCTCGAAGGCGTCACGCTGGAAACGATTGAGGAGCTGATCGAATATCCGCCGAATCCGCAGATGGGCGATTTGTCGCTGCCCTGTTTCAAGCTCAGCAAGCAGCTTCGCAAGGCGCCGCAGGCGATCGCCGAAGAACTGAAGGCGAAATGGGTCGCTGGCGACTCCGTTCAGCGCGTCGACGCCGTGTCCGGTTATTTTAACGTTTTTTTGAATCCGGCGCAGTTCGCTTCCGAAGTGATAACGGAAGTGCTGAAGAAGGGTGAGCGGTACGGCTCGCAGGAGTTGGGCAAAGGCAAAAACATCGTGATCGATTTCTCGTCGCCGAATATTGCCAAGACGTTCCATATCGGTCATCTGCGTTCTACCGTCATCGGAAAGGCGCTGTACAATATATTCGAATTTATGGGCTACAACAGCGTCGGGGTCAATCATCTCGGAGACTGGGGAACCCAGTTCGGCAAGCTGATTGTCGCGTACAAGCTGTGGGGCGAGCAATCGAAGGTGGAAGCCGAGGGCATTGACGAGCTGCAGCGGCTCTACGTAAAGTTCCATGACGAGGCGGACACAAAACCGGAGCTTGAGGATGAAGCGCGGGCATGGTTCGTCAAGCTGGAGCAAGGCGACGCGGAGGCGGAGAAGCTGTGGCGTTGGTTCGTGGAAATCAGCCTGAAGGAATTCCATAAGATGTACGACCTGCTTGGCGTTACATTCGATTCTTATGCCGGCGAAAGCTTTTATAACGATAAAATGGCGGCCATTCTCGACGAACTGAAGGCGAAGAAACTGCTGGAGGAAGACGAGGGAGCGCTGCTCGTCCGTTTAGACGATTACAATATGCCTCCTGCTTTGATGGTGAAGAAAGACGGCGGTACGCTGTACCATACGCGCGACGTGACGGCGGCGATTTACCGTAAGAACACGTATGATTTTGAAAAAGCGATATATGTGACCGATGCGGGACAAAGCCTGCATTTCCAGCAGTGGTTTAAAGTCATCGAGCTGATGGGACATGATTGGGCGAAGCAGCTGCAGCACGTACCGTTCGGCAAAGTATCGTTGGAAGGCGCAAAGCTGTCTACCCGTAAAGGCAATGTGATCCACTTGGAGGAATTGCTCGCGAAGGCGATTGAGAAGACGCGGGAAATTATCGAAGAGAAAAATCCGAACATGGAGAACAAAGACGAAGTAGCCCGCAAAGTCGGCGTCGGCGCGATCATCTTTAACGATCTGAGCAACAACCGGATTAAGGATATTGTGTTCTCCTGGGACGAGGCGCTCAATTTCGAAGGGGAGACCGGTCCTTACGTTCAGTATACGCATGCGAGAGCTTGCAGCGTGCTGCGTAAAGCGGGAGTCGAAGGGGACAAACCCGAAGCCGCGGCAATCGATGCCGAGCTGTTGACGAATGCGGAAGCGCAAGGCGTCGTACGCGAGCTGTACTTGTTCAAGGAGCGCGTAGAGCAGGCAATGCACAAGCTCGAGCCTTCCATCGTCAGCCGTTACCTGGTCGATCTCGCCCAAAGCTTCAACCGGTTCTACCACGAATGTCCGATTCTCGTAGACGATCAAGCGGTTCGCGCCGCCCGCCTTGCTCTGGTGCAGAGCGTGCGGATTACGCTCAAAAACGGTTTGAGACTGATCGGTCTGGAAGCTCCAGAAAAAATTTAGTTGCTTATCATAAAAAACACCCGCAGAAGCGGAAGAATCCCTTATCCAGGTTCTTCAAGCTGCTGCGGGTGTTTTCATTTCAGCCAGACGTTATTTGCCGCGGAATTTTGCCGGGCGACCTCGCGGGCACGCCGTTTTGGATTCACCCGACTCCGTCTGGCTTGAGACCCGATCGAGCGCGGATTTCGTCTGCTCCAACAGCTTCAGCATGTGCGTACGCACAAATTCGAGCATCTCCGCATCATGCGGTTAGGGGATCGCGTTTGCTGTCGCATTCTGTTGACTATACTAAGATTAGGAGGTTGATAGAATAATGGCCAAAAGCGACGAGCTGGTGAAATATTTGACGGTGCAAGTCGTGAAATATATCGAGACGCCGAAGGACGTGCGCAAACAAGTACGCGCCGGACGCAAAGAAGTGCGGGAGCAATGGCAGTATCGCTGGTTCGGTCTGCTGCCGGTTACTTTGCGGGTATGGCGTGAACGATATTTTCGAAAACGGGATTAAGTGCAAAAAAAAGGAAAAGCTTTGCACCCCGAATCGGCGAAGGCCGGTTCGATGTGGCGAAAAGCTTTTCTATATAGGGAAGAGGAGAAAAACCGTTAGTTAAGGATAAAATCCGCCGGCGGAAGCCAGCGTTTCAAACGGCAGGTAACGATCGTCGTCCTGAAGTACTTTGACGTAGACGTCGCCGCCGGACCATACGTGATAACCGGACACGGATAACGGAAGGATGACGCTTCCCGAGTACAGCTCGGCCGAGAAGACCGGTTTGCGGGCGCTGCGAATCCACTCCTGCAGCTTACGCTCCGTCATGCCGGCTTCCGGTTTGCCTTGAACCCACGGCAGCCGCTGATTCGGTTCGGCGGGTGCCGTTTGCCCGGCTTCTATTATATTATGCGCGGGTTCGGTTTTCGTGAACGGCTTTGTTCCTGGGCTTGTGCCGGTTTCAACCTTCGGAAGCTTGCTGCCGTCTTGGAACGGAAGCTCCTCGCCGGTTTTCGCATCGAGATACCATTCCCTGTCCGCACCCTGCACGGTAATTTTCCATACTGCTTGCAGCGGGTTGTAATACAGACGTTCGGTTTTGTAGGAATAATCGAAAAGTTCCAGCTGCACCATACTGCGGTACAGCGTTTGCATACTGAATAGCGGATACTCGCCGTTGCCGTATTCGGCCAAGCGGTACTTATCCGGTCCTGCGTCATACAGCACCAAATACCCGATGTCTCGGCCGCTTGACGCGACCAGAATCACCCACCCGTGAGTGCCAGGGCCTAGCGGATAGCTTGTCCACGTGCTTTGCTTCCACTGCTCGAAGCCTTGCTGCGACGACAAAACGCCAATGAACCGGTTTGCCGCCTCCGATAAGGAAGAAGATCGAATTTCGTCCGGGATTCCGGGTGAAACGCTGCCTGTCGCGGCGAGCTTCGTTTCCGTCGGCAGGACGGGCTGCTGCAGCGCAGCGGAAGGGTAAGGCCGTGCCATCAGCAAGCTTGTACAAAGAAGGAACGCCGTCAGTCCGAACGTTCTTAATTTCATCAATTCACCTGCTTCGCTGGTAGGATAGGCGGCGGTCGCTTTAAGTCGTAACTACCGCTCAAAGCTTCCTGAGCCGAAGGCCATATGCGCCTGCCGGTGCGAATATGACTTTATTTTATAGTGTATGTGATAAAAAGTTTGTTAGAACCTGTAGCCCGCATCAAAAAAGTTTTCCCGTTAATGCGCTTTCGTTCGCGCCCGTTCGTCAGTACGCCCTCCCATTCGTCTGTGGAAAATGAAACAAACCGCAGTTGATGGCGGATATTTGGATGCGGGGGCGGTACTGCCAGTCGACTTCCTGAAGACGACCGGCATATTGGGCTTCGATCACCGGTTTTTTGTCCGGTTCGGCTGCTTGCAGCAGCGACTCATAATAATCTTTCACGCGAATTTGCTCATCCTCGAGCCGAAGCTGTGCCTGCTGCGCCCAGCTGTGGTCGTAGGCGGCAAGTTTCTGCTCCAGATGCTGCTCCAGAAACAGAACGGCGCGCGGCAGCGCGATGCGATCCGGCGTTACGTATACATGCGCGGGCAAGCGCGGCGTAAGCCGCCTCGGCAGCACCCAATCGTGAAACTGCTCGCGAATTTCGCCGGTTTGCAGCTGAATGCCGATGGAGTGAATTTCGCTTCGCTTCATGTCGCAAGCAAGCTCGACTTTATAGTTCACGCCGAGCCAGCTTTCGTACGGCACCGTCTGTGAATGCTTCGTCGTGTCCGGCGCGTACTGTTCGAACAAGCGCACGAATCGGCCTTTGGCACGGACAGCGCCGAAGATTTGCTCGAGCCGGCCGCTGCCGTACGTCAGCTCGTCGCGGGGAATGCGCGCGGTGAACGTCGTCGGCACGAATCCGAAATAGCGGCCGAGAATGCTGTCTCCTTGCGGCTGAGGGCTATCCGGCACCTTGGACGCCTGCTGCTTGTCTGCCGCCGGCTCAGCGGCCGGTTCTTCGGCTTGAGCGGGAGCGGGCGCGGGCGCAGGAGACATGCCCGGCGGTGCAGCCGTGCTGATGCCGGGTGCCGGCCCTCCCTGCGGACTGTGAGGCTGGAGTTCACGATACATGATCGGATCGAAGATGTACGTGCAGGTCATCGTTTCCGGCGTGACGCCCGTTCGCTCCACGAATCCCCAATAATACGGCCGGTGCGTCAAGTCTTTGTCCGCCGAAACGGACAGCTTGACCGTGACGTAGGCGGGGTGCTTTTCCAATATGTCGCATTTTTCCGCTTCCAAATACTTGAGCACAAACGAGCGGATTTCCTCGGTGGTCATCATGCTACGGCTGCACCTCCGTTTGAATCGTCTGGCCGACGGCATTCAGCATCCGCTGCAGCCCTGTGCCTTCTTCGTGCTCCTGCTCCACTTCGGATTTCAGCATCGTGAAGGAACGGCCCAAATCGTCCAACTGCCTGCGAATGTCCTCCTGGCTGGCCGAGGATAAAACAATTTTGGCCAGATGGGATTCGAGCGACGTCTTTTTCTCGAAACGTTCGAGGATCGTATCCAATTCCCCGATGACGAGCTCGAACATGTTGATTTTCTCGTGCAGCAGCGACAAAATATATTCTTCGATCGTTCCCTGCGTCGACAGGTTGAATATTTTGACGTCTTCCTTTTGTCCGAGACGGTGAACGCGACCGATCCGCTGCTCGACGCGCATTGGATTCCAGGGCAGATCGAAATTGATCATGTTATGGCAAAACTGCAGGTTGATTCCTTCGCCGCCGGCTTCCGTCGCGACGAGCACCTGCGCTTTGTTGCGGAACAGGTCCATCATCCAGTCTTTTTTGCCCCGGTTCATTCCGCCGCGGTACGGAACGGCCGTTATTTTGTGATCTTTCAAATATTGCAGCAAATATTCCTGCGATGCCCGGTACTCGGTGAAAATAATCACTTTGTCGTTAATTTCCTGGACAAGCTCCATCGTTTTTTCCGCTTTCGTATTCGCTTTAATGCCGCGAATCAACTCGACAAGCTCCCATATTTTGGGGCGCAAGGGCGAATCTTCGGCCGTTTTTTTGAACAGGTTGACGAGGGTGATGAACACGGCGTCGCGGCTGGAGCATACTTCGCGCTGCAATGTCACTAAGGATAACACGCTGCCGATATCGCCTCCGGCTTCCTCGTACCGTCCTTTGACGAAATCGGTGACGCCATTGTACAGCGCCTGCTCCTCGTCCGACAGTTGAAGCGGGATGTTGCGAACGATCCGTTTCGTAAAATTGACATTGCCGTCGCTGCGCCGGTTGCGGATCATGACCTTCGACAGCTCCTGCTGCAGCTGCTCTTCGTTTTTCGGTACGCGCTTGTCGACGACAAAGTTCGCCTGAAAGCTCGTTTGGCCGCCAAGCTGTCCCGGCTTGAGCAGCGTAATCAGGTTGTACAGCTCCTTCAAGTCGTTTTGCACCGGCGTCGCCGTCAGCAGCAGGCAATATTTTTTGCGAAGTTCGTTAATGAACTGGTAGTTGGTCGTTTTTTTGTTTTTCAGCTTATGCGCTTCGTCGACGATCAGCAAATCGTATTCGAGGCCGAGCACGATTTCGCGGTGCGGGTCGCGTTTGGCCGTATCCATGGAAGCGACGACGACGTCGTGTTGCACCCACATGTATTCTTTTTTTTGCGCCACCGCAGGAATCCCGAATTTTTGGTTCAGTTCGCGCACCCATTGCAGCACAAGCGAGGCGGGCACCAGAATGAGCGCTTTTTTCACCAGTCCGCGAATCATGTATTCCTTCAATATCAAACCGGCTTCGATCGTTTTTCCGAGACCTACCTCGTCGGCCAAAATGGCGCGTCCCCGCATATCGACTAGCACTTTCCTAGCCGTTTCGAGCTGATGCTCCATAGGGACAAGACCGGGCAAATGCGTCAAGCATTGAAGCTCGTCGAAGCTGTGTATCAGTCCGGATTGTTCGGCCTCGTACGCGAGCTTGTACATCGTCCAACCGTCCCAAGGCCCGTTGCCCAAAGCTCTGCCGTGCAGCTCCTCGAACCATTGGCGGTCAAAATGCATCTGCACATGATCATTTAGCTGCCGCACGTGTTCTTTGGATTCGTTCGTCGTTTGCATAGTTACGGCGCCCCTTTTCTATAGCGAAATGCATAGAGTTACCATTTATTATGCTCAAAATACGGGCTTTCAAACCGGCAAGGGATGCATTATGATGGGGAAGAGGCGCTTAGGACAAGTTCTCGTCCGGCTTGAAGAATGAGGGAAAGGTAGATGGGCGATGAAGAAGGTCATGCTCTGCGGTATGGTAGCAGTTCTGCTGTTCGTAGCGGGCGCCGGTTGCCGGTCTGCGGCGTCAACACCACAAGGGGGAACCTTGACTCCTACCGGAGGGACTGAGGTAAAGGCGGCTGCTCAAGCAGGCGATATGCTCGTTGCCGACGATCACCGGGTATTCAGCGTGGATAGCAATGCGGAGAGCGCACAGGAAGTATTGCAAACCGAGCAACCGATCAGTTCAATCAGCTATACGAAGGAGCATACGGTCGTAACGGTATTCGATCGGGACAATCCGAACGCTTTCCGGGGACTCTATCTTCGCGATAATAACAAGGACGGGTATGAACGGGTTGCCACGCCGTCCATGTCTCCAAAGTTCAGCTACGTGAGCGGGGACTTGATGTTTCTGGCATCCGCCGATCTTACGTCGCAGCCGGACGGAGATTATACGAAAGTCGGCATCTATCAGCTTAAGCAGCGCAAATGGGTCAAAGAATGGACGATGCCCGGCGGGATCGAGGACGTTCGGGGGAACGGCAATACCGTTTGGATCGTCACATCGAACAACGCTTCGACCAGTTCGAATGTGTACAAGTTGGACCTTGCGGCCGGCGAGTGGAGCAAATTGATTCAAGAGCCCAGGCGCTACCCGCTCGATGAGGTGGAGGTCGACACGAACGGCGAACTTTTCATGATGATCTCCCAGCGGCATAAGAACGAATGGTCCAATAAAATATTTCGCTATAATCCGCAGCAAACTCCATATGAGCTGACCGGGAATTTCGTTAGCAATACGCGTCCGTTTTCTTTCACAATGCGGGCATTGAACGGCAAGATGCTTATTGCCCGTCACGATATGACCGGCAACAATCCGGAGCTGGAAAAACCGCTGTCGCTGCTTGATCTGAAATCGCGGAAGCAAGTGCATCTCGTATGGGAGCATCAACCGATCGCGCTGGATCGGACCGCGGGCGAATTTGTGGCGCTGGCCGAGGACGGTTCGCTTGCCTTTATCGGGACGGACGCGACGGAGAAGCCGGAGCGGACGCTCGTTATCCCGGAGCTTCAGGCAGGTCGCTGGATCAGCGTGAAAAGATAAGGTATTGTTAAGGAAGCAAGACCTCTCAAGTTCCGATTTCTAAAAAAGAAGGTGCGTACTACATGACGGAACAGTGGCGTTTTATTCATTCGGGGCTTTGTTCTCCGGAATACAATATGGCGGTAGACGAAGCGATCCTGACGGCCCACGGCGAAGGGAAGGTGCCGCCGACGGTCCGGTTTTATGGCTGGAACCCTGCGACGTTATCCGTCGGATATTTTCAGAAGGCAAAAGACGAGGTTGATTTCGAAGCGATTGATCGCGAAGGGATCGGCTTTGTGCGCAGAGCGACCGGCGGGAGGGCTGTGCTCCATGACCAGGAGCTGACGTACAGCATCATCGTGTCCGAAAGCTACCCGGGCATTCCGCGCAGCGTGACGGAGGCCTATCGCGTGCTGAGCGAGGGACTGCTGCTGGGATTCCGTAAGCTGGGGCTTGCGGCGGACATGGTGCAGCTGGTGAATGAGGAAGAAAAGGCAAAGTACGCTTCGATGGGGTCGGCGGCATGCTTCGACTCTCCATCATGGTATGAGCTAGTGGTGGAAGGGCGAAAGGTCGCAGGGAGCGCGCAAACAAGGCAGAAGGGTGTCGTGCTGCAGCACGGTTCGATTTTGCTGGACCTTGATGCGGATCAGTTGTTCCGTCTGCTTCGTTTTTCAAACGAACGTGTGATGGAGCGGATGAAGCAGCAGTTTTTGAAAAAGGCGGTTGCGATCAATGACGTGCTTCGCAGCTTGAAGCAACCTGAGGTCGGACTTGTCGAAGTCGAGAAGGCGTTTCGGGAAGGCATTGCCGACGGATTGCATGTGGAACTCGTATCCGGCAGGCTGACCGATTACGAAGAGGAACTGGCGCAGCAGCTTGCGCGGGAGAAATACGGCAGCGAAGAATGGAACCTTCGGAGATGAGCGAGTAGCTCCTCCGAAGGTTTCTTTCATTGTGAGTAAGGGGGGGCTTTTGACGGTTGCCGTTCAGGCGGTCGGAATGGCGGCTTCAAACGCTTGCTGCAACTGGCGGGTGACGGCTCCAGGGCGTCCGTCGCCGATCGGCTTGCCGTCCACGCTCGTTACCGGGGTCACCTCCACCGTAGTACCGGTTATAAACGCTTCATCCGCCTGCAGCAGCTCTTCAACCGTAAACGGCGTCTCTTGCGTCGGGATGCCTTCCGATTGCGCCAGGCGCAGCACGACGGCCCTTGTGACGCCGTGCAATATCAAGTTGTCCGCCGGATGGGTCCGCACAACGCCGTTTTTTACAATCATCATGTTGGAGGCGCTGCATTCGGTCACGGTGCCGCTGCGGTGAAAGACGACGTCCCCGGTGCCGTGATCGACGGCGGTTTGCTTGGCCATGACGTTGGGCAGCAGATTGAGTGTCTTCAGATCGCAGCGCAGCCAGCGGATATCCTCGGTTGTGACGGCGGAGATGCCTTTTTCCATAGTAGCAACCGGACGCGCCAATGGCTGGGTATAAGCCATGAGCACCGGCTCGGCACCGGCCGGAAAAGCATGAACGCGCGGCGCCGTCCCTCTTGTAATCTGCATGTAAACGATGCCTTCCTGCAGCCGGTTCGCCCGTACCAGCTCTTCCAGCTGCCGAGTGAGGGCCGTATGGTCTGCCGGAAGTTTGATGCGAAGCGCGTCAACCGTTTTTTTCAAACGCGTGAAGTGAGCTTCCGTTTCGTACAATATCCCGTTGTATACCCGAAATACTTCATAGGCGCCGTCACCGAAATAATAACCCCGGTCCTCTGGTGAAATATGAACTTGCGTCAGCGGAATCAGCCGATTTTGGTACAAGTAGATTTGCTGCATGTATGCATCTTCCTCCGATCGATGAGTAAGTTTGGTTTCAAGCAAGTCGCAGATCGTCCCAATAAAGCGAACGTATGTTTGTGATTTATTTTGTTTTATGTTATCATGGATATAACAGTACCAATCGCAACGATGATTGTCAAAATCGTTTTGACCGTTCATTTCGTTGAGTTGGGCAATAGGTCTTCCGGGTAGAAGTCGTAGTACTTTCGAACCCTGGACAGATCGAATGATGTCGAATAAGATGAAGAATCGGTAAGATAAGAAAGAGAGATTGATAGAGCAAATAGAAGATTTCGGCCCTGTTGCCAGAATTTCAGGCTTAAAATCGCATTCGCTTCATTAGAAACACTATATATTGTATTGTATAATGAATTTCGCATACCAGATATTGTGATTTTTCAGAAAACGAGATAAGCGTCCATCGCTCGTCAGAAATGGCTCTATAACGCCTTTTTTGACGTTTTTGGTCTTAAAACTGTGTCGTTGCGCTGCCGTATTTCGCAGCTTAACTGCTTAGAGTCGCTTGTTTCCGTTTCACCGTATGTCGAATTTGAGGGCGCGTTACACCCTCGCATGAATAACATTATCCGGGAGGTTGTCGATTTGAAGATCATGCAGCAAACCAAATTGGAAGGCCTGAGCGAGAAAATATTTCTTGACCGTTACGCGATGAAAAATGCCGATACGAGCCATACGAAAGTTGGCGATACGGTACTCGTGCTTACGAAAGACGACCCGAAGTTCCCCGCCAAAGAAGTGGGCGAAGTGGTCGAACGTCAAGGGAGACAGGTCAAAGTCAAGCTTAGAAACGGCGATATCGTTGAATCCGCCGTCGAGAAGCTGACACTGACGCTGGAGAAAACACCCGGACAAATGTGGGATCGCCTGGCCGCTGCAATGGCTTCTGTGGAAGCATCGCCTGAGAAGAAAAAAGAATGGACGGAGAAATTCCGCTACATATTAGATGACTGGAAGCTTGTACCGGGCGGTCGGATCGCTGCCGGCGCGGATGCAAGCGATGAACTCACCCTGTTCAATTGCTACGTTATTCCGTCCCCTCATGACAGCCGGGGCGGCATTATGGCAACATTGTCGGAGATGACGGAGATTATGGCGCGCGGCGGCGGCGTAGGCATCAATCTGTCCTCGCTTCGTCCCCGCCGCTCCGTGGTGAAGGGCGTGAACGGTTCTTCGAGCGGCGCCGTATCCTGGGGCGGTCTGTTCAGCTATACAACCGGCCTGATCGAGCAGGGCGGCAGCCGGCGCGGCGCGCTGATGCTGATGATTAACGACTGGCATCCGGATGTCGTCGACTTCATTACCGTGAAGCAAACGATGGGGCAAATTACGAACGCCAACTTGTCCGTTTGCGTCAGCAACAGCTTCATGAAGGCGGTCAAGGAAGATCTCGATTGGGAGCTGGTATATCCCGACACCACCGATCCGGAGTATAACGACATCTGGGACGGCGATCTTGAGAAGTGGAGAAAGACCGGCAAAAACATTATCCACTACCGCACGGTCAAGGCGCGAGACGTATGGCACACGATCATCGAGTCCGCTTGGAAATCGGCCGAGCCGGGCGTGGTGTTTATGGAATATTACAACCAAATGTCTAACAGCTGGTATTTCAACCCGATCATCTGCACAAATCCGTGCGGAGAACAGGGCTTACCGGCGTGGGGCGTATGTAACTTGTCGGCCATTAACTTGTCCAAGTTCTATGACGAGGCGAATAACGACGTGGCGTGGGATGAGCTTTCGAAAGTTGTCCGTTATTCCACCCGTTTCCTGGACAATGTCATCGACAAGACGCCTTACCATTTTGAAGAGAACCGGATCAACCAACAGGGCGAGCGCCGCATAGGCCTCGGGTCCATGGGTCTTGCCGAGCTGATGATCAAGCTGGGCATTCGCTACGGCAGTCCGGAGTCGCTTGAATTCCTCGATAAGCTGTACGGCTTTATGGCGAAGGAGTCTTATCTTGCTTCCGCCGATATCGCCGAGGAAAAAGGCTCGTTTAAGCATTTTGATACTGAGAAGTTTCTGCAAAGCGGCTTTATGAAAAATATGGTTTCCGTATTTCCGGAAGTCGGCGCTGCCATCAAGAATAAAGGAATGCGCAACGTAACGGTCATCACCCAAGCCCCAACAGGCAGCACGGGAACGATGGTCGGCACGTCGACCGGCATAGAGCCTTACTTCGCTTTTGAATATTACCGTCAAAGCCGTCTGGGCTTCGACAAGCAATATGTGCCGATCGCACAAGAGTGGAAGGATCAGCACCCGGGGCAGGAGCTTCCGAGCTACTTCGTCACTGCGATGGATTTATCGGCAGAAGATCATATCCGAGCGCAAGCGGCCATTCAAAAATGGGTCGACAGCTCGATCTCCAAGACGGCGAACTGCCCGTCCGACTTTACGGTAGACGAAACGAAGCGGCTGTACGAGCTGGCTTTCGATTTGGGCTGCAAGGGTGTTACGATTTATCGCGATGGCAGCCGCGACGTGCAGGTATTAAGCACCGATAAGAAAGAAGAGAAGGCGACCGAGGCGAAACCGGCTGAAGCGACAGCTCAAGCAGCTCCAGCCGCCGAGGCGGCAAACCCATCGAATGAATCTTCGCTCACGAACTTGTCGCAGTCGCTCGCGGTGAAGATCGACGCGAAGACGGAGCGCTCCTTCGACAAGCAGTACAAACGCCGTCCGCAAATTTTACGCGGCGCAACGTATAAATTCAATACGCCTTTCGGCATGGCGTATATTACGATTAACGATATGAATGGCAGCCCGAGCGAAATTTTCCTCAACGTCGGCAAAGCCGGTTCCGATGTGTTCGCGATGTCCGAAGCGCTCGGCCGCGTCTGCTCCTTGTTCCTGCGCTATGGCGATCACGGCGACAAAGTGCAGCTGCTGACCAAGCATCTGAAGGGCATCGGCGGCTCCGGCGCCATCGGCTTCGGCGCCAACCGCGTCGAATCGATCGCAGATGCCGTAGCTAAAGCGCTTGAAATGCACGGCGAGTCCACGGACAGCGCGGACGATTATGTGACCGCCACCCAAGAGGTCATCATGGAGACGACGGCGCAATACGCCGTTACCCGCAACGCGGCGACCTCGCTGGACCTGTGTCCGTCCTGCGGTTCCGCCTCGCTGATCAACACGGAAGGCTGCAAAAATTGCAGCAACTGCGGCTACAGCCGCTGCAGCTAAAAAAGGCCCGAAAGGGCCTTTTTTGTTTTGTGTGATATTCTAGAATTAATTGGAATTGTTCCATAATTCGTTAGACGGTTTGTTGCAGAATTCTTTAGAAATTTATATTTATACAAAGAAATGAATAATAATTGTTTGGCGTCATAATTCTTGAGAAAATTTCCATATTTAATGAGAAAGTAATCGAGGTGAAGCAGGGCGAGCTATTCGCGAAGCTGCAGCAATGCTATACGCTGCTGGAGTTCAAGCAATTTTACGAGCAGCTGTTTACGGCGTGCGCAGGTTTCATCCGAAATCAGAAGCTGGAGAAGGTCATACGATTGAATTCGTGATGAAGTGCGTGGAGACCCGGTATGCCGAAGATATTTCTCTCGATATGCTGGCCGACAAGCTGAACATGTCCTCCACTTATTTGTCCGTATATATTAAAGAAAAAACCGGCGCCAACTTCAGCGAGCACATCAACTCCATTCGCATTCGCAGAGCGAAGCAATTGCTCTGGAAACAGATCTGAACATCCACGATATCGGCCAGCAGATCGGGTACCGGAATGTAACTTCGTTTAACCGGATGTTTAAGAAATTGACAGGGATGTCTCCCGGAGAGTTCCGGAAAAATCAGGCGGCTCATGAAATGATGGATGAACTGTCGGGATGAGATCGCAGCCATCCAGCGCAAAACGCCGGCAGGACAAATGTCCCGCCGGCGTTCTTCATGGAAGCGAATATCTTTTTACCGTCACCTGGATCCGCTCAATGCGTTGGTCAAAGGCTCCATAAATGTCGTATGCTTTACCTCGACCTTTATTTGAGGCCATTCTTTTTGCCAATCCGTTTTGTCCATCTTCCTATGAAACGCCCCTAAAGCGAAAGTTCCCAAGTTCAAAGGATCCACCTTCATCTCCTGCATTTTTTTTAAAAGCGATGTCGTTTGTTTATCCATATAGGCTCCAATGTTCCGGTTAAGCTCATTTACCTGCACAGGGTCCAGTAAATCTTTATTCCCGTGATACTCCTCGATTCTGCATCGGATTTCCATATTCATCGTTACACTTGAGTGCTTGAGGTCTACTTTCCATTCGGGCTTGGCATGGACATCGCTAACATTGACCGATAATTCGGGCAGAGTAAGCTCTTGAAGACGGTGATTACTGTACAGGAGCTGGAACATTTGTTCTTCGGTTCGGCCTAGTACCGAGACCAACTTATCTTTAGTGAATAGCCCCGTACCCTCATATGTTAAATTATCCTGATCTGCCCGGTATACGGGCATAACCGGATCCGCAAGCGGAGAATATAGCTTTTTCATGAATTGATGCAGATTGACGACCGTGATTTCCCCGCGGCTTCTTCTCTCATAATGCTTGAATTTGCGGTATAGAAAATAATCCGTAAGCGGCTCTTTTTTAATCTGCTTCTGCAAGTACCCCAGCAAATCTCCCCTGTAAACGGCCAGATAAAGGCGCATGGAGATTTCGGGATCCGCCAGTACGGTGTCGATAATTGGCCGTACACCATTCCTTGCGACCTCCTCGCTTATTAACAGCATCCGAAGTTGGCCGGATTTCAGCTCCCGGTAGTAGTTTTGGTTAAAAGCTTTTTTGCCCTGCTTCAAAAGATCGACATTTAGCGTAAGCATCTTCTTCTCTTCTTTGCTCAGAGGGGGTGTGAGCGTGCTGATTTTCAGCTTCCCTTCCGGACCTTGATCGATGGACCAGAATATGACAGGGGCGATTTCTTCAATGATATTGTTATCCGGCCAGGGTTCGCATCCTGCGGTGACAAACAATAAACCCGCCACTGTCCATAACACAGCTGTTGTACGCCAACTCACTGCTAAGCACGCCCTTTCACTCGGACAGCGGCTACGAAAAAGGCAGGTACCGCCAAGAAGGATACTGCGGCAAAAGAGGCCTGAAGCACAGGCCAAAAATACCCCTGCGTACCGGATTTCCAGAACCAGTGATAGACGACGATCAAGCACAGGAGCAGCACCATGCAGCTTGCACTGAAGCCGGCCCGAGTAGTCGGTTTCTTGACTTTCCCTGCAATGACCCGGAGAGAACCGTAGAACAGCAGGATGAACAGCGAAATGGCAAAGACATAATGAAAAATATGTATGCAAATCATCAGAATATCGACCCGCTCGAAGATTGGCGACTGTAAGTAACGAACCATGTTGATGACAGGGTAGCTGCTTTTTTTCAGATATTCCGGTCCAAAATACAAAGAAGATGCGACAAACAGCGCCAAATATTCCACAATCGTTAACCCGTTTCCAATCGCCATCGACCTCAGCAGCTTGTCCCGATGGCTGAACCAGGCACCGAAGCAGACAAGATATTCCGGTCCGGACAACGACGCCCAAATGAGCAGGATGCCCTGCCATTGCTCGGTACCCCATTCCGTCGGAATGATCGGGTACAGATCATGAATCAAGGCGATGGGCGGGAAGAAAAAGGGAATGTACAGCAGTATGAGCCAGAACGAGCATAAATAGGCGATGAAGATGAAACGGATCGCTTTCTCCATCCCTTTCACGGCCAGATAGCAGCCGACCGCAAATATGAATGCTAGCAGCCACTCTTTCTGGATGGATGGCAGAACAAACTGATGGACGATTTCGGTATAGCCGAGTGTAATCACCGTAATCTTGATAAAGATGAACAGCATTCCGAGGAAGCAGAACAACCGCAACTTTTGTTCGCCGAAAAGCTCCACAAAGCCGGGGTATCCTTTGGCCGCGTAGGGTGAAGCAAACCATTTGGCCAGCAGCGCCAGATTCAGGGCGGAGGCAAGTCCGACGGCAACGATCGCCCAGACCATATAGGGATGAACCAGGTATTGCGGCATAAGTAGCACAAAGTACAGCATTTGCAGGCGATTCACGATCAGAAAGATATACTTGCCGTCAAACGCGGATTCTTTCTCGAACAGCAATATTGCAGACACGCGATCATCTCCTTCTGCTGTATCTCCACTTTTTCAATGGATGTAAAAATAAAGGCCGGCTCTTTAAAGAAGGCAGTGGAGCCCGAATGAACAGATCCTTCCAGTCCTTCCCGAAAAACGGGGCAAGCGGCGCAAGATAAGGCTGTTTAAGGGAAGAAAGCCCGTTAAGGTGGATCAGCAGCAAAATGAGTCCCAAAACCATGCCCAGAAGGCCGAGGAAAGAGGCAAGGATAAGCAGGACGAATTGAACCATCGTATTGGCTTTGGTGATCATATAGTTGGGTACCAGGAACGATGCGATGGCCGAGATTCCGACCAGTACGATCAGCACCTTGCTGGCAAAGCCCGCCTCGACCGCGGCTTGGCCGATGACGATACCCCCAATGACCCCCAAGGTTTGGCCTGACTTGGTCGGCATCCGCAGGCTGGCTTCTTTCATGATTTCCAGCGTAATCAGCATAAGGCAGGCTTCCCAGAAAGGAGTGAAAGGAAGCTTGCTCCTGGACTCAAGCAGCACGAACAGATTCTGCAGCGGAATCATCTGATAATGGTGAGTCGTTAACGCCACATAAAGCGGAATTAACGTGATGGAAATCATGAAGCTTAGATAGCGGATCAGCCGCAGGAAGCTGGCCACGAGCCACCGGTTGATGTAATCTTCCGGAGACTGGAACAAATGAAAGAACGTAATGGGAGCGACCAGAACAAACGGAGTGCCGCCCACCAGGATGACAAGCTTGCCCGTACCGAGGAAGTATGCTGACGCATCCGGCCTGTCGGTCTGCATAAACTGCGGAAACACGCTATGGACATGGTCTTCAATAAAAAAACCGAGATGGGACGCTTCCAGAATCATATCGTAATCGATGGCAGTGATTTTCTCTCTGGCTGTAGCTACATGCTTCGGATTGGTGACTCCTTCCATGTACATGATCACGATCGTGGTTTTGCTGAGTGAACCGACCGTGAAAGATTCGGCTTTCAGATTGGGCGTCGGCAGCCGTCTGCGAATGAGATTAATGTTATCCTCGATTTTTTCGCTGAAGCTGTCTTTGGGCCCCAAAATAATCGTTTCCGTCTCGGAAGACTCGATGCTGCGGCCCAAAGGATTCGGTAAAGATACCGCCCACCACCGGTCAATCCTGCTGTCGTGCACAAGGACGGAGCCCTGCATAAGAAGCCGCTTGGCGTTCTGCAGCCCGGTGACTTCCGAAATGCCGGCCGCGGCGATACATTCATTAACCGTGTTATCCGAGAGGTGGTTTAGCGGCTCGATGACGGTTTCATTCAGACGTTCGAGATCGATTAACGATTTTATATACAGGAGCGTAATTTTTCGCTCGTCAAGCACCGGACGTTCAATGATCTCCGCATCGGACATGTTGGCCGTCGCCTGTATGAGGGCTTCCATCGTTAAAGGAATTTCAACCTTGTCGGGGGAAGCCTCATTGTCGGGGGCGAGTCCGTTCGTTACCTTTTTCCATACCATGGATTCCATCACCTGAAAAAATGTATTTAGCACAGCATTGTTATTATGAACCATTGCCGGCGATTTCAACCAGACGGTTTGATACCGACCGCTAGTATAAGTCAGCGAATATATGCAAAAATACCACTGTTGAACATTTCAGGAGGTGATAACCCGGTGAATCAACATTTGGCTCAACACGAGTCGCTTGAAATTCACGAAATGCTGAACTTTAAGACGCTATGTTTGGCAAAATCGAAATTAATGCAGCCAATGCGACAATTCTAACGAAAACGCGGATATGGGTGCTTATTTCGGCTATTCCGGCACGACCGGAGGATACCCGGGAGGACAAGCGGAATATTTGCGGGTGCCTTTTGCGAACTTCACCTCTTTCAAAATTCCGGAAAGCTGCGAAGAGCCCGACGAGAAGCTGTGTCTGATCGCTGACGCCATGACGACCGCATTCTGGAGCGTGGATAATGCCGGCGTGAAGGATGGAGACACGGTCATAGTATTGGGCTGCGGTCCGGTCGGGCTGCTGGCGCAAAAGTTTTGCTGGCTGAAAGGGGCAAAGCGCGTCATTGCAGTGGACTACGTAGACTACCGTCTGCAGCATGCGAAACGGACGAACAACGTGGAGATCGTCAATTTTGAGCAGCAGGAGAATATCGGAAACTACCTGAAGGAAATAACAAAAGGCGGAGCCGATGTGGTGATCGATGCTGTCGGAATGGACGGAAAAATGAGCGATCTGGAGTTCCTCGCCAGCGGATTAAAGCTGCAGGGCGGTACGCTAAGCGCGGTTGTTATCGCCACGCAAGCGGTCCGCAAAGGAGGTACCATACAGATCACCGGAGTATACGGGGGACGCTATAACGGTTTTCCTCTCGGCGACATTATGCAGAGGAACATCAACATTCGTTCGGGACAAGCTCCGGTTATCCATTACATGCCTTATATGTATGAATTGATTAAGACAGGCAAGGTCGATCCGGGCGACGTCGTCACTCATGTGATTCCGCTTAGCGAAGCGAAGCATGGGTACGAAGTATTCGATACGAAGACGGATCATTGTATTAAAGTCGTTCTGAAGCCTTAGAAAGATTTAGACAGGAGGGACAACGAACAATGGCCTACGCATTGCACGAAACGCTGGAAGTTCACGAAATTGTGGCCTTCAAGTCGTTGTGCTTAACAAAGTCCAAGACGATGCAAGCGCTCGTATCGGACGAAGCACTCAAACAAATTATGAAGCAGGACGTTGAAATCTCCACCCGTCAGCTGCAGGAGCTCGGCACGATTTTGTCCAAAGCGAATTCATAGGAGATGACAGGATGAATACCATTCTTGAGCGTTTAACCGGAATGCATACGCTGACCGATCAAGTAATTGCAATGGACTGCTTAATTGCGGCCAAAAGCGGCGTAAGAAATTATGCGATGGCGGTTACCGAAGCGGTCACCCCGGAGATTAAGACGATACTGACAAAGCAGTTGGAAGAAGCGATCGATATGCACGAGAAAATCACAATGTACATGATGGAGCGGGGGCTGTACCATCCGTGGAATGTGAACGAGCAGCTTCAGCTTGATCTGCAAAATATAAATACGGCTTTAAACGCCCCTGTATTATAAAGATCACACGCGAACAGGTATCTTTTCGTGGCTTAATCGCTTTGAACGAAAATGCCGGATCCAGATGGAACGAGAGAGTTCGGCATCTTCACGGTCACGGAAGGTACCTGCTATTAAGCATGTTATGTGATACGCAAAGGAGGTATTTCAATTGGCATGGATTGTTTGGCTGTACCTGATCAATACGCTCTTTATGTTCATCGTCGCGATTCGCGAAGTACGCAGGCCGGCTAAGGCTTTGAACTGGTTGGCCATTCTCCTTGTTTTTCCTGTGATCGGTTTCGGACTTTACCTCAGCATGACAAACCCCGTTATTCGTCGAGAAAAATTGACCTCTCCTCGCAATGACTCGGATACGTTGCCGGATTCTTTCAGTCACTCCGCCTTAGTTATTGCCCACTCTTTACGGCATTTAGCTATTCATGGCCTTCGAAAAGGCAAAGTTCAGATGCTGATAAACGGCATTGAAACCTATGAGAGACTCATGGAGTCCATAACAAAAGCGCAGAACACGATTGACCTGGAATATTATATTTACCGGGATGACCAGATTGGCAGACGGTTCACGGAACTATTGATAGAAAGGGCCAACGCCGGTGTACGCGTACGCTTTGTGAGAGACGGTTGGGGGAGCCGGAAATTTCCAAGGTCACAAATCGCTCGGATGATGGACGCAGGGATTGACTGCCGAACGTTTTTTCCCATGCGATTCCCTTGGGTGCTATCCTATTGGAACTACCGGGATCATTGCAAGATTGTTGTCGTCGATGGACAGGAGGCTTTTACCGGAGGGATCAACATCGGGTATGAGTATACCGGTTTAAAACCGAACAAAGGATTCTGGCGCGATACACATATGCGTGTCACAGGTGAAACTGCAGTGGATCTGCGCGATGTTTTCAAAGCCCATTGGAACATGGGTGCACCGGAACGGATAAACTTAATGACTCGCAAGCACCAAGAGAAAACGCTAAAACCGATTGAGCAATCAACATCGAATAGCATCGCACCACAAAGCATGACAGCCTCTGTTTCCGGACTATCCGCGGAATGGGCGGCTGAACTCGGCACTTTGGATGATGAAGGCTCCGGTTCAGAGTCTGAAAAGTTGTTCGATGCATATGTACAGTCGTTTGAAGGTAATCCGGGATTACCCACCCAGGTTGTCCGGGAGGTCTACTTCATATGCATAACTCAATGCAGACAGACCCTCGACATCACTACACCTTACTTTATACCCGATGCAGACATTATCATGGCTTTGAAGACAGCCGCGGCGCGCGGGGTGCGTGTGAGATTGTTGGTTCCTCGCCAATCGGATCAAAAAATCGTGGACCTTGCAAGCCGCACATATTTCGGAGAACTGCTGGAAGCCGGGGTCCAGATATATCAATACAACAATGGGATGCTGCATGCAAAAGTGATGATCATGGATGGGGAGATTGCCGAGGTAGGTGCAGCAAACTATGATATGAGAAGTTTTCGCCTGAATTACGAAGTATGCGAAGTCATTTACAGTACCGATATTGCATCGCAGCTCACAGCACAGTTCGAGCGCGATCTCATGGATTCGGTACCGCTGCACATCGAAAATTTGCTCCAGAGATCATTTCCGCAGCGCATCATGGAGCAAGGAGCGCGCCTGCTTTCGCCAATGATATAATCTGCAACAAATACGGCCATTTATGTCAGTTTTGGGTGTATTTAGATCATGGCTCCCCGTATAGAAATACGCTTACAATAAGAAAAGCGGAACCATCTATTCATTGGGAGGGGATGAAAATGCAGCCTACAAACCAGTTGTTGCAGGAGATGAAATTATATTATCACAAGCCGGCCAAACGCTGGCTTCATGCGCTTCCGCTCGGGAACGGGCGGATCGGTGCGATGGTCCACGGACAGGTTAATCGCGAAGTAATACAGCTTAATGAGGATACGATTTGGACGAGGGGACCGAAAAACCGGAATAAGCCGGATTCCTTAAGCTAATCTTCTCCTAGGTCGACATACATTTCTTTACGAGTTAAGAGATAGTACGCAATCCTTAGCATCGCATGGGCATCGATGGCTGCACGTTTTTTACCATTTCGAGCTGCTGTACGTCTATACATCGCGCCGAGACAATTCTTTGATGCTGCAACGAAATGGGCTGCTTCAACCAATGCCGATTTTAAATACTTGTTCCCGTTCGTGGTTTTGGCGGATGCCGGCGCTTTCGTTATGTCCAGGTACGATTCCAACCCAAGTGCATAGATGAGCTGCACTGGGAAACTGGCTCCCATTTTCATCATCTGTGGTGCGGCGCTTGCGCTGCATGTGTGGCTAACGGGGTACGTTAGTTCAATGATTTTAAACAACTTTAATTCTGACCCGGCCCGCATCTTAGGCCGGGTTTCAATATTGTTTGATTCTACTTGCTTATTCATCCGTATTGCGCACGCAAAGCTCCCGGAGATGGAGAATGACGATCCGTTCAATAGTCTCTGGTGTATATACCTCCGGGCGAAGCAATGCTAGGATCGTCAAGCCTTCGACGACTGCGGCCAGTCTAAGCGTTTCGAGTTCTATGTCTATCGACGGGGGAAGAAGCTCCGCACTAACCAGAAGGTCGAGGACAGTTTTAGTCATGTGGTGAAGTCCGTCCGTGAGCTCGTCTTTTTTAACCCGCAGCGTCGAACTTGTGAGGGAACGGATGGCGAATACCCACCAGACGCCGGTTGCAGTTCGTTTTTCCGAATCCATAGGGAGCAGCTCTAAAAGCACTTGCTTCGCGGCTTTCATCGGAATACGGCTTATATCCAGCCCCTCTGCCTTGTGAGTTCCCCTCGTCAAAAAGTAATCCACGATAAACAGCAACAGCTCGTCCTGCGTTGAAAAATAATGCCGCAAGGCACCCGGCGACAATCCCGCCGAAGCGGCGACGGCGCGGATAGACGCATGCTCGATCCCTTTTTCTTCGATAATACTCCATGCCGATTCGGCGATCAGTTTCCTTTTTTGTTCATGGTCTACGATTTTCGGCAACGATAACCCCCCTTGCCTTATTTAATACACTGTATTAAAATAAAAAAACACAATGTGTTATTTAGATACTTATTCGGTTATAACGCATTGCGGTTATTCCGTCAATAATACGGGAACTTGTCGTGATTGACGAGAGGGGGATTTCGGTGCAGGACCAATCCAACGGAGGATTTCGTTTGCATTCGACCTGTTATGTTTGTAAAAAAGCGTTTTATGTCCTCGAGGGGACTCAAGCTTACGGCCACGTGAAGCGAAACATGAAAGGAATGCATTGCTGCGAAGATTGCAAGTTTATGATCGAGCTTGAAGCACGCCTACAGTTCGGGAGACGACTGTTGACCGGTAAAGATTAGGTTTTATGACACCCCGGAAACCCATTTTATGCACAATTTTATTTCAAAATTGTTCCATTAGAGGAGAGGGACCAACATTTTCAATCCTTGATACTCAGGAAGGCTTGTTAATTAACAGGATAGATCGTATGGAGCTGCCGCAGGGTAAGCTCCACTTTTATATACTTAGAAGTAACGGGCAGCAGGATAGCCATAACAAGGTGCACTCCACTCCATGACATTTATACAGTAGACCGACCAATGTCTACTTCTGATTTCGAAAAGTATTAAAACAGTTTAATCGCTTGGGAGGGATTCACGTTCAAATGAAAAAAAAGTCATTTCTGCTATTCGCCACGTTCGTTATCAACTCCATTGCCGCCCATTCCACCTTTGCCGCAAGCTTTGTGGACGTACCGGAGACGAGCCCCTATCACGTATACATAGAAGACTTAAAAACGCTCGGAGTCACCGACGGGATTGCACCCGGTCAATATGGACCGGAACAAACGTTGACCCGCGCCCAGTTCGCCAAATTCGCAGCATCCGCATTCGGCCTGAAAGACTCGAGCGGTACAAGCACTTTTCCCGATATCCGTGGTCACTGGGCGGAGCCTTACATTCGCGCGGCAACCCATGCTGGGATCGTCGAAGGTACATCAACAGCAACCTTCTCCCCGGATCTGCCGGTCAAACGCGAAGAAGCCGCCTCCATGGTTTGGCGATATGCAAGAAATCACGGCCTGCCCGTAGGTCCGGAGGTCGCTTTCACCGACAAGCCGAAAGCTTGGGCACTAGAAGCAGTCAATACCGCCATCGGCCACCGTTGGTTTGGCCCAGACGTCAGCCAGACCGCCGGCGGATGGTCTTACAGGCCCCATGATACGATGACCCGGCAGGAAATGGCAGCGCTGCTCGATTCGGCATTGAAAGAGTTGACTGCCCCTAAAACCCCTGTTGCGGCAGCCACTCCTACAGACCGCGCGCAGAAAAAGGCCACTTTTGTATGGAATACCGGTAAATTTCTGCAGAACAAATCCGAGGTTTTGCAGTATCTGAAGCGTCATCAGATCAATCTCATTTTTTTACAAGTGGACATCGATGTCCCGGCCAGCCAATACGCCGACTTTATTCGGGAAGCGGGTATTATCGGCATGGATGTTCATGCCATGGGAGGAGCGCCGAATTGGATCCTGCCTGACAACCAGCTGAAAATGTACAAACTGATCGATTGGGTGAAAACGTACAATGCCGGTACCGGGGCTGATGCCCGCTTTAAGGGTATTCAGCTCGACATCGAGCCGTTCGCCATGCCGATCTGGGCCCAACAAAGCGATGCGTTGCTTGGGAACTGGCGGGATACGATTAGCGGCTTCGTGCAGCAAACCAAAGAAGGCACCCCTGATTTGATTGCCGGAGCGGCCCTGCCAAGCTGGCTCGAACAATTTAACGTGCCGGACGGAAAAGGCGGACGAACCACGTTGTCTGAATGGATGATCCGCCAGTTGGACCAAACGACCTTGATGGCCTATCGCGATACATCAGAGGAAATCCTCTCCAGCATTTTGACCGAGATGGATCAAGCGGACCGGGACGGCAAATCCGTCATTATCGCCGTCGAAACGAATCCTAGCAAAGAAGGCCCCATCTCATTCTATACCAAGGGACAAGCCGTCATGATGGAGGAGCTCGGGAATGTGACCAATATGCTTCACAAGCGTCCCTCCTTCTCCGGCTGGGCCATCCACGATTATGACAGCTGGATTCATTTAAAGGAATAAAGTGACATGCATGATCGTTTTGCGAAATTGAACTTCCATCAAAAATACTCTCGGTATAGAATTTGATCTTGTGGATGAGCGTGGATCATCCTCATTTGACCTAAGGGCAAACCTACTGGGGTATAAACGAAACCGAGATTGAAGAAATGAAGCTCTCAGCGGTTAGTGCCTTAGAAAGAAATCCTGCACTAACGGATACGAAAGCACCCTGAATACCAGGCTGCCGGCATTTGAAGTGACCCCCAAAAGTTAGACAGGTATATAGTTAGGCCGTTTGTTGGGCATGAGTCCGGTATTGTACTGGACTCATGCCTTTCAATTTTGCCTTAATTCGTTTGTGGTTGTAGTAGTGAATGTACTGTTTAAGTTCTGCTTTAAACTGATTAATACTCTCGAATTCTTGTGTATACAGAAACTCGGATTTTAACGTGCCGAAGAAGCTCTCAATAACAGCATTGTCGTAGCAGTTTCCTTTACGGGACATGCTTTGAGTGATGCCTCGTTTTAATAATTCCTGCTGGTACTGGGGCATTTGGTAATGCCACCCTTGATCGGAATGAATCAATAAGGTGTCCTCGTCTGTCTTATGTTCCAAGGCTTTATCCAGCATGCCGGAGACAAGTGCATAGACTGGTCGTGAACTTACCGTGTACGTAACGATCTCCCCGTTGAACAAGTCCAACATAGGTGATAAATATAGCTTCTCACCGAATAATTTGAATTCCGTAATATCCGTAACCCACTTCTGATTTGGCTTTGTAGCCTGGAAATCCCGCTCGAGGATGTTAGGGGCAATCTTTCCGACTCCGCCTTTATACGAGCGATACTTCTTCATACGGAGCACGCGCTGCCGATAGGCGGGACGGAAGAGGCTCCCTCTGCAGATCTGCTGATCGGACGTGTCGTTTGCTTCCACATCGACGAGGCGCTGTACGACGGCAACGGGCATATCGACATGCATGCGCTTCAGCCGGTCAGCCGACTGGCGGGAGCTATGTACTCCCGGCTGGGAGAGACGTTTGAGCTGCCTCGTCCTGACTAGCCGATAAGCATGCTGACGTTCGGAATGTCCGATTCCGGCGTCGGCTTATTTTTTGTCCTCGGCTATTGACAGCAAGGAGGAAAGCTGCAGTTCAACATGATATTGATACAGGCTATCAATATGGGAAACCAACTGTTGCCCCATCGTTACTCCCAGGGTACCAATTATATTGGATTTGGTGGGATTAATCCGTTAAACCTTATGCATGAGGCCGCCGCGGGATCGATCGGGCAGCCTCATTAAGCTAAATGGCAGGATAATGGATAAAAAAGGGGTTTAGAGCTATGTATGGAAATACTTCTACAGACACTTTCGATGGATCCGTAGTAAAATCGAATGCGTAGAGGTGTGAAAGGTGGTGCCGACATGCCCGCTCGACGAAAACTGTGGCCGATCGCTTGCGGGGGTCGTCTGGTCTTTGTTGTTCGCCTGCATGAGCTTTTATTGGGCGGGCGGTGGCAAGCTTGGGGTCGACACGCTCGGGCCAGAAATTTCGCGGCAAGCCGTCATGCGCGACGAAGGCTTCATTCTCGTAGTATGGATAACAGGGGCGGCCAACTCTGCCGGTGCGCTCGTATTGCTTGCTCTGACGATCCGTTGGAACAGCGGGCTCATCCGTACAGCGCTGATCTTCGCCGCCATGATCGGCGGAATTTTTCTTTTCCTTTACGGGCTGTTCAACTTCGCGGCGGTGCTGCTCGCGCTGGTTCGAGTGCTGAGCTTGCCGGTAGACCCTTACTCGGCTTGGTGGCGGCTCCTCTTCTGGGAGCCGTTCTGGATGGCGGGTGGGCTGTTATATTTCGTTTCCGGCCGGACGGCGAAAGCCGGGGACGTGATAAACGAGAAGTAGGAATGTTCGTGGATAACAACATCATTCCGCTAAGGGGTAACGATAGTTAACAAACAACTAAGAAGCGGCTGCCGGCCAGTGATTGGCAGCCGCGTTACGCAAACGGGCAGGAATGCTTAGATAGTTCCTAAATTAGGAAAAACGAAACTTGTGCAAGCTACTTAGCGTCAATATGTATGATGAAGGTTTTCATGGAGGTGCATCAATGCAATTTATTTTTGCTTATATAACACCAATTGTTGCCATTATGCTTTTTGTTAATTGTGTTGCTCTTGCAAAGAAAATTAAAAATGGGGATGCAAATACAGCTTATAATACAGGCTGGGGTGCAATAATGTTTGGCTTTATTATTTTTTCGATTATTTGGAGTAGTTTGGTATCTCAATAGCAAAGAGAGTAAAGTGAGTTGTTTGATGCACTAACGGAGAACTATAGCTTAATAAACAATCAAGACGCGGCTGCCGGCATGATAATAGTAATCTAATGTAAATATGTTGAACTAATCCAGGTTAGGAGTGAAGAAATGAATTTCAACAAAAAGCTAATGATTTTAGTGAAGATTTGCTTATTCATGTTCACTCTTCCGCTTATAAGTGCATGTAGTCAAACCGAGAAATATGAAACCATTGAGGTTTTTGCAATAGAAACACTTGATGATAATCAAAATGATAAAGGATTCTTTGAACGAACGGGTTACAAAATAGTGAATGCAATAACCACTATTGAGGAAGGGAAAACCCATATGAAATCGGATATTAAATCTATTGAGGATTTTTATGACATAAGGGGTAATTATTTACAAACAGAAATAATCCATTCCTATTCAAACAAATCTAAGTTGTTGCTCACTGAAGAAGGAAATACACTTAAAGAAACAATTCAAGAACCCTCGACAATCCTTATAGCCCCTGATTATGCAAAGAATATAAAATTAAACAATATGACCCAGGAAGAAAAAAACACAGGTGAAAGAACATTTGTTAGTTTTCATGGAAAAATTGTAAGAAACGAATCTTTTATGGGATTTAGCCATTGTCGGTTGTGTCAAAGGTATGGCTAAATTCCCCTGTCATTACGCTCCCTCAGAGATATCCATAACAGTCGTACACCAGGTTTAATTGCAAGCCTTAGCAATTAAATGTAAAAATTGTTATATGAGTTGATGAGTGAGTGTTGGTAATAGTTGGAGGAATGTATATGATAATAAAATTAGCCGTAAATCAGAATTGGGCAATAGTCACTCTCTGGATAGGCATTATTTCTGCGATTTTATTATTTACATTTTATAATCCATCACAGGCAATGTTCTGGGCATTGGTCAATATTCCACTTTATCTGTTCCATCAGACTGAAGAACATTACAAACCGGGAGGATTCAAAGATTATATAAATCATGTTATCAACAATTTGCCTAGAGGCGAAGAAAAACTGACTGATCTTAAGATTTTCTGGATTAATATAGGGCTTGTTTGGATAGCATTTGCAATTTTCGGCATACTTTCATTTTATAATATAGCGTTTGGGTTGTTTATAATTATTTTCAGTTTGATTAATTGTTCGACGCATATCCTCCAAGGGCTTATAAGGCACGAATGGAATCCAGGGCTTGTAGTAGCAAGTATACAATTTCTCCTATCCATATATGCGGCATATTTTATAACAATCAATGCTTTAAACAACCCATGGTTATGGTGGAGCAGTTCAGCAATCTTTTCAATTGTTGTGCATGCATTGCTAATCAAAAAGATGCTTAAATGAAGGTGCTGATCCGTGAGATCGGATTCTCGATATCGAAGACGTTTATAGAACAACTGGGAAAACAAGTCCGCTATTGATGGAGATATATTTAGGACGGACTATAGTGGTTTCTTGATATCCCTGAATCTCAGCTTCGAAATAATAACATGCGAATCGGACCAGAACGCGCTCCATCCACATGGTGTCGCGGAAGAAGCCGTTCTCCAGTCTCAGGTGCATCTCTTTCGTCATGAGCAAATAGACTCTTTGAAAAATGACCCGGTGATCCTGCCTTCCCTGCAGCTTATCAAGACGCCGGGTCATTTCGTCGATGACTTGTTGAATGGAGCTCGGCTGTTCGTTGGGATTTTGGGCAATGTCGTTCATGTATGGCCTCCCGAAATTATATTCCATGCCTATCATCACATACCGTTCGCATAGTGCCCAAGCGTCTTCAAGTCTAATTTTGGGGTGAAAGATCAACATACAGGAACGCTAGCGCTGCCGGTCAACTCCAATAATTCGACAGGATAAATCCGAGACGGTGACGTTGCGGTCCTTCAGATTTCTGACCAAGGTGTTCGGCAGCGAGCCGATTCGCGTGATGGGAGAGACGCGATGCGGCAGGGATAAGGCTCCTGTTGTAGACGTGATTCACGATTTTCGGCTAGTTTTTATGAACCCTGCCGCAGATACGAAGGCTGCCTCCGAAGCGTCCTGATTACCCAACAGATTGGGAGGGGCCTGATTATGGGTGGGACTCTTTTGTTTATGTTTCAGAGTGAATTAATTCATCGTTATATAATAATTAAAAGAAGGAAAGATCCGAATGAATACTTCGCAATTTATAAAGATATTCATGAACTCGACGATATAGAGGCCGGAAATGAAATTAATCGAAATGAAGAGTTATTTGTTAAAGAACTAGCCTCAGTGCTTTAAGCTACCCCGAAAATTTCTCATAGCATAGACCTAAAAATGGCAATGCGAAACTAGACGCAGCCCAACGTTTTTTTTAAAACTGCGCATCGTAGACTTTATTGTAATCTGGATGGCTAAGATGCCGCAGTAGTGGACAGAGCGACCTGAAACCCTAGGTTCTCGAGCCTTCGAACTGCTTGCTTAACAATTGCTTCCTGCTGTCGTTTTTCAAAATAGTTACCACCTAAATCTTTGTAATCCTCGCCGCGCGTGAGGAGTTGGTAAACAATAGTCATGATGGAATGGGCGACAGCTACAGTCGCTCGATGTCTGCCTTTGCGGGCTGCGATGCGTCGGTACTGAGCTCCAAGATAATTGTCGGATCTGCAAACGGAGTGGGCGACTTCTATGAGTGCCGGTCGGAGGTATTTGTTTCCTTTGCGAGTTTTCGTGGATTTTCGTTTGCCGGCACTTTCATTTTGCCCTGGAACCAGACCAACCCATGCCCACTGGCGACGACTACAACTACCTTATGAACTATATTGCACTTCTCGAAGTTCGGACTCCGACGAGAAGAGAAATCTTCTCCGATTTCATGGAGGAAATTGCAAAGAGGACGCTTTAGCAATAGCAGGAGCAGTTGCCGCAGCAACCCTTGTTTATCATTGAAGTAACTAGCATAGGATACTACCAAAATACGTAAAATGTGTTATCGGGTGAATCTGAAAAATGGTTCATAAATGGATTTATATGAGGAGTAATATGAGAAGATTCCGATGCCGCTATGATGGAAATGGAAGAACGCTGTGTCGTGCGCTATCGACGATAACCAAATACCCGAACGAAGTTTCCAGGTGATCTCGATCGTAACGGAGCAGCAACATCAATTAAACATGACGAAGCAGGGTAGATTGTCCTCGATGAACGACCCGGAGATGAAAAGAAGCTTCGCTGAGGCTCTTTTGGAACCCAAGCAGCTGTGGCTGCTAGATAAGGAGTGGTGAATATGAATGTTCTTGTTATAATCTGTGACCAGCTTCGATATGACGCTTTGGCGTGCCACGGAAATCCCTATGTGCAAACGCCTAATATCGATCGTTTGGCCGCCAGAAGCGTGAATTTTACTAACGCGTTTACCTCCGCGCCTGTTTGCTCACCTGCGAGACACAGCCTTATATCCGGGCTCTATCCGTTCGCTCATGGTGTTGTGGATAACGGGATGAAGCCTGTGAGATCACTGGAGACGGCCGCCGATAGGCTCAATGCCGCAGGATACCGCAGCGTTCACATCAGCTCGGTGCCGGGCAAAGCAAATCCCAATTACGGCTTCGAAGCGGCGCCTCCCAAGGATTTGGACAGCATACTGTCCGAGGAAAACAGGAGGATTATGGAGTGGGAGAAAACCAATCCGATCAGGCGACGTACGGCCGGGCCGAGCACGAGGACGAAAGAGGAGCATAAAGGGTATCAGTCTGCGGAACGTGCCATACAACTGATCGAGGAAGCCGCAGCGGCCAAAGAGACGTTCCATTTATGGGTAGGCATTCATGAGCCGCATCCGCCCTTTTATCCGCCGAAGCCGTTTTTCGAGAAATTCGATCAATCCAAATTTAAACTTCCGGAAAAGCCGTCTGAATCCGTACCGGCTCCTCATCCTTCCATCCTGAACAAACAGCGCGAATGGATAGATATGACAAATGCGCAGAAGCGTCAAATGTTCGCGGGCTACTACGGTTTGGTCGAGATGGCGGATCAATTCGTCGGCATGGTATTGGATACGGTAGTTCGGTTGAACCTTACGGACGATACGCTGATTGTGCTGACTGCCGACCATGGGGAGCAGATGGGCGATCACGGCCTGTATTTGAAATTCGTTCTGCGGGAACAGTCGGTGCACGTGCCGTTCATGATAGCCCATCCCAAGCTTGCGCCGGGAGTCCGGCATGAGCTCGTCGCGCATGTGGATCTTTATCCGACCCTATGTGATATGACTGGTACGGAGATTCCCGAGAATATCCACGGCCGTTCCATGAGGCCCCTGCTTGAGAACGGGGATACCTCGGATAATTGGCGTGAAGATGTCATCTCGCAAATCAACGGCCACATCATGATTCGTACGGGGGAATGGAAGCTGAACGTATATGACGGAGAGCCCGGGGAGCTGTTCCATCTGCCGAATGACCCGCAGGAGTTCTACAATCTTATCCGAGATTCTGAATATGCAGAAGTTGTCGATAGGCTGCTGAAGAAGCTGGAAGCAAATATGGCACAAGTGACACCGTAAACTGTAATCGGAAGGCCTAGTCGGGGGAAATTATAATGCTTGTCATGAATAGAGGCTTTACTTTGCCTTAAGCGAAAGCTTGCAGGCAAGGTGAAGCCTTTTGTGGCGGTTAGTTTCCGCAATCTTCAGGCAGTTCGTCATGACGGACTGCGTTAAACTAACGGTCAGGATAGCGCAGTTACAGATGATGGAAAAAAGGGGGATTTGAAAACCGGAGGACATACAGCAGCGAGAAGATATAAGCAGGTATTTTATGCTGGCTTAACTGCTAAAACGATGATTGTTAAAATATACATAACCGTGCTTTCTTTGTTAGGCTCATTGATAGGGACAGGAGGGAACTACATTGCAAGAAGATCGATCGGAAACATTGCAACACCGATTGCCTAGATCAGTTATCCGTCACATTGTTTTTGATTTGGGCGGTGTGTTTTTTATATGGCCGGAACCTCGGTATTTTGAAGAGTGGGCGCTTCGGCTCGGGATTGCCTCTGAGCTTTTTAACCGTCTTTTGTTGCATGGGCCGGACATTGAGGCGGCTAACGTCGGAATGATTACCGCCGAACAATATTATGGCCGCTGCGCCGAGCGACTGCAAGTTGACGAATCAGTAGTGCGCGAAATCATCTGCCATGCCTTTTATAGTTGCAATGTTGACGCCAAGCTGGTTGAATATGTCGGTCGGCTTCGAAAAAGATATCGCGTATCCGCTTTAACCAATACATGGTCATTTGGCCGCGCATTGATAGAGCAGCGTGGACTTGCTAAACTGTTTGATTGTATCGTAACATCGGCAGAAGAAGGAATCCGAAAACCGGATGCGCGCATTTACGATATTACACTTCAACGGCTTGACGCTGCGCCTGCGGAGGTCATATTCGTAGATGATACGGAGGAGAATGTACGGGCCGCGCAAGCTATTGGCATACATGGCGTTCATTTCAAGGGAACCGATTCGTTCATTTCGGAAATGGAACAACGGTTGGAGAGATTCAGTTGAGAAGACTTAGGCTGTTAACGTGCTGAGTATTATTGATTGTGCGATTTTTTGACTGGATGTGGTATCTGGTGGAAAAGGAGTATAGGTAGGTTCGTCGAACTAAAAGGGAACAATAGTATGGAGCTGCCGTAAGGACAGTTCCTCTTTGGTATTCGTTGAATTGGCAGATTACTCTAATATCTAGCAAATGCTATTCTTTAGAAAGTGGTGTTCGAAAAGCAGAGGTCCACTAATTTCACTTAAAAGTCTGTAATCCATCTTATCCCAGCCTGAGCTAACTTTCATATCTGCAGAAAATACTGGACTTATCGTTCCGGAAAAGTATATACTGTGCCTACGGAAACGGAGGGAGAACCATGGGACGCTACAAAGAGTTTGATAAAGAAGCGGTGCTTCATAAAGCGATGCTCGTTTTTTGGAAGAAGGGCTACGAAGCGGCAAGCATTCCCGATTTGCTGGAAGCTATGGATCTTAGCAGATCAAGTCTGTACGAAACGTTCGGGGACAAACAAACGCTTTATATCGAGGCGATCAACTGGTACAAGAAGTGGAAGCAAGCCAAACGGGACATCCTCGTCAATGCGACATCCGCAAAATCGGGAATCCGGCAGTACTTCGAGATACACATCGATTCCGCCTTGGACGGCGAGTCGCCGAAGGGCTGTCTCATTACTAATGCAGCAGTCGGCATGGATTCGCCAGATGAGCAACTGAATGCGTTGATCAGGGAGCGGTTTGACGAGTTGGAGAAATCCTTCTACGAGCTGCTGCGCAAAGGTCAGGAGACGGGAGAAATCATGCCTGAGAAAGATATCAAGACTTTATCTTATCTGCTCTCAAACCTGAATCATAGTATAAATATCGTTGCGAAGGTGCAGGGTGACCGCAGCAAGATGCAGCAGATGATAGACATGGTGATGGAAATGCTATAAAACATTTTTTTTTCACATTCCGGAACGAATGTTCCAGAAAATTTCTGGTGAGCAAGGGGGACTTTCTATGCATTCAGCTTCCATTCCAATGGAAAAATCGGTTTCGCCATCGCTGATTTTTATCCTGGCAGCCGCTTGCGGTATCATAGCGGCAAATCTTTATTATGCTCAACCATTGATAGGCTCGATCGGTTCGACCATCGGGCTCTCCTCCGGGGCTGCCGCACTCATCGTTACGTTGACTCAAGTCGGCTACGGGATCGGCTTGTTATTTATCGTACCGTTGGGAGACATCCTGGAAAATCGTAAGTTGATCCATTCATCATTGCTCCTTACAGCCGCCGTTTTGACAATTGCCGCTGTAATCAAAAGCGCCATCCTGTTCCTCACCGCTTCACTCGTGATCGGAGTAGGTTCCGTAGCAGCACAAATCCTTGTGCCGTATGCGGCTCATCTTTCGCCTGAAGCCGTGCGCGGTCGCAATGTGGGTAACGTCATGAGCGGGCTACTTCTGGGGATTATGCTCGCGCGTCCCATTTCAAGCTTGGTGGCGGAGTATATGGGCTGGCGCGCCATATATTTCATCTCCGCAGCATTGATTTTCGCGCTGGCTCTTGTATTGGCAAAGGCACTACCCTCAAGGAAGCCTTCGACCGCTACAGCTTACCCGGCGCTGCTGCACTCCATGCTGCATCTGCTGAAGGCGACACCGGCATTGCGCCGGAGGGCAATTTATCATGCTTGTGTATTCGGAACGTTCAGTTTGTTTTGGACTACAGTTCCGTTGGTATTGACAAGTCCGCCGTTCCATTTCACTCAGAAGGAGGTCGCTCTGTTCGCATTAGTCGGGGTAATGGGGGCAATTGTGGCGCCAGCGGCGGGCCGTATGGCAGACCGTGGATGGGTTCGCCCGGCTACGGGATGGGCATTGGCCATCGTCATCTTTTCCGGGCTGCTTCCCTTGCTGGTTCCATCAAGTTCTACACTCGCAGTCCCCATCCTCGTAGTTGCGGCGATTTTACTTGACATGGGGGTTTCCGCCAACATGGTTCTCGGGCAGCGGGTGATTTTCTCTTTAGGAGCGGAATTTCGCAGTAGGCTTAACGGTTTGTATATGGCCATTTTCTTTTTAGGGGGCGCTATCGGCTCAGCGGCGGGGGGATGGGCTTACGCAACGGGGGGCTGGGAGGCGGCACTGCTGATCGGAATCGCCTTACCGGCCATCGCCATGGCGTATTATGCGACGGAGTTTTCGAGATTAAGGAAGGAAAATCTCATTGATTGAGGAGCACAGTTGAGTACTCCACACGTTCTAACGGATAACGACAGTTCAACCCTTTATGGAGCAGTTTTGCCCAGCGGCAACTGCTCAATTTTCATTAAGGGCAGGATAATTGGGAGAAACCTAGAATATCTTCGGTACATCTTAAAACATCCACAGGGACCAGTGGGGACGGATATTCACTATTGCATCGGTATAAATGAAATAGACCGGACATCGAAACTCTGACGGAGGTGTTCTTGACTCGAATGATATCATTAACTGAAATTCGTGAATTGGCTCTATCGCTGCCTGGGGCGGAAGAGGTGAAGCATTGGGGCAAATCCTCTTTTCGTATGAATAACAAGATCTTTGCTGTTATCCAGGTTGATAGGAAGACCCTTACCGTGAAAACTACAAAGGAAGAGAGAGAGTTCTCTATCCAGATGGCCCCTGAAACCTATAGTATACCAGATTCGTTCTCCAACCTTAACTATATGCACATCAACCTTGAAACAGCGAAAGATGCGGAAGTGAAGAACTGCATTCGAAATGCATGGGGATGCGTTGCTCCCAAGAAGGTAGCAAAAGCTTATTTTGAAAGCCGCTAGTGGGAAGGCCCGATATAGTAAAAGTAAAACAAGTGAAGCGTATGATGAAGCGCAATAGTAACGTTCAGAAGCATTGTAAAACGTTAGCTCAATAACACCTGGAGGCAGTACGATCGGCAGCCTCCATTACGTTAAAGGGCAGGTTAGTTACAATGATTTCTCGAATATGGAACAGTGATAAGGGAAGATGGGGATTAATTTAATGGAATTAGCATTATCGCTCCATTGAGGAGGTACTTATGAAAAAGGCGTTCGCTCTCCTCCTACTTACAGTGCTTTGTCTCGTGAATTACTTTCAGAACTCTACACCAGACCAGGACCCGTACCTGATTACCGACTACAGCCGACTACATCCAATAAAAGTATCCCAGGTTGTAAAAGGGCGTGAGGAAGAGCAGATACGGGACATTCTGCAGGAGGCCCAGAAAAAGCATCTTAGCATCTCTATCGCCGGACAACGGCATAGTCAAGGTGGACACACATATTACAAAGACAGCATCGTTGTGGATATGACGTCGTCTTGAGCGCGTTGCCAAATTCGGCCATTCAAGGAAAGACCGGAGATTCACTGATTGAAGCGATTGCCTCAGGTGAACGATTGGCCATATATTTTGCAGCAGCGGGCATTTTTATCGGAGCTTTGATCGCATTGTTACTTCCGCGAAAGAAGTAATCAAACGATATGAATAGGCAAGGCAAACCAAATGAAATCTGGTGCAACAACCAAAAGTGCAAAAATGCCTTCAAACAAGGCATTTTATTTATGTGACGAGCTTGAATTGTAAGTTGGTTGCGGGGGCAGGATTTGAACCTGCGGCCTTCGGGTTATGAGCCCGACGAGCTACCGTGCTTGAATTAAAGTTTTTTTATGATTGGCTACGTTAAACATTGTTGTTGATATTTGATATTTGAAAGCATTCATTTCTATAGTTGTAATATAATCATCGAAGATGATTACTTTTGATTGTGGGGGATAGTGAAATGTCTGAGGACAACATTCGATACGATCAAGTGAAAATTATTTGTGCAGAAGATTGTGGAAATGCACCGAAAAAAGAACTACTTAGAGCGTTTAATGTCGCCTTTGTTTGTAACGATATTGGATTTATCACGGAGACCATCATAGAAGATATCCAATGGAATTTTATCGGTAGCAATGTATTACAAGGTAAGGCTCAAGTTTTCAAAATGCTTGAAGAACTGATTGACAAAAAGCCAACGGAATTAGTTATTAGTAATATTGTAACGCACGGATACTCCGGTTCTTTAAATGGCATCCTAAACCTCGAAAGCAATATTAGCTACGCTTTCTGTAATATATATCGTTTCAATAGCAGTTTAAACAAAACAAAAATTAAGGAAATTACTTCTTATATAATTGACATTTCAAAATAATAAACGAGAAACAACAGCTAAATCAGCCGCCTTTTCATTAGGGCGGTTTTCTTTTTATCGAAAATCAACAGTGTGATTTAACATAGCCTTATGATTAAAAAATAAGTGTCTTTGTACATATGTAGCTGATTTGAGGTGAAACTTTCGACTTTCTTGTTGAGCAACCCTGAAAATTCACGACTCGATAGAAAAGACAATACCAAAGAAAATGCAGACCAAATCATTTTTCGAAAAGGTGCCGCGCAACAATCTCATAGGATGCTGATGATCTGTAGCTCAAGTGACAAAAGTGGGATGATTCCAAATGCACACCTGTTGCATCACAAGGAATTGTCAATGTTAATTTTAGCATCGGGGAAATTTTTCGGGGGCTCAGTTAGAGGGAAGGCAGGTGACATATCGGAACAAACTTCCTCGATGTCACTTGGTTCGGGAATTTTAGGTTGTTTGCCGTTTTGATCGCGTTAGTTGAAAAGCTTTTACAACAATTGATTTTCAATAGTGGAAAGAGGGACATCTTTGTTTTCTAATACAATAATTGAACCGGTTTTAGTTTTTTTGGTCTTTTTCGTGTGGGTAACCAATTGAAGAATGTTTTTACAACATTGCTTAGCACCTAATACTAATAGTGGAACTCCGATAAAATCAATTTTTAATCTTCTAGATAATAGTCCTCCAATTGTCATCGCGAATGGCACGGTAGGTGAAGTATTAGAAAACACAATTGTTTCATTGGCTTGATATCTACCTTGAAAAATAACACTCAAATTTTTTAATGCTGGAACTACAACCTTCGATGATCCTCGTCCGATCGTGTAAACAGAATCCCTGTTTTCGTCCACACCATGAAAGATGAGTTTACCCATATCTGAAGTTTGTAATTTGTTAAAATAATCGACTCTTAATATTTCTTCTTTTGTAAGTTTTCGGTCAACAGGCAATTTATTTAGATGATATGCTGCTGCCAAGGAAGTCGTATGTGTTCCACCATAATCATTATATATGTAAATCACGAGATTGCTCCTTTTCCCTTTTTATACCAATGGGTTTAGTATCGTCATTTATTTAATTAATCATTCGATATAAGTATATCCGTTAGATAACTTTTAAAGGCTTGCCTGCTACCAACCATTGGAACATGCGCGATTTTAACGTTATCCATTCTAGTGAAAGCAATGTTAGTAAAAACAAAGCAATGGCCGCAAAGGAACGCCAGATCGTTTGTTCTATAATGCTATGGGCCAATAGCTCTCCCGTAGCGATCATGACGACGGTTGTTGCGACGGTCATTTGCGAAATCGATTTTCGTCCTGACAGCCGGACGAGAACGATACCGGTAATGACGGTAAACACGTGCTAATTGGGGGAGTATTTTTCTAAATTAGTCGGTGACTGTTGCGGTCCGACTTTTTTCCGTTTTTCATGAAGTTCATAATTTCCATATCCCAATATCAATACAAAATAAATTCTTTGTGAGTCATTTTACCACCAAGTAATAGTGATCACTGGTCGCGCAGCTTTTATTTACATACTTTGTTTTATAGTTATAACTCAACTTTAGCAGAACGAAAAACAGCGTAAACGCGGATGTAATATGGGTCTGATAGCGTTGGAATGCTTGGCTTGGCGCGCTTCGTTCGGTAATGTGAAAGTGACGAGCAATCACTACCGCTATGTAATGCCTATTCGAGTCCGGGAGAGCACACATAGCGTAATATATTGTTCTACTTTTAATTTCGATGTATGGGCTCAATACCAATGCCTGCTGTTTTTGGATCACTCGACTCACCTATCTTCCTATGATTCCTAATTATACAGGAATCAAAAAGGCGGAGTCTCCCATAATCTTTGGGAGTCTACGCCTTTTTTCTTAAGGGACTTTTTCAGTGGCCTCGTGAAGTCCCCTGGCTTCTTTTCCGGTTTTTAGAACATCACTCTCCGCCATGAACATGTTCCGCTGGCGCTGAACAACAAATGTAGTAATTTTTTCATAAATTTCCTTCCCTTGTGGAATGGTAATGAAAAGGCTTTATACCATTCTTTTCGCTGGAGGAATTTTCAATGGATTGGAATGAGAATAAGCTAAAAGAAGCAGCGCATAAGCTTGCGCTTGAACACGACCCGCACGTAAAACGCATCTCAACGAATGCATTGTGGAAACGGATCGAATCCGATATCGAACAGGTGCGTGCCTTCGTCAAGGAACTACACGAGCATCGGAGCGAATGTGCGCAGCCTGCTGAAGAGTGGCTGCTTGATCATTCGGAGTTTTTAGAGGCTGAGGTATTAGGGATTCGCGAGGAGATCTCTCGGATCCATGCGACGCCTCTTCCGACAGTGGGCAAGAGCGATCAGTTGAGAGTCTCATCCATCTGCGAAGCGTACCTGGAACATACTGACGGGCTTTTGGACGAGGAGACATCCACGGTCTATCTCGCCTCCTATCAGGAGATGTCCGTGCTCACGCTCGCGGAGGTATGGTCCATTCCGCTATTTATGAAGATGGAGCTGATCCGCCGTCTGGCATCCATCATGAAGCCTGTAAAGGAACGGCGTTCCGTCTGCGAACTCGTGGAGCGCATGCTGTCGGGAATTCCGGCTGCAGAACTAACGCCAGAGCGTTTAAAGCAGGCTTTAGAGGATGCGCATGTGGAATTGCCGTTGTCCGGGGCATTGATTGTCCATCTCGTAAAGCATCTAAGAGAGCATGCTGACGATTCGGCACACATCGGCGAATGGCTCGTTTGCAAGCTGGAGAACGGACTCGAGAATCTGGATTCCATTCTCTCCTGCGAGTACATGCTTCAGGCTGAATATCAGGTGAGCACCGGCAATGTGATCGGCAGCTTGCGCAAGCTTTCCCGGTGGATGTGGACCGAGCTGTTCGAGCAAATCAGCGTGGTAGAGCAGACGCTGCGGGGAGAACAGGCAGGCGACTATACCAGGTTGGATGGCGCGAGCCGCCATACACTACGGCACCGGGTGGAGAAGCTGGCCCGGCGCATGAAGGTGCCCGAAAATTTAGTGGCGTCTCAAGCTGTTCGATTAGCGGGCATGCAGTGTGAAGCTGCATCTAAAGAAAGCCGCATTTCATTGCCGCCCAGAAATGTGAATGTGGCTTATTATTTGCTTGAGGCCCAAGGACTAGCGGAGCTGCAGCAAGCGTTAAAGCTGTGCGGAAAAACAGGCGCCCTCCCGGAGGCCTGGATTAAACAGCGCGCGGCCGGCGTATATTTCCAGGTGCTGGCGCTTTGCTTTGTCGTTGCCCTCGCCTGCATTTCGTTATGGATCGGTTGGAACGCCTCCATCACCCCGTTCGCCTGGGCGTTCGTGCTGATGCTGCTCGCCTTTCCGGCAAGCGAATTCGGGGTCACGGCCGTTCATTGGCTTATAGAGCGCGCGAAGCGGCCCATGCGGTTGCTGCGATACGATTTTTCCAAAGGCGTGCCTGAGGATGCTTCGACGATGGTCGCGATACCGGTCATATGGTCCCGAATCGAAGAGGTGAAGCGCATAACCGAACGTCTGGAGCTGCATTATTTAGCGAATCGGGACCCCCATATTCATTATTCAATATTAAGTGATTTCAGGGATGCAGACGCAGAACATCTCCCTGAAGATGAGGCTGTATTAAGATTCGCAAAGGCGGAGATCGAACGGCTGAATGAGGCTTACCCGAACAGCACCTTCCACCTGTTTCATCGCCGCAGAATGTGGAACCCGTCCGAACAAGTCTGGATGGGGTGGGAACGGAAACGGGGAAAGCTGGTAGAATTTGTCCAGCTGCTCAGAGGGAATGAAAGCACGAGCTACAGCACGATTCTCGGCGATACACCCGTGTTAAACAAAATCCGTTACGTGATTACATTAGATGCGGATACACAGCTGCCTCTAGAAAGTGCCCATCGGATGATTGGCGCCATGCATCTCCCTTTCAACCGTCCCAGGCTGAACAGCAGCGGGACCCGGGTAATTGAGGGCTACGGCGTTCTTCAGCCACGAATCGGGATGACCTATGAGAGCGCACAGAAATCGAGACTGTCCTCTTTATGGGCCTCTGAGCCCGGCCTTGATCCGTACGCCTTTGCGGTGTCGGACCCTTATCAGGATGCGATCGGACAAGGCATATTTACGGGCAAAGGGATCTTCGACGTCGAAGTATTCGATCATGTGCTGGGAAACCGAATTCCGGAAAATCGGGTGCTCAGCCATGACTTGCTGGAGGGCGGTTTTTTGAGAGCGGGCTTTCTTTCGGATATCGAGCTCATCGATGACCACCCGCCTACCTTCCTGTCGCATCAGAAGCGGCTGCATCGTTGGACCCGCGGAGATTGGCAGCTGCTTCCCTGGCTAATGCCTCATGCTCGGAATGGCAGGGGTGAGCTGGTGCCAACGAATTTATCCATCGTCAACCGATGGCAGATCATCGACAACCTGCGGCGCAGCTTGCTTCAGCCTGTACTGCTGGCGATTTTGCTGCTTGCCGTTCCGGTGCTTCCAGGCTCCGCTGTACGCTGGTTCGGGCTCGCGATGCTTACGATGCTGCTCCCGGTGCTCCGTCAGCTGGTCACCTTGCATACGCTGCTGTATCGCCCAAAAAGCTTACTCGTCACATCGAGTCATGTGCTCATTTCGCTCATGACTCTGCCATTCCAAAGCGTGATGCTGCTCGATGCCATCATCCGAACGCTGTACCGATTGTCTATTTCGAAGCGTCAACTTCTGGAATGGGTAAATCAGGCGGAGGTGGAACGGTTAAGCGGCAAGCCGGGCGCTCCCGCATTGTCCGGTCTAGGTAGCGGGTACGTCTTGATTGCGCTCATGGCTGCAGGCACCACTTGGAGCGAAAATGCAGCGGAACTGGCGATCGGCCTCTCCATCGCTGTACTGTGGAGTGCTGCGCCTTTCGCGATTCGATGGCTCGACCAGTCCCCGGCCCGCGTCAACGAGACGTTCACCCCGGAAGAAGCCGAGGAGCTTCGTAAGCTTTCGCATGACATTTGGTCCTTCTACGAGGATTACGTGACGGAGCAGGATAGCTGGTTGCCGCCCGATAACGTGCAGATCGAGTCGGAGAAGGGCATCGCGCACCGGACCTCGCCTACAAACATCGGGATGTATTTAACGTGTGTGTTAGCTGCCAGAGATTACGGGTTTATAGATACGCCGGGCCTTGTCGAGCGCCTGGAGCGAACCGTGGGTACCATCGAGCGCATGGAAAAATGGGAGGGCCATCTCTACAATTGGTATGATACGGAAACGTTGGCGCCTCTGTTGCCCGTGTACGTTTCTACGGTCGATTCCGGAAATTTCGTCGCCTGCTTGCTGACGCTGAAGGAGGGCTTGCTTGAATGGCTGCGAGCCGATCGAGATCGGAAGGTGGAGCACTCTCGCCCTAATAGCCCGGAGCGGTGGACGAAACAGCAATTCGAGGTCGCCTTCGCGGATGATTTCGACTCCGGCTCTTCGACAGACATGATGGTTCGCGGAAACCTTCTGGCCGCTCGGATCGACGCCTTGGTTCAGGCAACAAACTTTCGTCCGCTTTATGACCCGAAAACGAACCTTTTCTCTCTCGGGTATCACGTGAAGCAAGACGTAAGGGACGCCGTGCTCTACGACCTGCTGGCATCCGAGGCACGGCAAGCCAGTTTTGTCGCCATTGCCTTAGGTCAAGTATCGGTCTCGCATTGGAATGCGCTCGGAAGAACGCTGACGAAGGTGGGCAACCGGCCGTTCCTACTCTCCTGGTCCGGAACGATGTTCGAGTATCTTATGCCATGGCTCTTCATGAAGACGTATCGCCAAACGTTATGGGACAGCACATACCAAGCCGTGGTAAAACGCCAAATCGATTACGCGCATGAGCGGGGCGTTCCGTTCGGCATCTCCGAGTCCGGTTACTTCGCCTTTGATTATCAGATGAACTACCAGTATAGAGCGTTCGGCGTTCCCGGCCTCGGGTTTAAACGGGGGCTTGAGCAGGATCTTGTCCTTGCCCCGTATGCAACGATTATGGCACTGCCGTATGCCCCGAAGGAGGGGCTCAACGCATTGAAACAGATGGCGCAGTTAGGCGGGCGCGGCAAATACGGCTATTATGAGGCCATCGATTTCACACCGAGACGGATGCCGGAAGGCCGCAAGCATATGGTGATCCGCAGCTTTATGGCACATCACCAGGGGATGAGCCTGCTGACATTGTCCAATCTGCTTCTGCCGCGCACCATGTATGAACGGTTCCACCGGAACAAAGAGGTGCGCGCTGCAGAGCTGCTATTGCAGGAGCGCATTCCGCAGCGCCCGAAGTGGATCAAGCATCCTGCGATGTATCGCTCGCCGGTGCGCGCGGAGAAATCCGTCCAGGATGCCGGATCGGTCAGAGAGTATACGTCACCCCACACCGCAACGCCGGAGACGTGCCTGCTTTCGAACGGACGCTTTACGACGATGGTCACAAACAGCGGAAGCGGGCTCAGCAGCTGGGAAGGTCTCTTTGTTACCAGGTGGAGAGAAGATCCTGTAAGGGATGGTTGGGGGAGCTATGTTTACATTCGGGACGTCTTGTCCGATCTAATCTGGTCCCCTTCGTACCAACCGTGCAGAGTGGAATCGCCGGAGCAGCGAATCCGTTTCGAACTGGACAAGGCGACCTTCGTGCGCAAGGACGCCGGTATAGAAACACACATGGAAATATGCGTCTCCCCTGACACCGATGCGGAAGTACGCCGCATCACACTTACAAACCGAGGGGATCAAACGAAGACGCTTGAAATTACGTCTTTCGTTGAGCTTGCGCTCTCAAGCCCGATTGCGGATGATGCCCATCCCGCTTTCAGTAAGTTGTTTATCCGCACTGCGTATGATGAAGAGCGCGGGTGTCTTGTTGCCAGCCGGCGCAAACGAGAGGCGAAGGACAGTGCGCTTTGGTCCGCTCATATTTTGACGGCGGAAGGCCACACGCTAGGGCCTGCCGAGTTCGAGACAGACCGGGCCGCTTTCATTGGACGAGGGTATTCGCTCACGGAGCCGCAAGCCATCCGTTCCCGGCTGAAGGGGAAGACAGGGTCTGTCGCCGACCCGGCCTTCGTCATGCGGCGTCGGGTGCAAGTGGAGCCGGGTGAGCAGGTGCGCCTTTATGCGGTCACTTCGGTTGCCGAAACGAAGGAAGAAGCCGTGGACGTGGTGTCCAGACTGACCCATGCGCAAGCGGTGGAGCGGACCTTCCAACTCGCCTGGACCCGAAGCCGAATCGAGCTTCGCAACCTTCGCCTGGATCAGGCGGACGCTGCCGCCTTTCAGCGGCTCGCGGGCCAAGTATTATACACGCCGCCGCTAAGAAACGAGCGCAGCATCCGGATCGCCGTAAATTCAAAGGGACAGTCGGGCCTATGGTCCTTCGGCATATCCGGCGACAGACCGGTTATCGCTCTGCATATTGATAACCGAAACCATCTGCCGTTTCTCATGAAGCTGCTGACAGGACACGAGTACTTGAGGAGGCTGGGGCTCCGGTTTGACCTTGTCATACTGAACAAATCTTCAGGCGGCTATCAGCAAGACCTGCAGCATGCTCTGGAGCGCGCGGTAGAGCATGGTGTTGACCGCTTTGGAGCAGGTTCAGCCGGGATTCATGTCATTCCGGAAAACCGGCTCGGCGAGGAAGACCGGACGCTCCTCGCCGCAGTAGCACGAGTGGTGCTGAACGCCGGCGGACCCAGCATTTCCGGCCAGCTTCGTCTGCCGCGGCGCAGTGCCGGTGCCGTGATGCCGGAGTCTTTACCGGCAGCGCGGCGGAGCCGACGGCAAGCCGTTCTACCCGCACAAGCACCTTCTCTCGAGGTGAAGGATGTACGGTTCTATAATGGCTGGGGCGGGTTTGCTGCGGACGGCAGGGAATACAAGCTCCTGATCAAGGACGGCAAGCATTTGCCGGCGCCATGGATTAACGTCCTCGCCAACCCAGGCTTCGGCGCTCTTGTCTCTGAGCTCGGCACCGGGTACACGTTCTGGAGAAACAGCCGGGAATGCAAGCTGACGCCATGGTCTAACGATCCGGTGCTTGACCCGCCGGCGGAGCTCGGTTATTTGCGGGATGACGATTCGGGCGAACTGTGGACCATCACGCCGGCTGCAGGAAAGCACGCGGCTCCCTATCTTGTTACTCACGGCCTCGGCTTTACAACGTTCGAGCACGAGCGCGAGGGGATTCGGCATACGATGACCGTGTTCATCCCAAAGGAGGATCCGGTCAAAATTATGCGGTTGCGCATAAAGAACAACACGTCCGAGGATCGGCGGCTTTCGGTCACCTATTATGCCGAATGGGTTATCGGCGTGCTGCGCCAACCGAATGCCCCCTTCATCGTAAGCGAGTGGGATGAAGCGGCGTCTATTCTTACCGCTCAGAACCGGTATCAAGAGACGTTCCGGGATGCGACGGCGTTCCTCGGCATCTTCCCGCAGAACGCCTTGGCTTCCAGCGACTTATCCTGGACCGCGGATCAGCTGGAATTCATCGGCAGGAACGGAAGCTTAGAGCGGCCCGCAGCGCTGAACCGTACCCGCCTATCCGGGCGAACGAACGCACAATACGCAAGCTGCGGCGCCATCCAGTGCACGCTTAGCCTGCAGGCCGGTGAGGAAACGGAGGTCATCATATTGCTCGGCTGCGAATCATCCGGGTCTGCGGCAGCGAGCCTGGCACAGCAATACCGCTCAGCGTCCGGCTGCGACGCAGCTTGGAAAGAGATGAAGGACTTCTGGGATCGTACGCTGGATCAGATTGTTGTTGACACTCCCTCTCCCGAGGCCAATATACTCCTTAACGGTTGGCTGCTCTATCAGACGCTGGCTTGCCGGATGTGGGCTCGCTCCGCCTTCTACCAAGCGGGAGGCGCGTACGGATTCAGGGATCAGCTACAGGATTCTCTTGCGCTTCTTCATACGCTGCCTGAGCACGCAAGGAAGCAGATTCTTCTTCATGCGTCCCATCAATATGAGGAAGGCGATGTGCAGCACTGGTGGCATGAAGAAACGGAACGCGGCATCCGAACGCTGTTTTCCGACGACTTATTGTGGCTGCCGTACTCGGCGGCGCGTTATGCAGAGCATACGGGGGATGATGCGATTTTTGCAGAGAAGGTCCCTTACATTGCGAGTGAACCGCTGAAGGAAGGCGAGCATGAGCGATATGAGCCGACGGTGCAGTCCGGCCAAAGCGGCACGGTGTACGAGCACTGCATCCGGGCGATCGACAAAGCGCTGCAGCGGATCGGCGAGCACGGGCTGCCGCTCATTGGGGTTGGCGATTGGAACGACGGCATGAACCTGGTTGGTGATGAAGGGCGCGGCGAGAGCGTGTGGCTCGGTTGGTTTCTATGCGAGATGCTGCAGCGGTTTGAGCGGCTGTGCGGGGAACGGGGCGAGACAGAGCGACAGACACGTTATAAGCAAATCCGCGAGCAGCTTGCACAAGCGATTCATGAGCATGCTTGGGACGGTCATTGGTATCGGAGGGCATTTACGGATGCAGGCACTTGGCTCGGCTCTATTCATAACGGAGAGTGCCGAATCGATTCCATTGCGCAATCTTGGTCCGTCATCTCCGGAGCAGCACCGCAGGACCGCGCCCATCAAGCGATGAAGTCGTTCGACCGAGAGCTAGTAGACCGCGAACTGTCCGTTGTCAAGCTCCTGACACCGCCGTTTGACCGCACCGACCCAAGCCCGGGGTATATTCAGGGCTATCCGCCCGGCATTCGCGAAAACGGGGCTCAATATACGCACGGAGTTATATGGAGCATCATCGCTTGGAGCAAGCTGGGCCAAGGCGATAAAGCGTTCGAGGGAGGCCTGAAAGCCGGACCCGATACCTATATCGAACTGCTGGACGAAGGCGGAGAGCGTCGCGTCTCGGTCATTTTATGATCGAGACGCTCAATCACGATTCCGAAAACGGAACATACAATGAATTCGTTCACGCCACTAAGTGTATCTATGAGGAATTTCGAAAAGCCTCAAACAGAACAACAAATATCTTTACGAAGTTACGTCGATCAATACGTATCCAGGCTCACAATTTAAGAAGTAAAATGCATTGAAACCCATCGCAGCTAGTGATGGGTTTTCGTCTGTCGGGAATGGGATAAGGTTCTTGTTATCCGACAACAGAAGATGAATTAAACACGCAACTTGAATGGCTTTTAATGACTAATGTATAAAAGCTGGAATTTGTGTCCATAATAATTTTATTAAAATTCCTTGATCGAAATGAATCAAGAGTTTCAGTGCTTTTTTTAGAAATATTATCTTATTCCTGTAAATTGGCTTGCAATGAAAATTGGTTCCAGAAGTCACTAGAATATAAGATATGATTGGGAGATATGTATCTATAGTAGTATGAATCTTAAAATAATATACTTACCTGATTTTAACTTTGAAGAATGTCGTTTAATAGAAAAGTTTCGTAAGGTTCCCCATTGTATTTGATATTGAAATAGGAATAGCCTATCGTGAGAAATACTAGATTAAAAACTATCTATTATTAAAATAGCTTGGAGAACAACATTTCAGTGCTTAACTTTGACTAATAGTCAATGTTAAGCACTTTTTTTGTTCAAGATGATTTACGCCTCGAAACAATCAAATACATTGTGGTGTATGAAATATGCAGTGAGTACTTTGCGGATATTCTCATTAATTATGGAAAAAAAGTGCATTCTAAAACTTTTAAGTTATGAGTGCTTCTCATAAATTTTGAAAATCTTCCTTGATAAATCGACATTTTATACTGTTATATTCTCAATAATTATGACGCCACACAGTTCTTCTGTTTTGTGATATTCCAGAATTAATTGGAATTGTTCCATAATTCGTTAGACGGAATGTTCCAAAATCTGTTAGAAAAGTTGTTTATGCAGCGTGGTGAATAATCGCAAAAGTGCTGTCCAAAAAGGGGTCATCTTCCTCGAATGTGATCGTTACTTCGAGCGGATTTTAGGTCTACGGAGATTTTTTTCAGTAGATTATGGACAAAGGAAAGCCGCCCGACCTTTAAGCTTGCTCTTGGTAAGCCGTGAAACAGGAAGTGCCTAAAACCCCAAGGTGGTTGTCAAATCACAATCATAAGTAAAAGCTCTGAATCTGTAGTCTTGAAACTTAAAAACCCGCAGGACTTTTCATTAAAAATGCCTTCTTGCGGGTCACCGTTTAGAGTCAAGGTTATAATGCACCTAGTCCCCGACCACCTACGATGGTTGTGATCTATTACCCTTGACTTGTTATTTCTTCGACGATGTTTCCGTTTTGTGTTCAATAATTTGCAATACTTTTGGTTCAACAGCTTTTAACAGTTGTTCATTGGAAAGATTGCTTTTTGGAACATCGCCACTATTTTCGCCTTGAATTTGTAAATCAACCTGTGTTTTTGCAATGATATCAACCACTTGTTGTCTAGATACATTTTTAGATGCTGCAATTTCCACAACCGATTTACCTTTTGCTAGTTCTTGCTTTAATTCCGTTGGGCTAATTTTTAGTAAAGAAAACAGTTTTTCATCATTTAAATAGGCATCAGCAAAATAATCAGGCTTACCATTTGTAGAGAAGAAACCTTCTACTTTAATGTTTGAAGGTGTAGTCTCCCCTCCGATCAGAGAAACACTGATTGTATTGCCCTGAACAAATACCTGGTAGAACGGTGTTTTTGATCCCTTTTTGGTGTAATTCAACATAAACGTTTTATGATCCGGGTTCTCCATTTGCTCCATAGCAAACTCGTATTCTTCGATGTTGCCATACATTTTATCAATGAGATAATCTACCTTCGACTTGATTTCCTGATCGGTTAAAGCAGTGAGCGGCTTCTCCTTAGGCTCCCAATTCTCTTGATTCACGTGTTCAATCGCACCCGTAATACCGTTTGTATGAAGGGTAATCTTTTTGCCGATTCCTCCTTTTTCCTGTAATGTGATGCTTGTTTGGACACCTTGAACGCTGCTTGCATCGATAATCTCAAACGATTTTGTTTCGGGAAATGCGCTATACAGCTTCTCAAGTGTTGCTTTGCCCACCTCATCCACCTTGACTTGCTCAGCAGTTATTGGTGCTCTAGTAAGCATTTCAATCAGGGGAGGGGCCGCAATTGCTGCGGTTGGAATCAAAATCGCAGCAGCAACTATTCCGCCAATGAATCGTTTTTTCATGGTTATTTCGCTCCTTTTTCGTTGCAAATATTGAGAATAGGATTGTTCTATTCGTTTGGAAACGGTTGGAGGACACTCCATAGTTTCCCCCTCTTTGTGCAGATGTTCACGAATTTTGCGTTCGATAGTCATTGATTTTTTCCATCCTTTCCGGGGGGAGATTCCATAAGTTTTTTCGAAGCGACTGAAGGGCAGCATGATATCTGGACTTGACTGTACCCAGTGGAATATCGAGCAAAGTTGCAATTTCCTCAAGAGTATAGTCGTGAAAAAAGCGGAAGATAATCACTGTCCGCTGTTTATCGGTCAGTTTTTGGATTGCCTGCGATATCATTTGGTTCGTCCCATCCATCAACACAGTAGGTTGATCCCAATGAGACTCTTCCCGAGAGAAGGCACGAATGCGTTCAAAAATTCGGAATCTCCGCCAGCTCTTGACCCGAAATCTTTGCACTTGACGGATTACCAAGCCGTGTAGCCAGAAGCGGAAAGGTCGGTTCGTATCGTAGTTGGCAAGTGAGGTCCACATTTGCATATAGATCTCATTCATGATATCTTCCCGATCCTGCTGATGATTCACCAGAAAGGAGACTGTCCGGTAGATGTCCTGATAGGTGGCATCATACATCGTATGAAACGCCTGTTGATCACCATATTTCATTTTTTTGAGTAATTGGTACATGTATTCACTTTGCATTCAGAGGGCCCTCCTGAGTAAGCAGCTTACACACTATATTGTCTCTCTATCGGAAAAAGGTTCGGTTCTCTTCTTATTTTTTTGAAAACGGTAGGGTGCAAAAGGCTATCGATCCAAGCAGGAGTACCACGACCCACATGGGTAAATTAGGATTCGTATTCAAGACAATCCCTCTACTCAGGGAAATAGAAATTGTATGTTGCATTGCCGTCCTGACCTTACGATCACCCGGGCTGAGATGGTCGCTATTATTAACCGACTTGTGAATATGAACGCCGTGAAGCAAAGTGATGCGGTTGGCACATTTTCGGATATTAGCAATTCGTTTGCTGCCACACAAATCCAAGACGCCGCTAAGACCGGCATTATTACGGGGAAAAGCGGGGATAAATTCGAGCCAGAAGCTCCTTCTACGAGAGCGGAAGCGCTGACGATCATATTGAATACACTGAATTTGAACCCTGAGATCAAGACGCTGCTGGATGGCTCTAGTCGTATATAATGTGGATTAGTACAAAAAATGCTTGCCTTTGGATTTTCAACGGCAAGCATTTTTTTGTGTGTCTTACACGGACAGAGGTAATTATAATGGAGTATTTGTGAATATGAATCTCATGTATAAATATACATTATATCTTCTGCGGATAGTCTCATCCATTCTGAAAATCACCTTCTTCAGTAAATCCGGGTACGGCTGCCCGAATGCTCCGATGACGCGGAAAATCTGTGGATTGAAGATAACGGCCGGTTGCGGATCATAAATTTTTGGGCGGAGGGAAAGTACGGACGACGCGGTGTACCGGGGCTGGCACTGCTATTGTACCAGCTGGGTGCCAAAACAGATATCCCGACATTCTCTATTAGTGTCTATTCATTCGAGATGAATCGGTTGTTTGCGGATTTGTCGGATGAAGCTCGGGAACGTGCCATAGCTTTGGCCTGCAGGGCGTATGAAGGGTTATGCACGCTTGCCGATTTTCAGCAAGAGCTGG